>NZ_CP180554.1:0-949422 GCF_047778105.1 Neptuniibacter sp. QD37_11 | reverse complement strand
TAAGTTTCTTTCCTTTGTTATTTTGAATATTCTTTAATGGCAGCTTCTTTTAGGATGCTATTTGCGTAGCGCTGAGCCTCTTCCAAACGGCGGTACTCTTCAGTGTCGGAATTAATAGGGACCCCTACAAGCGAATAACTACTATCCTGAATCAGGCCACTCTCACAATGCTCAACAAAATGACCCAGCAAAACAGCCTTAGCCCAAAGCTTCTTGTCATCAGGCTCAATGGGATTGATCCAAAATACTGGCTCACCTCCCATAAAATAAAGTTCACCCAAGGCACCCCAGTGTGAAGTTCTTGCCTCAAGGGAGATAGTGATCCCATAATCCTCTAGCAAGGCATCAATATATCTCATGATCTTCTCTTTTTATTAATTACTGTTATAGTAATAAATAAAGAGAAGGCATGCAAGTCATAAGGCGCTTTCGAGCACCTTACACTGAGATTTTTGTTATGCCAATTTTGCTACTCTGTTCTCCCTCTAGGCAATGCTGGTAGAGCACCTCGGATGTTACTTTTGACTTAGTTGTAGCGAACTTATAAAAAACCGTGACTGATGAATACAGTCCAGCCTCTCGGAAGGCTGCAGTCATTCGATGGGTCAAATTATTAAAAGACTCTTCTTCCGTTTCGCTCAGTGCTATAACGATTGAATCACCATTAAAGTAGCCACAGAAATCACTAGAGCGGAGTGAGTTTTTAGCGACCTCTGCCAATTGATATAGTTCTACATTTGCCTTTCCTTTAAAATCAATCGAGAGTACCGTAACCACAGCTTTAACACGTACTGATCGACTAATTTCACGATCAAGCGACGTTAGAAACTCAGTCACTTTGATATACACGCCTGTCTGCGAAATCTGGTTTTGTAAATATATGGACTGCCGCAAGGCGCGCGTTTCTGTCATATCCCTAAACTCCCAGACATACCCAACAACCTTATCAGCCTCATAATATGGACGCTCTTCGATCTGCACCCACACAGGGCTTCCATCAATTTTTTTAATATGAATGACTTCTTTCCAGCGGCTTCCTTCACGCCCACCCAACATGGCAGCAGTTACCTCTAGGAATTCATCATAGTTCAAGAAGAATATGCTTGGTGACTGCCCAATTAAATCTATCTTATCCTTTCCAAGGAACGAGACAGCTTTCCGATTCGCCTCAGATATTACATAATCCTGCGTAAGCACTATCATAGGCGCAGAGGCTAGATCAAAAACCACTTTCCGCAGACTTAGAGCACTGTCATACTCAGCTCTAGCTTCCTTTAATACTTTATTGTTAGCTATACCTTTCTTGATTAATCCATTGAGGCTGCTTTCAATAACATAAAGCATTTCACCGACTTCATCGACATGCGGGTAATTTACACTGATACACGCCCCCTCGGCTACTGACTCTTCAACTTTCTTAGTGACCTTTCCGAATAGCTTAGTTAAATGTACGCGCCCAATCATTGCCGAAAGTGCCACAATAAATAACCCTAATGCAAAATAAGCCAGAGCATAATAAGCCGCCTCACCTTGTGTATGCGCGACAGGGAGTACAGCCATGGGCTCGATTAACATAATCAATGTCTTAGTGCCATTAAGGGTAGTGATTAATCCTGCATACTTATCAAGACCACTGTGTGCAACAAATTTAAAGCTCTTTTCTTTTACCAATTCCCCCTTAGCTGCAGCGATTAATTTTGTTATGTCGCGGATTGGAGTACGGGTTGAAGTTGACAGGGTGAAATGCGTGAAGCTTGATATTGATAAAGAAGATCGCGTTTTATGTGTAATACTTACTTCATTTCCCAACAAATATGCACCAACGGTAGAGTTTTCAAAAATCTCCTTCGGGAAATACAAACTCTCATCTGCGGGTATTAATAAGAAGGCATCTGCTTTCCTCCCTTCATCTTTGACCTGATAGGCAAAAGCGAACTCACTCGTTTTGGGGTTTTTGGCGAGAGTATAGCCCTTTTCATTGTATCGGAAAAACGAGGACAGTTTTCGGTAGGCCTTGGCTGGCTCTGAGTGCACCGTGAAGTCAGGACTATCCACGTACTCTTGCGAGTACCGATAGTAGTGATTTGGCACTATCAGGTCAATGTAAGGCACCTTCAAAGCCTTGGCAAGCGCCTGATATGCCTCTATTTCTGCTGCATCAATACCAGAACTGCTTATGCCGTCATAGTGCCTAGAGATTAGCTGAGCCTGATCCTTTATACTTCTTTCCGAGAAGTGTTTGATGACATCAATCTTGTCCTCAAGCTTTGTGATCTGGTAGCTAAACAACAGTTCGTCATTTTGAACATTCGAGTACCACCATGTTAATCCTCCAGACAGGAGGAAAGATAAAGCAATGAGAACAGTTGTTTTAATCTTGTAGGCAGTAAAGCTTGGCGCTGCGTGCATTGTGACTCATCTACTATGCTCTTTTGAAGGAGCGGGGATTATATCACAGAAACCCTATAATGCTAATTTACTCAACTTAACCGTATGGCGATGAAGGGAAGGGGGCGTGCAACTTGGCTTAACGCTCAACTGCGCCTTTTTGTTAGGAATTTCAGGCGCGCTAAATACACTGCCTTTAACATCATTGAGGCTAAAGCGGCCGCGGGCCTCTAAATTATTATTTAGATCAAAAAACATTTTCTATTCATACTTAAGTTACAAGTGGTAATGCCACTAGGTCAATCTTGAGAGGCATTATACAATGATTAATCCTCTTTGCAATATTTATAACGTTTTTATTTTACCGCTTGTTTTGCTTCACTTAGAATAGCCGTTAGCTGCTCAATACCGGCATTAAATGCCGACTCTTCTGTCCAACCCTCTTCTCTTATCAACGCCTCAATAGAATCAATATGCTGCTTAACTATCTGCGGCTCTATACCTGCAGAGAGCACGGCAGTTCGATAGACTTTTATTGATGAGCTTTGTTTTTCATGACAAGCATCAATCACCTTGATAGCTGATAGGTCTAAAAGCGCCACCGTACTTTTCGCTGATAAGCTATTGATATCCTCTATCGCCAGCAACTCTCTAAGACAGTCTTCATCCCTATTTTTTATACTTTGCTTCAACCAAGCAGTGAACTGGCTATTATCGTGGCAATTATTAAATAGCCTTTTAAGCAGCGGAGTTAAAACCATCAAAACATGAATGCTAAGCCGGTTGTGCAATCCATTTATATAGGGCGCATCAAGCTTAACCAATTCCTCTACCATTCTTCGCCTAAGTAAAAGGGAAGGTCCTTCACTTTGCGTAGCGATAGCCCTATACGGACAAATGCCTATGTTATGGCTATTGTTTCTATAGTGTTTGATTAAGGGCGAAACACCACCACGACCTATCAACATTAAAAATAACACCTCGTGGTCATTAAGCACGCGCTGACTCCCGCAACATTTGGCTCAGTTTCATCGATACTTCCGATTGCTGAGGGAGGTAAAAGGGAAGCCCAGAGCGATGTTTTTCGAGCTGCCTTAGCGCACTCTCTATTTTTGGCAGCAGGATTTCAGCAGGCGAGGATAAAGCCGAGATCTTTGCAGCTTTTGAGCCCAAGATAAATGAGGGATTATTGGCGTACAATACTGTGATACCTTCTGGTAGCGCAGCACTGATATAACCAAGAGAGAAGAGTTCTTTTTTTCCGAGTAGGTAAATTAGCATTTTTATTTTTCATAATACTAAATTACCCCTCAGTATTCAATGTTGTTCCTCTAATGCCTCAAGCTTCCCTTCGGCGATATGGAGCTTGCGTAGAGCATCTTCCTGCGAGTGCCTTGCTTCATCCAATTGTGATTGCACAAGCGCCATCTTTTCTCCCTGATCCTGTAACTTGAATTTGGCGATCACCAACTCATTTTGTGCCTCCTGCAGCACTGAAACCTTCTCTTCTAGTTCTTTATGCTGGAGAGCTTTTTCATCTAGCTGCTTAGTTAGATTGTCGATGAGCTTTTCCTGACGAACCACCTCATCTTCCAGTGATTGTGAATCAGCCTCCACCGTTTTAAGTTTTGATTCCTGCTGCCCGATAAGCGACTGCATTAATGCATTATGCTTGGTTGAGCTTACATGCCACACACGGTGAAGTAAGCCTTGGAGCTCAGGAAGGAGTTCATTCATAACCTCATCTGGAACCGCGGTATTAGCTAGCTCTATATCCTTCTGCTTCTCTTTCCATGCCTTAACCACAGGAGAGATAGTGGAGAAAGACCCGCCACCAATCTTATTTCGTACCGAAATGGCGCTGACCGACAATCCTTGCGCATGTATCTCACTGCAAGCCTCAAAGATTTCAATCTCTCTTGAACTGGGCGCTGTTCCTAATTTCGTCATTTTGCATCTCAGATGTAGAACTGTGTAAAATTACACTATACAACAAAAAAACCAAAACGCAATCTCAATGACCTCGGCGTGATGGCAGTTACCTTGCTCATTAATTCATGTTATAATAGAAAAAACAATAAAAATTTAGGGTCTATATTATGGGATTGGCCAGCTCAGGATTGCTTCCAGAAGCGAAGCGTCTAGGTAACTTGTTTGTGACAATTGCTAGTTATGATTCCGATGGGATCGATGGGACACTAAGTCATCTTGACAGTATTGAGAAATTTACTCACCTTCAGAGTAAAGTGGCAGGAAAACTGGATGAGGGAGCCTGTAACAGAGTGCTGACAAGCGTGCTTGCAGATGCCGCTTCGCATGATAATATTCACGCAATTGAAAGTGGCATTCAAGATCTTGGCTTGAATGAAGATGCTTATATGTTTTTCATAAAAGGCGACCTGCTAGAGGTCTACTTCAATAAAACAACCGAGCAGGATGTTATTTCATCCTTGGAAGTTATGCGAGACTCGGGCTTACTGAAATATGTCGACGCAGAACCTATTTTAAGCTCCCATCTGTCCCAGAAATGCTGGGATGAGATGATTGAGATTGCAACTCAAGACCTGAAGCGCCAGTACGCCACTCACCTGCAGCGCCATGGAGAGCCGATTGTGCCGGTCTTGGACAAGCTTCGTAGTATTCTAGAGCCTGTTATGGATTCAAAGGTTGTAGTGCAATCTGCCAACATACCAGCACTTAATCACATGAATGCGTGGTTGTCAGATAAACTCAGTTCCGATGGTATTCAGCACGCTAACCACACAGAAGTTTATGTTTGCGTGGATGGCTGCGAGTTATCCATTGATTTACCTGCAGCTCATGCTCAAAACATCAAGGAGACGCTGAGCAGTATCGATGGCATATCTGTATCGATTGAGCAGATCAGCCCTTATTTGCCTGAAATCTCCACACCAGAGCAGGCAAGGACATATCTCCTTGAGAACATTACGATTGATAACACCTCCGACAATAGCATGGAGTTTTAACGTTGAAAGCACTATTTACTCAAGAGCCTAATAAAGCGGTAGCTCAGGCATTAAGGAGGACAACCCTTATCGAAGCGCTGGCTTACGATGAGATTTTAACTCGCACGGGTGAGAGGCCGACCAACGCTTTACTTTCAGACGCATCACGCCGGTTGAATAAAATTTTATCACTGCTGGAGTTGAACGGATTAGTATCAAAATTGATTGAGAAGCATAATCCAGAAGGCGTAGACGCCCTCACTATTAACCTTTCTGCTGATGGCACTTACGGCCTAGAATTTTCAGACTATGCAGCACTTAAGATCAGCTACGAACTTCGAGAACTAGATGCATCATTGACGGATGCGGATTTCTTTAAAATCGGGGTTCACTACAGTGAAAAGTTTAAAGAGATAAAGTCATTATTAGATGCTTCCAAAAATATGGGGTTCGAGCTCTCTTCTGGGACATCCGTGGTCTTTAATCACGACAAAGGGCAGGTAACACTGCCATCAGGTACCGGCCCAGACAGCGCCGAGGTAAAACGATGGCGCGAAAACCTTCCACGAGTGCAAAAGATTAACTTGCTGGTGAATGATGCAAGGGAAGCACTTCTAGGTAAGAAAGTTGGTATGGAGCATGAACTTTCACTTAGTTGACCATGCTGCCTTTGCAATCCTATAAATGTAAAAGGCTTATACCCGAGAGTATAAGCCCCTTCTTTTTAAGCGAGTTTAGTGAGCTCTTCAATTTCAGGCGCCTTCTTTCTGATGGCTTCCTTAATCTCCATGATATTAACAGGCTGAACCCCTAAAGAGACATTTAACTTATCATCTTTCTCTGGCGCCTCTTTGCTCATGTCGAGATTAAAGAGAATTGCTTTCGCCAATCTCACCACTTTAGACATGTGCACTGCTGCTGGATCAGAACCCTCCTGCTCAGGAGTATCCACCAGCGCAATACCTTGGCAGATCACCTCAGGCAATGACCAGTTCCGACACAACCAGCTGCCGACCTGACCACGTGTAGTGTGCATGATTGCCGCTTGAATTATGCCGCGAGGGAGGTGAGGGTTCTCAAGCACCAACTCCTCAATCCTGTGGTACTCATTCTCAAAGCATTCAGCAACCAGTAGATCACCAAAGTTATGCAGCAAGCCAAGTAGGTAACACAACCCTGCAGTAGCCCCTTCTGGCATATCAATTTTTTTTGCCACCATCTCAGCCACTATCGCAGTCATAATGGACTCGCGCCAGTACTTAGATAAGACTTCATTGTCTTCAAAGTTAAATTGCTTATGGATGGCTAGATGCATGGATAAATTAATTACTTGATCAAAGCCCAGTACCCGGCTAATCGCATCCTCAATACCTGCTACACCGCCATTTGCCGCATAATAACTGGATGAAGCCCACCCAACAATTTGTGCGGAGAGGGGGCCGTCGCTTCTCAACAGATCAGACAACTCAGTCACACCGGCATCGATATCCATTCGCAACCTAACGATTTGCATCGCTGTACTAGGGAAAGCAGGAAACTCAGTGCAGGAATCAACCTGATCCCGAGCTTTGTGCTTTAGCAAAGAATCTTTTGCTAACACACTCTCCATATAGTTAGCGACAGGAATAGTGAGTTCACCACCTCGACTTTCGTCTGGAAGGGAGTCCCATAACTCTGCCCCACTAATACGCAACATGCTGCCATCTTCCTGCAGAATATCAATGCGCGACATGCTAGATACAGCCTGATCAACAACAGTTTCAAAACCACCTAGGCGGAGAATAAAGTCTGGAAGAACCGAAGTTCCCAGCCTTTCAGAAATCTGGGACTCCACCCTTTCACGAGGCATAAGCTTTACTGACTCCCCGTAGATAGAGCTACAACGTTTGATATCCAGCATGCTTGAGGCTGGAAAGATTAGCTGTACCTTCCGACCACCAACATTTAAATATGCTGAAACAAGGCGCTTAGAGGAAAAACCAACACATGCAGAAAGGTCCTGACGGCAAGGATAAACCTTATATTCAATACCTTTAGATTCCAAACGCTCACGCATTAAAGTACTCATTCATTTATTCCTTATTTCTACATTAGCTATAGTATAATGCAAATTATCTAAAAACGCAAGTATTGTCGCGGCCTTTACGCAGAATGGTTTTAAGCATATAATTATGCTTAATTAACGTTTTAATATTAGATTATGCCCAATACAAATAACATTGAGCCTATACTGAAAAAGCTGGCCGAAGAGTGCGCCTCCTTAGACATACCTCTTTTTGTCTGCACCGAGACGGGCGAGCGTGAATTCTCCCACTTTATTCTTTGCAGCAAGGCTTTGCCATCAAAGTTCCGCCAAATGGACCACATGGCTAACACCGCTTCATTTGACGACTTCCTGCGTCGCGTAATTAGTGACGCAAAAAAAGCCGGGCATAGCTCTGCTTTCTTACATGCTATGGGTGTACCTTTCGAACCTCATCAGATATACACAATACCTCGCCGAACTCGCTTTGAAGAGATGGTTTTGCAACAGTAATTCATGTTATAATAATTAAAACTAAACATACCGATGGTTTTAATTATGCTGAAGAAAGCTTTCCCATTAAAAACACCGGACTTCACTGTGGAATCTCTCCGTGAAGCCATGCTAATAACGTTAGACACAGGTACTTGTCGAGCTGGAGAGTACCTTCTCACATGCAATGAAGACACGAATTACTTCATTGAGAGCGACTTACTTAGCAAACGTCCGCTTTGGGAAGTTGTGATGTCCGAGGCCTCCAAACACCCACTCATTACCTTCCCATTTGGGCGATCCGATCCACGAGATCAATCCCTGCTGGTTCCGGTTGCACTTCGCACAGACCTTGCTGGTATACATATGAAGAATAGGGAAGACGCGCCACTTCAGTACCACTATGTAGATGTCGACAAGGGGAAAGTTTATCGATCCTTTGAGGAAATCTACGCCAGCTCCACCATATCTGACATCAAGCACCCGCTTGAGCTATCCACACCAGATATTTCAAGCTCGCGCTTTGATGACATTCGCCGGAAAATTAGCTTCGATACATGGGAAAAGGCAAACCAAAGCTACCACCATCTCATTACTACAGTGCCTGAAGAAGATATGGCGGGCTTCCATCACTACATAGATAAGCAAATCAATCGACTAAGAGAGACGTTCGACGAACATCATTATGATTATGATGATTTTATCTTCAATGCTCTCGAAGAAGTTGGACTCTCTAGTAATGATGATCCAGATTTAAGAGTAGAAGAGCTCTTGGGAGCAGTACTGATCCAGTCACCTGACATCATTTATGATGCGATTGTAAGCGGTGAAATGGAGGATCTCGAAGATACACTCAGCGCCTTTAAAGGCTGGACTCCAGACAGTCCTAACTATCTTGACGCCATCCCTACAGTCGTTGAAAACACATCCCATCCAACTTCGCCCACGAGTGACTACAGGATTAATGAGGACACCCTTAAAGCGACAGCTATGGCAATCCGCAGTGCTGTATTAAACAACCCTGCAATTGAGCAAAATGCTGAACTTACGACTTTACTTTGCAAGCTCCAGTTTATCGCCAAAGGCAAGTTTCCCGCCGGAGTAAGTGGCTTCAGCAATCCGCGTGAGATCGCTGACCTCACTTGTGACGCTCCAGTTTCTGGCGCCATATCCAGCTTACTACTCAATACTTACGATTTTGTAAGAGGGCGCGCACCCCACCTTGTCCTCAACAAGGACCATATTGGCGAACCCACACCCGCTTAATTCTCTTTTATTAATGGGCCTCTTTGGCCCATGAATTAATATAATAGAAATGTATTGACTTAATTTTAAAAAGCGTTATATTAGCTTGCAAATTAATAAAAACCGGAGCACAACAACCATGATGGATTTGTCCCAAGCGACTCAGAGCCATACTCAATTTACGTCTGCTGTCAACAGCGCTTCTGAAGCAATCACGTCCGTTGATACTCGCGAGCTGAATGATGACATTCTTGCGATTCAGTCTGCAAAGCTGGAAGATGTAACCAATCTGGCAAACGCCCAGAAAGAAAACATGATTCTGGCCCTATCCGATCTGGATGAGACTATTTCCAGCCTCTCCAATATGGACGGTATCCGCCACTACACAGGTTTGGAAAAAGTCGTAAAAGTATTCAACCAGAAAAAAGCTGCAGCTATGCGTATGGAGCGTATTCGCTCCGCTTCTTTCGATGAAGTTATTCAGGATCTGGTACTGCAGTCACAGAACATTGTTTCCATTATGGAAAATGAAGAGCAGGTACTGACAGATCAGGAGAAAATCATCTCCGCCAAGCTGGAAGAAACACTTATTGAGAACAAGAAAGCCGCTGAAGTTCTGAAAGAACTGAAAGGTAAAATTGAAGCACTAAAACCAACCATTCTGGAAGCGCAAGATAAGATTGCAGCTTGTGTAGATGCTGACTCTCAGGCAGAACGCACTCAGCTGGAAGAAGACCTGAAGAAGCTGACAGATGAACTGGCAGAACTTGAGCGCGAGCAGACTATCCAGTCCGCCAAGTCTCAGTCTCTGGAAAAATATGCGAAGATTAACGAGACTTACCTGTCTTCTCTGCAGAGCCAGCTGACAAACCAGAAAACCATGATTCAGAAGCTGGAACTGGATACATCTCAGCGTATCAAGCAGTTCTCTGCACTAGCTGACTCCATCAAAGTATCTGAACAGCAGCGTGCTGCGCATGATCTGGACCACATTGGTAATGATTTTGATGATAAAGGCCAACAGCTGATGGCCAACATGGGGGCAGCTTCTGATAACCGCATGATGGATATGCTGGAAAGCTTTGATGCACGTTTCGCTAAGGCAGAGCAGATCTCTGACGCACAGAAACGCTTCGATGAAAACTACAAGCAACAGTTCGGCGACGTTCTAGAGCGCCTGCAGTCTCGCGATTTTAAAAAGAGCTAATTCCTTTTAGCTTATTTTCGCCGGGGCCCTTACGGGCCTCAACTTTTCCGATGTAATTTATGGTGTTATATATATGACCACATCTGGTTCCGCACCTGACATTAAGGTGAATGATCCACTGCTTTCCAGTCACTACCTAGAAAAGCTGGATCGCATTATCGACCTCGTACTGACACTCTCTGAGAAGTCCTCAAAAGATGACACCTCACTTACTCAGGAAGATAAGCTAACTTTTCAACACGTCAAACGCCTAAAGAATACTGTTACAGCCCTACGCATGCGCTTTATTCTGAACGGACGCGTTGATAACTCATTTTGCCGAAACCTTGAACTTGATATCACCAAATCAGGTTTTCCGGTAAGCCATCACATCCGCACCCTTGAAACTGATATCATTAAGGCTGAGGAAATGGAGGCGGAGCCAAATATCGAAGAGCTGAAAGGCCAGCTTGTTGACGGCATCTTTAAATACAAACACGTTGATAAAGACCTTCAACTTCAGATATCTGAGCAGCTTTACTTGAAGTTCTTGCGCGACATGGGCATTGATAAGTTCTTCCTAAAAACTAACCCTGCAGAGTTCTTTGAACTACCCAAGGGGGAGGAGAATGGGAACCGTCGTTTCCTTGCGCACTGGGCGGTGTACGATCATCGTAACAACTTCCCTAATATCTACATCCTGATGTTTGAGCACAGCGGTGAAGGTGATCCGTCATATCAGGATCTGGCAGAATATCTGGTGGCACAATCGCTATCATCACTTCGCATGATCCAAATTGCGGAAAGTATTGATCAGGATTTCCCATTTGTTCACCCGAAATACCTTAAACGCATCCATATCGGACCACTCTCCATTAGTGGGATTACACAGCATCAGGATGCCATCGAGCAAATCATTCAGAATCTGAGCGATACCCATGAAGACTGGATGATGGAGTGGGCTACAGAAGTGGTGCTCTCCAAAGGCACGCGCCTTGAAAACTCAAGTAGTTGGTCTTTCGGCGCTAAAGGCCAGCAGCGTGAATCGTATCTTTTGGACACAAAATCTAAGGCAGCAGATAAAGGGGCCTCTGAAATCTATCAGGCGATGATTATCCCTTACCGTGCTTTCCAGATTTTGAACGATCAGCCAGACCACCCGCTGAATAACTATAACAGTTATGTGGTATCTGACACCGGCAAAATTCTTTACATGTAATACAGGAAAATAAAAAATGGAACAGAATAAAAACCTAATTGAAGTTGATGAATCAAAAATTGCTAAGCGCTATATGTCTGCGGACAGCCTGCTAGGCAAAATTACTGCAACCATGGAAAACACTGAGGGTGATGGCATCAATCGCTCCTACGTCCGGGGTGGCTCAACCGGTGGCGGGCGTACTGAAATTGGTTATTTGAGTGAAACCATTACCAATATTACCGAAACTGATTCACTACCTACTGCCGTTCAGAACGGTGTGATTCGCGCTATTCGCCGTGGCTTGGCGATTGGCATTGAAGTGACTCGAATGTTCAGCCAATATTCTGGTGCTGATGAACTTCAGAATAAAATGAAAAACCATACTGCTACTGACAACGACCGCGCTGAGCTTAAAGAACTGATTAAAGCCCAGTCCATTATCAGTGGTTTTGTTTTTGCAAACTACCTGCATCACGCATGCTCCGAGCTGGGTGACGCCTCTCATGACGCTCGTGCTGATGTGCCTTCACGCTTGGATATCTATCAGCCAGTGGACTTCGGCAAGCAGATCCTGATCGGTCTGGATATGTCTATCAAGAACTATGCTAAAGATGATGCCGATCTCCTGAATACGGTTTCCTCTTATGCTCACAAACTGATGGATGATCTTTTGGTACGTCGCGAAGGCATGACGCATCTGGATAAATTTGAAGCTTGCACATACCGCGTAGAGGCGGATGAGTTTGATATTGATGGCTTTAACCGCGCAACAGGTGTGAAAGCTCAGAAGCTTGTGATGGAATTCAAAAAACCGGAAGAGGTGATCGGTAACAGCGTTGCTAAATATCAGGCGCAACAGCAAGCGCGCATCCTGTTAGCATACGACTTCAAACGCCGTATGAATCCATTCGTAGAGCTAGGCGGATTCGCTTACACGTTCATGGGTGATGGCAATCCGGGTACCGGTAAAACCACGCTGATCCAGATGATGGCAGGCCTGCTGAACGAATACTGTGAATGGGCAGGTTACCCATTTGTTTATCAGAATCTGGATTCTGAGACGATCGACAGCTATCAGGGTAAATCTGCTGCTAAAACGGGCGATTTTATCCGCACAGTTTCGAACGAAGGTGTTATCGGATTTGGCACCATCGATGATATCGACCAGATTGCTGGTAAGCGTGGCGACAAGAACAGCTCGGTTGGCGCTCAGGAAGTGACCGCGAAACTCATGGAAGCATTTGCAGGCACGGGTACTGTGATTCGTGGAAACTGTACGTTTGGAATGTTCTCTAACTACCCAGAAAACGTCGATGATGCCCTTCGTCAGCGAGCGGGAGCCCGCTACCTGATCGATGGACCTCAGACATTAGAGGATTACATTGACATCTTCCACCTGCTGATTGGCCGTAAATCAGATATGCCAATTGGAGATCATGATCTGTTTGCCACCCAGCAAGTTCAGGACATTATCTCACGTGCCTACGAGGCGCATGACAAACCGCATGAAGACCAACTACTGAAAGTGTACGAAAACACGTTGGCCGAAGTAGGGGGTGTCTTTGATACGCAGGCTAAAGTGGGTCGCTATCTGAAGAACATTCAGCTGGCTGATGAGCGCTTTACAGGCCGTGCGATCAACAACATCAAAACTGCGGTTGAAATGCGCTGCATGGACTTTAAGATGCCAGATGAGTGGTTCCTTGATAATCCAGAAACTTTTGTTCACGCACCTTGGGAGCAAAAGATGCAGATGTTGGCGGACCTGCGTAAACCAATGACACCTGAAATGATTATTCAGGAGATCAACCGCTATGCTGACAGTGAGTTCCGTTACGCGAATAAATCAGATGAGGCTGCAATTGCAGAGATGGTACGAAACGCCAAACTGCAGGAGCAGGCTCGCAATCGTCTAAACAACGAACTGAAAATCACTACTGCATAATCAGATCCTCGCTGATGAGATAGTAAAGGCCACTTTTAATGAGTGGCCTTTTTATTTGTCTAAAAAGATTACCCCTACACTTACGCATAAAAAAACCGCCTCTGATGATGGCGGTTTTCTAAAACGTTGAATCATATCAATAGAGGAATGCATCCTTCATGAAAGGTGCCTTAATCTCATACCCGGCCACACTGGACATGGTCTCAAGAAACTTATCCACCGTGGTCTCCGACATTGCCCGCATATAGCGGACACGGAACACATTACCCTTATTGAAGATGTACATGTTGCCATCAAACTGAATGTTGGGACGGCCGTCCTTAACTGAAGCAACGGTTGCTCCGTATACGTAATACGCCATTTTTGGGTCAGAGAAGGTGTATCGAACCCTCTCTCGATTTTTCTCATCCTTTGACTGGGCTTGATTCAGCACGCGATCTAACTTCTTTACCTCACCCCAGAAATAATCGGGTGCATAGGTCGTCTTTGTTTTGGCCAGATAAAGAAGAGGCATGTCTTCTGCCTTATCATTAACGAGATCACCCGCAATCAGGCCATCAACCAATTCCATAGGCAGAGTCTGAATTTCGTCAACATATTGTGATTTAGCACTATCAAACTGTGCACTATTTATCACTTTCATCGAGCTAAATTCATTAAATTGTTCAGCCACAGCACCTGCGGAGTAGAGTGCTATCGCTGGGCCTATAAGTATGTTGATTAACGTCTTCTTCATTGCTCTTTCTTGCCAAATGCGACAAGATCCTTATGGTTGTATAACTTGACTTTTCAAATAATAAACCATATATTAATTCAACTCAAGTTTTATAGGCCCTAACCATGCTAGAAATGATCAATCGACACCTGTTTTCCACACATCTCTTACATGTCTCTCAGCCAACGATGGTTGCACGTTACAATCGGGCGCTGGAAGCGCTGTGCGGGAAAACGGTAAATCTTACCGAACTACACATTGATGCAAGCGGCTACTCCCCAGAGGTGGCCCAGATACTGGGTGAAGACTACTTAGATCAGGGCGGCACCAACAAGCGCTTCATCATTCTGTCGGTAGACCAGATCCATCTCCAGCTCATGGACCCCTCTTTCACCTCTAACGGCGATGTTATTAAAAGCTTTATCAAAGACAATATTGATGCACTCACGACACTAACCGCCATGGATGCCGTCTATGGTGAGTTAGTAAACAATCTATATGTAGTAACAGATGTTGACGATATCCTGAACTTACGCAAGGTAAGCGTAGATATCGACACCCCCAAGAAGCTTCTTACAAAAGGGGAGAAGCTTCTTAAAATGTCCCAGTCAACCGTGCAGGATAACGATCACTGGCAAAGCGATGACTACCTAAATGAAATGACCGAACTCGCCAAAGAACTAGGCGATGTCCGTGTTAACGCCATGATGCCTACTCATACAGACTATGAGCTTCGCAATCTGTTTACCAGTCACTTCGGCGGTTTGTATGTTTTCAGAGAAACCCCAAAAACCGGCATTCTAGGTAAACCAGCCGTTATTCACCTAGATGAAGTTCCTGCAACAGATATCCCTGTCAACTGGATCGATGGTCATGACCCGTCTGCCGTATTTAAGTTCCTTCAAACGGAAGGCTTTATCTCAAAGCTGGCAGACAATCAAATGTCAGCGCGACTGGAACAGTTCGAGCTCAAGCAGCGCCACATCCTAATGGAGCACTTATCACTTTCCAGTGACCTTAAGTTTGATGAGGTTTCCGATTACGATCTGCGCAGCGCAATCCTTGAGAATCATGACTCCTTGCCTGAACATTTCCACCAGCTAAATGACATGATTCACAGTGTTGCTAATGGATTCTATGATGATGCTCAGGAAATTGGACCTTACAATTACAAAATATCTAGCGGCAAGAAGGCGAGGGCACACAAAGCACTCGTTAATCATCTAGTGGTACGCTACACGCCAATGTCCCTACTTAGGAAATTCGTATTTAATTACGACTTATTTAAGCAGGAATTTACATCTTGGCCGAAAGAGCATAGGGAGTATGTCGTAAAATACATTACAGACTGCTCTGCATACATTACAGAAATGCGGAGTTAATCAGGCATTAATTTAAGCATTGGGGTTGACTTACTTGTTTTTATTATTATAATAATAAGTGAAGATTACCTTAGGAGCGGAACGATGCGTAAATTGATTGGACTGTATTTTGTTTGGCTGATTGTACTGGCAGTGGTAGCGCGCTTTGTAGTGTCACCTTATGTAACTCCAGCAATTGCTGAATCCCTAGTAGCATCTGGCGCTGCAGAGAATCAACTGGACGGTGCGGTCATTGTGGTTCAATGGCTCCTATACATCTGGCTGATTCTCCCAGTAGTACTGAGCTGGCTCAGTGCCAAATGGCTTTACATGAGAAAACTGAAAAAAGAAATGGACCTTAAACGCCCGTTTCTCTAACTAATCCGATTACCTCAAAGCCCCTACAATAAATTGCAGGGGCTTTTCTCATTGACAAACCCTTCCATTTAATTATTATTATAGATATAACAATATGCGGGAGGGACTCGCACATGAATAAGAAGCTGCTCGCAGCAAAGTCCCAACTTGCGAAACTGATTATCGACATGGATGCTGATTTAGCGCAGTCTGCCAAAAGCGCAGATCAAGCTAACGCTATCCGTCAATCGTATTGCAAGGACTTTGCACGCGTTTACGACAATATTAAAGACGAAGGCGGTGTCGTGCTTAATCGCACCATCACCATTGACGCCCAAATTCACCAAGCCATGACTATGGATATTTTCCGCAAAGGCTTTTATCAGAAAGTCCTCTCTCAGGAATTTACTCCCATGTCTGTCAGCCCACTGCTAGTGCCATGCCCAGAAACCGGGCGGCAAAAACTACAGATTGAGTTTGACCAAGACTTTGGTGAGGAAATACTTGAAAAGGTGAATGCACGGTACCATCAAGAGGCTGCCGTTTCTGACGCAATTGAGCTTTCAGGGCTGAACCAGAAATGCATTGACTTACAAGATGTGGAAGATGCCAAGTCCTTTTTAAGCTACATTAAGACACTCAGCCATGAGCAAAAGCTTGATAATCAGGCCTTTGAGCCTCACTAGTGACTTGACGTGCAATATATTTGAATTATAATAATTCTTATTTTATTGATGTGGCAGTTATGACCAAATTATTCTCGATTGGATATGCTGGCAGGAGCCCGAAAGGCCTCCTGTCAATTCTCTCGCATTTTAATGTAGAATTGCTTATAGATGTGAGAAGCAACCCCTACAGCAAAGTAAATCCAGAATATAATGGCGTCGCGTTCTCGCGCTTTCTGAAAGAGCATGGCCTTAAGTATGCTGATCTAGGTGAGTTGCTTGGCGCAAGACCTGAAAGCAAGAGCCTGTACGACCGCCAAAGCGGCGCAGCAGACTACCAGCGCATTTCGCAATCAGCCCCCTTTCAAAAAGGGATCAATAATCTTATAGCAGCCCTTAATAATGGAATCAATGCCGCACTGATATGTGCAGAACGCAACCCTGAGACCTGCCACAGATCACTACTGATCGGCGATTACTTGCAGACGAACTTCCATATCGAGATGGAACATATTATTTCTGCAGATAAACTACTGAATCAGAGGGAGTTAGTTCACGATCTGGTATACCGTGACACCTCAGGCAATATAGACCTTTTCTCTGATTTTGAGCAATTAAAATCCGAAGCACTGGATCGACAGATAAAGAAATATGCGTACGTAAACCCCACCTATAAGCAAGAAAAGCTTAAAATCCAAAGAAATCGCAGATGAATCTACGCCCACTTAACGGCGCTATTTTCCAAAAAAATGCGTACGTCAAACTATCCCAAAAGGAGGGGAAGTCGACCTTCACCCCCTGCAGAATACTAGAGGTCTCTTCAGAAGGGATTCATATTGTCCTGTCTTCTCCCGATGCGCATGGCTTCAGCCACTTTTTGGCAGATGCCTCTCTTTTGTATGAATCTTGACTATGTGCAATATTTAACCAACCTACTGATTTTATTAGGTTTATTCTCGGCGGCTCGAAATGCCTCTGGACACAGCATTAATAAATGTTATAAGATATTCTTATTGATTTTAAGGCTGTAATTATGAATAAAAACAACAAAGAACAGACCCTAATGACTGTTACAGGGCAAATCAAAGCAACCTCCAAAGGGTATGGTTTTTTACGTGTCAGCGCTTCAGAGCGCCACTTTATCGCACCCCCTGATATGGAGAAGTTGCTCCATGGTGATACAGTCGAAGCTAAACTAATGGATAACAATGGCAGCACAATTGCCAAGCCAGTACGTCTTGTTGCATCTAATCGTCACAATTTGACTGGCATTATTCGTAGGCATAAACGATCCAATTTCATTGAATTTTGCCGATCACCTAGTCGTCGTTGGATGGAAATCGACACTTCTGCGCACCACACCTTCTTGGAGGAGGGAGATTATGTGACTGTCGATGTATCCATTCACCCGTGGGATGATCCTAGCCATCAGGGTTCCGCTCAACTACTAGATGTCTTATGTAAAGCAAGCAATCCGCGACACCCTTGGAGGATGGTTGCTGAAGAATTTAATGTACTTCCCACACATACACTTCAGTCAGCAGAGTTTGAGCGCGCTAAAGAAATCCTCAATCGGGAATTGAGAGAACGTGAAGACCTTACAGCAACACCGTTCGTCAGTATCGACTCAGCCACAACTGTGGACATTGATGACTTAATACATGTTGAAGCTATTGAAAATGGCTGGAATGTCTCTGTTGCTATTGCTGATGTATCTGCATTTTTTGGTGAGGATCACTATGTTAACAGTATCTACCAAGAGCATGGTCAAAGCATTTACCTCCCAAAGCTCGTTTCACCTATGATTTGTCGCGAATATACGGAGGCCTTCCTTTCATTAAATGAAGGCGCAGATCGCCTTGCTGCTGTTGTCTCATACAGCCTTGACCATCAAGGCAGGATCGTTGGAGAGCAGTCTTATAAGCGAGCTGTGGTGCGCAATCACTGCAAGCTATCTTACGGAGAGGTTGAGCACTGCATTACCAAGCATGCCACAACTGAAGGTATTCCATCATCAGTTTCAGAACACATTCTCACACTTCGCGACGCCGCTAATGCAAGTAAATCATTTCGCTTAACACGAAGTGTCCCTTCTGACTACTCTGATATTTTCTTTGAGATCGACACGGAAGGCGCTGTTGTTGATATTAAACGTTCCGACCGTCTCTCATCACATGAGATTGTTGAGGAATTTATGACATCTACCAATGAGCTGGTTGCTGCATTTTTGCACGCCAATGATGTGAAGTCGTACTTCACTTCGTTCACAGGCTTCAATAAGTCAATGGTAGGGCGTTTGCCTTCACGTGTTACACAGCAGTTTACCAACAGCGACATTTTAGGGAATAATGGTTATTACAACGTGATGTTCTCCCTAAAAGACAAGCCCGCTCTTCAAAAGGAAGTGTCGGACCTTTGTGGAGGCTCTGAGATTACTCCAACCCCTCTGGGGCACGCTGCTAGGGGCGTTAAAGCATACTGCTCCTTCACTTCGCCTATTAGGAAATATCGTGACATGAAAGCGCACCAACAGCTCTGTGCACTTATTGAGGGGAGGGTACCAAGCGCCGTCACACGCACGGAAGCTGACAATATGGATTATCGCTTAAAACAACTTTCCCACGCAAAGCGGAACCTTATGAAGCATCTATTTGTTTCTTTTGCGGAAAGCAATATTGGCCAAGTTAAGTCTGGACTGCTGACATTCAGTATCCATAAAGATAAAACAGACATGCTGTTTTATTTGGTTGATCCAGATATGCACATCACCATCACTGATGGGCTAGATACATTAAGTGACGTTGTTGTATACGAAGGGATTTACAATAAACTCCCAATCGAAATAACCCATATCAATCGCCGTGAAATGAAAGTCTATGGCAAAGTTGTCCCCAAAGATCTCGCAGCCTAACTTTTAAATACCACCTCCGGGCGGAGGTGGTCTCTTGACATTTGACACTGTTGGTTTATACAGTACTTATGTTTCGCATTACAAGCTAGGTGAGCACATGAGTAAAACTGTTACAGATGTTTTAGAAGCTTTTGAAGCGCTCTCTTCAGCACTAGAGGCACTTAGGTCCGCTTTTCTCACTAACAATGCTGTGTTTCACAGTGCCTTTGATGGCATTAATGATGACACCTCCCACGCAATCTCTGCGTCATTAAACATATGGTATATTGCAGCAGGCGATGGTCGAAATACCCAAAAGCTTCCCGGCTTAATTGGCATTTCACCTGAAGTTATTCCTTTAGTTAACCATCTAAATTTAGCCAAAGATCACTTCAAATCTACCGTTAAGCACTTTAAGGGTAGTACCTCTGTTATCCATGAGATCTTACACAAGAGGGCTCAATTCCTCGCTACGACGCTGGAGTCTCATGGCCTTGCAAGACTTCACCTAAAGCAGTGTTATCGCCACATACCGGTACTTGACCAAGCGCCCACCAAGGTTCGGTTTAATTGGTATTCGAGCGGGCGAAGTATACGCCGGATGAAAGTAAGCGATGCTTATAGCAAGTTGCAGGAATTCGATTATTCTCTGCCACACATTTCAACACAGCTATCCATTCTGGCAAGCTTTAGTCCTGATGATTATTTGGCTCAGGTCCAAGAGCAGGTTCCGCTTGTTAGGGCGTACATTACATGGGAAGACGGCGAAGAAATCCTCTCCAAGAATATGAATGCACCACTACCCATCTTCTTTCCTCTAGGTCAGGATAATAAATACCCCCCTTCAAACCAAATAGCATCAACACCTCCTGAAGAACGGTCTCGCAAGAAGCGCTCGGATTGTTGCATCTCCGAGAATCCCTTAATCCCAAGCTTAAGACTTCATCAATATTTACTATAACGTTTTCACCATTACCGTTGCTTTTGACTTGATAAACAATCAGGAGAATGCGTTTTCAATTATTCAACTTTCCGTGAAAGTCCCTAACAATACGTGATAGCCTACGATGGCTGGGGCTAATCACTCTATGTCAGCACTTATCCCAATATCGGACATTTGTTGACATAGGAGCTACCATGCCGCTCAAACCTAATCGCGCTAGGGCGCTATACCCTAAAGAAATCAAACACGCCTTAAAGGTTGCTGGCGTTTGCCAAAATCCTCTCCGTAACCAACTTGTTTTACTGCTTTCTCATTGCTGCGGTTTACGCATAACAGAGATTGCTCTATTGAGGGTACGTGATGTTTTGTACTCATCTGGAGCTTTGAGAAAAGAGATTCAATTGCCAGCATCAATTACCAAATCTAATAGAACGCGGCTTGTATGGCTTCACCATAAAAACCTGCAAAGGGTTTTGGATCAATGGGTCATGTTTCGTGCTGAGAAAAAGCTTGGTACCAAGTCTCACTATTCACGATATAGAGGTCTAAACCCTGATAGTAAGCTTGTCCTAAGTAACCGTGGATCTGGCTTTAGTCTGCAACCTAAAAAACGCTTGCTTGATACTGGAGAGATTCGTACCTATTGGGCTTCAGATTCACTTGAACAGGCTATGCGTAATCTATACAAGAAATGCGGGCTGGTGGGCTGTAGTAGTCACTCTGGTAGACGCTCATTTGCCACCAACCTGATCTGCCTTCAGGATGTTGAACTTGATGTTGTAGCTAGGCTGTTGGGGCACTCTGATCCAGCCCACACGATCCCTTATATTGAGGTAAGGGCCGAACGGGTTAAGGCGATGTATGCTTGTGCTCTGGATTAGGTGGATAACAAGTGCTACTGTTCCCACTGGGAACGGATCTAAAGATGGTATTGATTTGAGTGAAATAAAAGAATTCATGGATAATTGGAATCTGCAGCCGGTTGAGGCAGCAAAGGTTCTCAAGATCCAAAAATCCAAACTTAGTGAATATGCTTCGGGGGCAAGAGTTACGCCGCCGTATATTTTGGCACACATTGAAACATTTAACCGATTGTCAGAAGCGCAAGGCAAAAAACTAATTCATAAAAGGCTTGCATAGTTCCCAATGGGAACTACAATAAAGCCATTAACTAGCTGGTTACATGGCCGATCAACTGTGAAATGCTGGTGGATATATAAAGGCTAAATAAGGAAGGAATCCCAATGGGTGAGTTAGAAAAAGCTGTGGTTACACATATCCCTGAGAAAGCGCTGACTGATGATCTAGCCAAGGATGATGTAGTTTGCGCCAGTGGGGAAATAGCAAGTTCCTTGCAATCAGCCATCGACTCTTATGAGCTTACTGAACCCCAACTGCTTGCTGCTGTAAGTTTGGCAATTGGTAAAGTAAGACCAAATGATCGGCTATTTGCAGCGATAGAGGGCGAGTCAGCTAAGGTGGTCGAGAGAGAGCGTTTGTGGAATCAATTTAACGCTCTTTTATCAAAATAATCACGGAAAGGAAATCGCGAAAAATGAAATTAAAGTTAGATTTAAAATTATTAATGAGATTGCTCGCATCCGTACTGCTGATCGCTGCGTCTTTATATGCTCATCTAATCATGGGTTATGAGCACATTGTTGTTTTGGGTGGATCGGTATTAGGTGTTCTGTTTGTTTTATGGCCTGCACTTTCGAGTGCCGCTTCTGAAGCTCGATCCAAGCCGATGCCGGAAAAATACAAAAGTGCAGAATAATTAACGGAAAGAAGTGTTATTCAGAATGAATAGATTATTTTTGGCTACTTACTTAGTTGCTCTTTGTATATTTGGATTAATTTTTTATTTCAAAAGCTACCCCCTTTACTCGTATTTTTTACTTGCTTTAGGTTGGTCTGGATTCTTCTTTATGTTCTTTGGCATGTATCGAGTCGCCGTTCATGTAGAGAGAACAGACTAACTCATCAAAGAATTGATAAGCCTATTGCATGATCTCTGATCCATGAGAGGCTGATAGATATAAAACTTTAACGGAAAGGATCGAGGGATTGAAAATGCTTACGAACACCCTAAAAAAAACCGTCACCAGCAACCAGGATTTGTCACTTGGGTTTGTGACGCTGATAGCGATTCCTGTCTTCTTGGTGTTACAGGTGGGATTAGTGCAACTCGGAATAGCTTTTGGGGGGGTGTCGTTTATTGAAGAAATGACGTGGCTGTTTACCGCAGAAGGGGAAATCAACCAGAAACTTGCCCCCTTGCTTTGTGCTTTAATAGCTATTTCTGCAGGGATGACACGACCCAACGATGGTGGGTTAGGTATAGCTATTGTGGCTTTAACCTATGCTGGTCTTTTTCATCTGATCAACTAATCACATACTTTTAACGGAAAGGCTGGGGTGGTTATGAGTAACGCGTCAGAACTTGGATATAGCTATAAACGCCAAGAGCAAAGCCTTCTACGCAAATGGCGATCATCGGTGAAGCGTGGTCAAGAGCATGAAGCTCTTACATCAAGCAAACCAAAGCTAGAGCGTAAGATTCGATCAATTTACCCCCGAGGAAAAATTGGGGATGAAATTTGTCAAACGCTGGCGTATCACACAGTTTAACGGAAAGGAATTTCGCAATGCATGCAATATTAATTGTTGGTTTTGCTATCTCAATTGCAGGTATGTTGTCTGGTCTCCTTACACCTGAGGCTGCTGTCTCTATATTCTTTGCTTCTGCAATCATTAACCTCATCCCAATGCCCAAAAAGTTAACGTCTCTTTGGAACCGGGCTGGTACAAGTTGCTCGCATGCTGAGTTGAACAAGAAACTTTAACGGAAAGGGGGCATGAAATGGACTATGAGAGCTATACAGAGTGGGAAGAACAGAAGGGTATTAGTCCTGTTTCCCCAGAAGCCGCCTATGCAGAGGAAGCATGGAATGCAGCCCTAAATCGATTAGAAACGTTGGCAAAGTCTGCTTATGAGGCCGAAGGTTGTACTAGCCCAGATGCTTCTCGCCTTCATGTTCTGATACTGGATCAAATCTCTGGTTTAAAGACTGACTAAAAGAATAACGGAAAGGATCAAACAACGTGACCACATTAACGAAAGACCAACTGGGTGAACTACTTAGTAACCAAATACCTATGATTGAGGTGAAGGCTCCAGACCTAGCTGCTGAAGATTTAGAGGTCATTCACGCCATCCTTTCAGCGCAAGGTGCAAATCTCAGCAAGTTACGGTCGGAGTACGATTTTTCTTCAGAAGACATAGACCGTATTATGGACACGATTTCTCATGTGGTTTTCAACATCAAATCTGCCGATTCATCACACGCGTTCCCTTTAACAAAGAGCTGGACGATGGACGGTGCATGTCTCTACGTCATAGAAAACGAATCATTCCAGCAGCTCGAAGAGAGGATCAAAGCAGCCTTCAATAAAGCCGTGTCCGATCAAGGCTTATAGAGTATGACTTAACAAGCTGGGTTTAACGGATAAACAATCACGGAATTGAGCCGAGCATGTTTGATCGAATTCTAAAAGTACTCGTTGGTGCGTAAATAATTTAACGGAATGGGTGTTTAAATATAACCATGAAAAACTGTCTTAATACACGAGTGTAAATTTATGAGAGCAATTAGTTTCAGCTGGATCGCTTGGGAAGCAATAACGTTCTGTTCAGCGATTTATGTTATTGGGATGTGTATTTTAGCTTCTTTAGCTTGGTTCAATATGGGGCTGCAATCACCATTAGACCTCCTTATGTCGGCTAGTAGTAGCGTATCTTTAGATGTGTACATAACAAATCAATTTGTCAGTGCTTTACTTCGTTGTCTCAGTGTTGCAATTTCAGGCTTTATCGGATTATACGTAATAAAGTGGCTTCAAAAGTCCATTCTTCCTCAAGAAGCTTTAAGGAGAGAGGAGAGCCCAGATCTTGATAAGATGCCACTTAATAAGGCTCTTTTGTTAGTTGTGTTTTTTAGCTCTATACCACTGTTTTTACTTTCTCTATACATTATTTACCGAGAACTATTTACTAATAATCCAATTTTGGTCCTATAGGATTTTCTAGATAATGTGATTGTATATTGAAGTACTTCAATCCCCCCCCCTCTGATATTAACGGAAATGAGAACCCAGACAGTGGAAGTAGCACAAACACTACCGGACTCTTTTGAAAAGACACTGAAAGAGTCAAAAAGAACCGCCGCTTTTGAAGATTGGCGAAGAAAGCTAAAGAAGGGCGACCAGTTACCACGGGGTAAGTTTTTCGCAGGTAAGAAAGCCGGAAAAGACCTTATTATTCTGGACGAAGCTTGGCGCTTAACATAACGTCACAGACATTAACGGAAATGGAGATCTCTTATGAAGAGCTGGTTAAATGAGAAAGGATTCCTTGGAGTGCGCAAAGGCATTTGGTTGTTGGATCTTTTTGGAGCCTGTGCATGTGGCCTTATTGTCTGGGTGTTACATGTAAAGCCGATTGTGGATTCAATGGTAGCCATAGGTCGAGCCCATGACATAGCCTTCGATATCATGGCTGAATCTCATAACTATTTTGTAACTTCTAATGGTGTGCATATAGAAGATCTAAATAGGCAGTGACTATGTCCCCGGACGTACGCCGCAAAACATCACTTTGTCAGTTAACTATGGATCTGGCTTTATTGAATACAATAATTTTGCTACCGATGATACTTCCGCTGGTGATGCTCACAGTGAATTTTCTTTTGGCGAACGACTAACAGGAGTTGTGGCTTTAAAATTTGGATTTGATCAGACTCACGGGGGTGATGGCTATATGCAAGTCGATGAGATCACTATTATGGGGTTTGAAGAATAACTTCATAATTTATGCGCAATAGAAACTTCTTAAAAATCAATAACTTAACTTCGCATAATGTGGATTATGTTAAATATAGAATGGGATAGAATGTAATGTAACGAATTGGCTTATGAGACCCGCTAGAGTTGATTTTGCCCCAAAAATGCCCTGTTACGTTTTTCTGGCAAAAATCTACCTTTCTACTAGGATGAATTTATATAACGTTTTTGCTGGCCAACGTCTCACCTTTTATTAAGTTGAAAATTGACCAGACAGAACACAATGTCGTGAGACAGACACATGGATACAATAATAAAAACAATAAAGTGCCATGACGGTGAACGTGCGCATGTATTAGTGGCCACATCCAGTGGCATTCCGCTTTACTACCCCAACTTGTTTATCACCAGTCAGGTCCGTTCTGCTTCTAAAGCAACGGGTACAGCTAAAGCAGCACTTCAGCATTTAAAAGTCTTATGCCTTTGGGAAACTGAGTTCAACATTGACCTCACATCCCGCATAAAACAAAAGCAATTTCTTGCTGCCTATGAGCTTGATAGCCTCAGAGACTTTTGCCAAAAGAGCCTAGCCAACAAGCGCCCACCAAAGGTTATCAGGTTTGACAGAAAGCCTGAGGCGGTTGGAAAAAATACGCAATACGACAGACTTACAGTCATTGCTGCCTACCTTGAGTTTTTGGCAAAGACCTTACATGGACACGCTATCGACAGAGAACTTAAGCAAGATATTGCGGAGCTTAAAGCCGGTGTTATTAGTCGCCGCCCTCGGCAAGAATCTAAACATTTACTAGAAGATCTGGATCGCGCACTGACGGATGAGACCTACTCAGGGCTCGTGGAGGTTATGCAGCTGAGTCATCCGAGTAATCCCTTCGCTCCTGAAATTCAATTACGTAACTGGATAATTATTGAAATATTAACCGCACTTGGGCTTCGTAAAGGCGAATTGGCCAATATCCGGCTTGATGATGTGGATCTACAGGCTCTGACGCTCAAAGTGATACGTAGGCCTGATGATAATAATGATCCTCGCAAGGACCAGCCTGTAGTCAAAACCGCTGAGCGCACCCTACCGATTTCTGAGAACCTTGCGGATGCCATTGAATACTATCAGCGCGAATATCGCAGCCAATTTAGACCTGCTAAAAAACATGGTTATCTTTTGGTGGCTCACAAAGGACCTTCGCAAGGCTCGCCGCTGACTATCAAATCCATTGATTACTTGTTTCAGCAACTCAAGATTGCACTAAATGACCCTGACATAAGCCCTCACTCATTAAGACATCAGTGGAATTACGACTATTCAATTTCGGTCGACTCTATGGAAGAACCAATGTCGGAAGCCGAAGAAATCGCAACTCGTTCTTATTTAATGGGCTGGAGCCCCACCTCAGGAATGGCAGCCAGATATAACCGGCGGCACATCAAGGAAGAGGCACATGAAGCCGTACGCACTCATCAAGACAAGTTAAAGAATATGCGGAATAAGGAGAGAAACAATGACTAATAAAGCTTTAAATACTGTTTCTCCACCCTCCTCCAATCTTGTGATTACACAGAGCGGGTATGAAATTGATTCCGCCAGTAATCGCTGGGTGCTGGATAAGGATATTACGATTACCTTAGGCGCAATAGATGCCATGGATGGAAATTCTTCAGAATTTTTAAGGAGAGCCTTTGTGGAGTTTTCGAGGGTATATACCCCTCACACTGTAAGAGGGCATTTTACTGCGGCTAGATCCTTCGCTAAATCTCACCATTCACTTAATTGTACAAACTTCTTTGAATGGGTTGAGTCAAAACCTTCTAAAGCATATCCCCAGCTTTTGAAGTTCATAATCCTTTTTGGCCACTCATTTGGCTTAAAAGGAATCGATGATGATCTCATCAATGCACTCCTCGATCATGAACTAGGCTCAAAGAGGCCCTCCTGCTTGCCACACGTCGAGACTCAGGACCCGGTTAAAGGCCCCTACTCTGACCTTGAATTACAGAACATTATGGCCAAGAGTTTATTCGCCTATACCGATGGAAAAATATCACTCAAGGCCTTCACTGCGCTGATGCTGTGTGCGCAAACGGGCCGCCGCCCAATTCAACTATCTGACTTAAAAGTAAAGGATTTAGTTGAATCACGAACGAATGATGATATCCCCGCGTACGCGATTAACTTTCCGCGCAGGAAACAGCGCAACCAAGCGTTCCGCAAGACATTTAACAAATGTCAGATTGATCAGGATCTGTGGAGGGTTTTGCAACTATGGGTTAGCCATGTGGTCGCGCACATTCAAAAAGCTATTGGTGATATTGATGAAGTATTACTTTCAGAATTCCCGATATTCCCCAATCCAGCGTTTATGCGTACTAAGTCGCTCCAGTCTTTACTTGAATACTTACATGGAGATAAGTTTCATAACCGAAGCAATACCATCTCCAGTTTGATCACATCAGTAGGTCGCACATTAGACATTACGTCTGAACGCACAGGCCAGAGTCTTGAAGTTACGCCGTATCGCTTTCGGCATACCATTGGAACGAATTCGGCAAGGGAAGGCTACGGTGCCACTGTGATTGCAGAAATTCTTGATCATACCACTGATGTTGTTGCTGGCAGCTATACCGCGAATACACCCGATATCGTAGAACGTTTAGATAAGGCCATCGCCCTGCAATTAGCGCCTTTGGCACAGGCCTTTGCTGGCGTGATTATTAAGGATGAAAGCGAAGCAGAACGCGGGGATGATCCTACCAGCAGAATAAGCGATGGTGAGGCCGCAGTGGGTTCTTGCGGTAGCTACGGATTTTGTTCAGCAGCAGCACCTATTGCATGCTACACCTGTAAAAAGTTTCAACCTTGGTTAGAAGCTCAGCACGAAGCTGTTCTTGAGCATCTATTAGAAGAGCGTGCTCGTCTCCTTAACGTGACGGGCGATTCCCGTATTGCATCCGTTAATGATCGGGTCATTGTTGCGGTGACGGAGGTCATTCTTAAGTGCAAGACTCAAAAACAAAAAGCTTTGATCGAGGTGAAACATGTCTAACGTTGTCACCTTTATACCGAAGAGCGAGAAAGCATACACTCAGAACCTGAGTGATTTCATTCACCTCTGCAAGGAGGATTTGGCCGTTTTTTCGAGTGACCCAGAATGGCACTGGGATCAAGCATGCTGGAGAGGTGCAGGGACTTTCCTGAAACACGGCCACAACTTTAATTCAAAAAACATCCATAAAGCTGCTTTAGAAACATATTTGGCCCCGGAGTTTGGGAAGTTTGCAAGGGCATATATCCGTTATCGAGCCAGCACTGTTCAAGGCCAACTTTCTCAGTTTTTTTTGCCCTTGAGAGCGCTGGAGGCGGCATTAATTCAGGTAACAGGACAGGACAGCATTGCCAAGTTAAATAACGTTGTACTGGATGAGGCGGCAGCCAAGATCCGAGAGTACACCAAGGTTCCTTCAGCACAATATGATTCGGGGCGACGTCTACAGGTTATTGCGGAGTTCATTGCAGAGAAAGCTTTAGCTCCCGCCGTAACGTGGAAACACCCTTTCCCGTCTCCAAAACGCACCAATAGCCGCTTGGACAGGGCATCGAAAGCAGAGCGCAGCAGTAAACTCCCGAGTGAGGCGGGAATCATGGCGTTGGCAGAAATTTTCTCAACGGACCCGCAAAACCCACAAGACCGTTTTACGACATCTTATGCGGCTTTGCTGATGTGCGCGCCCAGCCGGGTATCAGAAGTGCTCGATTTGAGCCTGACATGCATACACCGCGATAAAGACAGCGATGGCAATCCACAGATTGGCTTGCGGTGGCATGCTAAGAAAGGAGGTGGTCACGACATCAAGTATGTCCCTTCCTCCATGCAGGACATTGCGGTCGAAGCTGTGCGACGCTTAACCGAACTATCTGCAGAAGGTCGCAAGGTAGCAAAGTGGTATGAAGACCATAAGGGTAAGTTTTATCGGCCAGAGATGCTTCGCGATATTCCTGATGATCAACCCTTAACTTTTGATCAGCTTTGTCTTGCATTAAATGCAAAGCCTAATAAAAAAGGGCTTAATGAATTTGTAAGAGCTTATTTGAGAAAACACCCGCAGCTCTATGAAATGGTTAAAGAAAATGGCGGAAAAATTACGTTTGGGGACTTAGATCAAGTGGCGCGTGACGCGCTCCCAACAGGCTTCCCGTACTTGAATAAAGCGATCGGACTGAAATGGTCGGATGCCCTCTTTTGCTATCGACTCAATGAACTGCATTACAAACCGGTTCGCCCCTACGAACTATGGATGCCAAGTTCGAATATCTTCAATAGCCATCTAAACAGTCGTCACAACGATAGGCAGTCTATTTTTGAACGACATGGTTATACAGAAAGCGATGGTTCACCCATCACCATTACAAGCCATCAGTTCCGGCACTACTTAAATACGCTAGCCCAAAAAGGCTCCTTGGGCGAACTGGATATCGCCAAATGGTCTGGGCGCGCCAATATCCACCAGAATAATGTGTACAACCATATGACGGATGACGACCACCTTGAGCGGATCACCCGCTCCGGGGTCATGGTTAAAATTGGCAATCCCCTGCTTAAAATTCAGCAAAACGATCCCAATATGCCGGTCACTGTAGCGGACTTAGATGCTGCCACATCCCATGGCGATCGCATTGCCCACGTTACTGAGTGGGGTTTCTGCGTACATGATTTTGCCTTCTCCCCCTGCCAAAAGTGCGCGGATTGCCTGAATTGCAGTGAACAAGTATGCATCAAAGGCGATGATGAAAAGCTTAAGCGCTTAAAAGTGCAGCGCAACTTGTTGATCAAGCAACTCCAAAACGCGTTAAAGGCCCAAGATGAATCGACATGGGGAGCTAACCGCTGGGTTGCCCATCAAACAGACACCATTGAGCGTGTAGAAGCATTAATTGAAATTCTTGAATCGGATGATGTTACTGAAGGCGCAGTAATTCGATTAAAAAACGAGCATGAAGACACCCCCATTAAGCGAATGCTAGGCCCTGATTTGGATAGCCAGTCTGAACCACCTTCGGGTGTTTCCATGGATACGCTTAGGCGATTACTGACGACACAGGAGGATAACGATGGCTAAGCATATCGATGCAACAGATATAAAAAACGTAAATACGATTCTCGATAGCTGGAAAGGACCGTTGACGTGGGATGCGCTCGTAGAGGCGCTTTATAAGAAGCACAAGCGTGAAACGACGCGACAGGCACTTTACCGTAACCAAACCATCAAAGAGGCCTTCCACCACCGAAAAAAAGCCCTCTCATCAGGGGAAACGACGGACAGTGCTCCACAGTCATTAAAATCAGCGGGACAAACCATTGATCGCCTGCGCGCAAAGAATGATCGTGTGGAAAATGAAAACGAATGCTTACTCGAAATGTTTCGGATCTGGCAATACAACGCCCATAAGCACGGCCTGACAGACGCACAGCTGAATGAGCCATTACCTAGGATTGATAAAAGGAGCTAAGTGCTATGGCTAACGGTAAAGAACAGGGCCAAGAAAATGCGTTATTAGTTCAGCAGTGGATAACAGAACGCGATGCTATCGGTGACTACGTTGAATATGAACGTAATGGCAAGGTAAATCGCGCCGCGCTGTGCTCGGAGCTGGGATTTGGACGCTCGGTTGTCACTCAAAACCCAGCCGTCAAACAATTACTGATAGAGGCTGAAACCCGCTGGTACGGCACAGAAGATCAAGATACCAAAGCGCATGATGCAGCACGTAATCGTTCCGAGCAACGCGTAGCACAGACAAACAGAACCATTAATAAACTTGAAGATAAGCTCGCGGAGGCCTTAGCGGAAAACTCAGTGCTGAGAGAACGACTTGAGCGATATGAAGCAATGGATGCGATCATTCAATCAACGGGCCGCGCCCCGCGATGATTATTCAAGTTGCCAAGGTGCGCCCCTCAGGTATTCGGGGCGTCTATGAAGTACGTGAAGATGGTACGGTAAAAAGCCGCACCCTCCCCTTATGTGTAAAGTTTCCACGAGATTGCATCGAAGCTGCAACAGCAGGCACCGTTTGGTTCGTTGAAGGAAGGACAACCAAGCGCAGTTTCGTTACCAACGGCTTTACTGTTCATGAAGAACTGATTTCACCAGATGAGGTTCGATTTATCCGCCCTTCAGGTGAATTACTTATCCGCTGGATTGCACAAAACATTGAAGGGGTCGGTGATGTCAAAGCACGACGCCTTATTCGCTCCATTAGCAACCTTAATGAGGCCATTCAAAGCAGGCAGATAGATGTACTGACTCGCGTGAAAGGCATCTCAGAGCCCATCGCAAATGCGCTTATTGATCAATGGCTACCCCCTGCCCTTTACGATGTCCTTGAATGGTTGCAAGCATCCGGTTTACCAATGAATTTGGCTGACCGACTAGCAAGGGTTTATGGTGAAGCGACGCTATGCACATTAAAAACAGATCCCTTCATCCTGTTGGCCTTCGGTGTTTCCTACGATACGATTTTACAGGTGATCGATAAGCTTGAGATTCACGTAGAGGAAGAGCATTTCCTCGCAGCTATAGCTGAGCATGTCACATCTACCTACGGTAATACCTCGCAGTCAACGGCCATCCCTGCTGATGATCTATTGGAGAAGGCTGCGTATATCTGCGAACAACTCAAACTGGACCATTCCCGCCTAATCGATTCAGCGATAAAGCATGGCACCTTAGTGTCCATAGAAGATGGGTATCAAACCTTAGGCGCTGCCATACAAGAAGAAACCGTCGCCCGTTTTCTCGTTAAGTGCATGAAACGTGAAGCGGGCGCTGGGTCACTGCTGGCTAGCTGGGAACAACAGTTAAGTAAAGAACGCATTGAAATAGAATTGTCACACTTTGAGCACACGTTAGATTTCCAAATGACTGAGGAGCAGAGGAATGCTGTTATAGGCACCCTGCTCTCGCCTGTGACCGTCATTTCAGGTGGCGCGGGGACCGGCAAAACAACGATCCTCAAGGCCATACTCGCTATTTATGATCGATTGTCCGCAGGCATGGCGCAATTTCAGGTTGCCCTCTCAGGGCGTGCGGCGCAACGGATGTCTGAGAGCACAGAGCGAGGCGCAATTACCATTGCAAAGTTGATTTTTGACCATATGGGGCCGAACAAGAGATCAATGCCTGACCATTTATTACTCATCGTTGATGAAGCATCAATGGTCGATTTGCTTTCGGCATACAAGCTCGTGGGGTGTTTGCCTCACGCCACACGGATTATTTTTGTAGGTGACGCAGCGCAACTCCCCCCTGTGGGAGCGGGTCTTGTTTTCCATGCGGTTATGGAGAGCAACCTGCCTGTTTTCAATCTAACGGAGGTTAAGCGTCAGAGTGATTTCAGTGGTATTCATCGGTTGGCAGTTGGGGTTCGTGAACACGGGTATGACTCTACCCTTCTAACTAGTGAATCAGGCGATGTTCAATATCTCGCTACAGCCACGTATGAAAGCATTGTTGATGAATACTTCAAGGCCGGTGGTGCGGATGAGGCTATTGTACTAACGCCAACTCGTAGAGGTGATTTGGGCGTGGACGCCATCAACAGCTTGATACAAGCCCAGTTTGATGATGAACCCCCTACTGAACTTCATTACCTTGATGAGCTACATGGATGGATACCTTGGGTCACCCGAGCTGGCACTAAACTGCGTTTAGGCGATCAAATAATGATTACCAGAAACGATTACACCACGAATATTCGCAATGGGGATCTGGGGCGGATTATCGAAGTATATTCTGAACCGGCTGAGGATATTTATGGAGTACTGGAAATCAACGGTCGAAAGATCGAGATCACGACTGAAATACTCAACAACCTAGTACTCGGCTATGCCATTACAATACATAAGTCACAAGGCTCGCAGTGGCCCTCCTGCTTACTTTTACTGCCTAGCTATGCCGTAGGCATGATTGACCAGACTTTGCTCTATACGGCCATTACACGCCCTGTTAACAATCTGATCATAATGGGCGATAGCGGTTTAGTTGATCGCGCTATTCAAAAAGGGTCTCTCGCCCTTCAGCGTAAGACATTCCTGAAAGAACGGATTGCACATACCCTTGAGCAATTCACGGAATAAAAAACTAGGGATTCAAGTAAAGTGTTTATTGTTAGAGCTTAACTGTAAGCTTATCTAAACCTGTACTCAAAATGGACTGAGAAGTGCTGAATATAACCAACCTTTTACCAATTAATGATTTTTCAATAGAAGAAGTCAGTATCATTTTTAGCAACATAGCCCAGTGTTCATCAATATGTCAGACAGATGAGAACACGGTTGTATTTGGATCTGGCAACATAAGAGTTAAATTCAAAAAGGATGCGTCGAGAATTCTTGAGATCACGGCCCAAAAGGAATTTTGGAAAACGCATAAAAAGCAGATCATAGATACTTTCAAAAAAGCCGCGACTCCGAACAAGTTCAAAATATATAGCCGGGTTGTCTTCACATCGGGGAGAGAAGTGCTTTTTCCACCGTTTCGGTGGAGGGATGATTTCCAGTTAGGCCGTATACCTTCGGGCAACCCTAAAGCAGGTGATTATTGCCCAAAGCAGCCAAGCCTTTTTCAGTTTAAAGTCGCAGTGTGCGACATCCCCTTTTTAGACGCCTACCGAGCAGAGAAAAAATTCCAAGCCACATTTCTTCCACTTGTACCGATATTTCGCCAGCACTGTACTACTGACTTACATTGCGATATGAACTCAACGATAGGTTTTGACTGGGCGCTCAGCGAAACTGAGGGCGGTTATACCAGCAGCTTCAGTCAACTTGGGTACCATCTTGAGAGCAGTCTTAGCAAGCAAGACTGGCATGCCTATAGCCAACCTGAAATCAAACACCTTCCTATAGAAGGAATGGATTTTTATTGGCTTTCAGCCTCGTCTGTTTCGACTACATATCAAGCATATGAGCAACTCTCAGAAGAAGACAAGGATCTATTTCTTCTTGGTTGTGAATGGTTTGTAAAGTCGATTACCGCACGCAACTCAACGGATAAATTTTTATTCATGATGATCATGCTTGAAATATTTTTGCCTAACGAATCTTCAAGTTGTGGTGAGTGCGGCCAGCCTAAATTCGGAATTAATCAAAAATTTAAAACTTATATTCCGGAAGTCATCGGAGAAAGATGGACAATTAATTTCACCAAGATTCTTAGCGATCTGTATTCGCTTCGCAGCAAGATCGCTCATCAGGGAATGGCTGTTGCTCAACATACTAGCAGTTTAATTCCAGCGTCATGTAGAGAGGACAGCCAAGTAAGATATCTAGTCGAACTTGGGCGGCAATTTCTGGTTTCTTGGCTTTTTAGAAAACAGTCAAAGGATTAGATAGCTGCTTGCCGCTTGAACTCTAAGATGCAAAAGTCTGGATTTGATCTAACAGAAGCGTCTGCTTTCGACACAGGCTGTGTGAAAACGTTTTAGCTTCGCAAAATTGGTCATAAAATCATCACAAAACGCGCACGAGAGCTTTCCTCTTCAATGTCTGATCCCAGAAAATAAATTTGGAAGCCTGTGCTCACTCGCTGTATTAGTTTTCACACAGTCTGGACACAAAGCGGACATTAACTTCACTGGGTTGCACGCCTTTCATGAAGGAAAATCTTTCAGACAACAACGGCCTGATGGGTTTCTTGCATCACAAGCACAAGTCTGTTTTTTTGTTTGATCTAAGACATAAGCTTTGACCCTCTGATCTTTTATATAGTCTCCACGAGAAACGCCAAAGCAATAGCACAAAGTAGCCATCTCGGAACTATTTTTCTGGCCTATCGGGGTTCGCAATTGATCTTGAGTTATAACTTTGTTTGATGCCGAGAAATAGACAACCCTGCATTCAGGATCATCGCAAAAATAAAAAGCTTCCCCATCATCATCCCAGTTCCAAGGTTCAACAATATGGTGAATGATTGTCGAAACACGTACCTCTACATATTCTTTCCCGTTTACTGGGCATGCATGCCTATTCCCTTGTGTTCTTGTTTTCTGTGCATTACCGCAACAACTCGACATAGCTAATTGACCCATTGGAAAACGATATGAGGATGATAGCACTCCTAGACCGCACTCTAAGTCGGAAGTAAGTTGATAACTTATGCGGTATTGGACTGAGAAGCATTACTGGATTAACAACAGCTTGTTCTTTCCTGTATTGGGGGGCAAGGAACTGTGCCATAGGAGCAGTAGACACAGCAATCACCAGAACGTGGTTTTAGTAAGATCCCGCAACCCTCACATTTGTAAAACCATTGACACGCATCAGTTGGCATTGATTCCATTTTTGCATGCCCGCATTCAGGACAGGTAATTGTCGATTCCAAAATAATCTTGTTATTCATTACAACCCCTTATGCTCTCGAATGGTTTGGCAAACTTGGCGTGGTGGTGAAATTAAATCCCATAAGGACACACAAAGCATGAGCGTAAGGGCGATATAAAACATGTAAGTACTCCAAGCATCTGTCCAAAATAGATACAGAGTAGCAAGCACCATAACAGGCCCTAAAATAGCCAAAATTCCTCTCAGATGTCGTTTATGTGACCACCATGAGAATAATCCAGCGATAAGAGCGATAACCGCAAATAACGGAAGCAGGGTATTAATGAAAACACCTTCAAATTGTGCCAGAACCCCCATTCCTAATGCAGAACCTAAAGCCCCCAATACAGGGAAGCACGATGCACACCCCATCGCCGAGACGATAGCTCCCAAAACCCCTAGCCTTTCAGTAAGCATTGATAACTGCATATCTAATATCTCAAAACAATCTGATACATCGAGTATAAACTCCGTACTATGGTACGGAGTCAAGCATGAATCATTTGTCCTGTGAGATAGCGTCAATGATAGGGCAGGAGGATTTAAGGCTGTTGTCTTCACATGAATTGATCAATGCCTCTAACGTATTTGCGATTGAGCATAGATCTTTTATTTTATCTTTGACATCAACAAGCTTACTGGATGCTAACTGCTTGGTTTGGTCACAGTTTGCCTCTCCAAGTGAAAGCAGAGTTCTGATTTCAACGAGACTAAAACCAAGCTTCTTGGCCCGCTGTATGAACTGTAACTGCTGAACATCTTTATCAGTGTAGGTTCGATATCCTGAATCAGGTTTCGAAGGCTCTAGGATAAGCCCTATGCGTTGGTAATATCTTATAGTTTCAACACTCACACCAGCCTGTTTAGCAACTGTGCTGATAGTCAGTTTACTCATTGATTTAATCATCCGTTCTGATTATTTGGTGACTGATTAATACTATAGTCTCCAACATGGATGAATCTAATGTCCGCTTTTGGCACTTTTGAGACATGTTGACCCAGAACTGATCTGACAACATCTGTCAAATCAAATCCAGATTTTCACTCTAAGATAGCTTGAAGTGAGCTTTCTTTTGGTTTCAGTCAACTTTTGGGCGTTCCCTGCCCTGATTAAGCATCGCATGAAGCAAGCAAGCGCAAAGCATAGGACTCTGAGGCATCTTTGACCCAAGCTTTATTGACTAAAAGCATCCACCATAAGCCCATCAATAATGATAAGCCAAAGCATACAATGAGCACAGACTGTTCAAATGGCAGTTCATTGGGGCTTGTGAGTTGCGTGTAATACCATATGCTGATGAGCGCAGATGGCAAAGAAGAAAGCGACACCCCAAACCATTTTATTCCGTAGCAATTCCTTCTAAACCCGTAACTGATATTTTCATTAAAAAGCATACTAAACCGATTTAAATCTCGAGTTTGCTCCAACAGCCAAGTTACGGCTGCTGCATAAGCATGATCAGCTTTTCTTGGGTTTTCAGCTTCTTCGTCATTAGTAGGGGCAGCCCATCCATTGATGTTTTCGGCTAAATAATTATGGTATCTCGCCTTGGTTACAGGATCGATACTGCTGTCACTGTGCCGCAGCATCCTTGTTGTTGGTTTTTCTCCCCAAGCATCAAAAAGCTTCTTTTCAATGATGCGCCCCCTATATCTTGCAAAATGCGCCAAGCCCGTAACAAAACCAAAGATAACGAGCACGCTTACTGCGCCTGCAAATAGCTCATACAAATCAGGAAAAAGTGCGTAAATGGACACTGTTAATGGTAATAACGCAAGAAGTGCAGGTCTTACTCGGGCATTGAGGCTATATCTATCAAAATAATCAGACAACATTCAGTGACCACCCTTGATCTTTTAGAGTTAGTTTTAACGTCCCTTTATCCTGCGTAGTAAACACTTTATTGCCTTGTTTGGAGCCTTGGGTATACCGTTCGTATAGATCAATTGCTTCTGAATCAGGATGACCATGGGCATTATCGCCCACGGAGATAATCGTCATATCAGGGTTAATGGCTTTGATATGGCCGATGTAATAGTATTTGTCATCAGCGGGATCGTCAAAGAAACTAATGGAACCATGATGCGCTCCCATGAGAATAGAAGCCTTAACATCAGCCTCGTTATAATCCTGCATAATTGCCGATTTCCAAGTCTCAGCATCGCAATCACCAGTTAAGATGACGCTTGACCCGCAGTTCGAAGAATTCCAATGCTCAACTTTAATGACTAACCCTTGCGCATTAGCATTTTTTTCTAATCGTTCATCCTTCGCGCTTAAATAGCGCAACCGAGTCATTCCTAAATCTTCTCGGGTTTTCTTTTTCTTAACCCGATTACCCACCCTACGACGCAAATCCATATAGTCTTTATATTCTGAGGATGTGGTTGTTGTGCCGGGGTGATCGCTATCCCATATGCTTTGAATCGGGAAATAATCGTGAATTTTTTTAATCCCGCGCATGTGGTCTGCATCACGATGGGTGCAGATAAAGGCTGTAATTGGGGTGTACCAGCCAATTACACTTGCCATATAGGAAAGAACCTTTTCCTCATTGTCATTCGTGACGTTGCAGTCGCAAAGGTAATATTTGCCATCAGTTGCTTCCATCAAAACCATATTACCTTGACCGACATCGATAAAGTGTATAACTGTGCTCAATTGACGCTCCTTGTTAAGCAATTACATTGCATAGACGTTCGTCTATGGCTGAGTAATAGTGATACTAACCAACCTTCAACTTGGTTGCACGAACAGTAAAGGTTATATGTGGCATTTGTTATGTTTGATTACTTTCAAAAGGCCCTAAAACGTTTAAACATTACGCTAATCATTACAGGCTAATGAAAGAGAGTATTAATAAAGCTGTTAAGGCTGGATTTTTATTGGGGTCTGAAGTCACTCACTCATTCATTAAGTGATATATCCTAGGTAGAAGTTAAATACAGAATGCCGTTCTGAATTATACCATATTTAAGGGTAAAATATTACCATCTACGATTCATCAATCCATGCCAGCGTCAATTGCAGGATGCTTATAGTACCCATGATTGTCGCTATCAAAGAATGGCTCTTCCCCGTCTAGTAAATTTAAAACCGATTGTAAGGTGAAATATTCCTTTTCATCGAACGGACAATCCCATTCATCCTCATGAGGAGATCGGTCGCGCAGTTCTTTCATTCGCGCTTCAATAGTTTTACGAAGCTTAGTCATAATATGTGCTTACCTTATCTGAGGTTTTGTTATTAATTTTGCTACATTTAAATGCAGGATGACTCATTAGGCTTTGTTTAAAATTACATCGCAGCCAGAACAGCCCGTTTCTTACAGGCGATAATGTTTTACTAGAAATTAAGCACACCCATCCTTCGGATGGGCATGCCAGTTTTGAATCAGCAGCAGCCAGACGTAACTAAAAAGCAACGCCCGCTTACTGGTCGGTCAGGTAGGTTGATCCGCCCTCGCCAAACCCCGTTGGCCCTCGTGGCCTACGACCTTCCATTTGATGCTAGGAGTTAGGTCGCTAGCTCGATTCCAGTCATCTGTACTGATGTGATCCATCCACAGCTAAAAAACTGAGAACTTCAACACGCCGCTAAGGTTGGGCAGCACCCCCGCGCAAAGCCGAATTGCTATGATATCACACCCGAGTGCTGTATAATATAACAATAATAATTAATAGCTCATTAAAACCACTGATTGTTAGTTGGTTAAAGATACGTCCGATGATTATTGCTCCTTCTGGATCTTTAATGAGTTGGCGAAATGGCCCACCTTCAACTGGAGATATCACTTTGATAACAAAAAAAGAATACATTGATATGATTGGGCATGCATCTACGATAAATGCTAATGGGCATTTATTAACACAAGAAGCAAAGCATCTATCCACTCCTTCATCAAGCCCCGCATCAAGAATGCCTATTGGCGCCTGTCATGAATTTCTAGTTGAAGGAAATTGTGATTTCGATGATTTCGTCGACGCTTATAAGTACGAAGTAAAGGCAAAATATGAGTCTAGAAAAATATTAGAGGATGAAGACTTAGGCTGGGAAGCGTTCTCGCAAATGAATAGCCCGGTTATTGGCCAATCTAGAATTAAGGTTGGGTATAAATATGGTCTGATTGACGCCATTTCTCACAGCTTCATTTTGACTGATGAAGGCTGGCGTAATGATGAATATGAAGTTGTATTGCCAAATGATGCACCCATTGATGATGTATATTCAATGGTTTCAAGTAAAGTCCAAATAATCCCTTCTTTTACTCTGGCGGATTTTGAACAAGCCGAAACGATCGGAGAGTTCTACGTCAATGAGAGAATGATTGCATCGAAAGATCAGGAAGGCTCATGGATAGATCATAGTACGCAGAAGAAATTTAATGAAGGCGAGATTATTCGCTTGCTGCATCATAGGAATGATCCTTTTGTTCTAATGGGTGGGCATTCGGAAGCAACACTGTTTCATGGCAATGTATCTAAAAGCAACAAGCCACAATTAGAGTTCAGGGTGCGTAAAGACAGCTCTTATCAAGGTGATTGCGTATACAGCACAACATCGATAGATGAGGCGGTGAAAGTGTATGGAAACCCTCGATCCTTTGAAGTGCGAGGTAAACTCGACAGGGAACGAACACTGACTGGGGCCGATCCTTCCCCTTACAAGTTTGGTCACTTATACGAACTAACCACATCCGCAACGCTCTATAAGGCATCAATAAAACCAAAATACATCTCCTATAACGATCTGCCAAGTCACTCGGCATTCATGCTCTTAGCAAAGCACACAGGCTTGTCGGCTGGATTCGCCTCAAACCAGTGGCAAGAGATGAAATCCGCTGCCTGCACTTTGGACGTCTACAAGACTATTTCTACATTTTGCTCAAGAGCTAGATTAAATAATGTAAGCAGTAACATATTCAAACAAATATTTGGATCACTAGGCTTTGAAGGTGTCGAGATTAACGTACCATCGAAAGATGTTATGAATGAATTCAAGTCGACGGTCAACCAGCTAAGAACCACTAGGGAAGATGAATTTAACGAAAGAGGTGTGAAAAAAGAGTCGGTAATAAAGCTCTTGGATGACTACATTCACGGTCTTGAGGACTCTTTCCCTCCAAAGGCCCAGAACAGTCACGTTGTCGTATTTGATCACAATCAGATCGAAAGTAAACATTTAACAATACTGCCGTTGCATAAACACTTTGTTGGAAAAGAAGATGTCTTCTACTCATCGAGTAAATCGATTTGCTTAGAAGATGTACTCCAGTTTGGAGCGCGGAAACAAAACACATCAGAATTCGAGCCTTATTAAGGCCCAATTCGTTGCTTATGAAAGCTTTTTAAAAAATCAGGATTTACTCCTATATAATATAACAATTACCAAGAGGTCTCCGACATGGCAGATATTCAATGGAACAACGTCAATACATTTCTGGAATTTAGTGATTGCAAAGTAATTAAGGACGTTCGCGAGGATGAATCCGATGAGAATGAGAAGGCTATCTATACTACCAAAGAGATTGAGGTTGAAGGCGATACGTACCGACTTGAAGTAAAGGATATTCTGGACTGTGAAGGTCGGTGGTATGAAGAAAAGTGGTTTAAGAACGGTGAATTCCACCGACTTGGCGACCTTCCTGCACACACAGATATCAGGGATCATGGTATTCCAACCGAAGCCTATTTGGACCAATATACGGAATCCTACTACCTTGAGGGAAAGCTCCAAAAAACAATCGAAAAAGGTTTGGAATTGTTATCTCAAAAACCTCCCGAAGTTTTGGCTTACTTTGGGATAGATGTGGATGATATTAATAAAGCGGAATGTGACCGAGAGCCTAACCCAGTTATAGTTTATAACGATGATAACCCCTGCCCGTTTTGATTCTTTATGAGTATTTCACTTGAAACAATGTCGGAATCCCTTTTCCTGACGCACTGGATGGAACTTAAAGAGGATTCTGGCACGTACATGATTCGCTTTGTCGATGAGAAAAATGCAATTGGGGACCCGCATCCTCGTCTACTAAATATCCTTGCGACTGACATTAGCTACCCACAGTTAAACTCCATTCAGAAGATTGAAAGCCTATTGCCGTACCCTAAGTTAGCGGACGTACTGTCTGATTTGAATAATCAATACATCCGCGGCGGTCGCTGGCCGGTGTTTACTTTCGGCAAACGTCACGCCATTGCTATAGAGCGCTTTATAAAGGCGCACAGACACGAAATGCAGTCGCTTGTGATTGTTTGCCAATATGGCCAAAGCCGCTCCTACACGAGCGCTGAGGCACTCTCAAGTACTATTAAGGGGCTGGTAGTGAAAAAACATCACACGGCCTCGGGGCACTCGATAAACAAGCTAATTAAGCAGCGACTTTTAACCCAGCTCTTGAAGTAAGTTGCCGCCATTACTCCATTAATTTGCTAGCACCCAGCCTACTTTCGCTTTCAACATCACTTTCAATGCAACTTGGTCAAACTCCCCATTTAATATAATGGTAATTAACTATAGTTTTTGGTAGGATTCCCTGACATTGCATGTGCCAATTCATTTTGGTGCCGCAACATAACTAATAATAATGAATCTAAATGTACGAAATCCTTTGCGTGTTCGCCCTTTCCTTTTTGGGCGTGTTGTCATCTGTTATCGGCCTACGTTACTACAGTTTTCGAGACTTACTTGATAGCTGGAAAAATTTTGTTGCCATCTTTTTCTTACTGCAGTTCTTGTGGGTTAGTGGCTCTATTCAATGGAACTACTTTACTTTCTTAGAAGACTGGCGATTTTATCTCCTCCTTGGCTTTAATATTGCCAATCAGCTACTCATTCGAGTGGTTGCTAAGGCTAACGAAAATAACATGACGCTCATCCAGTTAGCCATGACCCTAACTCCCCTTATTGGGGCGCCATTGTTAGTATTCTATTTGAATGACTGGGCGGGCTTTACGCACACGTTAATGATTCAGTATGAACATGAGTATGAAGTGTATGCACTTACAGCAGCTCTTATTCTTTTATGCTCGATCTACACGTGGGGTAAGGTGAAAAGTGGTTACGTGCAGCGCCCCGTATTGCTGTCGGTATGCGTAATTTTGAGTGCGATTCTGCCAGTCTTTACTGTGAAAATGATGCAAATCTATCACGCCCCGACTCTATACATGATGTCAATTCTAGCCCTTTTCCTTATTTTTTCATTTAGGGCCTGTCATCAAAAGCAATGGAAGCATTACGCCGGTGAGTGGTGGCTTTGGATCTTAATGCCGATTATCTATGTTGGCTATTCACAAATGAATATAATCGTATCCACAACGCTGGCAGCAGAAACCAGTGTCATCATGCGGTGCGGTATGTCGGTCTTGATTGGGGCGGCTTTTGACTACTTCCTACATAAAAAGCTTAATCTCTGCCGAAAAGATGCTCTTGTTGTGGCAATCATACTTGGGCTAAGTAGCTTTATGCTATTAAGGACTATTTGATACAAGTGCCTGACAATCACTATAGATTGGTTAGCGAAGATTCGATTTTAGCTCTAAGAATATGATGGAGTTCAGGCTGGTCGTACTGATATATGTCAGGAATGCCAAGATTAATTATCTTGTGCTGATGTTTAGAGCCTGTATGCTCTAAAATACGAGCCTCATGCATCGATTCAAACACCATCACTACGTCAGCCCATTTAAGCATTAACTCAGAACACAGTGTGGTGCCATTTCGACCACACTCCTTCTTACTCACGCCAGCTGAGCGATATTCATGCTCAGGAAACCACTCTCTACACCGATGCTCAGCAGTAAGCGATCGTTGAATATTCGCCGTACACACAAAGAGGATTTTCATAGCAACCCCGAGTTAAATTAATATAATGGCCCATGTTATTATCATGGACCAATATTTAACCGATGACAATAATTACATTTACAGGCTGAGATCTCGATCGGCCTCATGCTGAAGATCCATCTAGCCACTAGGAATAAGAGTATTTTCACTTTAATTCTCAGAATGTATTTAATTTTATTTTAAGTTCTCATCGTCATTGATTGTTGACATTTCCTTTATAATACTTATTATATTATTTCAAGGGCGTACCGGCGTCCCTCCCCGCCGCGTGGACAATAAAACCGTTTTTAATCTTACTCTATCTGTAATTACAGTTAGACGATGCGAGCGGCACCCATTGTCACTATTGGAGATTGCAGATGAACCGTCCACCTGTATCAGGCCGAGCCTGCCTGTTGATCAAAGAGTTTGCCCTACGTTTTTCAAAAGAATTGTTTGAGGCTACGGGCCATAAGATTCGTGGAAACAAGCTCTACAATGCTTGCGTAAAGCCCTTGGGTTATGACTCTTTTGCTGAAGTTAAAGCCCTTTCTTCAAGGATTAATGATACAACCTATTTTGAGTATCAAGCCTTCTTTAGCTTGCTAAAAAACGAAATTCGTAATTTTTTACCAATCACACTAGAGCAAAAGTATCTGATTGATGCTATTAAGCGTGCCGAAGATCCCGGCCACATTACTGTTCAGATCATGGGTGCAGACGCGAGGCAGGCAGATGTCGAAGCACTTGAACACACAAGCACTTTTCAAGCTTTTGTTGATGATCTCTACTCAATCCTGCCTATCCGCCCGAGGCAGATTAAACTTCAGCTTTGCCTTCAAACACGGGAAAAGTATTGCTCAGAAGATCCAACTTCACCTATTGAAATTATTTTTGACTATTCCCGCTGGAAGAATGAATCCGACCCCATCAAGAAGCTACATTCGTATAAGCCATTCCTAAAGATGTTGAAAGGTGTTAATGGTGCGAGTTTGGATATAGACTGTACCATTAAACAAATCAACACGATCTGCAGCTATCGATTTCTGAATCGGATTGACCAATACGGTCGAGAGTTATGGGGCGATGAAGTCATGATTGTGGATGTCGGCCACCGCACCTTTGACCTTGCTAATCATAAAAAAATCGTGCTAGACAATAAAGGGCTGGGCACTTATGACAATGAACACCTTGAAATTGATCCGTTTACTAATGCGCTTGGGTATGCTCATGAGGTTTTTAAGCAGAACACCGAGCTAAGGGCCATCGTTAGTGAACGCAAGGATGGTTGCTTTTACCACAGAGTGATCAGTGCACCATCAGGCGTAGCTCGCTCATTTCTACTAGACGAAGACCTCAAGTCTAGGTATGCCGCAATCTTTAATTCTACACCTGTAGAGATTGATTTTAAGGACGTTGTAAATTTGAACAACTGTCCTGTTGTTGACCTTAGAGCAGCTAAAGGCAATGCTAAGGTTATGACTCTGGCGCTGGGTCAGGTAGCTAAAGAGAAAACACCCACGATTCTTTATACTGAAGATGATATGGAAGCCTTGATGGAATTCGACCCTAGTTCTGCAACTATACTAAGGTCACTCTCCCCACACCCAATTAGCTAGTTATTACGACCAGTATGACGCATGATTACTCATGCGTCATAGTCCCTCTCCACAAAGCCGGAGACCTTTTGGTTTAGCTTTTTTGGAAATTCTATTTCTGGGCGAATTTTTCTAATGGCCTTATGCATTGCTCCAATATTTGCACCATAATTCATGCAAACCTCATGAAAATTCCCATCATTTAATAGAATACCGGCTCGCGCACTTCCTTGGCCAGCATGAGACAGAGTGTTCCGATATTCAAAACGCTTAATATCGGAAATTGCCACATCAAAAGACCAAAGTTCTGAGTTTGGGTAACTTATAATGAAACGCTCTTTAGTTATTTTAACCTCATAAGTTGCAGGATGTGATCTCAGCCACCACGCCACAGCAAACAGAACTAAACTTGCTACCACAAAAATTCCCGAATATACCATCTTAAAATCAAATGAGATCGTGTCATTGAAGTGCTCTTCATATAAGAAGAGACCAGCAATGTAAGCATAACAAGACAAAGCGATCATTATGAATGTGTGCGATTGCTGCTTTCTTGTCTTCCTGTAAGAGTAAATCATACTGCCCATACATACACCTCTAAATACAATCAAATCATCAGGTTACATTTCATTCCTAAGACAATTTCTTGCTTTTAGTGACCCTAAGCCATATTCATCCTTAAGCTTTCTAACAATGGTGCTAGCGGACCAGCTTTGATCTGGCCACATGCAACTTATTAAATCATCTTCATCAAGATCTAAATCACTCAGTGTAGTTCCGGTTGAATTCTTGAGGATTAAGTCGACCTTAGTAAAAAGCTGCTCATACCGGCATTCAGAAGGCTCTTGTAACGCCTCACCGCCAAGGCAACCTTTATACGCTTTAGTAATAGCCCCTCTGTCCGGCAAACCTAGATATCCTCGCAATAATGGCAAATGATTAGTTCTCGCCATAAGTAAGTCGCCATTCATTTTGATCAGTCCTTCGTACCCAAAGCCGTTATAAAACTTTTCTAGGTTAAACCCTTCTTTTTGTGGAATTTCAACCCTTGCAAACAGAAATGAAAAATCATCCTCCCACACCTCTTTGCCTAGAGCTTCCATTAAACCGTTCCCAAGGCCACGCCCTCTCATATCCTTACCCACCTTGATTTCCATAAGGAAATTAACAGAACAACAGTGATCCTGTATAAAGTGCCATACACCCTCCAAGAATATCTCAGGAAAGACATTTTGCTGATCAACATGACCGATTAAATCACCCAGAGCCATTGCATTCGATTGGATATATTTTAATCGGCCGCTATCTTGGCTATCACCAATAGTTCGAACCCCGTCAATATCAAGATAAAGATCGGAGCTGTTTATTCTGAACTGCTCAATCATAGAATAAGGTTATCCTTTAATTTAGGCTGGCGCCAAAATATGTCCCTCAAGGCAGGTTACTGCGGAACCCCTTACACTAACCTTACCGTCTAATGAAAACCCTAAAGAAATGTATGCATCTCGCCCAACGTGACGCCCTTGCCGAATAAATCTCTCAACTTCAGTAGGCTTATCAGCATAATGCTGCATAAAATAACCAACTGCGCCGTTGCCACTCCCGCATGCAGCATCCTCATTCGTGCCCAAAGACGGCAAAAAGGCTCTAACCTCTGTCCACTCTTCATTACTTTCGCTTTCAGTTCCAAAAATCACAATCCCCGCGATTCCACTCTCCTTACTGAACTTTAAAATATCTTCAGTATTGGGAATTACGCTCATGACCGTGGAGGCATTCTTCATTTCCAAAACTAGCCATTTAATTCCCACATCAATAAAGAGAGGAGGCTTGTTGCTTAATATTCCAGAGCCAAACTGTCGATCTAACCAGACGGCATGTGTTTTTGAAACCCCTACTATATGTGCTGGTGGCATCTCAAAGCCGATAAGATCATCATCGACAAATACCTCAAAAATACCCGCAGGCGACTCCTGCAATACTGCGCCCCTTTTAGCCTCAATAGCACCAGACTCAAGCAACGCATGTGCGGTTCCTATTGTCGGGTGGCCTGCAAAAGGCAATTCAGACGACGTTGTAAATATCCGAACTCCGTAATCTGCATCCTTATTATGGGGCTTAACTACAAAGGTTGTCTCAGGAAGGTTTATCCAACTCGCAATCTCCTGCATCTGCTCTGTAGTAAAATTGTCCCCTCCCATTACAACCGCGACAGGATTTCCTCTAAAGGGCTTTGATGTAAATACATCCACCTGCCTAAATGATACGGTTTGCATACAATAAGTCTCTCTTGACTGGGTGTGAGTGAAATCATATCATTATTTACCTTTATAATAAACAATAGCTTAGGTGACCTATGACAACCTCACTGAATCAGGCAAAATTAGCTATGCTTACTTCCCGCTTGGCAACCGCATTACGAAATGATTCTGCCAATACTTTAAATGACGTACAGATAGATCAAACACCCAACAGTGAATATGCCAATGCCCTTCAAGCCCATCACTGTGCTTTTGACTCCCTCCACAACGCCCTCAATATTCATAATGGAACCATGGATCTTGACTGGATATCTAACGTCCATTCAGATTCGCAATTTGGGCCTGTTTCTATGGCAGAGCTCATTGAAGCTATAAATACTTTGGAGGTCGTTAAGATTGACCACTCTCCTCTTGCTGACAACCCCGCAGCTGAGGATGAATGGTCTGAGTTTTCACCCTCCGTGAAGTATGCCATTAAAGAGTTTGAAAACTTTTGCAAATCGGACCACTGCCAAGAAGACCCAGATAACAAAATCGACTCAAGCAATTCACAAGATTGGTTTAGCTTATCACTCGGTTTCTTTTCCGCAAAAGGGTTGCCTTCAGATGAAGCGTGGGCAGCAGCTTGCTTCGTTAGGTATCAGTGTCATTATTGGGTTTAGAAGGAGTGAATTTACCTTTACAATCCACATGCCTATAGAAGCATAACTGTCGACAGTTATGCTTCTTCTACCTTGCGTATCAAGGTATTCTACTCAAATACTTGTTATTTAAATAAGCACATTAATTCTATAATGTTATAGATACCCTCATTGACAATATGGCTTAATTGTCTACAATATAGACTCATCAGGGATAACATTCTACTTTCGCATGCGCACTATACTACCCTTTCTATTCTCCATAGCGCTACTTGGAAGTACACCTACCTATGCTGAAGATATTTTCATCATCAAGGCTGGTGGGCGTAGCCCTTCAGACACAATAAACCAGCTGTCGTATCAACTACACTCAAAATTACCAAACTCAAAAATAGTTCAAATTGGTGAGCACGAGCCCTCTGATCTTGCAAGCAAAACAGCCAAGTATATTGTTTTAGGGAGAAGCGGGTTTAGTTTTGCTGTAAGCAACCTTAATCCAACCTCTTATATTATCGCAGGCTTACCTTTTGTACCCACCGGTCATATAGGTGCACCTTACAGAATTGCCCCGGACACACTTATTAAGAGTATAAAGAAAGCTAATCTTGGGATTGCTGGCATTTCCGTTATTTACAGCACCCCTAATGCTCAGTACGTAAACTCTCTTAAAGAAGCCTTAGCTCATGATGACCTCACTCTAAATGCCCAAATGGTAAACTCTCGAGATAAGGTTCTTGATTCCTACGCGGAGTTTTTCAGTCAACCAGACTCAAAACAGGCTTTACTAGTTTTGTATGATCCTATGGCTACCCAAAATGGAGTGCTTTTACCCTACATTGCCACTAATGCTTGGAAATACAAATTAGTAACCATTACAACCTTTCCAAAGTACGTGAAATTGGGTATTTTACTAGGGATATATCCGACCGTCAGATCTACTGCAAATGTGATTATAAAGCGCTTACACTCTCAATCCACTTTATTTCCAAGAGAAACGGTCCTATCTATAAACAAGAAAGCTGTAGAACGAAGGGGATTACCCCTGTCAAAACAAAGCGATACGATCGTGATTTATCATTAATTATGAAGCTTTATTATAGGCTTAAGTTGTCACCTAACTCTTCTGGAGGTGCATCAGGCAGTCCATCAAACCCACACTGCTCCATCATTAAGTTTGCATTCAGATAAGCCTCTCGATCGTATGGCGTAACTCCAATTATGCTTTCTGGCGGTATTAGGCCTTCAAATGCAATATCCCCATGCTCCTCAAGATACCATTTGGTAAGCCACTGGAATGCTTCCGCCATCTCTGTGTCCAAGAAAGCGTCCCAATGCTCCAATAATGATTCTGCGTGCCCTAAAGGTACCCCTAACGCCTCTGAAATATCCTCAGGCGTTTCAAAGATATCCTCTTGAGCAAATCCACAATACAGGCCATCATCCGGGTACAGCGCAACCTGAGAGCCTCTCAGAATTGACGCATCTATCTTAAGAACGACGATATCACCTGTGTCATTCTCACCAAAACTTAAGCCATTTCTCTCAAACAAGCCTGTGTTTAAATTGGCCTGATAGGGATCAGTCGTTAGGTAAACGGCTTTCCCCGGAGTACTAACTTCCATAGTTCCATGAATCTGCCCATAGAAGTTAGGGGATAAACCCCATTTTGCTATAGAGCTTAATCGCTTGCGCTCCGTTACATGATACAGAATATCAAGCTCAGGAAACTCAAATAGATCTGGCTTTTCCGCCTTGATAACTTCAATGAGAGAACAATATTCTTTATTCATGACTTTTTTGAGCCGGGGCTGCGCCTACACTAGGGTCCCACCTCGCCTTATCGAGAAAGTTCTTCAGAATACTCCAGATCAGCCTGCTTTTCAGGCTTGATCCCATTTACCTTAAGAATGTGGGATGCAATTTCATAATCACTTCTTCCTTGGGCTTGCGAGCAATATTGTAAATATTGATCAGGCCTTATTCCCATATCCACAAGTGATGTAGAGCTGTAACACTGAATTACATGGTCCACATTCATAACTCGCTCATACTCATTAGGCTGAAATCCAGAACGAGCATAGGCATCAGCAACCAAGTACCGATCAAAACCACCTCTGGATACAACCTCTTTTGGAATGTGGCTGTGCGAAGAGAATGTATTTACATCCTGAGCGCATACTATATTGGCACGCTCCAGCAGTCGACCGGTTAGAATAGCATTGTTTACAGTGCCAAAGCTCCTATCCTGAATGCCCAGTGTATTCAATTGCGCATCACAGAATTTCATAATCGTCATTCTATCCGGCGCAATGGTAACACCTCCATGTGAAATCATTTTAACACCATTAGCTATGTAGTCATCATGCAACCCCAGTTCACTTAAAGTCTTCCCGCAATGCAGTGCTGTGAGATAACTAAGTGAAGTAACATGAGCAAAGTTTTCGAGCACTTCACTCTCTACCTTTAAATCGAAAGTTGGACTCTCACCCACAACTTTATCTAATTCTGTACGCAGTGCCTCCCTATCATATAAAGAATCTTCTATAAGGGTTGATGGTATGTAGCATAAGGAATCCAGAGCGCGGTCTTCTACAATCTGACTGATCAGCTTGTCTATAAACACCTCCCTAACTGAACTACCACCAACACTAACAAGATTAATTTTACTTGCGGACTGATGAATTGGACCTGCATGTAACATAAAATATTTCCTTGGATAATATATCCGGATGCTTAACTACTTAATATTATAACCTTTTTAAATTATCATTCCCAGCCAATTCAGGATTACTTGGCAATATAACGCTATCACCACAACCTCTCTTATTATTAAATGCAAGCCTAACGCAGGTTAGTGATTGAACAATTGAGGGGGCTCTCAGCGACTATCTTTTTAAATCAATGATTTCGTTTGTCAAAGCATCGCAATCGAAGGTAGGATGATCCTAATTACAGGATATTGCGAACTTGATTGCTTATTGGGGCTTTAATAGGGCTGAGCTCATACTGCAGCCCTAGTTACCTCTATCTGGAAAGCTCGATAGAATTATCCTGCTCAACCTGTTTTTCAGGCTTAATGCCATTTTCTCTAAGGATATGTGCAGCAATCGAATGCGTATTTAACGTACTCGCCTTCCCACAATGCTCACGATATTGCTCCGGCTCAACACCCATTTCAACCAATGTGGTCGGACTGTAGGACTGGATGGAGCGATCGACCTTCATCACGGTTTCATACTGTTTTACATCAAAGCCCGCTTTCGCAAAGCCCTCAGCAACGGCGTACTGGTCGAATTGACCCCGACTAACAACCTCAGCTGAAACATGATGGGCATCTTTAAAGTCCTTGGGACCTTGGAAACGATTTCGATCAGTAATCCGATCAGCGGCCTCAAGCAGCGTTCCAGTCTTAAGTGCTAATTTAACAGCATCAAAATCACGCTCTTGAATGCCCGCCTTGGTAAGCTCTTGATCAACAAACCGCTCAACCGAATCACGCCCCACACCATGACCGACCCCATCAACATCCCAGAACCACAGGCCTTCTTTAAGCATGTTGTCCATCAACCCAAGGTCACTGAAACTCTTGCCACAATGCATTTTACAGATAAAGTCTGCAGATAATGCACGCGCAAGGTGTTCGATGGCCCTTTCTTCCTGATATAGGCCGCTGATCTGTTTCTGCATCGCTTCATTCAATACAGCATGCAGCATCGATCGGTCATATAGGTCGTCATTAAGTATGGGCGCTGGAATAAGGCTTAATTCATCTAAAACTCGCTCCTTGATAATTACATCCACCAGTGCGTCTATAACCCGATCCTTCACACTTGGATGACTCGCATGGAATTTTGTGTAGCCCCAGAACGCATCAGTGACCTCAAACGCCTCAGCCACACCATCATCCAATGAAATTATTACTCCTCTCTCTTCATTTACGGGGCTCTCAAGTTGATGCTTGCCAATACCAATCACGTAATCGTAAGGCTTTCCAACCTCTTCAGATCCATCACGGCCACCATACGCAACTCCACCGAAAAGAGAAGGTGTGTAGTTCTCGATAACACGACCTTCAATCCTCGCACCCACACGGAAGATGCTGCCATCATACCGACCGACAATAGGATAAGTCCCTGCGGGGGCTTCCACCTTCGTGTGCCACGCGGCCACTTCATGCGACAACTCTTTCTGTTGAGGCTTACTTAATTCAACCTCACCCAACTCAAACGTAACTTTCCTTGCCACTTTGCCTAGAGGGCCTGTGTTCATAGTAAAGACTCCTACTTTTCTTATTGTAACAGCTGTTAATTTTATTTATTATAACATCTAATAAAACAAACAAAAACCTACATACTAGCATATGAGCGCTTTAGCGACGGATCTCATTGGTTACATCGCCATGGCCTGCTGTCTCATGGCAGTATCGCAAACCTGCGACCAAAAACTTCGAGGCCTAATGGCATTATCCCTTTCATTATTCTCATTGCACTTTGTTGGCCTTGGTGGTTATGCGGCTGCGGCTACTGTGGGTTGCGCTGCAACGAGGATTGCTCTTGCCTCATTGTTGCCTAAAAACAACTGGGTAATGACCTTCTTTGCCCTACTTGGCATGTCACTGTTTTCTATAACCTATCAAACACCTACTGACATTATTCCATTGGTGATTTACCTAATTGCAACCTACGCCTATTTCGCCCTTGCGCACATACCCCTCAGAGTCGGGCTTATTGCGTGCTCAGTGCTAGGTATCGTAAATGCCATCATCCTAAACAGCCCACCCCTTTTCATTACTGATGCGGTACTGATTGGCCTTAATGCTATGACCATCTATAGGCTGAAACACTTACCTAAGGTAGCCTGAACAATGTCATGGCAGGAATTCTTCAGCACGCATACTGCCAAGCTGATTGAGCTGACCCCCATCCTCCAAGACTTCGCTGCAGAACTACTATTAATCCCCGGTGCCACAGAAGGACTGATCATTTCGATATTGGCCTTACTGGCCTTCCTATGGAAACGCGGTGGTAAAAAGTCACATCGATGGCGGATACGTCAGGCAAAGCGCGTTTATAAGAAAATCCAAAAAATCCATAAGCAGCGAGGTGAAGCTGCAGTTTTCCAATATGTTCGAAAAATCGATCCTTTCGTATTTGAGGAGTTAATCTTAATTGCCATTGCCGCAAAGGGTGGGAAAATTAAACGTAATAAGCGCTATACCGGTGATGGTGGCATTGATGGGCAGTGCTGGATCAACCGCAAACACTACCTCATTCAAGCGAAACGCTATTCTGGGTATATTAAAGGCAGTCACCTTAATGATTTTGACACGATTGTCCGGAAACGCCGCACTCGCGGTTTGTTCATTCATACGGGCAAAAGCGGCCGACACGAAAGCTCGAAGGTCGTCACCATTATTAGTGGCCAAAAAATTCTTTGGCTTCTACTTGAACGCATTACCCTTAATGATTTATTATAGCGTTTATTAAGAAGTCAAGTTTTGAGATTTGATCTCCCTGCTGATTAACAAATGCCGCCCAATTTAGGGAAAATCTACATAAGATAACGGTATAAATAAAAAGGAATAAAAAGCAAATGCATGATCCAAAGCACATTGAGAAGAACCTTCAAGCGTTCACTGACAACCTTCGCCGGAAAGGTTTTGAGTTTGATGCCGATCTTTTCCTAGAGGCCCGCGCGCGTCAAAAAGCGTCACAGAGTGAGCTTGAATCACTGCAGGCAGAAAAGAAGTCCCATGCACGCGCTTTTGCTACCATCGCCAAGGAAAATGGTGACATTGAATCCCATAAGGCTGAAGGTGCGGCCATTCAGGCTAAAATTGCGGAGCTTAAAGAAAATACGTATGCGATTAACAGCCTCATTAATACGATGCTGATGCACACCCCCAACCCGATCGATGCGGATGTCCCCATTGGCAATGATGAAGCAAACAATGTGGAAATCCGCAAGTGGGGCGACATCCCCTACTTCGAGTTTGAAGTGCGCGACCATGCGGAACTGGGCGACCTTGCTAACGGTATGGACTTTGAGACTGCTGCCAAAATCAGTGGCTCTCGCTTCTGCGTAATGCGCGGGTTCGTCGCAAAACTCCACCGAGCACTGTCTCAGTTTATGCTGGACATGCATACGCAGCAGCACGGATACGAAGAGTGTGCAGTACCTTTCATTGTCAAAGAATCCAGCCTTGAAGGCACAGGCCAGCTACCCAAATTTAAAGATGACCTCTTTAGTCTGGAACACAGCAAGCCGGGCTACTACCTCATTCCAACGGCTGAGGTACCTCTTACCAACATTGTTCGTGACTCAATCCTTACAGATGCGATGCTCCCAATGAAGTTTACGGGTCACACCCCTTGTTTCCGTAGTGAAGCAGGCAGTCACGGAAAGGATACCCTCGGTTTAATCCGCCAGCATCAATTTGAAAAAGTAGAATTGGTTCAGATTGTACGCCCTAGTGATTCACCTGCTGCGCTTGAAGAACTTACAGTACATGCAGAGAACGTTTTGCAGGCTCTTGGCCTTCCCTACCGCACAGTTGTCCTTTGTGGTGGCGATACAGGCTTCAGTGCCGCTAAAACCTACGATATTGAGGTCTGGCTTCCTTCACAACAGACCTACCGTGAAATCTCTTCCTGCAGCAACACACGGAGTTTTCAGGCAAAACGCCTCAATGCGCGCTGGAAAAACCCTGAGACCGGTAAAAACGAGCCTGTTCATACACTCAATGGTTCAGGCTTGGCTGTTGGTCGTACACTCGCGGCCGTTCTTGAGAACTACCAAAACCAAGATGGAAGCGTAACTATCCCTGAAGTTTTAAAGCCTTACATGAATTAGGGCTTGACCGTTATTAAATTAACGTTATAGTAAATGACTTAAAACTAATAAAAACAGAAAAAAGGTACTTTTATGGATAATACCGTTTTGCAGTTTGTGGCAATTGCCACGACTACACTATTTATTTTAAAACTCCTCGGCGGTCTGATTTTCGGTGACACGGACTACGTTGATAACATCGAAACTGAAGGTGAATCCGGTGGTAACTTTATCTCCTTCTCTATCTCCAGCGTTCTGGCTTTCATGATGATGTTCTCATGGACGTACCTTGGTGTTCACGAAGAAATGGGTGTCGGTAAAGGTCTCGCGATTGCTTTTGTTGCGGGTACAGCAATGATGATGGCGTATAGCTTCATGATTCGTAAGCTTTTCTCCCTGAACTCCCCAGAGGTGTCTGAAGCTGTTCTGAGCAAAGGTTCTTCTGCCCGCGTTTACACATCCATTGAAGGTAGAGCAAAGAAATCCGGCTTGGTGAAAGCAACGGTAAACGGTGCAGAACGCACACTGGATGCCTTCACAAATGATACTAAAACCATCGCTACAGGTGAATCTGTACTGGTTGAGTCTCATGACAATGGTCGCTTGTTTGTAACACGCGCCTAATAATAAACGATTTAATAAAAACTCAATAAAAAACCAAAAAAGGAAACTAAACTATGGATCTATTCGGTGATTCCATCGCTCTAACTATTGCTGCTTTTGTTGTTCCAGCAATTGTATTTATTGGCTTCTCGATCTTTATGGTCAAGCAGTACCGCCGCTGTCAGCCCAACCAAGTGCTGGTGGTCTACGGTAAAACCATGGGTAACAAGTCTGCTAAAACCATTCATGGTGGTGGTACGTTTGTCATTCCGCTGTTTCAGGATTACCAGTACATGAGCCTTGAACCTATGGTTCTTGATGTACCGCTGGAAAATGGACTGAGCTCTAACAACATTCGTGTAAACATCCCTACTAACGTAACAGTAGCTATTTCTACGAAACCTGAAATTCTGCAGAATGCTGCAGAGCGTCTGCTAGGGCTATCCAATGATCAAATCAAATTAAAGGCATCTGAAATTTGTATTGGTCAGTTACGCGCTGCAATCTCAGCAATGACAATTGACGAAATCACATCAGACCGTGAAAAGTTTATTACTGAAGTGAATACCAATATTGGCGAAGAACTGGCCAAAATTGGTATCGATCTAGTGACGGTAAACATCGTTGACATCACCGATGAAAGCGGCTACATCGAAGCTGTTGGTAAGAAAGCGGCTGCAGAAGCGATCGAGCAGGCCAAAATCGATGTTGCTGAGCAAGAAAAGAAAGGTGAAATTGGTAAATCCGATGCCGAACGTGAACAGCAAATCGCCGTTGCCAAAAACAAGTCTAAAGCTGAACAGGGTACTGCAGCAGCAGAGCGAGAAAAAGAAGTCTATGTCGCTCAGCAGAACTCCGCTACGGTTCAAGGTGAAAACGCGGCGGCTCAGGAAATCGCACAATCCAATGCAGAACTGAAAGTTAAAGAAGCATCTGCTAACCGTCAGGGTGAAGTTGCAACCAACGAGGCGGAAAAAGCGATCTTTGAATCTGAGTCTGAAAAAGAGAAAGCCCGTCTACACGCGGAAGAAGTCGTTCCAATGGAGATTCAGCGTGAAAAAGATGTTATCGCAGCAGACGCTGCCAAACAGGTGGAAGAACTTGCCGCCAAAGGTGAAGCAGCCAAGATCCTTGAGCCACTAATAGCCAAAGCCGAAGGCGAGCGTAAGTTGTGGGAAGCCAAAGCCGAGGGCTTCAAAAAAATAGTTGAAGCGGTAGGTGGCAATACTGAAGCAGCGGTTCAAATGCTTATGGTTGAACAGAACCCTGAGATTACCAAGATCCAATCTGAAGCAATCCAGAATGTAGAATTTGGTAAGATTACAGTCTGGGATGGCGGCAAGAGCAATGGTGGCAACGGTGGCACTATGGACTTTTTGTCGAGCCTGACTTCCGGCCTTGCACCAATGCACTCAATGAATGAAATGGCAGGCGTCAAAGCTCCTGCGTGGCTTGGTACACTCATCAACCAATCTGAAGAAACGTCTCCAGAAGTACCAACAGAAGCCGGTAACTCAGGTAACGTGGTTGAAGGTACTGATACTCAGTCTTGGGAAGAACCAAAAGCTGAAGAAGCTGACTCTACCCAGAAGTAATCTCATGTAGAGACTTAAAAGCCACCGAAAGGTGGCTTTTTTATTAATGAGTTACAACTAAAACTTAATTCAACTTCTTAAGTAAAAGAAACCTCAACACCCACCCTATCCTGAGCACTATAGACTATCCCTTTCCCTGCATTATCAATCGGTGAGGCTTCGCTACTGAGCAGTCTTTGATCAGCAAACCAAGGTATGCATGCCTGACTCACTCCTAGCTCCTTCATGACAACACAGAAACCGCCATTCTGCTCAAATAGCAAATCAGTAAGGGGTTCTAACTTATATAGCCCACTGTAAGACTGGGCAAATGAAGCAATTAAACAGATATCACCGCTTAGAATTTCTGACTCTAAAGCCCCTGATAGATTGAGAACTTGGCTGGTCGGTATATCATAGATAAAGATAGTTGTTTTTTTAGGATAAGGCCCCCGCAAACCTTCTTTAATTAAGTCTGCAAGATCATTCAAGTCTGCTTGCTCATCAATGAATAAAGCTAACGGCTTTTCTTTAGCCATATCCAATGAAGTCCCTCCGCCTAAAGATCCAACCTCTAGACTTACCTCAGGCAAAGTGCCTTTAATTTCATCAAGTTGGGCGCCATTTCTACACAAGAAGATTACTTGACCTGATCGCTTTTTAAATTGACCGATTAACGAGATCAAGACTCTTGAACCTCCGCTGCCATACTCCCCTGAAATCACACCACCGTTTTCTACGATTCGCATTGGAAGGTAATAGCTTTTTTTAATAGGGCGCTTTACACCCAAAATACCATTGGTTTTCTCTGAACCAAGTTGGCACACAGACTCATTCGTCTGGAACATGAGGATTACTCCTTTATTATTATTTTTATAACGCAAGTATTTCATAACCGCTTGTTTTTTAAAAGTTCTTTGTATGACTTTTGTCGATATTCCCTGATCTTTTCCCGCCAGCATTTAACGGTGAGCCAAAGCACTATCCAGATGCCCCAATAATCTCATTCTTAACAAGCGCCAGACCTAGAAAGCCCCCTCAACCCTTACAACAGCCTTTTACTTCAGGGTGACACATAGTCACCCCGATGCATCTACAAATATTAAACCTCATGCTAATGCTTAACATAGGCGTAGCAAACACTCACATACCAAGATGTAACCCTCCGTCACCCTAACTTATAGTGTCACCCTATAGCCCAAAAGTGTCACCCTACTTGCTGTCACCCCCTTCCTCCACCATGCCTTAACTTACTGCAATTATTGACTTTTCAATAAGGTGACACTATAAATATCTCGACACCCACCAGCGGATTTCAGGATATGCACAGTTCGCCCCGTTCAGAGCTTCAACAGATTGCCGCCCTTCAGCGCCAAGTCGACTATCTTGAAAAACAGATTCGCGTCCTTATGCTTGCAGTAGGCCATGGACACGATCACCCACCCCCTCGCCCCTACGACGAACCTCTTGCTGAACCTCCTACTGAGGATGGTTTTGAAAAAAATATCCCTCACTCATCAGGTGCTAGTGGCTTATGGGACGACCTTGAATTTGGGAGTAAGCCTCAAGCGGATACGCCAGCTCAACATAAGCAAAGCAATCCACTACTTGCTTTATCACCCACCCCTAAATTGAGTCTACACAGCTATAACGGTCCTTTTGCAAGCCTATCACCTCGGCAGCATGCTATAGCTCAAATGCTCTCTGAGGGGCTTTCAGCAAGAGACATAGCCGAACGTATGGGTACGTCCGTAAATACCGAAAAAACCCTCATCCGCCGCCTTAACCTTAAATTTGGCGTATCATCCGTTAATGAATTAAGACTGCAGCTTAAAGCAATCTTTAGCACCATTTCACAAGATGACTATGCGGCACTTTCAGGCGGCCTGCCCCTGACATGGTCCTCTCGATATCAAGAGCCGGACCCTTATCGCCCCATCTACCACGCTGATTGAGGGCTGCATTCCGCTTCTATTTTTGCTATAATTTAGTCAGCAAAACATAATAAAAACAATAAATTATGCAACTTAATTCACAGCAATTGGCAGCTATCGAAAATCCACTTTCCATCCGGCATGCATTGGTTTTGGCAGGTGCGGGCTCTGGCAAGACAACCGTCATATCGGAACGGGTTAAATTTCTCATATCTGAAGGTGTTCAACCGGAAAAGGTTCTTGTCATAACCTTCACTAATCGCGCAGGCCGAGAACTTAAAAAGCGACTAAAAGGCACAATAGGCTCATCCTCATCCAAAGTTTGGGCAGGGACTTTCCATTCGTTCTGCTTGTTCGTTATGCGTAGCCATATGAAAGAATTTGGACTCAGAGGTATTCAAGTGCTCGACAGAGATGATTCTGATTCAGCCATTGCCCTCTTACGCTCTAAAGTAATCGAGCCCGGAAGTGAATTCCCGTCTTCCTTACAGCTCCTTGAGTGGTTTTCTTATTCAGCGAACGCACAGGTCCCTCTGGAACACTACTTGTCTGATGTGATTGGACTACCCATTGAATCAGCACAAAAGGCTTTAAGCATCCATGCTAAGTACCTTGTTTATAAAAGAGTTCGCAAGTACATGGATTTTGATGACATACTTTTACACTTTGTCACCACCCTAAAAGATAAACCAGATCTACTGATAACATGTCAGGCCAAATTCAGACATATCCTTGTAGATGAATTTCAAGATTCCAATCCCCTACAGTACTTGCTGGTTAAGTTATTAGCTGGCTCTGGCAATCACCTGTTTGCCGTTGGTGATGACTGCCAATCTATTTACGCCTTCCGAGCCGCTAAATTTGAGCACGTCCATCAATTTGCAGACTTTTTCCCGGGCAGTAAGACCTACCCCCTCAATCAAAATTATCGGTCCACTCAACCCATACTAGATATCAGTAACTGGCTACTCGCCAACTCCCCGCTTGATTATAAAAAACACCTAATCTCCAGAACTCCAGAAGACGATACCAAGCCCAAGCTCTTGGATTTCTACGATCAAGAATCTGAATCGATCTGGATTGCGGAGGATATTGCTTCTCACATAAAAGCAGGCCAGCCACCGGGGGAGATTATGATTCTTGTCCGCTCCTATTTTTCTGGAAGGTCGATTGAAGCTGAATTAATCAAATCCAAGATTTCTTACCAATTCATTGGCGGGCAATCTTTACTCAAGAGCGCCCATGTAAAGGACGTTGTCTGCACCCTACGCCTTATTAACAACCTTTCGGACGAAATATCGTGGGTCCGCTTCCTTCGTCTATTCCCGGGCGTGGGTGATATTAAATGTCAGCAAATCATACAGAAAATAGAAATTGCTTTAAATATGGACGGTAATACTAAATACAATATTATCAATACATTGAAAGGGTTTCCTAAAGTAAATGCTGGCCTTTTAGGCAAAATTTCTGACTTGCTGGATACCCCATCCTCCCCAGTTGAAGCAGCGCAGTATGTGATTGATTTACTCAGCTCCACCCTAAAAAGGAAGTATGATCGTTGGGGCACTCGTGTGAGAGACTTACATCTGATCGTTAAGCTTGCTGGACGTCACAAATCACTACAGGCTTTTGTCGAAGCGTTTACGATTGAGCCAATGCACTCCTCTCAGCTGGATGGCAATGGAAAGCAAGTTAAGCTCATTACAGTACATAGCGCTAAAGGAATGGAAGCGAATATCTGTTATTTCACCCAAGCTCAACTCGGCAACTACCCTAACCCCAAAAGCTGGGGTGATCTTTCTAAGGAGGAAGAAGAACGTCGTGTAGCCTATGTTGGCCTAACGCGTGCGAGACACCGGTTAACCATTACCCGCAGTACACCTTCTGCCAATCAAGATGTAGTCTTGAATAAAACTGCCGGGCAGAGCTATTTTTTTGCAAACCTGCCTACTGAATTGATTGATGAAAATCCTGAGTCCAATCCCTTGGATGGACATGCCGCAGACAATACTACAAAGGAAACAGTTTTTACACTATGAGAGAATTTTTTGATAATAAAAATAAGAATGATAATTACTCATCAAATCGCTAGCATGCTAGCGATTTTTTTGCAGTTACACGCCTTGGATTAAGGATTCCATACCACGACAACGCGTCATTTCGCGCCTAAAGACTTCTGCATTACTAATTTCATCAACACGAAGAGCTTCTGTCATTTCAAGCAGCTCGGTAACACTAGAGCCATCACCATTTAAAACTTCGAGGATTGCGTTTGCACATGTACGATACGCTTGACTGGTAGGGCTTTCTTGGATGGGTGATTCATATTTTTCCAATAAAAATGCGGTGTCTGAAAAAACTTTAGCCAACCCCTCCATCGACTCCTCGAGGGAAAGTAATTCGACGCGCTCAACTTCTACTGGGCTGCCCGTGCCTTTCTTATCACGCCCCAATAACCAGTCTCTCAAAAGAATTTGCCCATCTTCAGTGACAGGAAAATACTTTAGAGTTTTGCCACTACCCTTTTCTGAAATACGAAAATACTTCATTGAGCTACTTACACCCTACAGATCTGTTTCCAACATAATGAGGTTTTGCTTTGTCCGCTTAGAAATATCTCCGGCACTAACCTCAATGTTTGCCTCACACGTTAAATGCATGGTTATACCCTTGCCCGCATAGAGATTTTCCAATATTTCCCACTGACCCCTATTCATGCAGTGCCCACAGGTAATGACGTTAACTGATAGGATTCCCGGATTTTCCTTTAGTGCCCGCTCCAAAATGTGCCGTATCCTTCGACATCGCCATATTTCAGGCACCATCACCCATAGGTCTCCAAACTCGCTGTACTGGCCGCCTTCTATCCGGACCTTTCGAAACTCGGCGACAGAATCAACCATGGATTCCATTTCATCACGATGCCATAAGCACTCTAACGCAGCCTTTGTTCCTGTTGACGTCAATGTCTCCCAAAAGGGTTTGGCATACTTATCTACCATTTCCGGAACGGTACAGATAAGCGTCGGGGTAATAGGATTCATCCTATCTCCTTACCCACGGTACATTTAAGATACGCTGCCAGTAATACGCATTTGGCATCTTGCCTAAACCTAATTGACCTTCATTGTTACGGCCAGCGCCCAGCAGTACACCATCCTTACGCATAGCTACCGTAAAGCCTGCACCGGCTGCTACCTGACTAATGTTTTTCTGACAATAAACCCAGTTCGAGTGGAAGGCCTTACTCTTCCTCCCGAACTGATTCTCATCATTTACACCCATCATGTAGAGGTCGCCTGATAAATCTACCGCCGCGATATGATTATCGCCAATAGACACAGTTTTCACGCTGCTGCGGAGCTTAGTCCACTGATGAAAAACTCTTGATTGCTTAGGTGTGCGGCCAATTGAACCTATGACATACAGATCATCATCTTGATTCAGTACCGCCAATAGGTTTTTATTGGCATATATTTTCTTAGCACCCTTAAAGGCAGCCGAGAATTTATGACGATTAGATGCCTTGTGCCCAGTTATGGCACCAGAGACCCAAACAGACCGGTCTTTCTTGATTATCGCAGCGAATTTATCACCGGCAGCAATGTCATACACACCACGGGCAACAAGTGCCCACTGATCGGCCCTACTAAATTCTTGAGAAAGGCCCAATTGCCCATAATGATTATCACCCAGCACACGCAACGTCCCCTCTCGTGTAAGCAGATACGCTGATTTTTCACGGGCAATAGTCTTCATTGCATTGCGAACTTCAAACTCGCTGTAATCCATATTACCATCAATATCAGGCACAACGCTTTCAATAGGCAATGTTCCAAAAATACGAATTTTCTTATGTGGTACCGCGACAAGACAGTAGTTTTTAACACAGGACAATAGCCCTTCCTGCTCGCTTGATTTACGCAAATATGGAACACGTTTTCCGCGCTTCTGCACAAGCTCCTTATCCATGTTGAATCCCGCAACCCACATGCCTGCATTTGGGATAGAGATTGAGATCTGCTGTTCACCCGCATGAAGTGTTGCGTTATGGTAGGTTACTGGTGCCGAGACCTTAAAGAAGGAACGAGATTCTGCAGTCCCTTGTTGCTGGTGCAGCTTTATCCCTGCATGGGAAATGGATGTTGCAAGCAATGCCCCCAATACAACACTTTTCACTATAACGCTTTTTAATATCATGGATTTGCTAATGCCTCTGTCATGTTGGCAATAGCACTGTCTCCTAAGTGAGATAATTGCCATGAAGTGAATAACCTGTCTTTTTCCAACATGAACGAGAAGAAAGCAATCTGATTTTGCTTAAATTCTGCCTCATCCATGTAAGGGCATTCTGCATATACCAGCCTGCCATATGCCCTAAATTCTTCGTAGGGGACTGCCAGTCGATAGAGATCTAAATCGATCACGACCTTCGACGCTTCAATTGTTGGCACATGCTTGACCGTATCCATAATAATAGTTGTAGCGTCTTCTATTTCAGCCTTTTGCTCTCTATAAACTAAAGGGAAATGCTTGGCTATAATAGCCTGCATTAACTTAACACTAGCAATTTCATTCCCCTCATGACCCGGGATATACACCAAATCATGGCATAATATAGCCAACCTTTGTGAAAAACTCAGGTCAATTCCATGCTTTTCAGCAAGCTGAAGCATTTGCATAGGGTGATCCCAGTTATGATATGCCCTATGTGCCTCTTCATAATAGGGCTTGATCAAGCCCATCAGCTGCGTGAAAAATTCTTGCTGCATGTATATGCTAACCTTGTAAATTTAATTAATAAATATTATATTATTTCAAACAACCCTGTCAAAGGTTAAATAGGCAATGAAAATAAAAATAATGCGCCTAGATAATTACCTGCAGAATGCTTCCGAAATCCCAAGTTCTGCCTTTATTCTGTTTTTAACAGAACCACATTTCTGTGAACCCGCACTGAAGCATAGTGCACATCGCTTTCTATTAAGTGATATGAATGAGTTACAAGTTGAACCATGGGCCAGACCCCTGCTTCCGCTAGCGACGCACTCCATCTTGCACGATGCGTTTAATAAGTTGCACAACAGTTTCCGTGGTAATTGGGATTGCTACCCCCTAACCCCCTATCTCACATCGATGCTTTCTTCTTCAGCTTCTCACGCTGCAAACACTGACTCTATCGAGGAGCTTATCGTTATGACGCCTGATAATTTAAGATTGGCTAACTCTGTGGCAGCAGGCTTGGATGTTAGACTTAAGGAAGCGCGGTACATTCCACCGTTTGATCATGGTCCTTTAGAGCATGAGGAACTTATTAACTGGTTTGTCTTTAAAAAGGTCAAGGGTGGGAGTGTGTGACATCTGCCCCTCCTTTGAAATGGCTATTTGCAGCGCTGAAGCACCCCTCGAATATAATTAAACTCGCCTTTTGGCAGGTGTAACTTATAAGTGTAATGAACCTTTAACCATCGCGCTGCAATATCACAACGGTTCCCACTGTAAGTTAAGCGCTGTTTGAATAAAAACTCTTCCTTGTTGTACATCTCGCCCTCTTCAATAACGAGCAAGTTTTTGTCATCTAAGAAAAAGTGCCGTAGTTGCTCTTCGTTCCAGCGGTGCGCACCACGCTTTATTGCAAAGTCTATTGGGATTAAGCTCTCGACTTGCACCAGTCGATTATTCTGAATCGACTTGCCGGACAACTCACTTACCCATGTATTGGCCACAGACTGACATCGATCTTCACTACGAGGCAACCCGCGCTTATTGAGCACCTCAACATCCTTTCGGTCACACGTGCTTTCCCCCAGCTCCCACCTCTGTGTAGACTGAAGTACTTTGTCACTAACAACGCCTATGCGCATATTTACCCTTTCTGAATTACCCCCATCCTTTTTTGCGGCATGAGCTTGCTCCGAGGTCTTGGTCTTAGGTCGACCTAAAAATGCTGCAGCTTCTTGCGCATGCATCTCTTCCCTATCCTGCTCAGCGCCATCGCCCACACTCGGCAATTCACAATGGCTGGCATGACAATGATAAGCACCATTTGCTCCCACGTGCCCTCCGTTGCCATCCCTGATTTTAGGGTGCGCAAACGCAGAGCTAGCTGCGAACAGCAAGCCTAATGCACCCATACCAACTATTGCTAATACTTTCACGTAGTTATGTGTCCAATTCTTTACTAGGCTGGAAGCCTGATCGCAACCAACCTTCTTCCAACTTTTTATCTAGCCAGTCTATAAAGGCAGTGCTGGTCATAGGTCGTGCGATATGGAAACCCTGAATATAATCAGCACCAATTTCTTTAACGCAGTCAAAATGCTCTTTTGTCTCAACGCCCTCAGCCACTACAGGAATACCTAGATACTCGGCCATATTTACAATACCCTTTGCAATCGCAACATTTCTTGGGCTATCCACAATATCCCTAATAAAGAACTGATCGACCTTTAAAATATCGATCGGCATGCTCTGAATATAAGACAGCGAACTGGTTCCCGTGCCAAAATCATCCAGCGTCACTAAAACACCCATGTCTCTAAGTTTATCAATCTGTGTTATAGCTGTACTTGCATTAAAAAGGTCAGTGGTCTCCAGCACCTCGATACCCAACTGCTTGCTACTAATGCCACTCTTATAGAGCAGATCCTTTAAAAACTCTATAAACTGATCCGTCATTAGCTGCTTAGGGTGAATGTTGACATTTGCTTGCAGGACATGGCCTTTTGCTCGCCATAATTCCAAGTCTGATACAACCTTCTTCAACACCTCCTCACCTAATTGAGTGATGAGGGAGATATCATCAATGGATGGCAAGAATTCTGCTGGCTCAATAATGCCATTAGCCGGATGATCCCAACGAACTAAGGCCTCAATCGCCTTCACTTTCTTATTGGCAGGCTCAACAATAGGCTGATAAAAAATCTCAAGCTCATTGTTGATCAAGGCATTCTCAATAGAGTTCTTCAATGAAACCTTTTCATTGTTTTTGGTCGCCATATCCGCCTCAAAGTTTGTCACACGGTTTTTGCCAGCCTTCTTTGATTCATACATGGCCATGTCGGCATAACCCACCAGTGTTTCTGGATCGCGTGCATCATTAGGGAATAATGCCACCCCAATACTAAGCGTCACTTGAAGTTGATGCCCCTGAATACAGACCTTGCGTGTGGCAGCATTGATTAACCGTGCGGTTACACAATCAATATCATCCTGAGAGGTAATGTCATTGATGACAAAAATAAACTCATCACCACCCAGACGGGCTGCTGTATCACCAACGCGCAAGCATTCCTTCATACGTACACTTGCGGCCTTAAGGAAGTTATCTCCCATGTGGTGACCATATTGATCGTTTATCTGCTTAAAACCATCCATATCGGCGTAAATAACAGCAACTTGAGTATCGCAACGCTTAGCCTTTCGGAGAGATTTGCTCAACTCGTCCTTCACATGTGATCTGTTGGGTAGTCCCGTTAATGTGTCATAGTAAGCTAGCTGCTCAACCTGACGCTGCGTATTCCGAATTTCGGTGATGTCACTAAAAATACCAATATAATTGCTTACAAAACCTTCATCATTATGAATCGCAGATATGGTCGCTTTCTGGAAGTACAACTCATTGTCTTTTTTCTTGTTCCAAAGCTCTCCAGACCATGTATGATTCTCGTTAATCTCGCTCCACATATCCTTGTAAAAATTATCATCCTGCATGCCAGAAGATAATAGGTTAGGATTGCGCCCCACTACCTCATCTTCCGAGTAGCCGGTAATTTCTGTGAATGCTGTATTTACCTCAATAATCCGGAATGCACTATCCGTGACAACAATACCTTCTGGATTATATCGAAAGATACTGCTTGATAAGCGGGCAATTTGATCACGTTCTTGCTCGATTTGACTGTCATAGAATTCAGCCATATAACCTTTGAAGCCAGCAATACTTAACTCAGTTACGCACAGATGCTCAAGATACTCTCTTCCCTTGCTATCTTTATTCCAAATCTGGCCTTTCCATACACCTTGTCTCTGAATTGAATCCCAAAATTCACGATAGAACTTCTTAGACTGCCTACCTGACTTAAGGACATTCATATTCTGCCCCTTTATCGCCCCTTCGCGATAGCCGGTTACTTCCGTAAATTTCTGATTGACTGCCAAAACAGTTCCCGATGCATCTGTTACAGCCATTGCCGCTGGATGCTTCTTAAATGCCAAAGCAATATATGAGGGGATTTGGTCAGAGACTTCCTGTGTAACTAAAGTCATAAACTTCACTATTCTTTTTATTGTTATCTGCGGCAATATTACCAAACACAACCCACTATTTCAATATTTTCGTTATATTAAAGCGCCCAGTCTTACCCGGGCGCTTTAGTTTAATTGCTGGCACATATTTGCGATGTGGCTAACCTACCACGACATCTACGTGATGTCTCGCCCCTTCCCCTTGTATCGCAGCTTAGTGTAATGCAAGGTACTGTCAGGCAGTGCATTACAATGCACGCGCGTATGAGAACGAAGCTACTGACCCGGATCTACACTTGCGTACTTGTGCCAAGCTAGGACGCTACGTGGCTTTCCGTATTTTCTATAGCGATCACACATCTCAACACTTGTAATGGCATTGTCCAGCAATACCGCATCTAGCCCAAGCGCCTTACGAGTTTCTTTCTCGACCCTCACTACCTGATAGGCTTGCTGCTCACGAACCTTGCCATCGTATCGCTGACTAACGGAATCTTTGAACCGCCTTTGATTGCTTGCCATATGCTCCTTGTAGTAATTCAAGCGATCATACTGCGCACTACTGAGGTCAAGCGCCTTTTTAATCGTGGCATGATACCCTTTAGTCTTAGCAAGATTGTCGTAAATATACTTCTTTTCCTTGCTTCCGGCAAATACTGCTTTATGCCACTCAATGCGCTCAATAGCATAGCTTAACTCAGCGGTATCCTTCGCTTCAATAGCATGGTACTCCCTAGGGGTTCCAAATATTGACGACACCTTAGGATTGGGGAATTTTTTACAGTAGACAGACAGATCGACCATCATCTCACTCCCCTCGCCATTAGAATAAAATCCATTTTTATCTGCGCCCCAATAGCCTGCATTTGCTGCAGATGTCGCACCAATCATTGCGGTAATTAGAGCTGCCTTCATTACCTGACGAATTTTTTGCATAGCACACCCCAGTCTGATATATATTATTATCGTTATATTAATAACACAGGCAACTATTGTCAATAAAAAGCCAGCTTTGATAGCTGGCACAAGGTGGGCTGCTTATTGTTGTTATTGTGAAGCCCTCATCGCTTTATTTTTATTATTTTTAAAGCATCTGTAAAATCTTTTTCGCCCTAATATGGTGAAGACTCTCCCTTGGAAACATATCACTCCCAATAACGATGTTTGCCATCCGGAAGCTCCCCTCATTAAGATGATGGCCTGCAATCTTTACCACTTCAGCTTCAGGAATCAAGCATGCCTTTCGGTTAAACTTACTAAGATCTTCGGCAATGACATCATTCTGCATTGCCACATCCACTAGCATGCCCTTACTGGCCTGAAGCATTGTGCTTGAAGACTTGCATGACCAAAGCGATGCAGCCCTTAGCAGCAGGGATATTCCAGCCGCACGGATATTGGAGCATGGGTTGTTGAGCGCACTTTTTATCAAGCATGTATCTTCATCACATAGCTTGCATGCAGACATGAGCTTGGATGTTGTGTAATTGATTAATGCCAATGCTGAGGTTGAATTTTCAGGCGCCAATTGAATTAAGGTGCCCAATGCGGCCTCTATTTCCTTGTCGCTAAATAGGGCTTGCTGATTTAATACGGTCGAGGCTTGCAGAATACGTGAAGGGACGTGGGTGGCAGTTTGCATCACAATCCACTCAAGACCGTCTTGGACGGCCCGCTCATCATTCGCTAAAAGCAACTTGCCTAGCGAGTAGAAATAGCGTGCATCTACGTCACCTGCCAGTGCGTCACGATAGAGGCTGCCTGTCGCCCCGTTGGTAAAATGATTGAGAGCTGTTGAATTCATTTTTATATGTCTTGATTTACTCTGAACCAAATAATAAACGTTATAAAAATAATAGCAAGTACCTTTATTGACTTGATTGCCTCCTTTTTTTAGAATTTGCTTATATTTTGAACTAAGGAAAGCAGATGATTAAGCGATTTAAGATAGACGAAAGTGTCTGGAGTGCAGAACTGGAGCTTGAGAATACTGTTGAAGCAGCATTCTTTACCTCCAGTGATGATCTTTTTATTAGCTTTCAACACCCAGACTGCGTTTTCTTTGCGCATGATCAATCCCGCGCAATCCCATTACCGGAGGAGTCTATATGCGAACTTTGTAAGCATTTGGGCCAAACCCCACTTAATGAGGGTGAGCCCTATTGCTTAAGCTTATCTAGGGCGGAGGGCAGCAATTTCGTCACATTATCCTTTGAGACCAAGGATGCAAAAACCATTCGTATTGAGTTTCAGGTTCCAGCTAACAGCTGGCTTAGCAAAGAGATTAAATTACATAAGCGACACGTTTTAAAAAAAACATACTCATTGACCACTGAGCATGGTACGTGGCTTATCTCTAAGTATATAACTCCAAGCTCTCTTGGCATCTACGCAGAACTTAATCCATCTATGCACCCACCCAAAACACTGCCATCTTGGGTTATTGAAGAAGCTGGATCTGAATTATCCACATTAGAGGCACTTTAATACTTACAATACCTGAGCATTTATTATACAATTTATTAATAAGGAATATATAAAAAATTAAGTGAGGCAATTCTCATGGCAGACCTTCTCTTTGATTTTAATTTCAGGCCTGAAGATCATTGCCTATTAGTACAGAATGCTTTTTGCTTTGCCGTTGAGTCGCACGATGGTCAATACCGTAACCACTCCAACATTCCATACATATCACACCCTATTGGTGTAGCCGCCATACTTTTTAGTGCAGGATGCTCTGCAGAAGAAGTGGCTGCTGGATTAAATCACGATGTGAGAGAAGACTGCCCTGACGTGACCTACGCCATTCTCGCGACACGAACATCATTAGACGTGGCAGACATCGTTGAGTCCGTTACCTTCTTCCCAGACAAGACCCTCCCTCGTGAAGTCAGAGTCCAGCAACAAAAAGCGCATCTTATGGAAGGTGATAGCCGCACCCACAATATTAAGTGTGCCGATATTATCCATAACTTCACAGATTTCGTATTTGCTTACAACAACAACCCAAATAAAGCGATGCGCTATCTTGCAGAGAAGAAGGACCAGCACAGCATACTCACTAAAGCTGATCCTATTTTATTTGAACAGTGCCGCTTCAGACTGGAGCAGTGTGAAATCTTTGTTGAAAAGCAGCTAATACAAGAAAATGCAGCACGAAACCTATTGCAAGAAGCTAGCCCCTGCCTAGGCTAGCTTCCAATCCACACCCTTAATACCAACTGACTCCAGATACTCATTAGTGCGCTTAAAACAGTCACTTCCCATAAATGCTGAAAAGTCTTTCCCGGACTTGGTTGCACCCAATGGACTTGGATGAGATGTTTTAATAACTATGTGTGCTGGGTTGGTTACCAGTTCTTCTTTTTTGTGGGCATATTTGCCCCACAATAAAAACACTACAGGTGTCTCTTGAGCATTAATCTCGCGAATAACCTGATCCGTGAAGGCTTCCCACTCTCCTTTATGTGAATTGGCGACCCCTTCCTTAACTGTAAGAACACTATTTAACAGCATTACCCCCTCACTGCTGGCCCACTTGCTCAGATCGCCATGCTCCGGAATGTCATGCCCTAAACTACGATTTATCTCTTTATAGATATTTGAGAGGGATCTGGGAGTTTTTACACCCGGATTTACACTGAAGGCCAAACCCATACCATGCCCTTTGGTGGGATAAACATCCTGACCACACACAAAGACCTTTACCTTGCCCGGCTGGGTATCCTTCAGCGCTCTCAAACGAGTGCCTCTGGGTGGCAATATACTCTCCCCTGCCGCTTCGCGCCCCGCCAGTGACGCTTCCCTATCCTCAAGGAATTCATAAAAATCACTCAGTCGCTCTTTCCATTCACCGCAAGCTGATAGCTCTTCTATTAGTGTAGTCATAGATTACTCCTTATTAATGATCATCATTATACCAGCCTACGTATATTGCACAATGTAGTATTTTGTAATGTATATCTTTTACTACAAGATTACATTGTTTCCGACACGCCTTGCTTACTGCATTGACATATATTTTTATATCATTATAGTATTTCCTGCTCTGTTGGCGCACAGCAAGAACCAAGGCGTTTTAAATTATTATTGTTTTAATATTGACAAGCAAATAAAAAGCCTTATACTTAATATCAAGCATGTGAGAGATGCTTAAGAGTGACCCAAACAACCGAGAGAGAGTGAGAGAGACTATGAATAAGGTAACTTTTCTAATTGCACTGAGCGCTTCCATTGGTCTAGCTAGCATCATTCCTGCTGGCGAACTTGCCCGCCAGATTCAGGGCTTCCTTATGCTGGCAGCTTGCACCTCCATTGCAGCAGCGGTAGCCAGTATTACCAATGTAGCTGTTCACATTCTTTGGTACAAGAAAGCGAAAGAAGGCTTTTCCCCAGCTCAACGAGCTTTCTGTGAGCGCTTCATTGTTTGGCCAAATATGGTACCCAAGCGTTTCCGTTAATTCCTCACAATTCCCGCCATTGGGCCCGCTTATGCGGGCTTTTAACTTTTCACTTTAAATTTATTTATGTTATAGTAATCCCAATTAAAAATAATTGGAAAGATTGTGATGCTAAATTCCGGGAACCCACCTGTCGGTGAGCAGCCTAGATTCCGTATTGGCGAGCTCCTCGTCAACAAGAATATTATTTCTCAACCACAGCTTGATGCGGCACTGATCGAACAAAAGGATAGTCACCTAAAACTAGGTAAATTCCTAATTCACAAGGGCTTGATTAAAGAATCCGACCTTAGCCTCCTTCTCAGTGAGCAGCTTAAAATTGAGTATGTAGACTTATCGCTCTACCAGTACAATCCTGATGATGTAATGAAGCTCCCTGAGAACATCTCACGCTCTAAACGTGCGATTGTCCTACGGGAAGATGAAAGCTCATTCCTTGTTGGATTTGCAGACCCTATGGATATCTTCGCCTTCGATGAGGTAAGTCAGCATCTGAGTGGGATTAGCAATAAAGATGTGATCATGGCTTCCGTCCCCGAAAGTCAGCTCATACATGTGATTGATACCGTTTATACGGGAGATCAGTTTCGGTCGCTTGCAGATGAAGTAACCGATAGCTTGACCGACGCTACAGTTAATATCAACACAATACAAGCTCAATCTGATGATGAAGTACCCATTGTTCGAATGCTTAAACAGATCTTCGAAGATGCGGTACGACATGGTGCGTCTGATATTCACATTGAACCGGGTGAGAAATGCTTGAGAATCCGTCAGCGTATCGACGGCGTACTCAGAGAGACAAAAATCGACAACCCTAAAGTTGCTCAAGCTCTAGTATTAAAGCTCAAGCTTTTAGCATCTCTGAATATTTCTGAGAAACGTAGACCTCAAGATGGCCGTTTTCACATGGCTGTTGCCAACAAAGCTCTAGATGTTCGTCTTTCAACCATGCCAATTCAGCATGGTGAATCTGTTGTTATGCGTCTACTTGATCAATCCAGTGGTATTATGGGGCTTGATAATTCAGGCATGCCTGCATCGATCCTATCTCGCTTCCGATCCCTAATTCACAAACCTTATGGATTGATTTTGGTGACCGGCCCAACCGGTTCAGGTAAAACTACCACCCTTTATGGCGCCCTTTCAGAACTCAATACACCGGAAAAGAAAATTATTACTGCCGAAGATCCCGTTGAGTACCGTATTGATGGGATCAATCAGGTTCAAATTGACCATAAGATTGACCTCGATTTTGCTGTAGTTCTTAAGTCTATCCTGCGTCAAGATCCTGATATTGCGCTTGTTGGTGAGATTCGAGATAAAGAATCTGCCAAAATATCTCTTAAAGCCTCCATGACCGGTCATTTGGTTCTATCTACCTTGCATACCAATGACGCGGTTTCAAGTGCTATGCGTCTAATCGACTTAGGCGTTGAGCCATTCCTTATCTCATCATCTCTTAAGGCGATTATGGCACAGCGCCTTATTCGTAAGCTGTGCACGCACTGCTGTGTACCACTCAAGGAGAATAACGAAACACTGCAAACACTCCGCAATGGTACTGGGCAACACTTTGAAACGAATGGCTTTTATGAGCATGTCGGCTGCACCCAATGCCATAACACGGGCTACAAGGGCCGTATTGGTGTATTTGAGTTACTTGAGATTACAGAGCCGCTGGCAGATGCTTTGCGCTTGGGCGATGAAAGTCTATTTGTTAAGCGTGCCCGTGAAGCCGAAGGTTTCTTTACCCTTGCTGAAAACGCGCTGCAGTATGCTCGAGAAGGCATTACATCGTTGGACGAAGTTGTCCGCATTGCTAACGACGTGGAATCACTAAAAATCGCACCTAAAGCCACACCTGAGATCCGACACGAACAGGAAGCAGGTCAATCCATGCCCCCTCAGGGACATGCGGAAGCCGATCGCAAGGCAGACCACCTTCCTTCATCCGCTGCTGGTCACCCGCCAATTGAGCTGGAAGATGAGGCCCTACTAGGTAATATCGAAGATCTTGTAGGCGAGGTGCAGGATAACCAATTAAAAAATTCATTTGGGGATAACGAGTCCTCAAGTGACTCCGTGACCTTTGATCTGGAGTAACACTATATATGCCTTACTACAAATACCTTGGGCGCAACCCAGCCAATCAGGAATCTGAAGAAGGCGTTATTGAGTGCTCTAGCGCCCAAGAGGTGATGAATATTCTCTCGGATAAAGGAATGATTCCCATCTCTGTCGAGGAAACGGAGGAGCCTGAAGTCGAAGGCTCCCGTGAGTTAAAACAGTTTCAGATTTTTAAGCGCGTAACCCTTGATGAGCTGGTAATGTTCAGCCGTCAGTGCGCCCAGATGACTCGTGCAGGTGTTCCAATCACCCGCTGCTTCCGCGGCATTGCCAACACCACCAAGAAGAACCCCTACTTTTGTGATGCCTTGAATCACATTGCGGATGAACTTGAGAAAGGCAACCAGCTTTCCACTTGCCTTAATATGTATCCAAAGATTTTTAATGCGCTTTACGTGAATATGATCCATGTGGGTGAGAATACCGGCCAGCTGGACCAAGCGTTTACTCAAATGCATCAGTATTTGACTCTTGAGCGCCAAACAGTACGTAGCGTAAAGTCAGCCGTTCGATACCCCTTGTTCGTATTCGGTGCAATCGGTATCGCGATAGCGATCCTTAACTGGTTTGTAATTCCCGCGTTTGCTGAAGTCTTCCATTCATTTGGTAATGAGCTGCCATGGCAGACGCAAGTACTGATTGGGGTTTCGGACTTCTTCGTTGAATTCTGGTACGTCGTCGTAGGAACATTTATCGGCTTAGGTGTCTCCTATTTCAAATGGAAGAAAACAGAGTCGGGCCGATACTTAAATGACAAGTGGGCCCTCTCTGCCCCACTGATAGGTAAAGTGCTTAACAAAATCACACTGGGACGCTTCTCTCGTACTTTTGCGATCATGATGAAAGCAGGCATCTCTATCGAGAAAGCACTGGTTATCGTGGGTAACGCCCTTGATAACCGATATATTGGCGACAAAGTATCATCCCTCAGAACCTACATTGAACAAGGTGAATCAGTTCTCGCAGCCTGCACCAAAGCGGATCTCTTCTCAGAACTGGTAATACAGATGATTGCCGTGGGTGAAGAAACGGGTCGTATTGATGAAATGCTAGAAGAAGCAGCCTCATATTATGAGGAAGAGGTTGAATACGATCTGAAGGCACTTGCTGCAGCGATTGAGCCTATTATGATCACCATTATCGGTGCAATGGTGCTAGTACTGGCCCTTGGCATCTTCCTGCCACTGTGGGAACTCAACACGGCCGTCAACCACTAATAAAACCCTAGATTCAATATTATTCATAAAACCGGGCATTAGTCCGGTTTATTTTTATTATAACGTTTGACATTAGATAAATCATTATTATACTGAATATAAATCACTAACCGTTGAGAGAAAATTATGTCAAATCCAGATCGTAAAAAAGCTCTAGATGCCGCGCTGTCTCAGATTGAACGTCAATTCGGCAAAGGCGCAGTCATGAAAATGAGCGATCAACCACGCGAACTCATGCCATCTGTATCTACTGGCTCCCTTACTTTGGATGCCGCCCTTGGCATTGGAGGCCTACCGTACGGCCGTATCGTAGAAATTTACGGTCCAGAATCGTCTGGCAAAACGACCCTAACCCTGCAAGTTGTTGCTGAAGCTCAAAAAGATGGCAAGACCTGTGCGTTTGTAGATGCGGAACATGCACTAGACCCTATTTATGCTGAAGCGTTAGGTGTAAACATCGATGATCTTATTGTTTCTCAACCCGACACAGGTGAGCAAGCACTAGAGATCGTAGATATGCTGGTTCGCTCTAATGCTGTTGACGTTGTCATAGTTGACTCTGTTGCTGCTTTGACACCAAAAGCAGAGATTGAAGGTGACATGGGTGACGCACATGTTGGCTTGCAAGCGAGGCTTATGTCTCAAGCTCTTCGTAAGTTGACAGGCAATGTGAAAAACTCAAACACCCTACTGGTATTTATTAACCAAATCCGAATGAAGATAGGAGTCATGTTTGGCAACCCAGAAACTACTACCGGTGGTAACAGTTTGAAGTTCTACTCATCTGTACGTCTGGATATTCGCCGTACCGGTGCAGTCAAGGAAGGCGATGAAGTCGTGGGTAATGAAACTCGAGTCAAGGTTGTTAAAAACAAAGTCTCACCTCCTTTCAGACAAGCTGAATTCCAAATTGTGTATGGGAAAGGCATTAATCGCATGGCTGAAATTGTTGATCTGGGTGTGAAGCACGATATCATTGACAAATCCGGGGCTTGGTATGCCTACAACGGCCAAAAAATTGGTCAAGGTAAAGCCAATACCTGTAAATTCATTGCCGAAAATCCGGATATCTGCGAGGAAATTACTCTGCTGCTCAACGAGATTTTGATTCCAAAACTTGAGCCCAAGCAGGAAGGATCGCAAGAAGGCACTGATGCGCCATCCCCGATGACAGGTGGACAAATGGATATTGATAACATTCCAAGTGAATTTTAGTTATAATATCTAAATCAACTAGGCCACTATACTCCTTATGGTGGCCTTTTTTACTTTTTTAAGGATTTGTATGAAACTGATCTTTACTACCTTGCTTTTTGCTTTTTTGTTCGCAGCAGCATTTGTGCTTGGGCCTTTTTACTCTGCAGGTCAAATCTACACCTCTGTTTTTGCAGGGGATAAAAACTGGGAGAACTATGTTGATGAAGAAGCGGTAAAAGCTTCGCTAATCAAAGGTAATTCTGAAGAACTCAACAAGCATGTCGATGCTGTAACAGATAATGAAGCGGTTAAAGACATTACTGGAGCGCTCGTTTCTCCGTTATTCGAAGCCTTTGCCAAAGACGACGTGTCCACTGAAGGCCTTAAGGGCATGATGGGCAAGTCTGAAGGGGCCGCTCAGGAGGATATTATCTCCAGCATCACCTACCTGCTCCAAAACGGCACGTATCGAATTGAAGGTTTGGATGCGGTCACGCTGAAATACCCAAATTCGGAAACCGAGTTCACCTTTAATCGCGAAGGTTTAACATGGACACTAGTTGGTATTAGTCAGGGTTGAAGGTTATTAAAAAGGCTGCATTAATGCAGCCTTTTTTTTATTTGCCAAAACCATGCCTATTGAGTAACGCCTGATGCTCATTCAGGTAGTTACGTAAGTCATTATTGATTGCTTCCAAATCCTTGTGGTTGGTCCAGTCAACCTGTTCTAGTCTGCGCATAAGCCCCGAATCCATTGGCTCTATACTACGCCCTAATGCTGTCTGCAGGTCTTTCAACGTCCCCCCATCAACATGTGAAAGCAGCTTCTTAATTAAGCGCCCCGTTTCACTTGCTTCAAGGTCGATCTGACTGAAATCAATCACATTACCGGAATCAATTATTCTTCGAACCTCTGCCTCCAAGGCACTCCCTTTTGCGAGGTTCAACTGGTCTGCATCTAGCGCAAATCCCTGATCGCGGTTGTAGAGAACATCGGCAATAGGGTCATTTTCATAGGTAATGATGCGCATTGCATCTTGTTGTTGGAAGTCATCAAGCTCATCAGCCATTGCCGGAGTGGCGATGACTGATGCTATGATCAAAGTGATCATGGATTTGTGCATATTAAGCTACCTTAAAAGTTCACTTGCATGCTCTGCAAGCACCAACTCTTCATTGGTACTCATTAATATAACACTTTTATTGCTATGTACAGTATTTATGACCCCTCTATGGTTTACGGCATTTCGCATTTCATTTAGCTTAAACCCCTGCCACTCCATGGACGCCATGATAAGAGATCTTATTTCAGGGGACTTCTCTCCAACCCCTGCTGTAAACACAACAGTATCCAGTCCTCCCATTGATTGGGCTAAGCCTGCCATATGGTAGGCCGTCCAATGACAGAAGTATTCAATTGCCTGATCTGCCTCAGCTGAATCAGCATCCAAAACAGCCTTAAAGTCGCCTGATAGGCCTGATAAGCCCTTAATTCCTGAATTCTTATACAGCATCGCTTCTACTTGATCAGTGGACCACCCCAAATGATCTAGGAGGTACAGCAATATACCCGGGTCAAGACAGCCTGTGCGCGTGCCCATCGGCAACCCATCCACAGCACTAAAGCCCATCGTTGAAAGAACCGGTTTGCCATCGTGAATCGCACACAAGCTTGCACCAGAACCCAAATGAGCAACGATTACACGACCTTTTGCTAACTCCGGGTACTCCGCCTTCAGCGCTTTTGAGATGTACTCGTAAGACAATCCATGAAAACCGTAACGCTTAACGCCTTGATCGCGCAATTCTTTTGGAATGGCGTAATTTTCACGAATAAACCCTCGGTCTTGTGCATGAAACATGGTATCGAAACACCCTACCTGCTCCGCTTCAGGGAAGGCATTGCTCATCAGTTGGACCATGGCAAGATTATGCGGCTGGTGTAATGGCGCGAGAGGCTCTTTTGCTCGCAACTCAGCCATTACATCTGAAGTCAGTACCTGTGGCTTATTATAGTTGCCACCATGAACAATACGGTGAGATACGGCTACGACTTCATATTCACCATCTAAGGTTTCTATTTCCGAAAGTAGTCCCCGAATTGCTGCCGGGTGAGCTAATTCACCCTCTTGCATATCCAATGGGTACTCACGCACCTCACCACTCTCACTTAACTTACATTTCACTGCGCCTGTCTCCAACAAGCGGGAGGCCGTGTAAGACAGAATAGAATTAAGCTTACCCTCTGCAATGACATACAGAGAGGCTTTTAGGCTACTGGAGCCTGCATTAACGGTTAGAATACTCTTCATTAATATCTAACTCCTTACTTAACCTGATGGTGGGCAACCAATGCCGCCAGTGCAGCTGAAGCCATACGGCTATAAGCATTATCAGCACGTGAAGTCAGTACTACCGGGACTTTCGCGCCTAATACAAGACCTGCAGATTTAGCATTAGCCATGTAGATCTGCTGTTTGGCAATCATATTGCCAGCTTCCAAGTCCGGTGCTAGCAGGATATCTGCATCTCCAGCCACATTTGAAGCAATCCCCTTATCGATAGCAGCCTGTCTGCAGATAGCATTATCGAATGCCAGTGGTCCATCTAACTCACCGCCCGTGATCTGCTTGCGATCCGCCATTTTACATAGTGCAGCCGCATCCAGAGTACTTACCATACTCGCTTTCACTTTCTCTACTGCAGCCAGTACGGCAACCTTCGGTGTTTCAATACCCATGCACTGGCAGAAGTTAATCGCATTCTGTGTGATATCACGCTTCGCATTAAGGTCAGGCGTAACATTGATAGCAGCATCCGTCACAAACAGAGGCTTGTGATAATGCTCTGCACAATCCAGAGCAAAGATGTGAGACATGCGACGTTCTGTACGAAGACCCTCTGATCTGCTAAAGATGGCACTCAAGATCTCTGAAGAACCCAATGAGCCCTTCATCAGGCTCTGAACTTCACCAGTACGAGCCATGCCTGTCGCAATCGCTGCAGATTCGTGACTATGCAGTGAATCTACGATTTTAATATCAGTAAGATCGATATCATGCTCGTCCGCCAACCTCATAATCCGAGAAGCCGGGCCAACAAGGATTGGCTCAATAATATTGTTTTTAGCTGCATCTACAGCGCCCGACAGACTGTTAAAGTCTGCGGGATGTGCAACCGCCATGGTGATTTTGGTTTCAGCGGCTGCAATTTCAATGGCATGGTCAAGCGCATTTGTGCGCGAAAGCGTAATATCTGACATGATGTATCATCCTAATTTTTTATTTTCCATTATAATATCTTGATGACACGTATAAAGATAGTGTTGCAGTGCAATATTTTATTTGTTTGACAAGAGATATTATTTGCAAATCATTATTATTTATTATATTATATAAATGAATCAAGCAAGGAGTGTCACACATGTGTGATCAACCAGAAGGCCAAGATTTAAGCGCCTTTCAACTTAACGCCACTTACGGCCCCAAAGAAACCATCTGAAGTCAGAGCCTTATAAACTGACTTCAGTCAGTTGTTATGAGGTATAAATATGACTTTACTGCTTTGCACAATCCTTTTCGTTTTAACCAGCTCTGCATTTCTATCACTTTCCGAAGCGTCTGTTGTTGCTTTAAACCTTATTAAAGGCAAAGCGATCAACATGAAGATTGATACGCTATCATCTAGGGCTTTGCTAAAAGTTTTAACCGATAAGAAACGCTACCTATCTACTATCATTATACTCAATACCGCCGTTAACGTTGGCGGGGGGATTTTGATTGGCATTTTGTCTGCTGCAGTCCTTAACGATTGGATGAATACAGCTGTATCCATTATCTTTACTCTTTCCATTCTTTACGGTGCGGAGATGGTGCCTAAGCTGTACGCCTCATCCAATCCCGAAGAGGTAGGGCTAATTGTTGCCAAACCATTAATTGTGCTTGAGGTCCTCATTAGGCCCATGCTGTGGCTCAGCCGCAAGATTTGCGCCCCATTCCTTAAATCCGGTGGCACGGATAGCATTACCATGGAAGATGTAAAATTCATTATCGAAGAGTCTGAGACCTCTGGAATGATTACATCTACAGCCAAGGAACTCATGAATAACACGCTGCACCTTAATGAGAAAACGGCCGCCGATATCATGACCTGCAGGACAGAGATCGAATGCCTATCTGTTGATACGGTACTGGCAGACAATAAAGACGCGATTCTTAATTGCAAACATAAGCGTCTTGCAGTTGTAAACGCGGATGGCATGTTTATCGGCTCCGTTCATAAAGCTGAACTCTTAAGCTCAATCCTTCGGGGAGAGTGTGGCAGGTCAGTCAGAGACTTTATGATGCCAATCATCGCCACCAGCACAACAACACCGCTCTCAAATTTGCTTGCAGAATTTGAGACATCCGAAGGACCGATCGCCGTTGTTTTTAATGATGATAATGAGCCACTAGGTGCGCTGGCTATCGAAGATATCACCCACGCCCTATGCTCAGGTTATTGTCGCGAAGCACTTTGCTAGTACTGCCTTTATAGCCCCCTTTTGGGGGCTTTTGTTTGATCTTTTAATATCTTTCAACTAGAATTCATATCCCTTTTCTAGATCTATGCCTTCTCCAATGACTACAAGCACCGATATCGATAACTTAGCTTTTACTCTGGAAGTCCTTCCAAAAATAAAACGGGAATTAAGTGCGGAGTATGAGTCTAAAATTTCTGATCTCAATCAGCAGATTGAGCAGTTGCGCCAGTCGCTCGAAGTATCTGAGAGCGAAAAAGCCAAACTCCAACTGGAATCTGAACAACTACCAGCCCAGATTGAAGCAGCTGTCGTTGATGCCACTACACAGCACGAAAAGGCTTTAGAAAAAGCAGAGCAGCGTCGCAAGAAAATCACAGACCTCTACAATGACAGCCAAAGCCAACTTAAAGCATTTAAGGCTATGGACCCTAAAAGCCTAGAGAAACGCAACAAGTCTCTAAAAAAGAAAACCGAAGAGCAGGCTGCGTCGATTACAGGGCTGAAAGAACAGATCGCCAAACAAAAGACTAAAATCAAAAGTCTGGATGAGCTTGTTGATGCTGCGAAACCTCTCGATCCTGTGTGGGAATCAGAGGATGGTAAGTGGACAGCCTTCTTCTCTGAATTCCAATACCGTAACGAAGAAAAGAAGAGCATCAAGGTACGCGTTCTCAATCAAGATAATGGTGAATCTCGTGTTGCTTTAATGGATGATGATAGGAGGATTACGTTCTGTGAATCTGAGCCAGTGCCACAAGATGTACTTGAAGATATCACCAAGGCCTTATTGAAAAATTCGATTGCTAAAAAAGTATTACTCAAGGACTTCTCTTAATGACTCCTAAAAATGCAGCTCAATACAACCGCCTTCATGGTGAATACAATCAAGTATATGCTGAACTTAAAAACCGAGAAGATATGCTAAATGCACTGATCGGTCGCGCACATGATCTGGATAGGTCAAATAATAATGAGTTTTTACAACTCATGATAATTTCAGAAAAGATTACAGAACGACAAGATGAGATCAAAATGCTCTCTGACCTTAAGGAAGAAAAGCAAGCTGAAATGATTCGCTTATGCCTTCCAACAGAGGAAGAAGTCGACCATTTCAACCTGCATAAAGATGAGAATCCTTCTAAACCCTTTTAAACCCGCACCCCGCGGTCGAAGAAGAACAGAAGCTTCAGTGTTAATGTATTATCTGTAAGCTTCTGAATGACCTCTGGCATAGCCTCAAGCTGACTCATATGCTCTTCCGCCTTATCAACTAGTGGCTGATGACGCTCAATCCAGCCTTGCTTAACGATTTCCCACGTTTGATGCTTGAGTACACGGGAATCATAGACGTTGATATTATAAGCACCTTGCTTATCGATGTAGTTCAGCATGAAATTCTGGTACCCGAAAGAGTCGCCCTTTTTAAGCTCATTGAGCATTGAGGTGTAATACTCTTTGGGTGAAGCATAGGATAATGCATTGGCAACTGAAAACTCATGATTTACAGAGTAGATTGGCTTGCCACCAAAGGAGGTGGAGTTCATTTGATCGCCGAAATGCGCTTGGTAGTGCGACACTGCCTTCTCAAAGGAGTCTTTGCCTGCTGTTGTTTTCACCTCAACAAGGCCGATAGTACCTTCACTATCTGTTGCGATATTAACGATCCTGCCTTCTTCTGTTTTGGTGTATAGCTTTAATGAGGAACCGGATGGCAATAAAGGAAACACTGTACGAGGACTTTCAGACGATAGCGTGAAATCCGCATCTACCTTCTCACCGGTTTTATATTCAATAGCTTCTGTAATTTTATGATTGGCATTTACACTTGCTTCTGGAAACTGCACTGTCTGGTCAACATATACACCAAAACCAACAATAGATGCGATAACTGAGGCCGCAAGGCCTGTTGCAACTTTACTCATACTACCTCGTTTGTGGAAAATTTTTTATTTATTATACAGTTTATCAATTGATTGTATAGCATCAATTGCAATGATAAAAAAGGCCCCGAAGGGCCTTTGATTAGTTTAGAAAGTACTTGTAGCGCTGCTCGAAGTATTCAGGGTTGTCAACCGACAATTCTCTGAAAAGCTGACTAATCGCGCCGTACGGATGATCCTTCAGCAGCTCGGAATAGCCCGCAAGCTTTTCTGAACCTAAGCCTTCAATGTCACTTATTAAGTGCCGACCCACCCTTGAAACTCCAAATAATGATTTTACCTCATTGTTGGAAAATCCATATCCAATAATACTATTCCTAACAGATTCTAGGTTACGGCTTTTTTTGTTTGGCTTCCCATATTCATAGAGATAAGCAAATGCATCTGCACTTAACTCGTGCAAATAATACCGGTATGCCGACAACATTGCCCCGACCTCTTCATTTGACATGCTATATCTTCTCTTCCAAACAATAGCATCATCTAACACACCTGAGAAAACACCGGAAAAGGATGCTACATCATCAGAAATACCCCCGCTCAACGCGCAATGACCCAACTCATGAGCAAGTACAGCCTCAGAATCATATGGAAGCCCATCAATAAACATTCGACTAAAATTCCACAAATCGTCATGCAATACGACTGCACAATAACCATTACTACGATAAAACCCCGAGTGAGCAAAAACCTTTGCAACAGACCTTACGCCCTCAGAATCCTCAACCAAAGACTCAACCTGCTGCCTAATCTGCCCCTCATGCTCTAAAATGCCTTTATTCTTTAATCTTAGTATTTCGCCACCAAGTGAACTCGATACCCTATCTCCCTCCACGAGAACAACCGACTGATCAAATACTTCCTCAAAATATGCCTGCTCTGAAGCCAAGTGTGACGGCTTATAATCCGCCATCAGTCCGAGCGATAAACCAAACACTGCTATGAAAACCAACAAGAAACCATACATACCAATACACCCCTTAACCTTACACATATTATAACAATTTTAAAAATAAAGTCAAGTTGCGTTAGCGCAAAAGAAGGGGATTTAACCCCTTCAAAAGTATCCAGAACTACATCGAGTAACTATTATCATCGTCCTGCCTTATCGTACTGCGCTCAACCTCGACGTCAATACCTAGCTTATCCTTGAAGAATGCTGCAACAGAATTTTGTTCGGCGGGTGTTTGCGTCGTGAGCCCATTCGCACTCTCACTTGGACTAACCATCCAATCTTGTTTTTCAGCATGCGTTAAAGTCCCATCCATACCCTCCAGCGTATTTGGAAATTTAATCTCCTGCCCGGGATGAACAATATTTGGGTTTTCCATGTCGAGTGTATTAATCATTTCTGATATATATGCATCCTGCTTTGCAGCTGACAATTGATCAAAAGTTTGCCCTTCAAATTTAGCACCTTCCATGCCACTAAGGTGAGTTTTAGCCGCTGCCCATGCCGAATTACCATCTTCCCCAATAACGTATGTACTTGTCCCTTTAGAAACTTCATTTTGGTCAACAATCCCTTCTTGCCCTAAGGGATGAGCTGAATTACCCACGACGGCTTCATCAACTTTAGGCTCTGAAGTGGTAGTAGATCCACCCTCAACTTCTGGCCGTGCTATAAAAGAGCTCTGATCAGCAGAATCCACTTTATCATCCAATGTTGGGTCGGAGGTAAGTGGTCGGGAGTTCCCAGATTCATTCATATGCTGGGCAAAAGCCTGCTTTTCTTTAAGGGCAGCTTCAGCAGCCTCTATATGTCCACCCGGAATTGCTCTTGTAGCCTCTTGACTTAATTCGTCAATATCATTGCTGGCAACCATTTGTGGTTTTTCTGCTGTCTGTGAAGCATCTACATACGAACCGCCTGTATATGCAGCATGGGCCTCATGGTCGAGCTCGCCCGTACTTACATCCGCAACAACCCCTTCTGTTGGTGCACCATCAGCTGTGGCAACCTCGATTTGCTCGCCCACTTCTTTTGCACCCTTGAAAGCTTCGGCTACAGTCTCGTTAGCAGCATTGGCTATTGTTTCACCAAGTGCATTAGCGCCACCTTTCATATCCTCCCAGTGATTAGCTACAGCATCCACTGTTGAATCAGTCACGCCATCAACAGTCAGATCATCTAGATTGTCAGACAGATCCGTCATAGCATGACTCGCATCCGCAACCAAACCGTCAACCGCCTGTGCACCGTCCAAGACAGCCTCGGTGCCGCCCTCAGCGACCTCAAGTGCGGTATCACCCACCGCGCCAGCAGCATCATTAATTTGCGCTACGATATTATCTCCCGCCTCTCCCCAATCCACTCCAGAGAGATGGCCTGCGCCCAAAGCAACAACACCTAGACCCACAACCGAAGCGATTGCCTTACCTTTGTCAGAACCCAATTTTTTCGCGACAGCCTCAATGCCATCTTTTGCACGGGCTTTAATCTTATCCATCGGAAAGCCACAGCCCTCCAAAAAGCCAGATACCTTGCCGCCAACTTTATCCATACAGTTTCGGAATGTACTGGATTTCGCACAGCGTCCCGCAACCATCATGCCAATCGCAAGCGCACCACCACCCGAAGCGATAGCCGTGCCTAGCGCTGCATAGGAAATACCTTTTCGCACTGTGTCATTGCTTAGCGTGCTAATAATGGAGTCTTTAGCACCCTTGATCCGATCGACAAGCGGCTTCGCATTGGGATTGTCGTCCTGATACAAGTTTTCCATCGCTTGCATGGCTTTGAATTCTTGAATGTGTTCCGGTTGTAGCTTGTCAGCATCATCGCCAAGTGCTGTCTTTAACAACGTATCAACCGGCGTACTGTCCACCAGCTTATCAACCTTTCCACCCTTACCCAGTACGCCCGGACACACTTCAGCCCAATCAATTTTACCATCAGGCTCACTAATCAACTGATCAACCTGACTTAAATCTTCTGGTGTCTTTGCTTCCGCACGGTTATCGAGACCAAGCCGCTCGTAAATTGCCTCAAGCAACTTTGTAAACTCAGCCTCATGCTCATCTTGCGCAAGGAAATGCAGTGCAATTTTATGACGATATGCGTCCGTTGCATGCATATTATTGTAATCAAAGCTAGATGCGGACATAGATCCATCCTTTTATTATTTTTATTTATTTTTAATATAATATCACAGTTTCAGGCAGTGCGTCTATTGACAACACCTCATGCCGGTAATAAATTTACCTTATAATAAAAAGAGATTCACGCCATGCATACCGTTACAAAACTAGCTACCGCGATGCTGATCGCTAGCGCATCAATTGCTCACGCTTCTGACAAGCCTTCTTCAACGGTCAATCTCACGATTTACCCATCAGGCTCAGCCTTCGTGCAGCAAACTATTCAATCCGAAAAACCACAATCAGTTTGGGATATGTCTGCCCTCCTTAAGGGCTTGGATGCCAGTTCACTGTATACCAACTTGGATCATCAGCTGAAGTCTGCGTCGCTCATCAAACACACCAAACAAGACCGTCAGCTCACCGTTTACCTCAATTCGCCGATCAATGGGGCAATGTCTCTTTCAGGCAAGCTGCATGATAGTAACCGCAATATGATTTCACTAAAACATAATGGTTCAGTGATTGGCATACCTACCGCCAATATTGCTTACTTTATCACTGCCGATTTACCCAATGATGATGCGTACTGGACCTACAGATTCAATGGCCCAGTGGGTGAAGTGAAAACCAGCTATCAACTTCAAGGTGTGAGCTGGGAGCCAAAATACGTAGCTCACTTAAATACTAACAATAAGATGGTTATGCGCAGTGGAGTATCACTGGCTAACAATACTGATAACGCGATAAACGCTGCTCCTCTGTCATTAGTTGCTGGTCAGGTTAAGCAACACTATTCGCCTCGCCCAATGATGCAGAAATCCGCTCGATTCAATATGATGGCTGATGCCTCCATGGAAATGGCTAGCATGGAATCCACTCCGCCGTCGGGTGAGAAATTCGGACATTTAACCCGCTTTACCTACAAAGAACCTGTGCACATCCCCGCAAATAGTGTTCATAGGTTACCACTCAATAAAGACTTCAATATGGACTTTACAGAGAAGCGTCAAGTGTCCCTCAATGTATCTCGCCATGATCGTAAGCGAAATGCCACCGTCTCGCTGAATGTTGAAGCAAAACTACCCCAAGACATCTGGATGAACCATTTACCGGCAGGTAGCGTTAAGCTAATCGACCATCGCGGACTAGATCCACTCTTTGTTGGCGACATCCGCCTTGCAGATACAGCAGGTGGTGCCGACGTTAAATTCAACCTCGGCAAGGATCATGAAGTTAAAGTCAAATCCGAACTGTTGAACCTTAAGGCCTCAAAGAAATATGACTCCGTTCAGCACTACCGTAAGCATTACACATGGGAGCAAGAGGTTGTTTTGTCGAACCACTCCGACAAAGCAAAAGATATCGATGTAACATTGCTACTGAGCGGCCATGAAGCGAAAGCCAAGTGGGTCTGGTTAGGTGAAAGTGATACGATTAAAGCTTCCGGCGAGATCTCTGATAAAGCTATCTCCCTCAACCTTAAACCACGATCAGAGTCTGTCCTCCTGATTCAGGCTGAGACGTTCTAATGCAAGCCACAACAGACGTACGTTTCTTGCTGAGCCTCCTCCACGAAGGCCGTACGTTTGTTTCTCGCATTTTTCCGAACTGGCTGGCTTATTCCGTCATTACACTGGTCGTGGTAGGGATAGTCTTCTACTTTAAGCAGGTGGATGACGTAGCCTCCTTAGCGCTAGGAGGCTATCTCTGTCTGGGCATTTCTACGGCATACCTTGCATTGCCCTCCCTAAATCGCACATGGTTTTGTCCCAAGGCGCTCTTTAGTGCATTAATTGCTGCGGGAATGATAACCGCGAGCCTATATGCTGCAAGGCTTGATATACATGATGCCATCATTGGCTTATCCAGCGTAGCCATCCTCTTTGCGCTAAACAACCTGTTCAATAATGAGTTCCCTAGCTTCTCTTTACAGGCCGTTATTGTTTTTAGTTTGGCCCTAGGGAGCCTACTCTTTGAAAACAGTTCGTTTGATCTCTTTTTGATCCAAGCTACTGCACTTATATTGGTGGGTGTGTATTTGCTGCCATCGGATAATTTCTCTGCCTATGACAAGTTATTTATTTTCTCTTCCTACCTGATATTTGAAGAACAAATCCTTGAAGGACACAAGATTGATATTTACATCGGTACGCTATGCAGCATCCTCCTATTTGTGTACCCACTTACGAAGGTCTTCTTTTCTAACTTCCTGATTAAACGCAATCTTACCCATGATGAAACGGCCATTACCGCAGGTTTAACTGCCGCATTTGTGATGAATATCAACGTTATTTGTGCAGACAATATTATGGCCTTATTGGAGTTCTCCCTTCTCCTTGCTGCACCGTTCTATCTTTATGCCATTACGTATTTCTCAAACTACCATTCAGAGCGTCAATGGATTGTATCCGCTAACATAGCGTTCTTCATCATAGCACCGGTAATTCCTGCCGCTATGGGTATCGAAAAAGAGCACTGGGGTATGATATTTGAAGGCGTACTCCTTCTTTACCTCGGTTGCAGACTGCAAGAGTCATTATTGCGCATTGAGGCCGCCATACTGGTGAGCTTGTCGGCGATCTATAGTGCTCTGATTGTGGCACACAATATGGATTGGACACACAATTTTAACTTATCGGACTTTTACCACTCGCTGTATCAATGGGCGCTGACGATTCTACTTCTGTGCACTGCTCTTCTTATCAACCTTAGTTATCGACGCAAAATTCAGGTTGATCATTTCTTCACGACACTCTATAAGGAGTTGCTACTTACCATCTTCTTTGGCTTCTTCTTACTCTCTCTTGCCTTGTGGGCGATGTTGCCAACCAATTCACCTGAAGTGCTTAACGTCCTATTTCATACAACTGTGCTAATTACCCCTACTTTTCTTTACCTAGGATATAAGTACAACAGCCCTTCACTAAAGATGATTTCAGCGCTCTTTCAGGCTGCAGGTGTTTGGCTTATGCTCAAATCTGGCATTGGTGCAATGACTGCCTTGCCCCTGTATTTAGTTCAGGTAGCAGCTGTCACCCTCTCTCCTAAACGATCAAGGGAGGCCCGCGTGGTTCACGCCGGATTAATTTTCATTATAATGCTTTTTGGTATTGCTTCTTTAGTTGAATCTATTGATTGGACTGCCTTTTTTTAATATACTGCTTTTTAATTAACACAAATAAAAAGACCAATGATCAAAAAAACACTGGCCATCACCCTGCTTGCTCTTTCGCTACCAGCTACTGCCGATATCATTACTGGCAATCCTTTAATGCCGACTGAGCAAACACCGAATAATATCTCAGACTTAATGAAACTCTCTGCTGAGGGTAACGCGGTGGCCAAATACCGTCTAGCTAATCGGCTCATTAATGGTGATGGTATTGAGATGAATGAGACACTTGGGTACCAGTTTATGCTGGACCTAGCGCGGAAAAATGTTGTCTTGGCACAAGCGATTACTGCCAAGAAGCTATATGAACAGGAAAAATACCGCGAAGCGGTATTCTGGTATCGCCAAGCTGCAGATAACCATGATGTGCAATCTCAGATTGAATTATCACGGATGTACCTATCCGGTACCGGGATTGCCAAGAATCCTGAGGATGCGTATTACTGGCTTAATCGTGCACTCAAAGCTAACAGCTCTGAAGCTGCCTATATGCTATCCCAGATGTACCTTGATGGCTTTGGCATTCGACGCAATAAAAACAAGGCGTTCCAGTTAGCCGAAATAGCAGCTGAATCACCAGACCCTCGCTATCAATTCCGTCTAGCCTATATGATCGATCGTGGTGTTGGTACCGCTGAAAACCCTGACTTAGCAGCTCAGCTTTACCGTAAAGCGGCTGTTGATGGCTATGCAGCTGCAGCACTCTCTTTCGCCAAGAAGATGCTCAAAGGCCATGGTGTAGCCAAGAATCAGATAAAAGCCGCCGCTTGGCTCGATGTCTACTTGCACTCCGAAGCTAATGAAAATGTACAAAAGCTTAGGGATCGTTTACTTGAACTAATGACCGACCAAGAGCGAGACCAGCATAAGAAATTTTCAAGTGCGTATTTTAAAGTGGTTTTTGGTGCACAAACCAAGAGATCAACACCACCGAGTGAAAGCATAAACGCCAACATTGAGGCACCGGTTAGCACCTCGCCAATTAAAGATCAAAATACCGATAAAGAAGGCAGCGCCCTTCTGCAAGACAATAACAACAATAAGGCCCCTGTAGTCACCCCGGTAGCTGCTAAAGAGGAGCCAAAACAGCAGGAGAAACGCCACTATGACAAACGAGACTTCCTCCCAAGTTCCTGAGCCTGATGAAGCACTCAACTCACCCCTGAATCTTGCGATCCAAGGGCTTCAATCTATTCCTGAAGATAAGGTGCTTAATCAGGTTTTAGTTACCTTTGAAAAAACTTCTTTCCAATTAAAGCGTGTTACAGACTGCTGGATTTTACAACACAAAGATGACAGTGAAGGTTTGAAATACTATGGCCACATAGGTCATGCCGTACACTCTATTCCCGATGTAATCCTTCGACTAGGGTTCCATGAAGAGTATTCCGAAAGCGAACTTCTCAAGAAGGCTGAAGAGATTAGTGATGAGATCACTAAGGCTGTTGTGGCTGCATGGGAATCGCTAATGGTTCAACACCCACTAGACGCCGCGGAGGCACCATGACTCAACTAAGCCGAGAAGAATTGCTGGAGGTCCTTCGCAAAGCGCGCGAAAACAGACTTCCAATCTATCACCCTAAAATTACCGCTGAAAACTGCCCTTTCACCATGATGACAACAAGACATCAATGGTTTATTCGAACAGGGGACCGTAATATAGGCCATTATTCCAGCCTAAAACAAGCTATGCAGTATGCACCCATGCTTTGCCATAGGCTGGTTAAAGAGGAGAAGCTTTCTGAGGAAGAAAAGGAAGGTTTGTTTTCACTCTATATTAAGTGTGCCAATCTACTCACCACCATGACACCGGGTGCAACAGGCGATCATGCATCTGAAATGCTGGCTGAAATTAACCACACCCTGTGGCCCGCTTAACAAACGCGTAACTCCTGCAATAAAAAACCGGCATCTGCCGGTTTTCTCTTTCTTTGGTATGCTAAAGGCCAAGCTGACCTAAAACAGCAAACATTTCTCGAGCTTCATAAAACATAAAGCCCGCAGTTGCCAAAAACTCAAATGCCACCAACATACCCACTAAGAGAAGCAGATTTTTCCGCTTCGTTTTCTCGGAATCATCCTTGCTCCGTTTCATATACGCCCTAACAGCAATTAAACAAGGTATAGTAATCGCCACCGCAATACCAATAATTACGTAAGGCAAAATTCCGAGCATTGAAGGGTCCATTATCTCTCCAGTTGGTTCTCATTCGAGTTGTTGTAGTTCTGCTTAAGTGCATCACGCTCTGCACTGTAACGCTCTTCTTTCGTCTTTTCTTGAGCGAGGTAGGGTTCCACACCCATCAAAAGTGAGTCACATGCCTTTTCAGCAAGTTTTGATGCTTTCATAATGGCCTGTGGATCGTTCTTGAGGACCTGTAGCCAGCTTTCGACATAGGCTGCATGCTGGGTGAAACTCTGTACGCCATTATGGCTGCAGAAATAAGCTGCCCCAATTTCCGCAACCAGTTCCTCAAATGCATAACTTTCGGAACCAAATCGGCCTGTCATATCGCGCTCTAATCGTGAGGGATGGCCTGTCCAGTGCATAGATTCATGCGCTACTGTTTGCAGATAATGCTCACGGCTTTTGTACTGCTCTGGAAGTGGTGACACGATATGATCCGGTCCCGGGGAATAATAAGCCTGATCACCTGAGATGAAATTGATATCGATATCATTCTTCGATATCAGGGCCTGAACCACATCTTCAAAGCGCTGATCATGCTCACCCTTAGTTTCAGTAATGGTTGGCGTATAAGCGCCTACCTTACGCATTTCCTGATATTTTTCAGGAATATAGGACATCTGATCAATATTCCAGACCGGAGTCGTTTTTGTAATAATGCTCTTACGCAGTTGATGCTGCTTAATTTCATCTGTGGAAGGGAAGATATCCCGTCCGCTTGAATCTTTCTTACATTTCCATTGAGAGCCATCTGGCTTTCTGTAAGTAATAACAGGATACATCACAAAACCACAGGATTTTGTCCCTGCTAACGGATGATTTACACTGGCAGGCGTTACATCAGTATTTTTTCGATCCTTAACCTGCTTCATAAGATCAGGCGAGATGCCCGCTACAGCGGCGGCTTGATTAAATGTCAGAAAGTATGGCGTTTTGAAATTATTCTCCAATTGCGCACAATTCAACAAAAGGGAGTTAATGCCCTCATACGTCCTATCTGTTTGAAAGTTTTTAGGTGCCTGAACACCACCTGCATGCCATGGCTTTTCCCAAGGCACAGTGCCCTGCTCAAGTAAACGGACAATCGTATCAGTAACTCGCTGATAAATTGCTGCTGCACCACCTTTTGCTTTAGCCTTAGCCATGACCTTAAATCCTCAGTCGTCGTGATCTTCTGCCAATGCTGGATCGCCCAAATCAAACATCTGAAGCTCTTCCTCGCTTACAAAGACCTCGATTGATGACTCTGCATCTTTTAGCGCGGGATCATTTAGTTCTTCTAGTAGGTCGTCATACATTAGCTTTACCATTAATTATAACAGTTTTAATTATCACTGGAAACAGGACTTATGCTTTCGCGTTTATACCAGAGGTAGCCTGCTTCTCCCCCTCTTTAAGTCCATGAATATCTTCTGCAGCAACATCTCGCTCTTCCATCAAACGGATATATTCTTTAAATAAGTTATCGGCCACCACACCACACGACACAATGGATGTCATAAGTTCCTTAACAGTGACATTCTTCAGCAGAAATACGCGATCCGAGCCACTGATGAAGTCGAAATAGCCAGAGTTTGGTGTCGGTGAGGATGGTGAGTAGAACCGAAAATGCTCACCTTCTTGCGCCATGACCAAACAAGGACGCCAAGCAGCACGGTGATCGGGGCCGTATAGGTTAATCAGCGCAGGCTTACCTTTTTTAAATGGCGAGTTGTCACTGGTCAACTGAGTGAACATATCATGAATCATTGAGAAGACCGGGTTAACTTTATTCATCAAGCTAACAAATCGGTCATGCACAGGCTTACCAATACGGGAATGGATCAGTAGGCCAAGACCTAAACTCGCGGTAATTAGGATGGACAGCGCAAACATATCCGCTACCCACTCTGGGGCAGACATGTACTTCAATATAATGTTAGTAATTGGCTGTATAAAGTCTGTAATTAGCGTGTATATCCACTTGTATACTGCTACAGAAAGGGCAGTTGCAATGACTACAACCAAGCCACCCAGTAATGCAGTATTAACTAATTTACGCAACTTAATAATATGTCTATTTTCCTTAAAACTCATAGCGAAATCCCTTATTAACAGCCTTTAGTTACCATAACAGTTTTATATTCGTTCTTTGCAGCAGCTGCATCAGCTTCTTGATATTCAACATAGCAACCGACGGCATCTGTCAGATTAAAGCCAACACGGAATTCAGTTTCACTTGGATGGGAAGTTTTTAGACCATCGCCCTTCAGGATGATCATCTTATCGATACCCACATGACCTTCAGCGTCAACTTTTGCTTCCGGATAACCCCATTTAACATCAACGATTTTGCCTTCCATATTGACCTGTTCATTGTCGTAAGCAATGTCGTTAACACCATGCACAGCTGCGAAGGAATACGTCACCAAAGCCGCATCATTTAATGAGGCCTCCACCCCTTTCAATACGGATACGCGAGCTTCTTTAGATACACCTACAAACTTAGGCAAGGCGACCGCTGCCAGCACCCCCAAAATAGAGATAACAACCACGAGTTCAATAATCGTGAAACCAGACTGCTTTTTCATAGAATTACCAGTATTTTTATTTTTCGTTATATTAAATCATTTATTGCCGCAAATCAACTCAAAGCATGAAGCATCAGCCAAATGCCAAACATGCTTAAAATGCCTGATAATAAACTATAACAGGACGCAAAAGCCCATGTTGTATTGGCTGTAAACTTAACAATCCTAGCGGAGTTCATCCAAATCGCAATCATACCGAGTGCAACCGCATACATGAGAGCCACAGCACTGGGTAGTTCAAACATTCGTGCAATAACTGACACTAATAAGCATGACACACAGAAGGCTATGGTACTGCTGTATGAGACATAGATCCCCAAGCTTACAAAGTGACTAAATTGCCTCACATGCAAGGAAACAGGCCACAATAGTAATAACATGAAGATAGGGCTCAAAATAATCAACAAGAGCAAGGGCATCATTGCAATATTACCCTGCACATGCGCGGGAACAAACCAACCCGACAGTCCAATGGAACTCATTAGTGCAAATACCACCAAAAACTGCATTTTTAGTGTCTGGAAGTGTTGCTCAACGCTTAAATATTTATGGTATAAGAAATGGTTAGGATTATTATTATGCATTTGCAAAAAAAAAGCCGGTTGCCCGGCCTTTCCTATTTAAATATTACTTAATTGTTAACTTTTTCTTTCAGCTCTTTGCCCGGCTTGAATGCTGGCAGAGTGGCTGCTGCAATCTCAATAGCCGCACCAGTCTGCGGGTTTCGCCCCGTACGAGCTGCGCGCTCTTTTGTAGAGAAAGTGCCGAAGCCAATCAGCTGTACAGAACCGCCGTTAGCCATCTCATTAGAAATTGCATCCAAAGCGGCAGTTAGCGCTTTACCAGAATCACCTTTAGTTAGACCAGACTCTTTTGCGATAGCATCAATCAGTTCAGTTTTATTCATTTGTAACACCCTGTGCGGCTGAAATTTATTGGAAACAACTCAACTATAGTGATTTTTATTTTTTTGTCAAACCCCAAATCATAGAATTTTCGCTATTTTTGCCTTTTTTATGCTATAATCATGATTATGAACAAATTAACGGCCAAAGACTTTAAAAATGTGCGGCTTGGTGTCATTGAAATGACGCTAAATCAGCGTGCTGCCTGCGAAGTTTTCCCCCTGCCGCGCTTAGATGGCGCGGGTGTGGAGATCGTTTTTTCTTGCAGTCTTAAAGATATTAACGTTTACGAACGCGACTTGCTACATAAAGTCTTCCCCTCTGACCTTTCAGGAGAGCCCTACATTGAGTTTTCTGACATCCTTCAGCAGCATGATTTAGAGGAGCTTAGTCTCTCAGCTGGCAATATAAAAGGGATACAAGCAAAACAGCGCGTTCTTTATATAGATGATATTGTTGGCACCCTGCAGGATATGCACAGCTTCTACTGTGAACCCATCAAGGATGTTAAGAAACCGCCTTCCACAACAAGGGAACAGGACTTATCTATCGATGCACTAGATAATATAAGGAAAAATAATAAACCAATCCCCTCTGATGCTTTTGATGGCCCCCCTTCCGTCAAAACCAACGCTCTAGTTGCAAAGGCATTTTCCCTACTTGAAAAGCAAAACAGCGTTCAACTTGAGTCCAGCGCGCCACAGGCGTCATCAACCCATTCACAGAAACAAAAGCGCCCGCTAAATAGCGGGCACGAGATTGACATTCACGTCTAACTCTTACTTTTGCTCTTCCTTATTGAGGCCGAGGATCTCCACAATCTGCTCTGCCTTCATGTAAGATGCTAGTAACTCACCTGTCTCAAACATCATTGCCGGTGTACCCTTAGCACCTAAACGAATGCCAACATCCTTATGCTTGGCAATAACGTCTGCACACTCTGCCACACCTGCCTCTGCGGTTCTCTCACCCTGCGGCAATGCTTTAAACTCAGCCAACTTTGCAGCCTTATCGTCCGCGCACCATATAGCCTGCATCGCCTCAGTTGAATTTCCTTGGAATGGCAGCGCAGCATACTTAACCGTCACACCTGCCTTGTTCAGCGCAGGCACTTCATTGTGGAACATACGGCAATATGGGCAATTAACGTCTGTAAATACAATGATTTCCGCCTTCTGATTTTTAGCCGGGAATGTCACCAGATTGGTCATTTCGGCCATAATAGCCTTATTGATTGGCGCGTCACGCTCTGCTGTCAGGTTACGCTCCGTTTCAATATCCATGACCGCAATATCACCTGCCTGCCCAGTCATAATGATGTGCTTCTTATCACGATCAATCAGAATATGAGAGCCATCCATCATTCGCACCTCATATAGACCATTTACACCTGACTTACCCACATTCTCTAGCTTCACATGAGGAAATTTGCCCTCAAGGAAATTTTGGATTTCTACCGCACCGGAAATAGTATCCGCAAATACAGTAGAGGACATCATCAGTGCCGCAGCTGCAATAATTTTTTTCATAAACATTGTTTCCTATTATTGTTGGATATGTAACGCATTTAAGATTTCGGGCGACAAGCGCTTCGCAGCTGGAAGTGCCAGCACAGCAGCTTGAAGCAATACTGCATCTTCATCGCTCGCCCGAAGATGAACCGTTGATGGCTTCTCCATTTCAATAAACGAAAATGGACCTGACTCCCGCTGCTTTTGCTCAACAAAGGCTTCCAAAGCCTCATAGAATTCATCAGTCAGCTCAAGACCTCGATCGACACCATCGATAGTGAAAGTTCCCCTAATGGCGCCAGAGCCTGCTTTTGATAAGTATGCCAGCTTCATCGGCTTACCTGAGCAGGTAGCCTCCAATGTAATCTTAAGCACCACTTTATGCGTCAGATGGGTTAAATACTGCTGAGTTCCGCGCATGAAGTCAAGAGGGCCACTCAGGCCCAAATCGGATATCACTTCTTTTAACATTTATTTATCCTAGTATGATCTTGTCACATTTTCCAAAAACTATAACATAAATAAATACCAATGCAAGTTCCGAAGCATGTTGAGCTTACTTTGGATTAGCGAGCACAAGCCGCCTCCATATGTAGCTCATTTTTAATGTGATTACTCACAGCTAATAGTGTTCCTATCATAGTGTTATAGCAAAGGGGTTGCTCACCTACATGCTCTACCACCACATCCTCCACGCTTTGCTCCCACCCTTGACGCTGTCTTGCCCAGCCTTCAGATCCGAGAATGCGCTTATAATCGTCCACGCTGAGACGGATGTCATCACTATCACGTAAGACACTCATTGCTGTTTCACGCATGCGAGGGTGCGCTTGCAAGTTTTTCTCCAGCATCCAGAGGTAGTTATCTCGCTGCTCTTTGGAATACCTAGGATTAACAGCCCGATACAGTGTTTGCTTTACTGACTTTTCTGCACCCTGTTTGGCTAAGCTATCAGCCCATAGATTCCCGATTTGGGCCCGACTCGCGCCTGCCGCTATTAAGTCATCATAAGATGCGCTCTCACACAGCGCGTCGACCTGATGCGCCTTAACCTTAATGACATTGAGTGAAATCTTGCCTTCAAGCCCCTTAACGACACTGCCAATCTCTTTCCAGAGTTTGATTTGTCGCATCTCCTTCCGGGTATTTCTATCGTAGTCTCGCAATGAGCTACCTTCCAACTCACAAAATTGACTCAAATATTGCTGTAAATTGGCCAATCTCACAATCACATCTGCACAGTCTGTGTGTAGCTTAATCTCCACGCCAACAGGCAATCCTTTTTTACGATACACATCTTTTAAACTGGAAATTTCCTTACGCTCGACCAATGCTGATGATAGCGCGTGGATCTGCTCATCCAGAGAAGGCGCTTTAGCTTCAGGATCAGACATCTTAAGTATCTTTTTTTCCTGCAAAAGGCCTTTAAGCTCATTAACTTTAATCATACTGTCCACTTTTATTAAAGCTTCAAGTGTTGCCTTAACTTCAACTTGGGCAGCATTGTGATTGCCGTGCGCATCGTAACGTTGGGCCTTTGGGGTATTTTGCTGCTCCCGCATCATTACATAGCCCCATCCACTGAAACCCTTACCATCTGCCTCAGACAGATAGGAGGACCCGTCAGTGTAAACCTCAAGAGCAGGTATGTTTTGCTTGTCTGTTTCTGTAGTTAAGATAGTCTGTTGAGCCCCTTCCGACACATCAGTATCCCTATACCCTTCCTGCTTATATAGTGCAGCGTCCATTCTGCGACCTTGGGATCTCAGGAGATTCGCCATACTCAACTCCAAATGCTACAATTAGATTTATTATAACATTTATTTATAATTAGGGCTATCAATAGCGCAGGACTACGATAATGATAAAAATAATGACGTTTGACTCTTTAACATTAAGTGCGAGCCTAACTGTGAACGGCGAAGCCGTAATGGTCATACCCCCCTATCATCAGGAAAACAGCTTTGCTTTGGATGAGGACTTGTCGCACTTGAAGTACCCAATGTCGAGTTTTGAGAATTGGGCTGATGCTACACTGTACCTGCAAGCGATCAGGCTCTCATTTGTTATATCCGAATTTGACAAGGTTATGTCGTACAAAGACCCTAATCACAGAAATTTTACCCTATCGCAGTGTGTTCCTTACATCATGGACCACCTGAGAAGTAAAATTGGCATCGAACCACTGGCGCATCAGAATCTTAAGTTACTTGCTGCTTGCAAACTATTCTTACCTCTATCAGAAGAGCAGTGCGAAGAGATTGATGAACTTTGCTATGAGCATTCACCAGAAGAACTTGAATCTTCATTTCAACGAATAAGTATGGAGCCTAACAATCAGATCTCTGCCCTAAAAGGCATCTTGCTTCTCCATATTGCCCAGCGTAGAACATATTGGGATGAAGCAGAGGTCAATATGGTTGCACTCATGTATCTACGAAAGCATCTTGACTTCTCCTCTCAGGAGGTGGCGATGATTGATGCTTTATTTAGCCAGCTTTCTGAATCCGCGAAAATTAATGCATGGAAAGAACGTAAAGAAGAAAATAGTAAAGTTAAAGGCTGGCAGAAAAGGACGCCTCGTGAAAATTTTACAAAAGCATCTGGCCGTGCCCGCAAGAATTAACTTATTTAAGTGAACTTGTTCACTCCCTGTATTCCTACGTTTGCTATTCTAAAACTGTAGGCAAAATGATTTCTTGAACATGTTATTTCCAGTTTTAGACCCCGCATTGCGGGGTTTTTTTTACCTATTTATAAATAGTGTGAAGAACTTCACTCCATGAGATCATGAGTTAAGTATTATTAAATTGTAGGCAAATAAATGATTTCTTGAACATGTTACTCCGTTACTTAGGCCCCATACTACCAGTTAGGGGCCTTTTTTTATGCATCGGTTTCTATGCCAATGGAGAAACCCTTCAGTTTCACCTTACCCTCTCGCTCCAATTCCTTTACCAAATTGTTTGCATGCTCACGCGTACAACCCACCATTCGACCCAATTCATGCCGTGTTTTCTTGGTATAGACCCACCCATTCTCTGTATCTGCAGAGGGCAAGCTCGCGAGAGCCTTTAACTTGATGAACAGCCGCTCTTTCGTTGAATTATTTACAAAATAGGAGGCATTCGAGGTCGTATCTGCAATGCGCGATGCCATCTGCTCACAGATGAGGGTAATGGGTGCGATATCATCTTCGATATAGTGCATGAATTGGGGATAGGTCATCTCAGCCACATGCAGTTCACTCTCAGCCACCAGTGTCGCTGAACGTAACTTTTCCTTTCCAAACAACCCCATTTCACCAACAAACAAGCCCGGTGGAATTGTGGCAACGATAAATTCCTCACCAGCTTGGTTTATGAGTGACACTGATACGCACCCGGAAATAATATAGAAAAGGCTCATGGCTTCCTCGCCCTGCACTACAAAAGCCTGATTTTTCGGGATTTTCTTTATTTTTGCACTATCAATAAATGCGCGCAGCTCTGGCTTCATGACGGCCACCTTAATTATTATAACGATATTGTATATGAGCTATTCTACTGAATCAATATGACATAAGACCCACCTTCGCTTGACCTACGGAAAAAAATCATTAGACTTTATTCTGCAGACCCTTTCTATCGGTTACATAGGTTATTGAATGAAGATTTCATGCAGTGGTTCCGGTCGTAGCTTACATTTTTCACATAAAGCACGTTTCTCGGTAATTTTTTGTGAATCAGATCACGAAGCACAACACATCAAGGATGAGCTACATTTTTTCCACAATGTGGACCTTGATTCCATTCACATTCTTAGGGATGTAGAAACGCTTCCTTACGATACAGAGTCACCCAGCGCAGAGATAATCTCTGAGCGCGGCAAGATACTTCACGCGCTAGCAACGCAAAACCTGCCTAGATGCTTAATTATTTCCGTCCCTGCGGCTATGCGCAGGTTTAGCCAACCATCTTTCTGGACTGAAAGCACAATTACACTAAAGATCGGCGATGGTTTTGACTCAGTCCGTGTCAAAGAGCAGCTTAAAAAGATTGGCTACATACAGCAGAACAACGCTGCAGATTTTGGCGACTTTACTATACGCAATAATCGTTTTGATGTGGTACCTCTGGGTTCCGAAGATGCCTACCGCATCTTCATTGACGATCAAAACACTATCTATGACATTAAAGTATTAAACACATCCTCTCAACTTTCTGGGAAGTCTGTTGGGACGATCAATATCTTACCCCGTCAGGAATTCCCGATTTGTGAAGCTGCGATTAAAGAGTTTGCTAGAAATTGGCGAGCTACCCTCTCTGATGTTTCTGATATTCCCGCCTTTAAGCACCCTATTTACAGCGCTGTCAGAGAAGGCCTGTTACCATCAGGTATTGAATACTATCAGGCATTTTTCACCACATCGGCCACTATTGCAGAATACCTACCTAAGAACGCAAACATATCCTTCTACGGGAATTGCGAGGCCGTCGCTGATCAGCTTTACAATACCGCTCTTGAACGCTTCACTTATATGTCCTCAGTGGACCCCTGTATCGTCCCTGTGGATCTATTGTGGCAAGCTCCAACGTATTTCGCATCGGATCGCCTAAAGAAAAGCAATTACATCTCTGAGTTTCCAGATCTCGAAGCTAAAACTACGGGCAACAGTGTATCTCGTTGCGATACACTTAATGACACTATCAGTATGCTGCGGCCTGCCGTTGCTGATTTTAACAAAGTTCTTTTCTGCGCCAATACTGAGTCACGTGTCGAACATATACAACTGATTTGCAAGCTTCTCGGCAAGAAAGCCGAGGTGGTTGCTAACTGGGCCGAATGCCAATCTGCTGATGACGGTATCTATATTACACTTGGTCAGTTACACACTGGCTTTAAAGACCCAGCTTCATCCTTGCTTGTCATAACCGAAGCAGAGGTATTTGGTGAGGCAATTCTTCAGAAATCGTTTGATGGCGACGACACGGACAATGATGTTTATAGCTTCATTGAAGATCTTAAATCCCTTAAGCCGGGAGACCCGCTTGTACACCTCAGTTACGGCGTAGGGCGCTACAAGAGCCTTGGCATGTACAACCTGCAAGGAGTTGAGAAAGAGTACCTCACAATCAGCTATGCAGAAGATGCAACCGCTTATGTCCCTATGTCAGACCTTCATCTTGTTTCGTCCTATAGCGGCATCGATAATGAGAAGGCTCCTTTGGATAAGATGGGTTCTGAGAAGTGGCTGAAAGGATTAAATGACAGTTCTTCCAACATCGCCGACACTGCCCAACTCCTAATTAAACTACATGCGGCCAGAGATGCTGAGCAAGGGATTTCATTCGAAGAACCAGATTACCAGTTTGAGCGCTTCTGTCATGAGTTCCCCTTTCAGGATACGCCCGATCAGCGACGCGCTGTTTCTGACATTATTGCCGACATGACCAGTCCGCGTCCGATGGACAGACTCGTTGCGGGCGATGTTGGCTTTGGCAAAACAGAGGTCGCTATGCGGGCAGCCTTCCTCGCAGTACAAAGCGGGAAGCAAGTCGCTATTATAGTACCGACACTCCTATTAGCTAAGCAGCATGTTGAGTCATTCAGAAAACGTTTCAGTCTTTTCAAAATTGAAATTGAAGAAATGACGCGCTTTGACAATAAGAGTGAAGAAAGAGCCGCTTTAGCCAGACTGATTTCAGGCGAAGCTAAAATTGTCATTGGGACACACAAGATTATTCAAGATAGCGTTAAATTCAACAATCTAGGCCTCCTGATTATTGATGAAGAGCATCGCTTTGGCGTTAAACAGAAAGAAGCTTTACGTGCCAAGCGTGGAAAGCTTGACGTTTTAGCTATGACTGCAACACCCATCCCACGTACATTGAGCTCTACCATGCATGGCATAAAGGATATGAGTGTATTGGCTACACCCCCTGCCAAGCGACTTTCTATCCGCACCTCGGCAATCCAGTGGGATGAGGACACTATTCAATTAGCGGTCCAGCGTGAACGTGCTCGTAACGGCCAAATCTTCTTCCTCCATAATCGTGTTGAAACCATTGAAGAAGCGGCGGAGCGCATTCAGATTGCAGCGCCCAATGAGCGTGTTCGCTTTGCACATGGTCAAATGTCAGATGTTGAACTTGAGGAAATTATGAGTGCCTTTTATAGGCATGAGTTTGACATTCTTGTCTCAACAACAATCATTGAAACCGGTATTGACGTACCTAATGCTAATACCATTATCATAGATGATGCTGACAAACTTGGCCTTGCGCAGCTACACCAGCTAAGGGGGCGTGTTGGTCGAAGTAACCACCAAGCTTATTGCTACCTTATCTCTTCAGGCTCAGAGAGTGAAGCAGGCTCTAAGCGACTCAAAGCTATGGAAGAGGTCAGTGCTCTGGGTGAAGGCTTTATCCTTGCCAATCATGACCTTGAGATACGTGGTGCCGGTGAAATCCTTGGTGAAGAACAGAGTGGCCATATCACCAAGATTGGATTTGGACTTTATCTGCGTCTTCTTGAGCGCGCTGTTGAACAGCTTAAAGCAGGAAAATCCATTATAGAGGCTCTCAAGCCACAGGACCCTGCAGAAATCCAACTTTCCCTCTCCGGCTATATCCCTCAAACCTACATTGAGCACGATATTGATCGCCTGTCATTCTATAAACGCTTGACCTCGGCTTCGACACCCCAAGAGATCGATCAACTCGAAGCAGAACTTGAAGACCGCTTTGGTGAAGTTCCTTTGGAAACCTTCCAGCTAATCATCATCAATCAATTACGCGCCCTTATGCACACTATTGGCATTAAGAAATTGGTGGCGGGTGCTGAGGATGGTTATCTCGAGTTTGAAAAAGACAATCAAGTTGAAATGGAAAAAGTACTGATGCTGTTGGCACGTCGAGACTCTGGCTTCAGCTATATAGACAATAAACTCAAGTTCAGTAAGCCCGTTCCCAATGTGCTGCCTGATCGCATAGAGATGCTTTTTGAAACACTAGGTGCTATCGCAAAATAAGACCCTAAAAAGGGGGCTAAACGCCCCCTTTTTATCACACACCCAATATCCTCAAGCCCCAATCAACTAGCAATTTGCCAAATAAAATAACCGTAAACAGTATTACAATGACTGACGGAATCAACATTGGGTAATCTGCCTGTGTAAGCTTCCTACTCAATACCGAATGATATGGGTTTTTCGGGTTGTAATATACCCTAACCATCATACCATCCCATTTATCTACAGGGGTTTCATCATCAATATTGAGGATGTACTTTATCAAGGCAGGCTCAGCATTGGGCTGTGCGTGATCAAATACATCGTTCGTATACGGAATATCGTTAACCGTATAGTTATACGTCACTGTTGTCTTCTTGTTTCCATAGATGTCTGACTCCTGTTGAACATCAAAGATACGCCCGGCAACATAAGGCCACTTCCTTGCTGCCAGTAGCGTGAGCTCTGTCTTACCATAAGTGATCGCTAGAACGCACATTACAGCCAACATCAGCATGTACAGACCCATCAAAGAGTCGCCATCAGGCATGACACCCGTCGCCGGATACTCTCTAAACGCATAGCCCAGTGCAACCAAGAGCACCATTGCTGAAAATATACCTAGTTTCTTCATTTGACCCTCTTATGTCATATTATATTCTAGTGTTCGCGTCTTTCCACGAATACGCTGCTTCCAAAATTCGTGATTCTCATCCCTAATTGCAGATAAAAGAAGCACCTGTGCAACATCAATATTGATACTGCCCTCTCGACTATCGGTACACCACTCCCGCATTCGGGATAGTAACTTATCCCTACCCATACGATACTGAGCCGTATTATAAGCCGCTACAACATTAGCCCCCTTGTTTAGCTCATCCAAAGTCTGGTCCGTCAACAATGTTTCAAGCTCAATTTCCCGAATGATGCAGCCGTTATATTTTTCAGAGACCTGTCGGGCAAGCACACTAAACACAGGATCACCTAGAGAAGATGGCTCTACGAACTCCACTTCCCAACGTGTCAATCCAAACTCTTTTTTAATACTAAATTTTAATGGATGGTAAACTTTCATCAGTACATCAGACATAGCCAACAGAACATTATCTGTCGCAAAGCACGCTACACTCTCTTTCTGTGCATACCGCTCAGAAACAAAGAAAAATATCCCACCTTTCGATTGCATTCGGCTTGCCTGTTTATTAATATTTGTTATATTAAAACATAAACCATTGATCCGAGCAAGCTACTACCATGATTATAGATCTTCAGCATTTAAAGACATACTACGATTTACTTGCAAGCCTCTATATCGTGATCACCGGCCTCTGTATAGGCAGCTTCATCAATGTGTGGATTTTTCGTGGCGCTAACGCCAAACTTAACCTGTACCCAAGTCTCCCTAAGGACCTTACAACCCCCTCTACCTGCCCCAATTGCGGCGTTAAAATTCCATTTTATCTTAACGTGCCAGTATTAGGCTATATTGCACTCAGAGGAAAAACAGCGTGCTGTAAACAGCCATACTCGCCACAATACCTGCTGCTTGAGCTGTCCGTTGGCATCCTTTATTATTTATGTTATATTATGTCAAATAATTTTATAGAGCTGATTGCAGGCTTTGTCTTTATTGCATGCCTAGTAGTCTACGTGGGCCAGAAGCGTTTAGGGCATCATAGTCTTAATCTGATTCTCATTACAGCCAGCTCTGCTGCTTTATTTACTCTCGTGAGGCTCTACTACTAATGGTTCTTTTTCTACAGCGATTTGTCGGCTTTTCCATATTAGCGCTATTGCTTTGGGGCGTGGTCTGCCTTCTTCCTTTTTTTATATCACCAGAATTGAAGCCCATATACCCATCAAACAGCAACGACCTATCCAGTTACGAAAACCTACTTGAACAGGGGTGCAGCCCGGATGCATGCATTGACCAGTGGTCGAGAACATTTCATCAGGAGTCAAAGTTTAGCACCCTACGTACAATCTTTGCCTCAACCAGTGAGGGTCACTCAGACCTACACCTGCTGTTTAAATCAGCAAAGGACAGCGAAGTAAGTCGCACAGTTTACCAGCTTTATCATGATCTCCTACCGCTTGTAGGCGAAAACCTAACGATAGTAGGCTACTATCTTGACACCCCCGGAAGCAAAAAGTTTGACCTTAATTGGTACTTCGAACAAAGTCGCCAACTTAACATGCCGCGACCACTGTTCGATGCGGCTATCCGCCTAAATCACAAAGATGATATTTCAGTCACATCAGCTAGAGGAAAACTACTCTCTCTTTATGATACTCAACAGGCTGATATTACCAACGAAGTTTACAAAAACATGAAGGTTATCGATTTTAAAGAGGTCAAGACCGACTACCTCAAACTTTACACTTACCTGCTCTCATCATTTAACGAGTTTCAACACACAAGAGATGGCTACAGCTGGTTGGATATTGAAAGTATTGACCAGACCCAGAAAACTGAAATTCTCATTCCTCTTACATTCACTTCTGTTGAGCGTCTCGACAAAATTGCCTCCGGTATTGACAAGAAAGTTTCAGTCCAGCAATTGAAAACCGTTGTATCTGATTGGCTTCACGCAGCCTTCTTAAGATCTGATAAGTATCACAACATCTACACTCTCAGATTTTTACACCCCAAAACCCAAGAGATCGTTTTTACTATAGGCGATTAAGGATCTAATATGCTTAAACTACGACTTAACTTACTTCTAGCCGCAGGTATTGCACTGACATGTCTACCATCTTATGCTGATATTGAAACAGAATCCTCAGCTATTTCTAGCGCACCTACTGAAGCCAAGCAGCCCCCTGCTACTCCAGTTTCACTTATCACTCTGGCAAACCTGCATACAGGTGAAGCCGACCAAGTAAACCCCAAAACTCTCTCGCAAGAGGAGGGTTTACGCTACTTACCTAAAGAGCCCATCATCGTAGAGCTGTATAACACCTACAACAATACGGAGTTAAGCCCTTTTGAAGCCTTAATGGCAACGTACTCTGATATCCTGCAGGCAAATACTGTAGCGACCCCTGATTGATTCATGTTATAATTAACTTAACGGTTTAAGGAACGGAGCTAGTCATGTTCGCCGCATTTCAGAAGGGTAAGGCAATCATACACGGTGATTACCAATACATTCTTTTTGACAAGGTATATCGACGTCAGGCAGGTAAAAATAAGCCCTACAAGGAGGTGGATCACCTGTCAGTTATGGATCTTATAAATTCCATTCCACCGGACTCCAATAATGCACCTGAACTAACTAATGTCTTGCCTGTTAAGGACCGACTAAACTCTTTAATAGAGTTCCACAATCAATACAAACAGGCAGACATCATACCTCATGAATTTATGCGCCCTGACGGTACGCAGATTGAACATGAGGGAACTTTAGATGCATCAGGCATGTATATAGGTCATGCCACATATGCCTCTTACGATCTAGAGGATGGGAAGGATTCAGTTGGCACCATCATTAGCATTTGGCATATCATGAAAAATGAAGAGCTTATCGGCACGGTTTTTGGACCAGCAATTGCCGAGGATGGCCGCACCTTCAAACCCTGCTTCAACATTAATGCACCCAAGTACGGCCTGTTAATGAATGATCCACTCCCCGCTAATGAACCACAGACGCCTGTGAAAACCCATAATTCACGAGCCCATGAGGCTGACTCGCTTGATTTTTGAAGGCATCAATTTCACATTCAACCCACTGCAGTTCTTTATCTGCCAGCACTCCGGGGCCTTGTTTTAATGCCTTAGCAGGGCTTAAGTGATCCATTTGACCCGTTACTGCATAATATGAGCGATAGACGCGCACCTCAACATCCTTGATCTCAATAATTTGAACTTCAAAAATTTTATCATCCTCTGTCTTGGCATTTACCAACACAACCTCAGATACTTCGGCCTTCCCATAAAGCTCTTTAGCACGCTGGATCAGGCTTTCATTTGCAGCCATAGGATCTTGAGGGAGCTCTATGGGCGCATAGACACCGCTATTACCCTCTACGGCAATATGCACACGTGCGAATAAGAACGGCCTCCTGCAGCCCCATACCTTCATTCCCTTAGAGCACAATGCCATAAACGCTTTATTCATTTGTAAGTCCTGTAATCAATACATCCTTATGTATAGCAAAAAAACATAATAAGTCAAATTACCGGTTCACCATGAAATTAATTTGCTATATAATATATCCAAACAATAAGGAATAATTTATGTCACTAGTACCCATGGTTATTGAAACCACCGCACATGGTGAGCGGGCTTTTGATATCTTTTCTCGCCTCCTGAAAGAGCGTGTTATCCACCTAACCGGCCCAATTACAGATGACTTAGCACATTTGGTCTGCGCTCAGCTGCTTTATCTTGAAGCAGAGAACCCTGAAAAAGATATTCACTTGTATATCAACAGTCCCGGCGGCAGCGTTACTGCCGGTCTTAGTATCTATGACACTATGCAGCACATCAAACCATCCGTTTCTACAATGTGCTTAGGTCAAGCGGCCTCCATGGGTGCGTTCCTGCTAAACGCTGGGGCCAAAGGTAAGCGCTTCAGCCTACCTAATGCACGCATCATGATTCATCAACCACTGGGTGGGTACAGCGGTCAAGCTTCTGACATTGAAATCCATACTAAGGAAATCTTATTCCTGCGCTCCCGGCTGAACACCCTCATGGCAAAGCACTGTGGGCAGCCCATCGAGACAATTGAACGTGACACTGATCGCGATAACTTTATGGATTCTGAGACTGCTATGGCTTATGGGATTGTCGATGACGTATTGTGGCCTAAACACCCATAGCACACTTGCGATTTCCCAATAAGTTTATTATTATATCAATAATAACAAAGGGGCCTTTGCAGCATGCACACCATTTCAAATTATGAGCTTTTGACCTGTGACGGGAAGTTCCTCGTCCTATCTAAGGAATTGCTTGAAAGAATTGATGCCAAGTTTGCAAAGGCCACCCTGACCGCAAATGGACTAGAGCTCATCGATGAAGAGAATACCTTTGTTCTCAAAAATATTCCCGAAGCCTCACAAGAGATCCTCACCAATCAGGAATTTGTTGAACTTCTTGTTCCCGCCCCAAAAGGCTGGGGTGCTTACTACATCCCTTTCAGTTCAGATAGGTAACAAACCTGATCACCAAAGTTTCTAACACCCACTACTGTCTTTACACCCTGTTGATCAAGTAAGAGCTCTGGGTTGATGAGTTTTGCTAACTCACCAGAAATAATGAAATGGTTTTTTGGACAGATTTCCTGCAAGCGCTGCGTGTAATTTACATCACTCCCCATAAGGGTATATTGCCGTCGATCAACACCCAAGACTCCTCCATAAACATCCCCCAAGTGAAGTGCGCACGTTAACGGGTACCGCTCCCCCAATGAAAGGTCACACCTGAAGTCATTAAGATGTTTAATTAGCTTTGGATACATAGCGCTAAGCTCAACATCATCAATACTTGTGCTGTAAAAGAAAATCCCATCCCCCCTGTAACTATCCACCTCAAAACCAAGTGCTAACATACCCTTTGCCAGTGAGGAAAGGTAGTTATTTACCGACCGCACTGCCTCAATCGACTGATCCTTATGCATCATATCTGTGAATCCACTAATATCAACAAAGCCAAGCAATGTCTGCTTTTCAAGGGTGAATTCTTCTGCCTCTGCACTACCGATTTTCAAGGAAAGGCTTCGACTAACATGGCGCTCCAGATCCTTGTTTAACGCGCGAATACGATTTCGCTGCATCCTGACCTTATCACTGTACCGACGCAGCAGTTCAGTTCTTCGATAACCTTCTCGCGCAACTATAGCGAGATACATGATATAAAGTGCACCAGTGAGAAGATCCACCCATGTGAACACAATAGGTTGATATGTTATTTTGATAGCAGAGTTAAGTGCGGAAGGAATTAGAATTAAAGATAATGACCCAATAACCATCAACCCACCCCTACTCCCACTATGGATAACGGTCGTCATCAATAAGGAAGCAATAATTAAAGCAGAAGGCACGATGCTGAATTCAATCAGGACAATACTCACGGCAACCAACGTGGCATCGAGTATGTATGTCACATAATTAAACAATGGAGAACGATTAAATCTGGGTTTATGTGCTAACGTCTGTATTGAATGTGGGATCACCAACAGGGCTGGTATCAACGCCATTACACTAAATGAATACGCCCCATATGTTTGACCCATAACAAGGCTACAAGCAGCCAGCAAGTAACAAACTGTCCGCTCGCGATAGATTGATGTGGCTCTCACACGCCTTATACCCGTGAATGCCGGTATTTGTTGAATACGGCAAGTTCAGTCTGCCTATCAAGGTAGCGCAGCCAAAAGTCACTCATGAAGCTAGATTTGGTAGAGATGTAACAGCCGTAAGTCATATCGGGAGCGTTACCGGAACGGTGCTTTATCGCGATACGGCATCGCAAGGGCCATTCCATAACACTATCTTTGGCAAAGACAGTTAATGGGTACTCCGTACCGACACTTAATTGCAGATCACCTATAATTGTCATACCTTCCCGCGAAATATTTTCAAGGGTTACCGTATGCTGCTTATCATCAACTACAATTAGGGCGGTCCAGTTTTGCTCAAAACGTGGGAACCGCCTGTTTTCAAAGGCGCTCATGTGAAGTAATTCTCATATATTTTTATTTATTATATAAGAAATAGAAAAATTATCAAGATTCAATCACATCATCCAAGGAGCAAATGCCAAGCACCAAGCCACCTGCGCGCCGCCACTAGCGGACACTCTCTTCTTCTTTATATTGTATGAACACAACTGTGATTTTGCCGGGGCGCAACCACAGTGATTACTTAGGATTGACGCGGGACCTTCGTTAGCCACCTGTAAATAGCAAATGAACAATCTCTTGGCAGGATTATCCATATCACGCATCATCTGACTCCTTGTAGCTTTCTTGTCCATCCGTTCTTTCGGGGCGAAGTTATGCCCCCGATCCACACCGGGATCTGTGAAGCACCCAAATTCACCTGCATTTGCTGCAAATGGGATAAAGAAAGCTAAAATAAAACACAAAAGCTTAGCGCGCATAAAGTTCACCATTAATTTTTATTATAGTAATAAATTAATTCTACCCTTTATTGCGCACTAATCAAGCATTTATGCTGCTTTCTCTTTTGACAGGGCGTACGCTTCGTCCAACCCGGCAATGACGGCCAGTAGGTAGTCGCGCTCAATCCCTTCAACCATGCCCTTAAAGAGCCTAAACCCCTCTTCCTTGTATTCCAGTATTGGATCTTTCTGGACAAAGGTACGCCAACCCACACTGTTACGTAATTCATCAAGTGTTTCAAGATGCTGTCGCCATTTTGCATCTGCAACCTGAAGGAATACCGTGCTTAAGACCGCATTGGCCATCGCGGGGTTAGACACTTGCTGCATTCGTGCATTCAATTTACCCACAATACCCTGCGCTACCATATTGACCAGCGCCTCTTCGGTCTCGCACGCATTCATCGATGCGACAGGAAGATCGATAGCCATCTGCGACATAAGGAATTCATTCAGCTCTTTCAGCTTCCACGCTTCATCAAACGAGTCTTCTGGTACATAATCACGAATAATTTTTGTCAGTCCCTCATGAATCCACGGCTGAACATCTGTTGATGGTGCCTCAGAGTAGAATACTTCATCCCGCATGCCATAAAAGGTTAAGCGCTGCTCATTTAACACATCATCATAAGATAAAAGCGCCTTACGCATTTTAGAGTTCTCTTCCTCCAAGCGGATCTGCGCATCTGCTACACCCTTGTTAGCCATTCGATGCTCGATCGCGCTGGACGGGTCTGCACCAAGCCCCTCAAAGAGACCTATTAGCTTGTCTGCACCAAATTTTTTCATGATCTCATCCTGCAGAGAGACATAAAAGACACTCTCTCCCACATCCCCCTGACGGCCAGCACGACCTCGAAGCTGATCATCCACCCTACGGCTCTCATGACGCTCTGTACCTACTACTAGCAGGCCACCAGCTGCAATCACAGCGCTCTTTTCCGTTTCTACATCATGGTTCTCATCGACAGGGTGCTCCGGATCACCCCCTAAAAGGATGTCCGTCCCTCGACCTGCCATATTGGTGATAATTGTAACTGCACCCAAACGGCCTGCTTGTGCGATGATACCCGCCTCAGCCTCATGATGTTTGGCATTCAGTACATTAAACCTAACGTTCGCCTTCGTAAGCAATGACGCCATAATTTCTGATTGCTCTACTGAAGCTGTTCCTACCAATACCGGCTGTGATCGCTTATGTGCAGCAGCAATGCGGGTTACGGCGGCTTTCAGCTTCGCCTCTTCATACAAGAAGATTTGATCCTTATGGTCGATCCTTACAAACGGCTTATTAGGTGGGATCTGGATAACGTTCAATCCATAAACACTATGCAGTTCTGCGGCTTCAGACATGGCCGTACCTGTCATTCCCGACATCTTCTGATAAAGCCTGAAGAAGTTCTGTTTGGTGATTGAGCCAATAGACTTGGTATCGGGCTTAACTTCGACACCCTCTTTAATCTCAACCGCCTGATGCAGGCCATCGCCCCATCGACTACCGTAACCTAGACGACCGGTTCCTTGATCAATAATTATGACTTCTCCATTTAGAACGACATAATCAACATCCTTCTTCATCATCTTCTGGGCACATAAAGCCTTATCGAAGCCATGGTAGATCGCCAACCCATCACCTGTATACAGCTCCGAAGGCGTGGTGATCATATTAGCCTTAACAAGGAGTCCTTCCAGTTTGGATGCGCCTGTATCCGTCAACAACACAGATAGACCTGTATTGGAAACCAATACATCAACGTCTGTGCGATGCTTCGTGTCTTTATCTTCAAAATCTGCCACGTCTGAAGTGAATTCTTTTGCCCACACACTCAGCTGTTGGTGCAATTCCAGATCGGACTCTGTATCGATGTTTAATGCCATAGGCTTACGTGCATCATCGATCAATACGCTATCAGCCTCGTCAACAATCACAAATTCTCGCGTTGCTGGAACAACCATATCAACGGAATGTACAACGTTATTCCTCAGGTAATCCAACGAGAGCTCTTTACTCGTTGAATAGGTGATGTGGCCATTGTATGCAGCCTGTCGGCCTTCGGTTGGTGTTTCTGTTACGATGCAATTTACTGTGTAGCCTGCAAATTCCGCAACGGGCTTCATGAACTCAGCATCACGCGCGGCTAGGTAATCATTGACTGTTACGATGTGGGTTTTAATTCCTTTTGTAGCTTGAATTAACGAAGCTATAGCCGCAACTAGCGTTTTACCCTCGCCGGTTTTCATTTCTGAAATATATCCATCTATGAGCGCCTGAGCCCCCATAAGCTGTACATTATAAGCGATTAAACCCGTAGCACGGAACGTAATCTCTTTTGCCAAGGCCAGTCCGAAAGCAGCGTCTTTTGGCTCACTCCCAAAAGCAATAAATTGTGCTTTAAGCTCTTCATCCGAATAGGTGCCAGCCTGTTCCGCATACCCTGCCGCCTTACCAGCCAGCTTATTGTACACGCCCAACTGACGATTATGCCGCCTGTTAAGAATTTTCTTTAGCATGAATAAACCTTCTTATTTTTCCATTAGTATAACGGAATTAAATAAAATATCCATACTATATTTGCATCCAATGTCCTTTTTGAACCATTAGCCATTTTCCCGGATGGCTAGTTAATAACTTAACCTCAGACTCAATTAATCCAATTTCAGCCAATAACCGATAAGTGTTAATTTCCACCCACTGATTGGTCATCAGAACATAGCCAAATCCCAGATATATAATGGCCCAGAGTGGAGCTTGATAGATCAACAAGAACACACTTGCCCTCATCTTACCCATAAACCTAATAGCAACCATGATTAGAATCAGCAGCACACCATAGAGCAGACCATTGGAAATCCAAAAACCCAAATGAATAGCATCACCCATCTGGCTATGCAGGTACGCCACGCCCGAAACCCCTATGGCCCAAAAACTCGACAGTACACCCAGAAGAAATGCAGATATGTAAGGAATCCGCACTACACCACCCCCTCACTAAGCAGCTTATTCATACCCTCTAAAGCAGCCTCTGACAACGTTAGTTGCCGCTTTTTTCCTGTAGCAATCACACGAAGTAGCTGCCTCGAGACCTCTAATTCGAATTCCTGCGCGTAAAGAGGGCGACCATAGCGATGATATAAATCATAAGCCAATTCAATTCGTGCTACCGGGACCTCAAATTGCTGCATATTCACCTCCAGCAGGATTAATCAAACCTACCCTGCCTTGCGGCTTTCTCATTCCATGGATATTACTCAACAGCATATTACCCTTTCCTGCGCCCTTTCTAATCTTCGCAAGCCGGACCCCCACGTCAGTATACAATAGTGCCCCGTCATTCAGGTAATTACTAAAAGGATTATTATAAAATTGACTACCCAAGTAGGTTTTCATCAACTTTGAATCCTTCCTAACCCCCTTTGCATCTATACCACCTACGCCCAATGCCAGATCGTTATCAAACTGACTTTTAGCTGTTTGCGAGTTAATACGATGTACAGGGATGATTTCGATCAGACCTGAGGCGTTAACATGTCTAGATAGCCAATTTAACTGCTTTGTGAAATACGGCTCAGCTAAAACCTCCTCAACGGTTTTAGCGCGACCTAATCCAGCATCATAAGTCATCTTAACAAATGTAACGCTCCGCTCCACAATCCCCTGTGTGGTCCGCACTCTAATCATGGCAGAACCATAAGTACCTTCACGCGTATATGCCGGTAGCATGACAGCTAGTGTATCCACGAGAACCTGCCGCCAATTGGAGTCAGTCCCTTCGATGTACTTAATTTTATTAACCCTCAATAGGCACGCAGTGTACCACATGTTGCGGAAGCCGATCGCCCGGCGATATATATCAAGAATTCTTGCCGCTACATCTGGGTTTTGGATGGACATAAAGTCAGTAGCGCCGGACTGCTGCAAGAGTACCTCGTATTCACGTCGCAGTTGTAAGAATTCCGGCTCCTTACAGACAGCTGATGAGATTTCCAAATAACCCTTCCCTATCAATGCAGGTGGCTTGCTAGGGCTACTCCGTAATACACTCATCCATGTAGCGGTGAAATTATTGGTATCACCGTACCGACTCACCTGCTCACAAAGGAGAGTACCTGAAGGTGTAGAACGATTGTTATCTGGTGCAGCCAAACACGGGTTTTTTGCGCATTCCAAATCATCATCAGCAAACTCCTCCAAATCTGGAATAGCCTTACCCTGAGAGCTAACTCCCCCTTTTTGATATCCATCAGGCAGCCTCAAGAATACACGGCAAAGCAAAGACTCTTCATCTACGCCCTCAACATATGATCGGTCAGGATTTTTATAGTCAATGTGGTATTTTCGAGGGAATATCACTTTCCCTCCACCGATAGGGGTCAGCATGCAGCTACCTTTTAGTTTATTTTTTTTATTTAAAACTATTATATCAAACAAATATTAAAACGCAAATTCTTGTTGACACCGAATAAATAGATGACATAGTATTTAGGAAATTCATTAATCACCGGAGCAATAAAAAATATGCAGAGCCAAAATGTGGTTAACAACCTTCGCGCAAAACTGCCTCAAGTTAAGAATGCAGCCATGCCTGAGGTCGATGAATCCTTGACCCCCGAAGCCATCGCTGAAAAATTTGATTCCTTTGCCGGAGATGGTATTGAAGTTTTTCAGTACTTCCATAGCTTAAACGCCTCTCACCCTGAATCTGTTTGGCCTCTGCTGCATCAGGCAATTGAACGCGATTTTGACACTGCGGTTCTTAACTCAATGATCTCGCGCATTTCATCAACTAACTCAAACGCCTATGTAACCCTGATTACTCATGCAGCTAATGCAGCAGCACCTGCTGAAGTTGTCTCAATCCTTATATCAGCCGCATCCAAGCACCTGAGTAACCGCCAACTAAATGAATTACCATCCCTCTATGAAGGTCTTGATGGTAGCATCACGCCTGAAATCATGAGTAAAATGATTGTTGATACCCAACTGGATGCGATGTTTGATATCCAACCTTCTGTACGCTGTGCATGATGCTTAAATTTGCCTTACCTGCAATTACTGGTGCCTCACTTTTAGTGGGGCTTTTTCTCCAACATGTTCTGGATATGCAACCTTGCCCTATTTGCATTGTCCAACGCCTTATCCTAATCAGTATATTTATTGTCAGTGCCCTCCCCCTACTGCTTACTAATAAGCTAGTAATACAATGCAGCAATATTGCTGTCGCTATACTGACTGTTACCGGTTTGTATTTCAGTTTTGACCACATTACGTTAATTAGCGCAGAGAGCTTCTTAGTATTGTGCAGTGCTTTTTATGAGCAAATCATTGATTTCACCCACTTAAACACACTACTGCCAAGCATGTTTGCCGTGACCGGGTCCTGCACAGATCCTGATAGTGCCTTTTTGGGGATTCCGTTACCCTATGCTACCCTTGTGCTATACCTAGCAATACTTCCCGTATGCTACACGCTGGTTTACAAAGAGATAGCCCATGGAAATAAATGATTTTGATGTCATCTTGAGCAATGATTACAGTGGCGGTTTAATTATTGCACTGCCTGTTGGGCTAAAATCATGCCTAAATGAAGGAAGTAACGCCCTAGTCTACTTAAGGTGGAGTGACGAAGGAGATACCTTTACTCTCACAGTCAATACAACCGATATGATTCTTAATGGCCTAGAGCTGCATAAGGAGCTTATCGACAAGCTTGACGACCACCTCCTAACCTTTGGTGAAGAGATGCTGCCTATTTATAAAGCGTAGCTAACCTTCTCATCCTTGTATTTGCTCTCAATTAGCCAACCATAAGCCTCTCTCAAACTATCCTGATCTTCGAGCTTTACGCCAATCTCTGGCCCAGCACATTTCATGAACATTATTTTATCTTCGAGCTTATTTAGGGTGTTCATCTCTGATTGAAGACCCGGCTGCTTCCATTCAGCATATGCCTCAAGTGCGCCAAGTAGCTTATCCTTGGTTAACACAGCGCCGCCCCGCTCAACCGCTTCGCTATTTAACTTCAATAAACTATGAAACTTAGAAAGGGTCTGCTCCACACGTGCAGACAAAGCATTCTCGACCTCTCGGTGGCTAACATTTCTATCTTGGAAGGTTCGCATTAGCTCAGTCACCATTTTACTAGGTGACTCACCCCCATATACAATAGCGAGTGCAACTTGATCAATTTTGCCATTTTCTTTCGTTAAGCTGAAAGTGGGTCCAAAATCATAGTCCTCAACCAACGAAGATGTTAGTTCAGCAATCTGCTTCTCGGTCAGCAATGAAAGCTTCTCGGGATCAATTTCATTGATTATCTTGACCATAAAGAGCCTTGTATCATGTGTATTTCCGGGAGACATGCTCCTTAGTGGCTCTACCAAGCTATTGTAAGCATCGAAATTACCTGTAATCCTCGCCATCATGAGTGATGAATACAGGTCCGCAAAACACTCCTCTTTGTACTTCTGTACCTTTTGATCTGGATGACGTGTAGTGCAATCCAATGCGTGGCCGATTTCGTGCAGATCAATACTGATCTCAAATGCCAAGGGATTAACAGGCAATCTTGTGATTACACCAGCGACTGGCAGATCTATACTGCCGTGAGCTGCATCCTTTTTTCGGTAAGTGATACCAGCATAACTGGGCATTACCACCTTGATTGATATCGCTTCGCCATCAGTCCCTACCAAGGTCATCACCTTTGGCTTACCGGCTTGCTTTACCATTTCGTTGGCTAAACTCAGTTTTGCAGCGACAATGTCGGTATACTGCTCAGCAAACACCCCACTCCCAATATCACTGGCCACTTCTTTAGCATAAGTTTTTGCCAGTTTTGGCAGGTAGTTATATGCCCCATACTTAAGAACATCCTTTAGAGCCCGCCTAAAATCGGTTGACCCTTTGCTAGTATGCATCAGAACATTATCATGATCTAAATCCGCTATCATCAACGACTTAAAATAATTTTTATCATTTACGTGCAGAACCAGATTGCCGGTTGGGTTTAATGAATTCTGTATTCTCTTGTTAATATCACCCAAGCTCTCACCAATCGGCATCCCAGACGTGGCATATGCAGCGAGTCTTTCCACATCCACGCCGCCTATGGTCACTCCAGATCCCTTACCGTGCCTAATGACGACAGCCTGCTTCAATAGGTTATGCATTTGCCAATCCTATTTTATTTTAGTTATAATAATTCTAACACCTAGAGGATTTACTGTCATGCAATACAGAAGCGTTGAAAACGAAGATATGCTTGAGCTCGCTTTCTATACGGAAATACTCCCTCATATCTCCAGCCTCACTCCTGAATCAAATGATTCTCTTAATGCATTAGAGCCTTTCGTTTCACAGAATTCTGAAGACGATGCCTTCTCATTATTTAAATCTATTTGCAATAAACAAGGATATTCCATCATTAGCACTCCTAATGGCTTTGCTCTTTCCGCTCAAAGCATGGCTGAAGCTTATCTGAGGAATTTAAGTTCGCTCAACTTTGATGATGTTGTTACGAGAGCGTGTGATGAGGACACAATCTCTATTGATTTGGAAAACGACCGCATCATATTCGATGATGGCTCCTTCCTGTTCCCTATTCATGGCAAGGCAGCACCTAATGAAAACTTTATACCAGTGAATTCTGAATCCCTTACGGAGCTTGCAAGCAAGTTCAACAGGAGCATGAAGTCAGAGCTAATTAAAGAAGATGACGGTTTGGAGCTGCATTAAAGCTCCCACCTACTTAAATCACTTAACCCTAAGGTACAAAAAACAAAAAAACCCGCTTTTAGCGGGTTTTTTTCTATCCAACAATTAGGTTGTTGCAGAAGAGCAGCAAGGTACGTCGAATGGCAAGTCTGACTTGCTGCACTGTGGAATACCTTTAGAAGAATCAGAAGCCAGTGCATCAACACCTTCTTCTGCTGGGTCAAATTCAAAGCCCATGACCTCGTTAGCGCGGTAGCAAACCAACTCTTCAACGCCGGTACGGATAACGCGGTTATCCTGAATATCCCATTCACCTTCTGGAACGGACTTGAGGTACTCAGGAACTAGATCCTGCAGTGTAAAGTCAGATGGCAGACCGCCCTGTTGTACGCGGTATGCGTTGATCGCACCAACGATCTGTGCTGATTCGTTTTTATATTCCGCAACAGTTGTTTTGATACCGTTGTCACGGAAAGCTGCACCACCGTAGTACAGTGTTGCGCCAGCCAATGCAACTACCAATGCAATGGCAATAATTGAAATGATAAGTGAAAACATGGTTTCTCCAGTTTTTTTTATTGTTATGTAGGCGAGGCTGATATTATCCTAGTAATAAATAGATGTCAATCCTTTACTATAACATTTATTTATTCCATTCAGGCTCCCACGTTGGCTCATCCATGACAAATACCGGAAGCGTACGATACGTCATCGAAGCCTTATTAATCTTCTGCGTTTGCCCCTGCACATGGCCTATAACGTGGATCATGCGGTGCTTACTTAACACCTCAACCCTTGCTGGACGCATATTAATTCGAACCGCATATATTTTCGCATCAGCCTCCATATTATAGGTAAACAGCAGGAATATACCGGACATGCCATTTATTATTCGGATACTACTCCAGTTCATATCCAAAAAACGCGGGTACAACTCTGCAGGTACAGCCAAGAATGGGTGTCCATCAATCACATCAAACAAAAACGAGCTACTGGCATACTGTGACAGCATATATGTATTTTTCCATCGCCAAGACTTCCCCATTTTTCGGGTATTTACAATTTCATTGCCGATGTCAAGCAAAAAGCGCATAGCAGGTTGATCTGGGTGAATATCCACCAGCACATCAATATCTTTAGGATTTACATTCATGATTGAATCGCAGGCCTATATATCTTATAATTTTCGCTATAATAATAAAATTTCGCTTAATGGGCAAATCCAATGACAACAGTTCAATCTGCAGTAGACACGCATAAGGCTATTCTCAATAATCTGAAAATTAGTAAGAAATTGCCTGAAGACTTTGATGGCGCTGTTTTTCTGAAATTCATGAACGATCCCTACGCGTGGCTACCCATCTGGATGCTTAAGTCCGAAGTGGTGAGTATGGTACTATTCGACAAACGCCTTTGGGATGTGCACTACATTGCTGATAATTCCGCAGGCCTTCGCGGCATTAAAGTATTGGATGGCCCTCACCCACAGCAAGAGGTCTTTGATATCGCCAGCGAAGATGAATGCACGGCAGCAATGCGCTACCAAATCTCACAGTTTGCTGTAGAGTCCACGCTTGAGTCTTTAGATAACACTATCACACTGCGCCCTATTACCGAATTTTATCCACGCTCTTCACATCTACTCATCCAAGATAAACAAGTTATCCCGGTGCCAGATCAACCACGCGCAGTTGCTATGACACTCCATCAACTAACACGTGATTTGGGTAAGTATTTTGAAATTTCCAGCCCATCCCTGAAACAGGAAGTGGATCTCTAAATTGACTAGTTTTAATGTGACAGCAACTGAGGTTGATTATGCACCTCAAGATAACTCACCTTCTGACGCCAATAGCACGCAGTCTAATGAAGGTGGCTTTTATGGCATGAGAACGCCGTCAGCCAAGGCCGATGCGTTTGTGCGCGCATTGTCTGACGTTCAAGGATTGGCGTTTACAGAGAACCCAAAACAGCTTGTTGAACTATTCACTCTGCAATTTGAAATCATTAATTTCTTAACGAAGCACTTTAAAATTGATCCAGAAGACATCAACCAGCAGGAGTTGATCAGGAGTGCAACAACATCACTCTCCCGGCTAATGCCCAATATCTCCGATATTGAACTGCTTTCCTCGGGCTCTTTTATCGACACCGTACTGGAACGGTGCAATGAATCCCTACTTCCGATAAAAGATGAATTTAGCTACGACATACTGTCGGAAGTTAAAATAGAACTATTCCTACTTTGCCATAGCATCCAGCTTCAGTCCGAACTCCATGGCATTGAGCCTCCTGAGGACTTTATTAGGGATATGGCTGATTGCTGCATATCAGTCACTAAAGACATCGCCTTTAATTGGAGTGGTGAAAGCGATCTTACTGATAGGACATTTGTTTTCCAGTCGCTACTTCGTGTCGTACGTGAAATTATTGAACTTAGCGTTAAGAAGCAAATCCTTGCCTCAGTTAAAGCGCTTGATGCAGAAGTGGCCTTGCCAGCGCGTGAGTTTATTTTTTCTGATGAGTTTACAGATGTTCTTTCCGCAAACGATACCCTATTCTTTGAAGATGAATCACTCGCTGAAACATTCGTTATTTCCTCATTGGAACTGTTTCGTGCTGAAGTTGACCAATACAGTGAGGGGTATCGAGCCTATGCCTTTGATCGGCTTTGTGATGCATTGCAGAACCGATTGGAGGATATTTTTAATGCCTTTGAAACTGAGTATGAAGGCCTAGAATCCGAAGGCCTTGACGATGAAGTGATGGACGACCGTGGCGCAGCCATGGTCCACAACCTACGGCTTGCAATTTCCACTGCACCACAGGACGCGATCACAAAAACAGGTAGCACATTATCCGAATCTGAAATTTTCCCTTCCCGAAGTGAAATGCAGCATTTGGTAAAAACACGAATTGCAAAAATCTGGGGTATTACAGATGTTGTTCTTAAAAAACAAACGGCATAGCATTGCCATCATATTACTTTCCGCAAGTCTATTCTCGCAGTCTACGCATGCGGAGATACCGAATATTAATATCACCTTACTCTTGAATAAACTATCGGGGAACTTACAGCGCTTCAACCAGTTTCAGGAGATTACACAACATCACGCCTTTGATGCCGCAATGATTGAGATGAACTCCCGTAACCTTGCTGATGCGGCTGCAAATGGAGCTTCCAACCTTGCCATACGCTCTGCACAGACAGAGCAAGAAGTTCAAGAATCCGAACTGCGTGAAAAAACAGCCCCAATGCTAAATGCATGTGAAAGCTTTGTTTTTAGCCAATCCCTTGATGACCTTGCATGCGAAACAGAAGACCAAACGACCAGCGTTAGGAATAAATCTGCTGCATTGTCAGGGGGCTCTCTATATCAGGAGCCCGGAAGTAAGAATAATACCGAAGTGACTAACTACATAAAGAATAAGGTGGAAAAGTTAGTTTCCGAATCTAAAGCGAATGGTGAAAGCACAACCATCGCCATAGACGCCGATAATCAAGACAACCCTGTAGGAGACTGGGCGGGAGCGTCTGACACTGTTGACGTAACCACCATAACACCATCACCACTTGTTGCGCTAGGTGCATTCTCTTCCCTATATGGCCCATCTGACCTTGGTGACCCTGTACCCTATTCTGAAAAACAAAAAGAGGCAGCTCTGGACTTGATTGATCTGTTAGCACCTCCCCATCTTGATACCATTGCAGTTGACAGTACGGCTGTAAAATATGCACATTTACGGATGGTAACACTTAGCGCAGTCCCTCGAGAAACACTTCTTCGAATACTTAATGACAATACTCGCACTGGTACTAAGCCCTCACGCCATGATTTGATCCACGCTTACGCTAAACCAAAATTTGTTGATAGTAACCCCGAAAGCAATATGTCCATGATCTCAGCTTCAAGGAACATTTCAGCGGCTCAAATATATAGAAAGGTTGCTGAGATGCTAGCTTTTCAGACGTATATGAAGCTTGACGCTTACAAAAAAAGTTTAGATCGCGAATCTGTACTAGCGACTCTTGTTTCTATTAAACTTAATAGACCACCAAATTAAATTAATGTTATAATAATAAAAACAATTAAGAGTGGCCCCGCTATGGAACATGTAGAGCGCACAGATTCGCAAAAAGTAGCTGATTTGCTTAATCAGCTATCTCAGTCTTCTACTCCGATCAAAAACACTTACCTCAAGAGTCAGCTGTTTACAGACGGGATCAATGGAGAGCATCCTTTTATTGAAGCGCTTGAAGCCCTTCCTGATGGGACTGAAAAGCATATTTCCGACTGGATGGAATTTGCTAAGGGAAATGGCATTGATCTTGACGGCGTGGACAAACCAATAGAAAAAACTGCTGAACAGATCTCACAGGAAGCCAATCAAATGGCATCAGGTGAACCCAAGCCTCCTCCTAAATCACCTGAAAAAGACGAACCGCAAGCTAAACGTGTGGACTCTGACTCGGCCCGCAAGCTTGCCGAAATGGTACAAAACTCACAACAGCAGACAGGCTCGCCTGCTGCATCACAGCAGATGCATAATCATGATGTAGCAGGTCTTGGTGCGGCGGCTAGGTCTATTGTAGGTGCTTTTAAAAATGCTGGAGCAAAAGCAAAAGAAGCTCATCAAAGAAAAGGGGCTCACCACCTTATTGACCATGCGGTATCCGAACTTAATGACACTATTTTAAATGCCGATCGCATGGTTGAAAAAATGGCCAGTAATTTTGATGCAGACGGCAAAGTTATCGATCGAGCGCTTCATAACAACCTTAAAAAAGGTATTAATCAAGCCATCCGCAATACAGATAACAAAATCTCAGAAATCGAAGACCTTGGTGAGGTAACAGGCCTTTCCACCAAAAATAAGAAAGGTATGGGCGAGTCTAAACAAGCACTGGATGCACTGAGTAATAAACTCGAAGAGCATTCTGATAAAGCTGGCTTTGATGAACTCTATAAGTCCGTTTCTAAATTGGCACAACGTGTTGTTGATGTATTTAAAAAGCTTTTTAATGTAGGCAAAAAGAATGAGTCTCAACTGTCCCCATCTTAACCTATAACTAATAACTAAAATACCCGCCAATATTAGCGGGTATTTTTATACGCCATACACTACAAAACACGATCACTAACTTGTCGATCTAGCTCAAAAACATGGGCTTTTACCCTATCTGTAACCGATAAGTCACTCACAATTTGTTCAATTGTTCGGATCTCACCGGATTCCTTCGCTCGCATTTTCTTACCCATCAAGCCGGAAACAAACTGACTCGAACGCCCCTTACCCTTCAAGGTAACGCGCTCCGCATCAGCGAGATCAAACGAATCGGATTCAATCTTGCCATCATACAACCATTTTTCAGGTTCGGGTTTCGATAGAATCCACACGCCCGGCTCTATGCTCTCCATTTTTTTTGAGATCCGAACAGATGGCAGCGGCTTCAATAATCCCTTTCCTGCATCCCACTCTTCGCTTTGCATGGTTCCATTAAGCTCTACCTGAAAAGTGTCATGAGCTCGTTTAATGATTACAGATTTATCTGCAGCGGAAATAACATCGCCACAGCTAAGTTCGTAGCCATCTTCACCAATAACCTCTGAAGCGGTTACTGTAGTAATTAGCTGCATGATTTCACGGGCACTATCAGAGCACTGTTTGCTCGGAGTATAGAAGAGCGCCGGAGTTTCCATAAATAAAGATACCAGCGGCGTTACATATTGCACTTTCTCGGGAAGCTTAAACGTCCGACCAATAAACACGGGCATCAGGTTCTGCTCGCTTGCCACCTTAAGGTAGCGCTCAAGCTTAGTCATGACTGCGCCATAGTAGTCATCAATTCGACCTTCAGGCGGAGTTACACTGATAGACATATGTGTAACCAGCATAAAACCCTTGTAGTTATCAATGTGCATGCTTTTCACCGTTCATTGAGCCCTTACAGAATGGGCATACATCTCCCACTTCTTCCAATAGTGAAGCTATATTTACCTTTATCTGACTTTGTTGTTGCTCCATAGCAGCCAATCGACCGGATGTACCCCTAATTGCCTTAGTTGCTTCTGACAAGGACTTAGCTAGCGCATCAACCCCTTCCGAATGGACGACTTCTCTCAACTCCACACGCCCTTCTGGTAAAGACTCAAGCGCTTGAATCAATGACAATGATGACACCATCTGCCTACCGATCGAGACAAATTCAGCGTTATCACGAGGCTTGGTCAATGAGAGAGGATCTTCACACTCAACCTGACTGTAAATTTGGAGCATTCCAGTCGTTTGGCCCATTTCATCTGCAAGGTCATTGAGCGCGCTAATAGAGCTTATATTGGCAACATCTACCTTTTGCAGCTCTATTGAATCTTCCGGTAACGTTTCCAGCAGGGTAATCATCTCCTGAAGCTTAACCATTTCACTGCCCACAGCATTTAGTTGGGTGACGAAATCATAGTCTTGTTCCAGTTTTTTTAGCACGGGATCAAACTCGGCAGGGTCCAGATCGCATACAGGGCGTACAATGTTCAATTCATTCTTGACTCGCGACAGTGACCGCTTGGTTTCATTCTGAGCTTTTGTATGGGCGGTTACATTTGCACGGTGCTGGCCAATCATATCAACAACTTTTGCAGCCTCACTACCGATAGACAGCAGTTTTGCTCTTTGCGTTGGTGAGCAGCATTTATTATCAAGCATCTGCGCAGGATGATTCTGACTACAAAAATTGATATCAACGCCAGCCACCAATGGCATTGCTAGATAATCATCCATCCATGGTGGGAGTGATTCTTTACCATTATGAGGCTCTTCTATATCAGTGCCAGAAGCATCTGTCATAGTATATGTCGCCTTTACCTTAGCTTTATTTTTCCCGCGAAAATATTCATAGGCCAATACACTGCCATCATCAATGGTGGCCTCAACTCGCATAGAATCAGCCCCATGCGAAATAAGCCCCATAGTGCCGCCATTTCGTGCGAGTGCCCGGAATGCTTTTAGAGCAGATGACTTACCTACATCATTTGTACCGGTTAGGACTGTCATAAACGGACCTAACTCTAATGTCACATCCTGCAGACGACGCATATTCTTGTATCGAATTGAAGAGACCCCTGAAGATATCCACTCATCCTTTTCAACACTGTGGCGCTTAAGATGTCGAGCGACAACCTTGTTATCCACCTCATCAAAGGAAATAATATCAGCCAATCCCTCAAAAATACCTGCATCCAAATGACTGACATACAGTACCTGAACACCTAAGGTTCTGGATAGCTCAGCGACGACCTTGGCAAATGCGGGTATAAGCTCCTCTTTTATTGCCTTATCTGCCTCATCAAATAATACGAAGGGTCTGTTGCCCGATTTAACAAGCGTTATAAACTGTAGCCCAAGCGACAGAATACTATTGATGCTACCACCACGTTGCTCCCAAACGTTCTCGGGATGGCCTTCATTATCGATACATACATCTAATGTTGTGTGGTCACGGTAGGTGCCTCGCTGCAATACCACTTTACAGTCTGCACGGTGAGGTAAGATATCACGAACCAATTGCGAGAGGAGATCTTCGACCTCGCGCTTTTCTTCGTACTCCCACTCTTCTTGAATAGCCTGCAGCACATGCAATGTTTCCGCTTTATCTTCAAGGTATTCTTCCGCGGCAAGCATATCCCCAACGACACGAGACTTTTCTTCAAGCAGAATACTTTGACGCGCATTTATCTGAGCGTACTCTGTTTTTAGCCAAGATATATCACGTTCAAAAGGCGCTAAAATAGACATAATTATGCTCTTAGTGAACCAGTTTTCAGTTCAGCAATCTGACGATTAACCTGCTCCACTAAACTCCTACGACCTTCAATCAGCTGTTTATTGTGCTGGATCGCCTCGGCGCTCTCTCTAGCGCGCTGACGGCTTATTTCACGCATCTGTTCAAGATCGCTGGTACCGCACATTTCGACCGCCTGACGCTCAAGTTCAGTAAGACGCTCTTTCAGGGGCCCCAGCTGCCCGCGCATTTCCGAGATCTCACGATCAAGTTGATTACTCTCATTTACCTGACGCTCATACTCAGCAAGCGGACTGGTAGAAATCTGTTGATTCTGCTGCATTTATAACAACCTTATGTCATCTCTCTTAGTTATTAATAATTATAATAATAATTAACAGAAAGTCAAATTTGGTGCTCTGCAGTTAGGGTGTTTGTATTTTCGTTATAAATTTTGACAACATTTCCTAATTTCCCCTCCATCTCGCGGATGTAAGGAGAGACTTCAGTGTCGGTCCACTGACCATTGATTTGAACGTCTTGAGCAAAACTGCACATGACTTTCTCTTCAGCACGTGTCACGCCAACATAAAAGAGTCGACGCCCCTCTTCCAGCTCATTAATGTCGTCCGGATCTGAAGGGTACATAGATTCCTTATCGCAGCCAATAATATAGACATGCGGGAATTCCCGCCCTTTGGCCGCATGTAAAGTCATAAGCTGTACAGCCTCCTGCTCTTTTGCCATATCAGCAATCAACGCTAGATTCATTATAGCCTCATCTAACGGCAGGCCTGCTTTTAGGTCCTTGATGAAGCGGTCACGAATGTATGCCGCATTTTCAACACGCATATCAATCTGATAGTCGTCAATCTCGACATTACCATTCTCGTCTTTTTTGGTAAATTGATTCACGATTTGCGGCTTGAAAAATATATCCCAAAAGCGAGACAAGGATCTTTCTAAAAAGTCTGTGTCCGGGTTAGGTTTAGAAGCACCCTCTTTTAGTAAAGTACATAGGTCAACGAAAACCTTACACTTCTTAGCAAACTCCTTTCTTTCAGGTGTTTGTCCCGGCTTAGCTTTCTTATACTGCTCTGATTGCTCAAGAAGAAAGTTATAGACAGCCTTACCTTGAGACATGGAGTCCTTTGCACGCTTTTCTGAGATGCCAAAGTTTGTTGATTTTAATACTGCAAGCCCAGCCGTACCATCCCAAGGATGCGCAATAAAACGCATCATCTTGATCATATCCTTGACCTCTCTTCGCCCATATAGGCCCTTATCGTTTACAATGCGATAAGGCGTATCAAGAGATAGGAGCGCCTTTTCTAGCTTATCTTTATACTTGCGCGCACGATATAGGACAGCAACAGACCCTGCAGGCGTACCGCTGCGTATATCACGCTTGATAGCCTTGGCAATCATCATCGCCTCTTGGTCCTGATCCTTAAAGCCGATGCAGAAAGGGGGCTTATTTGAACTTTCTTTATTGCAAACCAACTGTCCATCATTAACACGCTGCTGCATACAACTCGCTATCGCATTACCCCATGTAAGCACCTCTGGTGAGGAGCGATAGTTATCTGCCAGCTTAATCGTTTGCGCCTGTGGATAGCGTTGCGTAAAGGATAAGAAAGTCTGGATATCAGAACCACGCCAGCTATAAATCAACTGCTTTTCATCACCTACAGCGCACACGTTCTGATGGAAGGCAATAATTCTATCCATAACAGACATTTGCACCTTGTTGGTATCCTGATACTCATCCAGCATAAGATACTTGAACGTTTCAGCTAGATCTTTTGCAAGGTAGGGCTCCAGCTCCAATATCTTGTCCGCAAACAAGATAATGTTATCAAAATCTACACCGTTAGCCGCGCGGCACATCGCTTCGTATTCTTGCCAAATCTTGCCTATAAGCGCCATGCCCATGTATTTCTTATCATTCGGATTTAGTCGAGACTGGTAATCCGAATAGCCGTGTCCTTTCGCACGCTCCATGGTGAGGATTTCTTCAATATCGCCTTGCTTAACCTTGGCGTCATCCAAGACCTTCTTTTCATTCTTAGGCAAGTCGTCAATCACCATCTTCAGGAGTTTTTTGCTATCCTCTTCATCTATGATTTCCAACTGAAAAGGATCTAGCCCGCGCATTTCCCAAAACTTAGCGTCTGTATACTTCTTTAAGATGTGAGTGAAAATTACTGAGTGAAACGTTCCTGCTGTGATGTATTCAGCATCCAAGCCAATCCCCGGCATCTGAAGCAGTCGATTCTTAATCTCTCTGGCAGCCTCATTTGTAAAGGTTACCAACAAGATCTGTGTAGCTGGAATACCAAGCTTCAATAGGGTAGCTGTACGGTGAATGATCGTTTTTGTTTTACCTGAACCGGCACCCGCGGTGATCAAAACGGGCCCTTCCACTGACATTGCAGCCTCTTTTTGAGATTCATTGAGGGACTCATGCATCTCCATAAGCTCAAAGAGAAGCTCAGGATCTTTGATGTTCCAAACGGCAGTCATACAGTCATTCCACGTCAAGCAAGGTTGATTAATTTCTCTTTTAGTATATAATATCACAGTTATGCAAACCAGCAAATATAAACCTTATAATAAGCATGCTTGATATTCCAGACAACCTACCCACACCAGTGATGCCTAATGAGAATGCGGTTGATGTCTGCATTATTCATGCATCCCAAAGGCTCAAAGTTGATCCCGTAGCCCTTAAGGCCATTCGCCTTCAAGAAGCCGGTAAAATTGGCAGCGTCATGAAGAATACGAACGGTTCTTATGACCTAGGCGTTATGCAAATCAATACTATCCACATGCCGGATCTAAAAAAGCGTTATCGTGGCATTACATGGCAAGATGTTGCCTACAAACCCTGCACCAACATTGCTATTGCAGCCCGAATGCTACAGCAGCGGATTTCAGAAGCGGGACAGTTCTGGAAAGGGGTAGGTAACTATCATTCGAAAACACCTAAGTATCACAACAAATACCTAGGGCTTGTTAAAAATCGTTATAACAAACTAAAGAAGCAGCGCTGGGCAGCTAAAGCAAACCAGCTCTATGGTCGCGTAATGAAGAATAAGTATAAAAATAAGAGGTTATAATGCCCCGGTTAATGCTATGTGAAAAGCGAGATCAGGCTCAACATATTGCCAACACCCTTGGACTTTCTAAGAATGGTATGGCCTTCTCTGGCCAATGGAAAGGTGACAAACTCACTATTGTTTATGCAAGTGGTCACCTACTTGGACTTCAGACGCTGAATGAAATTGCGCCTGATGTTGGTTGGCATAAGCCCCTTGAGCTGGTGCCAATCCCTCGCGTCATTCCGATGATGGTTAATCCACCACCAAAGAATTCTAAGGCCCCATCTGCCCAAAAATACCTTAACAACATTAAATCTCACCTAAAGGGTTTGACAGAATTCATTATTGCTACGGACTCTGATCGTGAAGGTGAAGCTATTGGCTGGGAAGTAGTGGAACACTTTGATATCTCTTGTCCAATCAAACGCTGCTGGCTGGCAGCAGGCTTGGATAAGAAGAGTATTCTTGATGCGACAAACAACCTCCGTGAGCCTCATATCACCAAAGGCTGGTGGCGCGCCTCTCAAGCTCGAAACTATAGCGATTGGCTCTATATGCCATTAACACGCTGTTATACCCATTATGCTGAATACGGCATAATGGGACAGCACTTGGCACAAGGCAAAGGGCGTAGTGGTGTTGTTTCCGGTGGTCGTGTTCAATCATGCGCCCTCAACCTATGCCATATCCGAGAGATGGAGATTAAAAACCATGTCCCGGTTACACATTACAGTATCAACTGCAAGATGCTAGCCCAAGGTGCGGACTATGCTTCCGACTATAAACCTGAAGTGACTGCCGAACTGACCCAGCAAGAGATACAAAGTGTTCACTGGGAGCCTTCTCGTAAAATACCAAAGGATGGAGAGGAGCCACCACTAGACCGTCCTTTATTTATCGATCAGCATTTGGTTAATGAGTTCAAGGATAGGCTTGAAAAGGTGCCTTCTTATGTTAAAAGCTACTCTGAATCACCAGAGTCAAAAGCACCCCCTAAAACATTTGAACTTTTAGATGCTCAGGATGCATTATCCAAAGCCTGTGGTATAAGCTCCAGCCTAGCCCAAACAGTCTTTGAAGACCTTTACGAGCAGGGTTGGACATCTTACGCACGGACATCGAAGCAAGAACTACCGATGAACCTATATCAGGCATCAGAGCGTAACAGCATGTTGGCTGCCTGCATGCAACTACCTGAAGTAACAGAACAAGCTAAGATTGCTCAATCCATTCACGATGGCAATCATCCTGACTACAAACCCTTTAAGCCCACAGTGTTTGTTGCTAAGGATATGGAGCACTATGGCATTGTTCCCACCCATAAATTAATGACACCTAGTGCCTTTTCTCAACTGAAAGCTAAAAAATCAGAAAAAGGAGCCCCAGCCCATTCGACAGAACATATGCAACAGGCATACCTTCTGGTTTGTAAGCAATTCATTCAGGCACTTTACCCTGCTGCGAAATACACAAAGCAGCAAGTAATCTTTCATGCTAAAACTCCGGGATTACTCAAGGAACCTGAAGCACGCTTTACATCTACAGCTAGTAAGCTGGAAGATCCGGGCTGGCTGGATGCCTTCAAATCTAAGGATAACTCCGATCAGCTTATGCCCGCCCTTACAGTGGGTGATGATGCACAAGCACGTGACGTTATGACTAAATCAGGTACCACTAAGCCGCCACCACGTTTTAATATCACCACCTTCCCTAAAGAACTTAAAAACGTGTCGAAAAAGGTAAGGAATCCGGCATATCGAAAATTATTGGTCAATGCAGAGGGTATTGGAACCCCAGCAACACGTAAAACGATCATAGAAACACTGATTGCTCGTGAGTACATTACGGTTAATAAGCAGGGCACTATCTCTGTTCCCCAGAAAGGCACTGAATTTATCCGCTTCCATAAAGATGAGCAATGGCTTATTTCTCCTGAAACCACTGCTGTTTGGGAAGAATACCTTGTCCAAATATGCGAAGAGAAAGATGATGCAAAAGCTATCCAAATGCGGGACAATTTTGTAAATAAGCAAAGAGATAAGGTGGAAGGCCTTATCAATAAGATGAATAACACCCATTATAATAACTTGGGTGAGAAAGTTCGCCGCACAAGTACGACCGTAACTCCCGGTAAGAAAAACGCTATTAAGGCTATTGCCCAGAAGAAAGGGGTACCGATCCCTCGTGGCACTTTGGTTAACCCCGAAAAAGCTGACGCATTCTTAGCGGAACATGGGGACAAAAACTATGATCCAAGTAAATTGTCAGAAGCTCAAGTGGGTCGTGTTACTAAAATCTTTAATGCACTTCCCGCAGATTCAGGCTGCAGCATGACGCTCGAACAGATCTTGGCTGATAAAAAGGTGGCAGCTGAGTTTATGGAGACATATGGTCAATATTACCCAGCAACTCCGGGTCAAATTGACTACGCCAACAAGCTGGCTGCAAACCTTCCTGAAGACAAAAGGCCTGACCCTGAGAAGTTGAAGTACGCAGATTTTTGTTCGAAATTTATTGACAAGAACAAGCCCAAAGGAAAACCGGGCAGTAAAGGAACAGCAGGAACTAAAGGGAAGCCGAAGACAAAACGACCTTCCCGACAATCGAAGAAGTAAACAATAGGCCTTAGCTTAACACTAAGGCCTGTTTTCTCATGGTAGCTTCAATAATGGCATTAACCATGTGCTGGTCGTTATATGGCTTGATCAGAATGCCATCAAATAATGATTGAAGCTCTTCATTTTTTGGAGCTAACTGGCTCGCCGTAACACAGATTATTGGCGTACCACGATTGATGTTTTCTAGGTTGCGTATGATTCTAGTGGCGGTATCACCCGTCATCTCAGGCATCATTAGGTCCATCAAGATACAATCAAATTCGGCTGATGAAGCCAATCTGATGGCATCCTCCCCTGACTCTGCTAATTGCACTTTAGCGCCTAGACCTTCAAGCTGCATGGACATGGCATCCCTGTTCATGTCGGAATCATCGACAATCATAATAAGCTGACCACTTATTGGGCGATCATCAACCAATTCAGGAATCATCGCAGGCTCAATCTCCTTTGAGTCCATCAAAGAGCCATGCCCAATTTTCGCCTCTGTATGCTTAACCAGCGTTCTTGCATCCAGCATTTTATTAACAATCTGATTGATCTGCAGGGTTAATGGAAGCGCATAATCATATGCATCCAATTCTGAGATCCTCCCCAGATCTTTAGAGTCCGATGTTCGCTCAAACGTGATTACCTGCTTTACTTTGCCGGACTTACGTGCCGTTAGGATCTCTTGTTCGCAGCGCCTTAGATCGCATCCGACTAAAATATCCCAATGTCCAGCATCGAGGCTCGATGGGCGAATAACTTCGAAGTTTCTCAACCCCTTCAGGTACAAACGACCTTCTAATGAACGAATGAACTTAGTTGCCCCATAATCCATGAGCGCCACTGTCACATCCTTCATGTCCTCCATGAACCGACGATCACCTATCTCAGATTGAACAATCTGGGCCTCAAGCTGTATCGTAAATTTAGACCCAAGACCTTCTGTACTTTCTACATTAATGGTTCCGCCGAGGCGCGTAATGCTACCCTTAACAATGGAAAGGCCCAGCCCAGTGCCACCATAACGACGTGCATTTGAACCATCTACCTGCTTAAATGGCACAAATATTTCTTCAATAAAGGCTTCCGGAATACCAATTCCGGTGTCCATAACCTCAATTATCAGCTGACTCTCATCGTGGTCATACTTAACATTTAACGTGACACTACCTTCTTTGGTAAATTTAATAGCATTACCTAAGAGGTTCGTTACTGCAGGCAATGTTTGTTTTTCATCAATCAGCGCGATTGTAGGCAAATCCTTAGCGGGCGTGAAGTATAGCCCAATCCCCTTTTCTTGCGCTGCATTTGATAACTGCCCAACGCATTTCTCAAAGAAAGGTGCTACTTTAACTTTATTATAAACGATAGCCTGATTATCATTCTCTTGCTCAGAGAAGTTGAGAATATCCTCAATCATTTCGACAATATTACGCTCACTACGCTTAATCTGATCCAAGCAATCTAGCTGCCTTTGCGTAAGCTGTTCCTTTAGTAGGGTATCTGTACATATTGAGAGTGCATTCAGCGGCGTTCTCAACTCATGGCTGATATTTGCTAAAAACTGAGTCTTCGCATGATTTGCATCAAGCATCTCTTTATTTAGCTTGATAAGCTGAGCATTGCTGTCAGATAATTCCCTTGTCCGCTCATTTATCTTATCTTCTTGATAGTTCTGGTGGCGCTCAATTTCTTCAGTCATTTGCTGGAAGAACTCGCACAACTGTTGGATTTCAGCTACGGGTACATTTGGGATCTGATAATCGAAATTCCCCTTCTCTACAGACTTCATAGCGTCGATTAGTCGCTTAAGGGGGTACGTGAATTTCTTACTCAAGTGATCTGCCAGCATAGCAATCAACCACCAACTGATGGCTAGAGTGGTAAAACAGATTAGGATTATTTCACCAACACTTCTATATAGTACGCCCGTGTTAAGGGTGAGACGGACATCGCCAATTGCATTTTCCTGTACGGAAAACTGAAATTCACTTTCACCCTCAACAGTCACTTGAACTTCATTAGGGAACACTCTTTTATTAAACACATAATAGCTAATGGGGAGAGAACTGGAGGAAGAGACGGCTGCATCGCGGGACTGCTCATAGAGCATACTACCATCAGCATCAAACAATTCAATTGCTGTGACATCGTCATCACTGAAATGACTCGATGCGATAGAACTTAGAACTTCCTTTTGATCAAACATGACAGGGTATACGGAGGAAGCAGCAATACTATTAACGATGAGCTGGCCTTTTTTCTCTAGAGCACCTTTTGCATAAATGTAATAGACTGCCACAAATACCGTCATAACAAACACCATTGCGCAAATCAGCGGCACCTTTGCTGTCAGCCTAATAATGCTATCAATATTGATTAATCTCTGCGGATTCGTGGAGTTACTCATATTCTCAAAAGACCATAAGAAAAACGTAACGCACTTTACCTGTTGTTGAGTGCCTTTTCAAGATAGTTATGGTCTAAATTAAACAAAATCAAAAGGCAGAAAATTTTAGCTTGCATGCCCTTAAGTATTGATTTAAATGGACTTCCGTTCATATCCTTTATGCCTAATTTCAAACAGTGGTTTGAATATAGCGGTATTTAATTAATTGTGAAACCACTCAGCTGCATGCCTACATTTACTGAGCATTTAATATAATTAGCTTGTCAGAACGCTGATTAATGTTACAATCACGTATCAAATTTATTATTGGTTTATTATGCTTAAGATCGCAAGCAAAGACACACAGGAGCCTACCGCCATCGGCAGCAAGTCATCCTTAGAGCTTGTCCTTGAACGAAACTCTGTATACGGAGTACATTCTGTCCACCTAATGCGACATGATGACAACCTCTTTTTATACAAGATGCTTGTATCACTAAAAGGCGATCGGCGCCAACATTGGCTTGCAGGTAACGTGACAGGTCTGGATAAAATCGCCCATTTGATTTTACAAGCATTTGATAACTGCAATTGCGGACATGCTGACTATGAAACTTGGAGATCCAAACTCCTAAAATGGAAATCTTCTCCATTTACACCGTTAAGCCTCTATCACATCCCTGTTTAATTCTTATCGCCCCAACTCACTACCACCCGGACTACCCGCTTTTAAGGCAGGCTCGTTTTCACGCTCCAGCTCCATGGACTTCTTAAATTCATTCTTCATTTGATGATATAAATCTATACCCCTGATTGGCTCCAACGCTGCCCTGCCAAAGAGAAAGCCTTGACCACAGCCAACACCAAGCTCTCGCATCTTATTTAAGGTTTCTATATTTTCGATCCCTTCGGCGACCACATTCATTGGCGGATCTTTCGTTCCGCATTCCTCAATAATGCGCTGAGCATAAAACTCGACAGCTGGATTGGGTTTAATTTTTATTAATTGACCCTTATTCACTTTATCATCTTTCACACCCATGATTGGATTTACTACTTCCCCTCTATCCAGCTTTATGCCCTTAATATTCATTGCATGCATATCTTTTATAAACTGGGCGCCAACATATTCTTTATCTTTGTAAATCCCAGCCCCCACATCATCTAGCTTGAATTCCACACCACATGCGTTAATTTTACGCATTGCAATACCCATCACTTTCTTATCTTCAGGTAGGAATTTCTCGGTAATCTCTAATCGTAATTGAGATAGGTCAACCCCGGCATCATGAGCGACCTCGATAATATCCGCCAAATCATTAGCAGACTTAGAATTACTAATTGTGCGCCATGAGATGTTTACAGCAATAGGGACTGATGGGCCAGCGTTTTTCCTAAAATCTTTTAAGTCCTCAATAAAGCCCGCGACGGTATCTACATCGAACTGAAGATCCAAGCCTTCCTCATGAAGTTTTTCAATATGCTCATCAAAATCAACCCCCTGCGTGAATTCCTTTAATCGAGTAAGCCCCTCGTAGCTCTCAATCATCCCATTGATAAGGTGTACAGGCGGTGTTTCCTCACGCTCTATATAGCCCATAACTTGCGCATACTTATCCATATCAACAATCGGTTGAAATGTCCTTTCATAAGCACCCATATCGAGCACATTTGCTGATGAGCTATTAGCCATTGGATGGCCTCATTTTTATTATTATTAATAACTATTATACTAAGTATTAGACGTCCTTTCAATTCTATAATTCCGCTAATCCTGTTTGCAGCTATATTATATAATTGTTATACTAATTAACTTGAATAATAAAAATACTAGGTTCCATCATGAGCTTACTAAGTCACGTAAAAGATGCCGGTAAGGCAGTCGTAGATATGCTAAAGCAGTTGTTTACAAAATTTGGTACCCAATCCGAAGGGCCGCCTGACTGCGAAGACTTTAAAGAACAACTAGAGGAGATGATGCATGCTCTGAAAGATCTTTACGACAGCTATGAAGCTGAAGGTAATTATACAGGGATGATGATGACTGCAAATGCAATGTCTAGCACCCATGCCATGTCTGCTGCCGTAAGTAAACTTCCTAACGATATGCCTATGGATCTGCATACGCTTGCGCAAAACCCTCAGATCATGGATATTGCAGATATGACCCATACGAAGCTCGTAGAAGATTTGGCTAAATCTGAGCTTGGCACCATGGCAAAAGGTGATTTTGAAAACCATACTCCTGAAAAACTTGCCGAGATTAACATGAACATAAAGGACACTTTGCGCCTTTCTATGCCGGGCTTGGATATGGCCATGTCGGGAATGCTAGGAAAAGTAACTGCATCCATGACACGGGCCCCTGAGTCCGCCCTGCAAGAAGCTGCCATTGAGCGCGGCGAAGAACTTACTCCAGAACTCACCCCTGAACCTAAACCTGAGCGTGAGTATAACTCACCTCAAATGACCCCAAGAATGTAATATTTGAGGATAAAAATGACTAAGAAATCTAAGCGACTAATTAGCGCTTCAGCCTGTGCGCTAATCGGAATAATCGGACTATTTTTTTCATATCTTATGGCAACCGCAAATAAGTTTGTGATCATAAATACTGTCAATAAACTCAATCAAGGCATGCCTTTTGAGGAAATAAAGAGTCCTGTACTAAAACTCCTTGCTGAAGGCCGAATTGAAGTCTACCCTCTGTATTCCATCATCTTGGTTGCTTTCTTCTCCTTAATTGCACTTTATGTTGCTGCAATGCTGATCAAAAACCGCAACAACAAACATGCCATTAAACAAGTATTCAATTTGAGCTATTGGACTTATTACAAGCATTAAAAAAGGGAGGTAATGCCTCCCTTTTTTTCACTCTTAGCAATTATCTTGCTGATTGCTGCTTCTGAGCAAATCGCGCCAGTCGATCTTTAAGACCTACCTGATGACCGCCAACCTTATCGCCTTGAGTTTGAGACTCAGTTTCTGAGTAAGTTTCCTCAATCTGCGTGGTTTCAGCCTGAAGTTTCTGCATATGCTCCTCAGCTACATCTTCCTTAGTCTTAGCTTTCTGAGGTGCTGAGTCCGTGATTTTTGCTACAGACTTGCCTTCAAGCTTAGCAATTTTAGCCTCAACCTTCTTAAGATTCTGCTTCGCTACAGCATCCTTAGTAGTCTTCAGGATTAAGCGCAGAGCATAACGCTCATCTTTCAGCTTCTTAATCTGGCGCTCTTTCTTGGCTTCACCAGTCAGCTTAGATTCTTCCTGAGCAATCATTGCATTTAGTTCTGCAATTTTGTCATTAACAATCCTTAAGCGCTCAGCTTTAGGGATTGGAGTTCGACCACGAGTGCTTGTTGGCTCTGGCGCCTGATCAGGGAGTGCCTCTGCATCTTTCAGCTTTCTAAGCTGATGCTTGAGCTTAGAGTCAAGCTCACCCAGCAAGCCATGAGACTTACGCCCCGCTTTACTCTTAATCTCGCTTGCTTCAGCTCTAATAAATGCCTTAATTTCATCAAAAGTAGATGGAAGTTCAACATTTTCAGCTTTTGCAGCGATCTGAAGCTCGCCAAACGCCTCGTTAAATGCATCACGCGCTCTATAGAACTCAACTTCCATTGGCACTGGAGGTCTACCCAAGCCGCGAGCTGATAAGATCGCAGCGCCATCTTGCTCCCACTCTTCCTTGGTCATACCTAGATAAGGAAGTCTTGCCATCTTATCTATCTGCGCATCTTCTTTCTTCTTAGCCTTTTTATAGGCTGCATCAAAAGCCTTGTATTCAGCGGAGTTTTTCTTGTCCTGCTTTTCTAGATCAAACTTACCACGGCGAGATGCTTTCTTCTCTACCTGCGCAGCGTGCATCATTTCTGCAACCGCTAGGCGCTCTTTATATACTTTTACCAACTCAGCAGAGCGTTCTGCCCCACCCTCGGCCTCAGTGGCGCTAACTTGCAGAGTGATTTTCTTCTGGAGGTCTTCCATCGCATCGATAGTTTTCAGCACTTGACGCTTTGCCTTAACCAGTGGAGAGTCTGCTTTGCGACCTACTTTGTTAGCCATTTTCAACTCCTGATGCCTTCTTGGCACTTTTAATTTTAAATCCATTAAAACAATTTAAATTTAATTAACGGTTTAAAGTATATGGCGAAATAATAAAAAGTCAAATCACTAAGACCTATTTTTCCGCAAATAATCCCTTTTTTTTAAAATAAATATAAATTGCATCGGGTCACTGTATGCCCATACAGTTAAATTAGGATGGCTTTCGTTTCTCCTAGGTCTAGGACCGGTTCGAGGGCGTTTTTTAGGCTCTCAATAAAGCCCCTCATTCCTTGTGGTGTAATTTTTGTTTTAGAAATTACGCCCTTAGAATAACCGGCTTGCTTTAAACCTTACTTCTCAAGAGCTCCAAACCCACGCATACCTATATTCATCTCTGCTATAAGGGTGCCGTAGTTAGTGCCCCTCACCACAGATAGCCGCTTCAAGGAGTGAGTCCGCAAGGTCGATGTGCCTTTTATTAGCATGATAAATAAGCCCCGTCCGCCATCCCTTGTAATATGGCCCCTTTACTGGCGCAGTGTATCACATCCATAGTTAGCTAAATCCAGTACAACCAAAAGCTTTAATCTGGTGAAATTCATACCAACCTCAATTACCGCTGTTGAAACGAAGGCAATGAAAATCTATTTTCTAGTTAATAATCCCCTTTTTAAAATAAATTTAAATTACGCAAAACCACTGATTAGGCATGCAGCTAAAGAAGGATTGCTTGCGATTTTCCTAGGTCTACGACGGGTTCGAAAGGTATTTTCAAGCTCTCAATAAACCCCTTCATTCCTTGTGGTGTAATTTTTGTTTTAGAAATTACACCCTTAGAATAGCCAGCCTGCTTTAGACCTTGCTTCTCAAGATCTCCAAACCCACGCATTTCCATATCCATCTCAGCCAGAAGAGTGCCATCGTTAGTATCCCTCACTACTGCTAATCTCTCCAAGGAGTGGGTCTGCAAGGTCGATGGATCTTTATTTATTAACATGATAAATAATCCCTCTCCGCCATCCCTTGCAATACGGCCCCTCAACTGGTGTAGTGTATTACAACCATAGTTATCTGAATCCAGTGTAACCAATAGCTTCAATCCGGGAAAATTCATACCTACCTCAATGACTGTTGTAGAAACAATGAACGAGTAGGTGCCATCCGCTATTTTCCTTATAACCTCCTGCTTTTCCTTCGCTTTCATACCTCCATGTAATTTTGCCACTTTCCCCGGGAATTGCTTTTCCCAGTCTTTAGCCGCCTCTTCGACATTCCTTTTATTTAAAATATTTGTCAGATAGGGGGCAGAATCCGTTTTTTTTGATTTAATATCATCATCGTATTGGGTGCTGATATGCTCTTTGATTACCTTAGCCTGCTTGGGTGTGGCAATTAAATTCAGCTTAATCCCCTCTTTTGGATTGTAATACGGATCATTTGGCATCAAAAAATAGGGTTTTTTTGCCCCAAAACCCTTCAATGACTCAAGCTCAAGGCCTGCATGAGGCACACTAAAGCTGTAAATATGCTCATTTCGCTCCCTAGAAGGGTAGATTATGGCCGCTTTATCGCCATTTTTAACCGTTTCTATGATTTTTTGTTGTATTTTTTCTCTTGATTTTTGTGTTAATAATACCGACCGAATGTCCTTTTTTACTGGACATTCTTTTAACGAAAATATTTTCTTGTTGCCGAACGCAGCCAACGCCATTGTACGGGGAACCGGTGTTGCCGTTGCTTCTAGTAGGTTTGTGTAATCTGAACACAGATCATTTACCTGCGAAACAGACATCTTCTGCTGCTCATCTACTATAACAAAATCGAATACATGCCCTGCTCCTGCCTTCTTCATCCAACCATGTACCGCTGATGTGCCTATAACAATGGATTGGCCATCATATGTTTTGGGGTGCTTTTCATCATCAATTATCAGGTTAATACTGACGTCGCTATGATGTTTTTGTAGCTCATCTGCTACCTGACGGCACAACATGATATTTGGGATAAAGATAGCCACCCGCTTCCCAAAGAAATAGGCCATTACTGCCAGTGTGAGATAAGGTACTGTCTTGCCGAATCCTACATCACCCTGAAGTATAGCATTCATGGGTTCATTAGCTGCCAATAACTTCGCCATTTCCTCAATCCCTTCACGCTGTGAGTTTGTGGGAGGGAAAGGGTATCGAGATGCGATCTTTTGAATAAGCCCTTCATCACAAGGGATTACACTACGCATATCCCTTACTAAGGTATGCGTGTGCTTGATTTTATTGTACAGCTGATAACAGTTGATGATTTGTGATGCCTTTTCAATCTTTTCAATTGAGTCCACATCAACCGGCATATGCACATCCATTAGGTAAGATTCTAAATTAGGATAAGGAAAATCGACCTCTTTACGCATATCAAACTCAGACGCACCCATTTCTGTTTCGATATGCTTTACAGCATCTCGCACATTGCTAAATAACACGAGTTGTGTGTTGCGCCTTAGTGTTTCCGGGGTCATTACATCTTTCTTGCCTGTGTAGACAGGTGCGACTCGGTTATGATCTGCGGGCGGAATTAACATCGCACTTTTAAATGAGACCATTCCTTCCCATTGATCAACCTTACCTCGAATAAATACAAAATCTAATGACTTAACATCCTTCCATGCCTGAACTCCACCGAAAATTGTTGCTGTTGCATTTTGAAGACCATCCGTCAGTGTTACGGTCATCATGGCCGGACGACCCTTTTTACGCTTTATTGCTCCCTTCTTTACCACGCGCAAGGTAGCTATTACATACTGGCCAAAGCAATTACCCATCATATCGGCTAGTGATGTAAGGGGCTTTGTATAATCGTTATATTTTTTCGGGAAGTTCATCAATAGATCAACAGGCGTACTAATACCCATTTCACCTACTGCGCCCCAGAACTCATCCGTAACCCCATCAATGTGCGTGTTTAAAGCATTCACTTACTGCATTTTCTCCAATAACACTTCTACAGGGATAGGTTTTTGCTGGCGTATTCGACCAGAGAGTTGAGCTATCGTTTCCGGACTGGAAGTAAATAGCTCCTCAAGCAACAAACCACGACTTAACGGAAGATTTTCCTTCTCTGCACGCATAATGACCCGAAGAATAATCTTTGAAACCTTACTCTCTGGTAACCGCTGATACAGGCGGTGCATTAGATCAATATCTGCCAAAATTTGCGGCTTACATATAAGGGCCCAAAAGAACTGTGGTACCAACTCACTTTGCTTAATGTCATCCATTAGCTCTACTGCCGCGGCTGACACCAAACTGAGTATCTCTTGGATAGGTTGCTCACTGACTTCTGCCAACTCATGACACAAAGCATAGCGACGGCCCGAATTATCGACTTTTGCAATAAGATTGCAGACATCAGATATCACAACCCACTTGTCATGTGTGGAGAGTTCTTTCTTCTTCGCCTGTGCAATCCCTGATAGATACATGGCTTCGATAAAAGAATGGGTCTTCAATTCGAAGTAGGCGGACTCGCCATACTGTTTTATGTAACTATCGGGGTCTTCATCCTCAGGCAGAAGCCTTATTCTTACATCCTTTAATAGATATTTTGGCTGTCCAATCACCTGCTTAAACAATGTCCTCAGGCCCTTTCGACCCGCATTATCACCATCAAATACAAATACTGCCTGCTTTGTATGCGCAAAGAGCAATTCAAGATTCTCATGTGTGAGTGAGGACCCCATCAAACAAACACCATAGGGGTATAGGCGAACAACGTCTAACTGCCCCTCCAGCACTTCCAGACTATCAATGATTTTATTGCCATGTGCCTTTTTAACCTCATACAATCCGTATAAGATTTTTGACTTATTGAAGTACTGCGTTTCATTAGTGTTTAAGTATTTATTCCGCGCTGTATCCGTAATGTCTCGACCCGCAAAAGCAACAATATCTCCACGCTCATTACGTATTGGAAACATAATCCGCGCTGACATTCTGTCCCAAGATTTCCGGCCATCATTATCTACAAGCCCCATCTGCTTCAGGAAGCCGGACTTGGAGGCTTCCAGATCGGAGATTTTTCGACTTGAGGCAACTACATTTCCTCTCTGATAAGCATAACCTAGCTGAAAATTATCAATAGCTTCATCACTAAACCCTCTCTTATCTTTTAAGTATCGCAAGGCAGGCTCAGAAAGCTTTTTGTTTTTTTCGGCAGGTTCAGTAAGGCAGACACGATAAAGGCCAGCAACCTTACTGAGCGCTATTTGAATGTGGTCAGTTTGAGATATAGCTTCTTTTTTCAGATGCGGGGTTAAATCGTAGTTTACGTGGTCAGCGACCCACTTAACAGCTTCCCTGAACTTTAGGCTTTGATGTTCCATCAAGAAGGAAAATACATTACCGCCAGCGCCACAGCCAAAACAGTAATACATTCCCTTTTCATTCTCCACAGTGAATGAGGGCGTCTTTTCCCGATGAAATGGGCAGCAAGCGGATGCATTTTTCTTGTCAGCGTTTTTTAGCTGAACAAACTGCCCTATGACATCAGTAAGGCGCACTCTGCGCCTTAAATCATCCAGTACATCATCTGGTATTTGTTGGAAAACTTTTGACAAAGATTTTTATCCTTTTATTTGGAATCATCTTCAACCACTAATCGGTAAACGCCATACTCTTCTTTGAATAAAATTGGTGAATAGTTCAGCGCCATCGAAAAGCTTTGCTTTTTGCTAATATTGCGAACCACTGCATCCTCGAGGCGCTTCTCCCGCTCACGCCCTTTGTATCCAAGCATGATTTCTTTAGCGATTTTTATTTCATAAGGGCGTAGAAGTTTTTTATCGTTATAAGATTTATTTGCAATAGCGACGATCCAATCACCCTCTTCTATCACAAACTCACCCGTTGCTATCAGCATTTCCTTTAAAACATTAACTTCAGGGATCTGTGACTTTACGTACTCAGTGTCATCCTTGTGCCAAGATCGCTTAATGCCCTCAAGTACATTGGAAACGTGCGCTCTGCTTCCGTAAACGAATATCTTCCTAACACGGGATAATACGCAGTTTGTTTTCCCTTCTAGGAAAAAGAATCGACGCCCCTCACTGATGTAACAAATATCCTCACGGATCTCTATAACATCTTTGACAAATGGAAGTACTCTATCTTGCTCCAATCCATGAACTTGCGCACAAATACTATTAATATCTGCCGTGCCGTTGTGTGAAACAGTCTTACCCGCTATCGACAAAAACTTTTTTGGCCACCCTTTTTGACTTGGTAATACAACAAACCTTACACCACGCTCTTTTTCAATCCGAGCACCACCAAGTGCCGTGGCGTCAACCATGTTAATGGCATTAATGATTCCTTCAATCTTAAAGCGGTTCGTAATAAGGCCTTCATCCTGAAGAGCTGACTCAATTCGATCTGCTGATGCGGGCACTAGTGAGTTAATTAACTTCGCTGCTTTAAGTAGTTTTACGGGCATCTCAAGCTCACCCATTTCACGCTGCGCATTCACAACAACCTGACGTACGCGCTCACGTGTTAACCCATGCTCCTCCCCCGTCTTTTCTAGAGGGCAACCACCTCCACCATCAAAACCTTTGTGCTTGCTTACGATTTTAACATTCCTGTCGGCATGAGCCCCACGGCATGCTTTTTTTACGAGCGACAGTATCTCGCTCCTTACGTTCAGAGAAGACATGTTGCAACCCCAATTTTTTCTTATTATTGTTAGTTGTATTTAATATAACGCTATTTAAATAACTAGTCAACTCTTCTTTAATATTATATTATTTATAAAGTCAAGTTTTTACGGGATTCATCATAATGAAAGAGAAGCTAAAAGGTACATGGAATCATCACTACCTTCGTTTTAAGGCCCATAACACCAAGGGGGCTAGCAATCATAAAGTTACCGATGAGTATAATGATCTGCTTTTTTACTTTCTTCACGATAAGCAAATACAGGGGCATCAGATTGAATTTGATGACATGCAAACTTATGCTGCCCAACTGTTTACTAAAGCAGAAAGGATTATTGAGGTTGGCGGCGATGTCGAAACCCGCTTCTCTCAGGATGCCCTTAAACGCGCCATCTCCAATATGGAACTCATGTGCACCGTCGTTACTCATGATGATACTGGGGTGGAGTACAACATCCCCCGTTTTGTTGCATTTGGGATGATTAATTGTCGCCAACTGGCTGATCCTGAAATTGATACGTTAGAGCGTGCGCTCAAAACGCCTATTGAGGACAGTATTATTACTTTCCAGATCTTTAATGTTATTCAAGGCAAACGCCGTACAAAAGCTGACGAAACAACCCTATACCCAGTTGCTGTCAATCTGGTCAATAAAGCTGTATGTGAATTGGTAGGTGATACAGATAAGTATCAATTTGAGTACAAGCTATTGCAGCGATTAAAGGATTATTGGATTCACACGTCAATCTAACGCAGCGAAGTGTGAGGCGGAAAACCGCCTTACATACCCAAACCCATCAAGTCTTCGGCCTCATCAAGTAACTGAGTTACTTTACGCTTCCATGCATCTTCATCCACCAGTGCACCATCCACCTTATAGAGACTCGACATGTCCACATTACACTTAATAGGGTCTGCCTCAACCTGCGTTTTGGTTAATGCTGATATATTATCTTCCCCAAACAAACAGCCTAGCTGATGGATTAAGTCAGGGGTATATGATGTTGATAACGGTGGGTGTGGCATCCTTTCACCATTCACACCTTTCTCAATTAGCAATACTGGCGTAAAACCGGCCTCATTGGCCTGAATGATGTCTCTCGCTTCGGCCAAGTGCACATCAAGACCTTGAGGGACCTCAACTCGAATCTCAGCTGTCTTTTTCTGCCGATACGTTGTGATCTCTATAATGTCTTCTGCAGCAATACTGTAGCCATACTCACTGTGATACTTCAATACACCTTCCAGCATGACCAGCGAGTTCTCACCCAGCATGTACTGGCACTCAGTATAGGTTTTAGCGTCCACATTTACCTTAACCATGGAGGTGCCATCATCTATCTTGAATATTGCGCGATTGCCCTTCTTAGTGGCCTTAAGCTCCAGATCGGCAATACTACCAATCACAGAAACATTTTTACCCACGTAGTCACTCGAATCAGAGGTCTTGGTTACCCCCTGCTTAGTCTGAATGTTACCTTCGGTGATGTTGTAAAGGGTATCAGTAATCTCTCCTTCTAAGGATTCACGGTATTCATCGGTCGGATGGCCAGAAAAATACAAACCCAAAGCCTCTTTTTCGTTGCGCAACAATTCTTGTCGGGACCATGGCTTGGCCTCCACCAATGTATGCAACTCTTCTGCCGCAGAAAGGCCGCCAAATAGATCATCCTGTGCATCATTTTCTTTACGCCCTTGCTTTGCAGCCTCAAGAGCGACATCAATAGATGCCATTAATGATGCCCTGTTGGTATCAAACTCATCCAGCATGCCCGCTTTAATCATGGTAGCTAACTGCTTTTTTGATACCTTTACACGATTGACCAAATCAAACATGTCCCGGAACGGACCACCCGTTTCGCGCTCAGCAAGCAGTACCTTTGTTACAGACTCACCTAGGCCATCACAGGCTTCCAAACCATAGATGATCTCTCCATTATCTACGGTAAATAGCACCTCTGAGCGATTTACCGAAGGTGGCGCAAGACGTAAGCCCATACGACGAATCTCATCTATAAATCGCACTACTTTATGTGTTTTATCGATATCAGATGAGGCTACAGCTGCCATAAATTCTGATGGATAGTGTGCTTTCAGCCACGCAGTCTGATAAGAAATTAATGCATACGCTGCTGAATGGGATTTGTTGAATCCGTAACCCGCGAACTTCTCAACGAGATCAAATATATTTGAAGCAAGATCTCCATCAATGCCGTTTCCCTCTGCACCAGCAATGAATTCTGATCGCTGCTTGGCCATTTCTTCGGCTTTTTTCTTACCCATAGCACGACGCAGTAAGTCTGCCTGACCTAGCGTATAACCTGCTAGCACTTGGGCAATCTGCATTACCTGCTCTTGATAGAGGATAATCCCGTATGTTGGCTCAAGGATTGGCTTCAGTAATTCATGCTGATATTGCGGGTGAGGATAAGAGACTTCTGCTCGCCCATGCTTACGGTTGATAAAATCATCAACCATACCCGATTGGAGTGGTCCGGGACGGAACAATGCTACCAGTGCTACCAGATCCTCAAAACAGTCAGGTTGCAGCTTCCGAATAATCCCCTTCATTCCAGAGGATTCAAGCTGGAAGACAGCAGTTGTCTCAGCGGATTTCAAGAGCTCGAAGGATTGTTTGTCTTTGAGGCTTATATCCTCAATCCTCAGTGGCTCTTCACCTTTCTTAGCACGGCTATCATTAACAAACTTCAGGGCCCAATCGGTAATGGTAAGTGTACGTAAGCCAAGGAAGTCAAACTTAACAAGGCCCACACCCTCTACATCATCCTTATCTAACTGGCTGACAAGGCCTTCACCATTATGGTCGGCGTAAGTGGCGGTAAAGTCCGTTAATTTGCCATCCGCAATCAGAACCCCACCAGCATGCTTACCTGTTTGGCGCGCAAGACCTTCTAGACTACGTGCCTCACTGATAATGTAACGGACGTCCGGGTCCTTTTCGCACATTGCAGCCAATGCTGGGTTTTGTTCAAGTGCTTTTGTGATGGTCATGCCCGGTTCAGACGGAATTTGCTTAGCAATTCGATCAGCGACGCTATAAGCATAACTCCTAGCCCTTGCGACATCACGAATTACAGCTTTCGCCGACATGGTCCCGTAAGTGATAATTTGCGATACCGCATCATGACCGTACGTGTCTGCTACATACTGAATAACTTGATCCCGCTTATTCATGCAGAAATCGACATCGAAGTCGGGCATGGATACGCGCTCAGGATTCAAGAAGCGTTCGAAAAGCAGGTCATACTCTAAGGGATCAAGGTCGGTAATCTTTAATGCGTACGCAACCAATGAACCCGCACCAGAGCCCCTACCCGGCCCTACAGGGACATCATTTGCCTTACCCCACTGGATAAAGTCGGCAACTATTAGGAAGTACCCCGGAAAACCCATCTGAGTAATAACATTAAGCTCGAATTCCAATCGCTCATGAAACTCATCCTTTTTCTGCCAGTATTCAGCCGTATCTTTACCGAACAGCTGTACCAAGCGATCCTCAAGCCCATCTAAGGACATCTTTCTGAGGTACTCAGCCTCAGTCTCAATACGTTTGCCGTTAAAGTCATATGACTCTGGGATTGGGAATGCAGGCAGGTAGTACTTACCCAACTCAATATCGATACTACAGCGCTTAGCTATCTCGACACTATTTTCCAGCGCTGATGGGATGTCTGAAAACAACTCCTGCATCTGTTCAGAGGTTTTGTAATACTGCTCCTGCGTGATCTCATCGGAATGCAATTGGAGGTATTCATCTACATTAATACCCTTATCTATCGCACTACGTAAGTGTGCATGATCATGATCTTCAGGCTCTAGGAATCTAACCCCATTGGTGGCTACTACCGGCAAGCTTAGCGAACGTGCAAGCTCTACTGCCTTTTGGACATATTCATTGTCATCTTCATGACCAATGCGCTGCAATTCAATGTAAAAATTTCCGGGATGCTTGTTTGCATAATGCCGCGCTACCGCCATAGCATCTTCAACTTTGCCAGCGAGCAGATGCTGGCCAATCACCCCTTCACGCCCGCCTGACAACATAATTACATTATTGCCATCTACAAGATCTTCTTTAACCGGTGGGACAGTTCCCTCTGCACGAGGCTGTGAGGTATACCCTTCACTGATAGCCACCAACAAAGACTTATAGCCATCATTATTCAAGCAATAATATCTCGCTTTGCCGGACTGGCCCGTAACAGTATCTACAACATCGCAAGATGTACCAAGGATGGGTTTTAGTCCTGATGCCTGTGCTTGCTTATAGAGCTTAACTGAGTTGAAGAAGTTAGTGGGATCGGATACAGCAACTGCGGGAACCCCACATTCGTCTGCTTTTTTAAGCAAAGGCTTTAGGCGGACTATACTGTCCCCCATTGAATATTCCGTGTGAACATCTAAATGTACAAAGCTCGCCATAAGCCCTACCGATTAATTAAAACTGTTTTAATAATTCTACCACTTTATGAATGTGAATTGTACAGCAAGACAACTTGACATTCTATTTTTTTTTGTTTTATTATTTCCCTCAAATAATAAGGACCGTAAATGGCTATTCAAACAACTGAACATATGCCTTTTGAGCAGCAAGTGCTTGGCGTTTGCTTGAATCATCCCTATCGATTTGCTCAGATATCAAGCTTTATCAATGCAGGTGATTTTACCTCTATTGAACATAGAGCTATTCATGATATTTTGGCCGATGCTCATGCTAATAAGGCGGAATTCACACTATCTCTGCTAGTCGACCGGCTCCACGGTACCGTTGCGCCCGATTACATCAGTTGGCTGTACAATAATTTTACCATTGATGAGGATGTTGAGTGCCTTGCACGTGATTTGCGTGGGTATAGAAATAAACGCGATATATTAAATGCTGCTTCAGAGGTTCAAAAACGCGTTAATCGCGCCACAGCTGATGAGCTAATCAATCTGCCGAGTGAAAGCCTTAAAGTTTTCGATGCCGTGAGGCTGTCCAATGAAATTCATTCTGGCAGCGTAAAAAACGCGACGCAGTCTGTTGATCGATACCTTACGAAATTTAGTGAAAAGAAACATAGCGGTGGCCGGGGTCTTCAATTAGGCATTCCTGAATTTGATGATAAGACGCTAGGCCTTCACAGTACGGACCTTATTATTGTCGGTGCCAGACCTTCGATGGGTAAAACCGTATTCGGTCTTCAGTGCGTTCTCCCCGCGCTTAAATTCACGACGGGCAAAATCATCATTGCCTCTCTTGAAATGCCGGTTGAGCAACTAATCGAACGATTGATTTGCTGCATCGCTAAAATTGATTACAGCAAACTACGTGAGGGTAAACTAACCAGCGGTGATGCGGCATCTTTCCGTCAAGCCGGGGAATGGCTCTCCAGCTTCGGTGATCGGTTGCTAATCGAAGATTGTGAAGAAAAAGGCTACCTAGAATACCGTGACTTTGAAACATGGGTGCGGAGCGAGGCATCTAAAGGTGAAATTAGTCTTGTTCTGGTCGATTACCTTCAACTGTTCCGTCGAACGGGCATACCCGGCGACACTGATTCTGCAAAGCTTGGTAATATTAGCATGGGCCTGAAAGCATTAGCTAAACTCACCAATGCTCCGGTCGTATCTCTTGCCCAACTCAACCGATCGCTAGAGCAGCGCGTAGATAAGCGACCGATCATGTCGGATCTCCGTGAATCCGGTAATATTGAGCAGGATGCAGATGTTATTTTATTCCTGTACCGCGACACCGTTTACAATCCGGATACTGAATTCCCGGAGTTGGCTGAAATTATTATCGGCAAACAACGTGCAGGCCAAAAGGGCACAATTAAAACGGCCTTCAAGGGACATCATATGCACTTCGCCCCGTGGATTGAAAATGGGAATCTCACGATGACCGAGTGTCCTCCGCTCAATACCTATCAATAATTATTGATAAATATTATAATTATATAATTCGGTGATTTTTGGACTATTAATATGTCAGATTTTAATTTAGCAGGCGAGATTGTTATATTCGATACCGAGACCACTGGTATTGATCCTGAGACGGGTGACAAGATTGTTGAATTTGGTGCCATTGTTGTTAACAACCGAAAGGTTACGGAAGAGAAACTACAGCTATATTTTGACCCTGAACGCGACATTCCCGAAGAAACAACGGACATCCACGGTATCGATAATGAATCTATTAAAGAGCTAAGCAACGGAATGATCTTTGCTGATCACGCGCAAGGATTATGGGATTTCCTACAAGGGCGTCAATGGGCTGCACATAACGCATCATTCGATGTAGGCTTTTTGGATGCTGAATTTGTTCAAGCAGGTTTCGGTAAAATTTCGGACCATATGCCACCTGTTTTCGACACTTTAAAATACGCTCAGCAAGCCAACCCTAATCAAAGAAACTCACTGGATGCCCTGTGTAAGCGCTTCGGCATAGACCTGTCTGAACGTACAGATCACGGCGCATTGTTGGATTCTCAGCTACTCGCTGATGTATTTCTCCTGCTCACTACCGTTCAAACTGACCTTTCACTAACAGATGATAAACGTGTAGCTAAGGCCTCCAATCTACTGGAAAATATCGTTAGAGTGGACGGGAGTGGTCTGAACGTCCTTAAAGCATCAGAGACCGAAGCGATTCAGCACCTTGAAAAAATCAACTCCATACGCCAGAAATCTGAAAAGGAAGTTGATTGGGATTATGGGCCCTAGAATCATAAAAAGTTATTCTCCTTAACAAGCCACTTCAATAAAAAAGCCAGCAAATGCTGGCTTTTCACATTTAACAATTCAATTACTCTACATCGCTGTTAGAAATTGAATTAATGTACTTTTTCATCACACCTGCGCTACCCACACCACTCAATTCATGACCTGTGTCAAATACGGAAAATGGAGTGCCTTCAACACCAAATAATCGCCCCAGTTGTACACCCATACCTACAGCCTCAGGACTAACCTTTGAGTCAGCATCACATTCTTCATACTCAACATTATTGTTCTTATAAAGATAGTCTAATGCTGCTTCAGGATCTTTCGCACATGCTGCGTATGACATAAGCTGAGCAACCTTACGGCTCCTTTGTCTAATGTGTCCCTTTTGCATATCAGCCGCCAGTGCTCTTGGAAAAGCAAGATACTTAATCTCAACACCAGATTTGTTTAAATCTGGAATAATGTTATGAAGATTCTTACAGTATCCGCACGTAAAGTCACTAAACACAACCATGGTGCGCTTTTTCTCACCAACTGCTGGATAAGTTGCAATAAACATCTCTTCGGGGATTTTATTGATAATCTCAGCCACCTTCGCCTGCTTTTCAGCCTTGGTCATTTTCGTGCCATCTGGGCGATATCCGATTTTCAGCAAGGGTACTTCACTCGGTACTTCTTTACTGACTCTTTTCTTCGGTGATGTGCTAGGAGAAGCCTTAGCGATATTTGATTTTCCCGCTTTCAATGCTGCTAATTTCTTCTCTAACGCTTTTTTAGTATCAGAAGAAATTTCAATAGGCTTAGCGACTGGCTGGATCTGACCATGGTCCTTTGCCGTAGTTTTAGCCACTAATCCTATTTGGGATTCTGTATCAACCTTTACCGCCACCTTACGGGGAGCCGTGTTTTCAACATCGGTGCTAACGCGGTGCTGGGCCTCTCCCAACCCATCAGGAACTTTTGGATTAATATTGGCTGCAAATGTCTGCTTCATCGCATCAATAGAAATCAAAGCGCCCTTAAATGCGAAATCCACATCGTCATTTACATATAATTCATGCCCGCCAGCTGATCTTAGCTTAATGACAGGTGCATTGGCTATATAACTAATCTCTATCGGAGTACCATGAGGCATTTGAAGTTTTGTTGCAATATCCGTGATATCAGGTCGCTCAGAGCCTGAATGCTCAGTAATTAGGTGCCCCGTTAGACCACCCAGACCAAATAGTGCTATACCAACTACGGCATTAAATACATTTATTTTCATCATAGTTTTCTTATCGAGTTAAAGATGGGCTGTTAGGCCCCTCATTTTGTATATTTCTCAGCTCTTCCAGACTACGCATCTGGTAGCTTGGATTTTCGGTTTGCCGAGTGAACTCAGCCTGCAGGTCACGAAGTTCGTCTAAACTGGCATCAGGGTTATTTTTCTTTAGCATCTGTTGAATAGGAGTTAATGCAAACCCAGCCTGACGGGACTTACCTTCCATCTTTCCTTCGATGGTCTTTTCTGCACCTTCTTCCAAGCCTTCGCTTTGCTGCATTAATGGAGCAAAACCACCATCGGCTATATCTGAGAGTTCTTGTACTTCATTTAGTTCATTTATATTTTCAGCACTAGTCTTAACGAACTCTTGACCTTCCTTTGAATTATTTGAAGAATTGGCAGCGGCGCTATTGGAGCTGGAGTTATCCTCCATACCACTCTCAAGACCCTCTTGATTGCGCGTCTTTTGCATCTCACTTTGCTCAAGTTGTTGCTGCTGCACTTCAGTCTCGACTTGCTGAGCTCGCGTCTGTTCTGCATCCAAACGCTGTTTTTGGAGATTTATCTCTGCAGCACTAACACTGAAGCGATTGCTATCAATTGCATTCGATAGTTCTTCTAAATCCACCAGTGCTGCCCTTTCCTCAGGACTGAGATCATCCGCAGGATTTTGAAGCTCTACATCCTCAATTTCCCTTTCTTTTTTTTGTGTAGGTGGTTCAGGCACCAACTCGGTATTGATTTCCATTAGGCGACTCTCCTAAATGTGAGGCTGATCGTATTTACTGTCCGTCACCCGGCTGCTTGTTTAAAAATTCCACACGACGGAAATCTTCTATAACAAGCATGCGCTCTTCTGGAGATAGCAACACCTTCCGGTCAGTTTCGACCTGATGCATTTCCTGATTCAACGCGCGGTAACGTAAAAGGGTTTGCTTACTGATCTTTTTTTTAGCTTCTTGTGACATAAGCCCTCCTATCATTTAACTATAACATTTTTAAACCGCCACCTCCATGCTATGAAGGCTTTTTTAAAGATGTTATAATATTGATAAATATAAGAATGAAAGGCTCGCATCATGACAGCTAAAATCCCTTTTATCACTTTAGATGGCCAACGGGATACAACGCTCAATAAGACCCGTGATTTTACATGGAATGACATTGTTTCTTTCTTTAAGGACCATTTGCCTTCTGATGTAAAAGAGGTTGAAGGCTTTATGCCCGTAGTTCCGGTTGCAGATGATAAAATCATTGACCAACCTCGACCGAGCGGTGGCACATCCCAACGTGTCGATGCGAACATCGCGGCCATCTCTATGCTGGTACTCGATTTGGATGAAGAAGGTGCTTACGATATTGCAAAAGAAAAGTTTGCGGCATACGACCACCTTGTTTACTCCACTTTCAGTCACAACGAAAACGCGCCATATAAACTCCGCATGATGCTCAGGCTAGATCAGCCCATTCCCATCAAGGAATGGGAAGAATGCTTCCATGCGCTGGTGTCTGATCTGCCTAGTGATATCCAATGCGGCAACCCAAGCCGTTTTTACTACTACCCAACGGTCAATACAGCATCGACCATCCCGCCCGTTTTTATCGAAAACAAGGGAATAGCACTTACCAAGGATGATATCTTGGGAATGCATAACGAACAGGGTATGAATGCAGAGTGGGTTAAGGAGCAAGAGAAGCGTAAAAAGATGGCAGGCGGTATTCGTGACTACCGTGGTGAGTACCATTCTGTTGCACAACGCCCGAAAGGCTACTCTTATGAAGACTACATTGAGCGGCATGCCAAGCCCCTAGAGGATCTGCGCCGTTACCCGTCTGCACGTCATAAGTTTGCGGCGGCCGTTACTATGTCCGAAATAGCGCGCTTCAAGGAGCATGCGGACCCGAAAACACTGATTGAGTTTGTTATGCGAGCTTGCGAAGACGTCGGCCAGCCGCCGCTATATTCCAGTGGCGACACCCTAGCTGAATTAATCGATACTTATGGCAATAAGGGCTTAATTTTCTCAGCCTATTTAAAATCCGGTATGGAGAAATGTCCGAACCATATTAACCGTCAATATCTCCAACAGTGTGCTAATGCTGGAACCGCCGCCTCCAAAAGTAAGAATTGGTCATTTGAGCCGGATAAGAACTATCTTCCACAGGAAATGACTTATGATTATGCCGGTATCCGTTCTCGCAACCTGCCTGCAATGAAGAGTTTGATGGAAAACGGAAATATTATCGACTTCTGCACCAATGTTTTGGCAAATGAAGTCTCAATTAACCCTGAAGGTGCAAAGCTCTCTTTTGTAGGTCAGTTTATTTTTAAAACGGCGGCTTCATATTATGAGAAACAGCATGGACTAGCCGATGCCACCAAAACAAGAGCGCTGAATGCTATTGCTGACAAGAGTGATACTATTGCCAACGAAGTCCTTGCTAAGGTGGGTAATGCAGTTAAGGACCACCAGCAATTTAAAGGCTTTGTAGATATGGCACTTGGCTTTGGAATGAAAACATCAATGAATAATGAATTTGTTTTCGAGGGCTTCCGTAAGCAAAATAATCGCTCTTATGCGAACCGCCGGGATGACAATACCCCCTCACCCTCTTGAGTCCAAAAAGCCCCTGAGGGGCTTTTTTTACCGGATAGAGAACCCTATAGAGGACTCAGGCTTTGTCGATGACAACATCTTATCAAACAGTCGCTCCCCCAATGCAGATGAGCTCGGCGCTGCTTTGCTAAGGTTTAATGGTTCTTTATATTCCTCAATGCTCGAAAAGAGTTCCGCATGTGACTCTAATGTCTCAACATAGTCACGCAATGCATCCTCACCTTCCAGTACAGGAATGTAAAAATCATAGGACGGCAATGCATCCCACATGGCTTCAATACCATTCATCCGATTTAACCGGTCTATATGGGATTTTTTTTCACCTTCTGTAAATTCAATATTCCCATTATGAATACGCTCCGCTTGATAGCGCTGCATTTGCAAACTCACAGGACATTCAAGATAGCCGATTGAAACAGGGATGTTGTTTTGAACACAATAATTATGAAGATTCACAGCCCCTTCAGGCTCCAAAACAGCGACAACTTTCTTCTGCATATCAGTTAGCTGAGTAATTGCCTCTTTTGTTGTGCCATAATGAATACGCGCACCACTCTCATCTGTAAAGCAGAATGACTCAGCCATCTCACCTTTAGCCTCTAGTTCAAGGAAATGCGCTTCATCCGTGAAGTGATAGCTAACACCATCAATCTCATTAAGATGTTGCCGAGGGGCACGTGTTGTCGTGCTTATTGTTTCCTCATAACCAAACTCAGATTTCAGTAGCTGAGCAAGGAACGTTTTCCCCGAACAGGTCTTGCCACATAGTATCAATACACTACTCATAATTCCCCCTCAGAAAAGTGAACATTCTTCTGAAATGACTTCAACCACTTGTTTCTTATTTTGCGTTTGAGTCTGCTGGTCATAGTTAGGGTCCTGCGGTGTCACAGGTGTATACCCTAGATCATCTTTAACCTCGACACCAGTTTCAATCTCAGCAAGCTTTTCCTTTATCCATTCAGGATCTTGCGCATATTCAATATTAAGCTGAACCTTACGTGCGCCTCTAAATTCATTTACTTCGATTTTAAATACTGCCTCAAGATTCTTCTTGAATGGAAAGCCGTAAACTTCATCACGACAACGCCACCAAACGGCTTCAAATGTTTCAGCACCACCTATTGGCCTCAAGAATAACTTAGCATGGTTTTTCTCAGCACCAAGAGGGATGAAGTTAACAATCTCAAATTCACCACCAAACACCGGTGCTTCGAACTCCATTCCCCATGGGCCTGCCTGACTTATCTCTATCGCATTGTCGATAGTGATCAGACCTTCATCAGGATTCATGACATCAACACGCATCAATCCTGCTTTCATGTCCGCGGTAAATTCTTTTTCAATCACACGGCTAAATTCACGCGTAAATTGATCCAGATACTTGAGTGGAATGCTTAAGCCAGCAGCGGCAGCATGACCACCAAATTTTGGCAACATATCTTGGTTCTTTTTAAACATGCCATCCAATGCGTGCTTGAGATGACATCCCGGAATTGAACGGCTTGAGCCCTTTATTAGCATATCCTGCATCAGGCTTTCAATTTGCTTACGCTCTGGCTCGGTTTCAGCTCGAGCCAATTGTCTCTGTGCTTCTTTCAGCTCTGCAGTCGCTGTGAATGATATTACAGCTGCATTCATTTCCTTCATAATGTAAGAAGAAACCAGTCCAACAACCCCCTCATGCCAATCCGGGTTGTAAAGTACGTAAGCACACTGGTCATTCTCATTATCGAGATTTATCTGCTCAACAATCCCCCTTGCCTCACCCTGCATTTCTGCCTGAAGTTGCTTTCGCTCAATGTTTGTTGCATCAAGATCCTCTGCCAATGCTTTTGCATGATGGTAATCATCACAAATAAGCATTTGCACAGCCTTTGTAGCGTCCTCTAATCGACCTGCAGCATTAATACGAGGCCCCAACCCGAAACCAAACGTAAACTCATCCACCTGACCTATAGTCTTGCCAGATACTTCAATAAGAGCCCTTAGCCCGGGGGCTAAGCTAAATACTGGATTGCCCTTGTCATCTAAGGTGTCGGCACTATTAATTAATCGCAGGCCATGAGAAACAATTGTTCTGTTGTAGTGATACTTCATTGGCACCATATCAGCTACAGTGCCCAGTGCCACATAAGGAATCAGGCTACTAAGGCTTGGTTTATCAATGTTGAGCTGATCAAAATAACCCTTTTTCTCCATGTGAGCCCTAAGTGCAATAATGGTGTAAAACATCACACCAACACCCGCTAAGCCATTTAGCCCTGATGTATCACCCGGTTGGGATGGGTTGATTATTGCAGACGCTTCAGGTGGAACTTTACCAGACTCATCAGGTAGGTGATGGTCGGTAATAATCAGCTCGCAGGAAGGCAGCATCTCTTCTACCGCTTTTGCACCTTGGAAAGATGAAATACCACAGTCCACTGTGATAATCAGATCGGGTTTATATTCAGCTGCAAGCTCAACAATTGCAGGGGTCAAACCATAACCATGAATTGAGCGATCCGGGAGTATATAGTCAACATTCTTAGCGCCACACAACTCTAACCCTTTCTTGCCTGTCGATGTGCTTGTAGCCCCATCACAATCGAAGTCACCAATAATTAGCACACTACTGTCAGCCATAATATGACGACTTAAGACATCAACGGCCTTATCAATATCTTTAAGGGTATCTGGCTTAGGTAACTTGCTGATAGGGTATTCAAGATCAGATGGGCTCTCAATACCTCTACGCAGATAAACTTGATTTAATAAAGGGTTATTATGCACGATGTCCGAGTGGCTCTTCGTCTTTTTTTCTTTAATTGGACGTATTTTTAATTGCATAGTAATACCTTACGATAGTTTATTAACGGTTTAATATGTTAGAAGGAGAGATGCTTGTGGCACCCAAAGGTGCCACAGAGGAATTACAGAGCGAAGCCATCAAAGTCGTTTTCATCAACTTCATTATCGATCTGGCCGACCAAGTAAGAGCTGATTTCAGTTTCTTGTGGGGCAACCTGAACGTTGTCACTTTGCAGCCAACCGTTCATCCAAGGCAGTGGATTCTTACGCTCAGGGTACGGTTTTTTCATGCCCAATGCGCCCATCCTTACGTTGGTGATGTACTCAACATAATCGCACAGGATTTGCTCGTTAAGGCCAATCATAGAACCGTCCTTAAACAAGTATTTTGCCCATGCTTTTTCCTGCTCAGCTGCATCAAAAAAGATTTTTGTAAATTCTTCTTCGTTTTCTTTCCATATTTCTGCACACTCAGGATCGTCTACGCCGCTGCGCCAGAGATTACAAATATGCTGTGTGCCTGTCAGGTGAAGTGCCTCATCACGCGCAATTAGCTTAATGATCTTTGCATTACCTTCCATCAAGCTACGCTCAGCGAACGAGAATGAGCATGCGAAACTCACATAGAAGCGTACTGCTTCCAGTGCATTAACTGAGACCATGGTCTTCATCGCACACTTCTTCAGATTACGCAGCGTGCAATCTTTCTCTTCACCGTTAATAGTGTGAACGCCCTCACCAATCGCTTGATATAACTGAGTAAGCTCAATGAATTCATCATATTCACTCGTTACGGCAGACGCACGCTCTTGGATTTCAGGCACATTTACGATGTTATCAAAGACCTCTGATGGGTCATTAAAAATATTACGCAAAATGTGTGTGTATGAACGACTATGGATAGTCTCACTGAAGGACCATGTTTCCAGCCATGTTTCGAGTTCTGGAATGGATACAACAGGCAGGAATGCGATATTCGGCGAACGCCCCTGAACAGAATCCAAAAGGGTTTGATATTTCAAGTTGCTGACAAAAATATGTTTTTCATGCTCTGGCAACGCTTGGAACTGAATTCGATCGGTAGATAAATCTACCTCTTCCGGGCGCCAGAAAAAACTTAATTGCTTTTCAATCAGTTTTTCAAAAAGTGGGTGCTTCTGTTGATCATAGCGCGCAACATTAACACTATTCCCGAAGAACATAGGCTCTAGGCGAGCATCATTCGCTTCAGGTCTAAAGGTTTGGTAAGCCATATTGGTGTACCTATTTCTGAGTTTTTATTCGCATACTATTTAGTATAACACTTATTAAATACTCAGAAAACACCCTTATTCGAGTTTGTTCTCGTCATTAAGCTCAAACATGCCATAGCCTGACGACCAAACGCCTTTTAGCTTTAGCTTTGCTACTTCTTCAGCTTTTGCGTAACTTCTAGCATCTTTTTCATGCAGCTGGTTTGTGCGGTCATACTTAAACAGTCCTTCGAAAATAACACCATGCGCATAGTCAATATCACCTATCAGCAGCATGCATTCCGGGATTTGCATCTGCTCATTCTTTCCTATGCAGATTAGCTCCACTGGTGCATCATCGAGTACATACTTCGAGAATGCTAGTGATGCGGCCCTATACTTCTTTACGTCAGCTTCTCTTAGGCCTGCAATATGCATCTCGAACTGCCCTCGGTCCTTGTGGTAGTAACCGGGACCAGAGATACCCTCTAAACGCCTATATTCGTCATTATAGCGTGGGTCATCTCGACGCTCCTTGTAATCCTTTATCTGAACCTTTATGTGATCACCAGCGCGCACGGACTCCACTTCGCCCTCAATAATTAGCGGGTTACTGTAACTCACTACGGCGCCATTATCGCTGGGTAACTTGTAATTAAAATCCGCCGCAACGGCAAAAGTACTGCTGCAAGCAATTGCTGCAACAAGTGATTTTAGGATTTTTTTACTTTTACACATGGATACGCTCTGGTCTGGTTTTTGTTATTAGTGTTATAATAATAGTGTTATACCAAATAATTAGGCCATATACAAACATGCGCATAAAAGTTTCAGTTACACAAGGCTTATTGAGCAAGGATGCTGATGATAACGTTCATTTTACCTGCGCTGTATCGCAGGTTCTTGAACCTGATCAGAATGGCCTCATCCGTGAGGGTAAGGAGGTTACAATCTCCGGTGTCCACCCCAATGTGAATGTGGGTGATGAATTTATTGTGCGTGGCAATCCGATTGATCATGATGGGGTTGTAAGTGTAATTGCAGACTCCATTAGCTCGCCAGATTTTTGTAGGGCACACACTTTAGCGTACCTCAAAGCTAGAATTAAAGACCATGTAAGCACCCCTGTTATTCAATACCTCTACGATCTCTATGAAGAAGATACCATTCACCAGCTAATTACCAAACCTCAAGATATTGCGATTAATAACGATATCCATCCAACAACCATGAATCACATCGCTGACCTACTTAAAAAGGACAGCTTGTTTCGAGAAAGCTTTAACTACCTAACCAATTTGGGCATTGACGACTCAAAGCGCGACTCCGTCCTTGAATTTTTTGGGGAGAAGGCACACGGCGTTGTATCTGGCTCCCCATACAGACTCACTGAGGTAAAAGGGTTTAATATTAAAAACATTGACCCTATCGCCAAGAAGCTGGGATTTTCAGAGTCCAGCCGCCTAAGACTTCACGCCGCATTTAATACTGCTCTGGAACGTGAGTCCGGATCAGGCAATACGCTATTTCCGGTAAACTCTCTTGCAGGCCGGATATCCCGTGGAGCACAGATTTCTTATGAAGATGTTCAGCGCTTTATCCAAGAAGAGAAAATCGAAAAAAAACAGGTTCGACAACGGAAAATGGAAGACGGCCGTCTTGCCATATGCCTTAAAGAGGACTTTGTTCGCGAGCAGGAAATTGGACAACGCTTAGCTAAGCTTCAATTTAGTCCATTTCCCCAAAAAAATACTCACTTTAATTTTGATGGGGTTAAACTCGATGACACACAAAAAGGGGGTGTTGTCCGCTGTGCAGAATCGAAAATTAGCATATTAACCGGAGGGCCCGGTACCGGTAAGACCACGGTACTTGATCAGGTTCTTGAATCATTAAGACCTGAGGTAAATGCGGGTCGCAAAATTTTATGCTCCGCTCCCACAGGCAAGGCAGTTGGCCGAATAAAAGAGCAAATCCAATCTCGACTCGATGAAGGTATAATATCACAGATAGGCACCATCCATGCTCTACTCAAATACACACCTGAAACTGGCTTTCAGCATAATGAGAACAATCCTTTGGATGTAGATACATTTGTGATTGACGAACACAGCATGGTCGATACAGAACTGTTTCTATCTCTACTTAGAGCCTTACCTCAGCACTGTAGACTTATTATGCTTGGAGATATTGATCAATTGCCTTCTGTTGGCCCGGGCCAAGTTCTAAAGGATCTCATTGACTCCAAGATGATCGAATATACTAAACTTGAGAAGTGCTATCGCCTAGATGAGAATGGTCGTGCGATACGTAACGCTCGTGCAATTATAAATGGTCAGGATGATAAAGTCATAGATTACGGCATTAATGACAAGGGTGACTATCACTTTGTACATACTCCTGATGATACAGAAAATATTATTCAGGAAATTAAAAGACTTCTTTTAAATACCTTGCCAGAAAAGGGAATTGACCTTAAGAATACTCAGGTTCTAGCCCCCATGCTTTCTAAAGGACCCGGTGTTTATAAATTAAATGAGGCACTTAAACCTATTTTTAATCCCTCTTCACTGAGATCTAAAGACTTTATTAAAAAATTTAGCAACACCTTTCATGTGGGTGATCGCGTCATGCAAACTCAAAACAATTCGAAGCTAGGTATCTTTAACGGTGACATTGGCCACATTACTGAAATCAACAAAGCCCGAAAATCGGTGTCCGTTCAGTTTGATGACAAGAATATCACAATCTCCTATAAAGAATTGAATGACCTAACACTTGCGTATGCAATGACAACTCACAAATCCCAAGGGTCTGAGTTTGAGGCTGTAATCATGCCTATTTCATCATCTCATGCCAACATGAATACACCAAACCTAGTTTACACAGGAATTACTCGCGGCAAAAAACAGGTATTTATGGTAGGTAGCCGCGCTGCTCTAAAAGATGCTATCGAGAACACCAAAAATCGTGTCAGAACCACCTCATTGAAAGACTCCATTGTGCACTTTTTTGGCGTGATGGCTCGGCGATTAGAAACCCAATATCAACACGCCGTTTAATTGCCTGAATATTGATCTAATTTCCGTTTTGTTTTAATATAACAGAAAAAAATAAAACGGAAATTATCATGTTTTTAGAAATCTGCATGATCCTTGCGGGCTTGGCACTTTTAATTATTTTCGCAGACAAATTTGTTGAAGGCGCCGCCAGTATTGCTCATCATCACAATGTTCCAATTGTTGTGATAGGCTTTATTATCGTTGGCCTTGGCACTTCCCTCCCTGAAATGTTTGTTGCTGCGTCCAGCTCCCTTGATGGCGTTCCAAGCCTCGCTGTTGGCAATGCGCTGGGGTCAAATATTGCCAATATTGCCTTAATATTGAGCGTAACCGCCTTAATTAGCCCGATTGCAATTAGCCAACATTCTTTAAAGTTTCAGGTTCCGCTATTACTTGGAGCAACAGTCATAGCAGGCACTGTACTTCATGATGGCAAACTTTCCTTCTGGGAAGGATTTTCACTGATATCTGCAATGTCATTTGTATTGTTTGCGCTTTCTTACGTTATTCCTAAGCTTCAGGCAAATGCAGATGCAGTTCAAGACATTATGAATGATTCTGGCTTAGACATTCCCGAAGAGTTCAGCCAGACGTCGTCATGGATGAACCTTATCCTAGGTGGCATATTTCTCTTTGTCGGCTCCAAACTTCTTGTTACTGGATCAACTGATGTAGCATTGGAATTCGGTATAGAAGAGTCTATTATCGGCTTAACCATAATAGCTATCGGTACATCACTACCCGAGCTAAGCGCATCTGTTGCCGCTGCAGTTAAGGGCAAACACGACCTAATTATTGGCAATGTCTTAGGCTCCAACGTATTCAACACCCTGATGGTTTTGGGTATCCCGGGTTTACTAGTGCCTGCTCAAGCCCTTCCAGACTCCATTATGTCACGCGACCTGCCTTGGATGGTTGGCATCACCCTACTTTTGGTTGGTATTGGCTTCTTCTGCTATAAGCGTGGAACAAAGCTTAACCGCAGCTGGGCAATGCTTTTAGGTGCCTTATTTGTCACCTATATGTCTATTCTAGCTATTGATGTCCTCAACACCGGTGCTGCAGCCTAATTTTCAGGCTTAGCCCTATCTAGCCACCCATTATGAGTAAATAGTGAAAACTGTGTACAAATGCGAGTGAGCGAGTTCCAGCCCAGCAATAGCTGGGCTTTTTTATGTATATTCTCACTAGCAAACTTTTCCTGTTCTACTATTGCCGCTACGCGGCGGTTTAACAGGGTGGTAGTCCGATTCTGAATACACAGTACACGAAATACCCTATATTTCTGGTAGTGCTTTAGGTATGAAAAAGGCCACTAAAAGTGGCCTAAATACTAATTATACACAGTCCAAAGAGCTATATATATAACATCTAGGGTGGCTAGTTTCTCACAAGCCAGCGGTCTTAATTAAATCGCTCATCCTGCCCAACTCTACTTCCAATTGGGCATAAAAAACCAGCGCAAGCGCTGGTTTTTTCACAAATTATGTTGCTACAGGAGACCCATCTCCAATGCCACAACTCCAAAGCCCAATCCTGTTGCGAGTACTAAACTCATGCCCACAAATACCTTAACTACAGTATTGGATGATGCCAGCTGCTTGTTGCGAGTTGATAACATTTTTTTAGTGTTAGCAAGCTGCTTCTGCGATTTATTGAATGAAGCCGCCAACTGTTTATTGCTACCATGAAGCTTATTGTATGCGGCGTAATACTTGTTCAACTTGTCCATAATAGCATCCAGCTTCTCAGCTTCAATCACACGGACACTATCACTAATTTCGCCACCCATTAGTGCTACCAAACGCTGCTCAAGACCTTCCATACCAACTTGCATATTTTGAATCATTGAATTCTTCTCAGTTAGCTGTGAAGAAAGCTCTAAGGTAGCTTGGGTCATCTGCTCTTTTTCTATCTGCAGCGACTCCACACGACCTAAATACTGAGAGACAGTCTCGTTTAACAGATCTACCTTACCAAGGACGTCATTGTACTCTTCAGCTTTAACAAAATTATCAGAGTTGTAATACGCTAGCGCATTATCCACAATTTCTTGTTTCGCCTTCAATTCCGCCTCATGCGCATAAGTTATTGTTGAAACTGTGCCCTGATGTTCCTGAACTAAGACTTCAACTTTGCGATCATATTCAGTTGCGAGAACATTTTTTTGCTCAGCAAGCGCCATTGTAACTGCTTGCTCAAGTTCCTTTTTGCTTTTCGCCTCAGCTTCTGTTTTAGCTTCAGCTACCGCAATGGTCATCCGTGTTGATAATGACGACTCTAGCTGTTTTACCGCTTCGTTATGCTGTTTTTTTACTGAAGACATCTCAGAAACATAACCATTTTTAAGCGCGGCAATTTCACTCTCATGACTTTCCGCAAGTACTGACATCTCAGTGCCATACTTATCTTTTAGAGTGTTGATTTCTGCATTGTGGGCGATAGACATCTCTTCACGCACTTGCGTGCGGACACTGCCAATTTGACCTTTTAGCTCACTAACTTCTTTAGTTAGACAAATATTACCCTCTTGCAGAACAGTATTTTCCTGCATGTATTGGCGATTTTCAGATACCAGTTCATCATTTTTTTCAGAGAGTTGAGCAATTTTTGTTTCTGACTGCTGTTTTAGGACATTATCTTTATATAAGTGATACTCCTGTGCATTGAGCGGCTCACGGCCCATGACCTTGGTTACGTCGTTAAACTGACGCACTACCTCTTTTGGGTCATCTGTAGCGATCTCGAACTCCTTTTTCACTCGGGTAGCCAACGCTTCCTCATACCACTCATCCCACGCTATCCCAAGACCACCATCACATTCAGGAGTGGTAACAAAATCACCCAAGGTTTTATGCCCTAGTAGTGATGCTAACGACTTGTCTACGATCGGTGTTTCAGCATTTTCAGCATGCTTTACATCAAAGCCATTAATGCCTGCTTTCTCAAGAACCACCTGAGCCCTTATCGACCAAGGCAGGATTTTATATGTTTTTTTGAGCGTGGATAGCTCTGGCTGATGGATGCTCATCGCCTGAAGATCAGGAGCAGTAGACACAGTAGTCACCTATAGTTAGTATTATTTTTCGTTATAGTATATGAAGAAATAAAAAAACTCAACTTTTTTGCCACTTTATACGTTAGGTTAATTTGACTCCTTGGGATTTATTATTATAATTGTAAATATTGATAATGGAGATTTTAGTGGACATAGCAACCAGCACGCTACAACAGTATTTTGGCCACTCATCTTTCAGAGATGGGCAAGAAGCCTCTATTTCCGCCTGCCTCAATAAACAGGATGCTTTAACCATCCTGCAGACCGGCAGCGGTAAATCTATTTGCTATCAAATCCCCGCTCTGATCAACGAGGGCGTTACTATTGTCGTAAGTCCACTGATCGCTTTAATGAAGGATCAGGTCGATGCCTTACGCCACAAAGGCATTTCCGCAGCGTACTTGAACTCTACAATTTCACCCGCTGAATCTATGAACATACTTCAGCGCTACATTGAGGGATCACTTAAGCTTCTTTATGTATCACCTGAAAGGTTTGCTAATGACCAATTCTGGCAGGCGTCCCTTCGCGCACCACTTTACAACATAGTCGTTGACGAATCCCACTGTATTTCCCTATGGGGTCATGACTTCCGGCTGCATTATTCTGCGTTAGGTAATTACATCAGAGAGCTTGAACAGCAGCGGAATCAAAGAATCACCGTCTCAGCCTTTACTGCGACGGCCACACCGGATGTGCAGGCTGATATTGTTGAGCAGCTGAAGTTAAACGACCCGGAACTTATCGTTCAATTGTCTGCGCGGGACAATATTGAATACCATTGTATACACTCGGAAGACAAGAACGCTGACATCCTTAATACGCTACGAGGGACTCTTAAAGGCCCTACGATCATATATTGCAACACCATTAAGGAAGTAGAGTCCGTATTCACCTTCTTGCGCAAAGAAGGCGTTGAATGCACCTATTACCACGGCAAGCTTTCTTCGGCCGACAAGGTTCGCAACCAAGAAGCCTTTGTGCAGTCTGATACGCTAACCCTAATCGCGACTAAAGCCTTTGGGATGGGCATTGATAAGTCCAATATTCGCACTGTTATTCATGCTAGCATGCCTGACAGCCTCGAAAACTACTCCCAAGAATCGGGAAGGGCCGGGCGTGATGGAAAACCATCTAAAGCATTCCTGATTTACAGTAAGAAAGATCGATTTACCCATCAATTCTTCATCGACAACAAATATCCGTCTCTGGACCAGCTAGAAGCGATTAAGTTCTTTGTATGCACTCAATACCTAGATATGCAGCCGGGGTTCACTCTCAAAGAGATTGCAGCCGTCTCCCCATATGACCTCAATCCAATGCAAGTTAAGCAGATTTTAGGCGTTCTTGAACATAGCGGTGCAATAGCAGTCAGCTATTTTGACAATCCAGATGTACCTACTATTGAAGTCCTTAACCCAAGCGCACATGTTGATGATGAGAAATTCCGCATTCGTCGACGTGTTGCCGCTGAAAACCTTAATATTATGGAGCAATACTGCAGGTCCAAACTATGCAGAAAACGTAGTATGCAGAAGCACTTTGGTGATAATTCTGCTCCACTTAACTGCCACGCATGTGATAATTGCTTCCGCAAAAACCTTGAGAATGAAGGCATTACAGAAGAAATACCGGTCAGTTTTTTTGCGTCTGTTCTCAATAATTTAATACTTCTCCCACAACCTGCCAAAAAGCAGAACGTAATTGGTGTGTCACTGGGCATTGAAAACCCACTCTTAAATCACCTAGGACTAACCTCAAACTCTGCATTTGGAAATTTACGCGGCACAGACAAGCCAAAATTTTTACGAGCGTTTGTTTACCTTCAAAAGCATGGATTAATTACGATCAATAATGATGACCTTAAGTTAACCAAGCGTGGTTCAGATTGGCTTATGAAACCGGGCAAGCTTTCTGGAAGCAATTCCCGTCCTCAAACAACCAACACCACTAAAAAGATCATTAAGCCTCAGGAATGCAATGAGACAATCCACTTCATTAATGACGGCCTAAAGCTGCTGAGACGTAAGGCTGCGAAAATATTACGCAAAGGTGAGTTTTTAGTACTTTCCAATCTTGAGATCAGGAAGATCGCCACATCGCAACCAACCTCCCTCGAAGAACTGTCTGCGCATGGCATTAAATCACAGGTAGTCCAGTGTGTCGGCAACGAGATTCTTGACCTCATCTCACAGGCAAAAGAAAAGGCCGCATAGTGTTATATAGAGTATATATAACACTATGCAGCCTAATTGCATCCAATATTTACTAAAACAACTACTCCACTTCCTCTGCATGCTCCAGCTGCAGAAATGTTTCAACCGTTAAGTAAAGCTTTTGGCCCTCATCATCGCGTATAACCACAGGCGCAGTAATGGCCAAAGGATCAACCCCAAGCAAGGTACCTCGTTTAGACGCGCTTATAACGACAGTGCAACCGACAGAGACCTCTTCTAGCCCCATAGATTTACTTAGCGCCTCAAATGTATCAGCTAGGAGTTGATCATGACTTACATCATGTAGGATAGGCATAAGCATAAGAATATCCCCTTTGCGAACAAACGGGATATCCTCAACTTCGTAACCATATTTTAGGCAGGTTTTCCGAACCTCTTCGACAAGCTTATTATCTAGACCACTCATGCAATTCGTTCATAACTCAATAGCGGTTCCAGTGAATAATGATGGTAATCTGCAGGCATAACCTCAACCACACGCTCATCCAATTGACCATCCGGACGTACGCGGGATATGCGGGCAAATGAGTCACATACTTCAAGCACGTAGTAGTAAACAACACGTTCACCCACCTGTCTGGATACATATGAGTACTGCGACCATTTATCAAACATAACTCACCTCCTATTAATTATTATTATAATTAATTAGTCGGTTTAGTCAAGTCATATTGGCTGCTGGCCTTTGGATCTAAACGCCGGAATGTTATTTTAGAGACGTAATCATTAATACGATTCTTCCAATAAGACGACAGGTCGTCCAGACAAGTATACTTCACATTCAGAAGCGATATTTTTTCTAACTCAATTTCCGCCATCTCGTAGTAGGTGCCCAGATCACCAGTAAAGCTACATACTCGAATTTCTGCTTGATACTTATCAACAGGCGCAATGCCATCACGCATCAACTGTTCGTTGATCAGGTCATTACCCATCTGAGGTGTAAGGAATTCCTCACCATGCTCAAACGTCACTTTATGCGTGATCTCACCATGCTTAAGGCCATCAGGGTCAATCAAATGATGCCGCTGCTCGATCTTTACCCCTTCATGCATCACATCACGGTTTACATTAAACTCCATATGCAGCGCACGCTGAATCCGATTCTCAAGGTAGAAATCAATCAATCCGAAATCAACATCTTTGGCTTGCGCATATCTTGCAGCCTTTACGAGCTCAGTTATTTCACGAACAGATAGCTTATCTAAACGATCCTGACTCTCATAGTTCAAGTCCTCGCCTACCAACACCGAGTAAGCAGGCTTGCCCGGAATATCATGAGCGCATACAACACCTGCAGAGACAGCAAACATTACAGCAGCCAAAGAATTTAATACCTTATTTTTACGCACCGGACACTTTCTCCTCTAGAATACCACGCATAGCCGTAACACACTCATATGTTCCGAGACTCATCATCTCTTTAACCTGAGAGGCTGGCTTGCCGAAAATGCGGCTGATCGCGGTAATGTTGCGATAGATCTTCACTTCGCCCTCGTCATTTTCTTCACGTAGGCACGCAAAGCAAACTCGTGGATTTACAGTACCATCAGTGGGTAAAGTCATTGCATCAATGAATACACCTTCTTCAAACATTGACTGATTCATAAGAGACAAAAGAACCGGATGTGCATCAACACCCGGTTCATTTAGTACTTCTTCAGCGGAAACAAATGATGATCCCTCGCCGTTAAATGCCATCAAATCAGAGGCAAAACTAAATTCACCCATCTCAAGGGATGCTGTAAATTTATTGACTGGCTTTTCTGGCTTTTCTGGAACCATTTCATCAACAGGAATTGACTTCAAATAATCCAAAGCAGCACGATAGGAATCTTGATTCATCATTTGTTATATCCTTTTTATATTGAATGCTGACAATTAATATAAGGCTTATTAATTAAATGTCAACATCAATATTCGCTTTTTTACATCAATCCGCCACCTGCCAGTTTCAGGATAGGCATTACAGTCTGTCCGAAGAGAACCGCACCAGCCGCAATCAAGAACAACATCGCAACTGCCTGCAAAACAGGAGCAAGCGTCGAGACTCGCTGTCCGTATAATGCGCGGTACTGATATGAGAGGGCCTCAAGCGTCCTAGCGATTTGTTCTCGGTCCTCCGATGTTGACAGTGCGGCTTTATCGGTGGGGTGCAGTGTTTTCATCGCCATCGCCCATGGTTTACCAACTTTCACCGCACCAGTGGCTGCCATCAAGTCATCTTTAAGAGCCCCTTTGGGTGCTGAATCTGCAGATAACTTCAAGGCAGCCTCCATACTCACCCCCGAATGAGCAAGCATAGCCAAACCGTATAAGACCGTGTAGTTATTCTTAGCCAGTGCCAAATCTTTATAAAATGGAATCTTAAGAATAAGTTTATCAGCCAATCTGGCATTAATTTTCTTACCAAGGTTACCTAGTAGCCATAAAGATACGAGCACTGTTAATACCACAATCGCTGCAATCTCCAGATAGTCACCCAGTATTAATGCCCAACCCACTTTCATGTCATCACCACCGATCTTCACAAGGTCGGAATCCATGATCATAGGCCCGAAATACATCGTAGTACCGAATACAATACCTACAGCGGATAGTATCCCTGCAATACCTGACCAGATACCTTTACCGCTCTCACGCTTAATGCGCTCCATTTCAACTTCAAATTCGGCCGCATTTTTCAGTGCCTTGCCGGTATCACCACCTTTAGAACCCGCCTGTACCAGAGCAACGACGTTGGAAGGGAAATAGCTGTCACCCATTCGACCCATAGCTTGTCCAATATCGTCGCCATTTTCGATCAGCTTCAGCATGCGACCAGCTGTTTTCTTTACTGCACCAGCAAATGTTTGCTCCATGAGCGCCAATGCTTCACCCGCACCAACCTTAGACTCCTGCATCGCGCCAAGGCGTTGCAGGAAGATCTGTCGATCTGCGGGACTGAGTGGAGAATCAACATTGAAACGATTAACCTTTTTACAGCTAATGACTTGGCCGTACTTACGGCCCGCACGACGTGCGGCCTGTAAGTCCAGCGCTTCAATTTCACGCTCTTCGGTTCCCTTTCGTGTTTTAACTACGATGCGAAATGTTTTCATTATTCAGACACCTCACCAACAGTAAAAGGCTCGTCACCTTCCCGGTATCCCTTACTCTCACATAACCGCGTCGCCTCAGGCCCAAAGACTCGCTCAAATTCTTTGTAGTCTGTATCCCCATTGATGTATTTTCCGTACGCATCCTCAACCATAGTGGGCCAGTGTACATCATCACTCGTTAGAAGCCCCATCACCTCATTAATACTTTCAAAATAATGGCATTCAGAAACGATGGTTCGAGCATGATAACCACTACCAAAGCATTTCTTACATTTGGACTGTTCTTCTTTCGGCAAATCCATGCATGTTGGGCAACGCACACGCATCAATCGCTGAGCCAACACCGAACGCACGACACTCTTCAATTCATGCGGGTCGATCTCCAAATCTCGTAGACGGTTTACAGCACCATGGATTGAACCTGTATGCAAAGTTCCTAACACCAAGTGACCTGTTTCAGCCGCTTTAATTGCGTTTCGTGCGGTCTCTGGGTCTCGGATCTCACCTACGAGGATGATGTCTGGATCACTCCTCATAAATGCCCTCACAGCCCTAGAGAAATCAAGGCCTACAGCATGATTGATATTTACCTGTGCAACGTAAGGAATACGATATTCGACAGGATCTTCCGCGGAGAAAATAGCCTTTTCAAAACGGTCCAATTCTCGAATCGATGCGTTCAGCGTTGTTGTCTTCCCTGAACCCGTTGGTCCACATACAAGACAAATGCCATGAGAGTTCTGAACCCCTTTACGCCATTGTTCAAGTCGAGTGATGCCCAAATCATCCATCTTGTGTTGCGATTTGGCGGGATCAAGAATACGTATTACGATGACCTCACCGTCATTCGTTGGTACCGTAGCAACACGCATATCTACAAGGCGGCCATTGTATTCGATAGAGAAACCGCCATCCTGTGGTACTCGGCGTTCTGCCAAATCCATACGAGAGCGGTCTTTGATTCGTGACGCAAGCATCATGAATTCTTCCATATCACCCTCATGGTCAATGCGTCGAACACCAAGATATCGGTACATAACACTGTAAGATTCTCGGCGCGGACCAATATGAATATCCGAAGCACCCATAGAAATACCTTTTCGGATAATCTGCTCCATTACCGAGGCATCACTATCATGGATGGTAGACAGCTTCTCGGAATAGGAAAAGATCTTATCCGGATTGGCTGGAACAAAGGTCAATTCTTGCTTTGGGAAATAATCACGCAGTAGTTCTTCCGCAAGGGACTGCCGACATAAGCAAGCCACATAAACCTTCTTTACTGTCTGTGCTGTAAACATGATCTTGTATTCGATCAACATTTCAGCTGGTATATGTGGAATAACGATTTCTTCATCTACTACTGCCTGATCATCTAGCTCAAGCAGTGCCTGAATTAGGATGTCTTGGTTCAAAAAACCATTTTTTACCAAAACAGAGCCGATAGTATCACCCGTGATGGCACACTCTCGCTCGGCCGCGTCGAGGGCATTTGGACGAACAATATCTTCTTTTATTAAATATTCTTTTAATAATATATCGCGATTTTGGACACTACTCATTAATTACAGCTCCAGTTACTCTGGTTGAAAATCTTATAGTTATTATCTAGGGCTTCTGATGTACCAGTGTTTGGGCTTGCAACGGAGGTAAAGATCGTACCCTGCCAGCATTGATTACCATTTATCACCGCCCCCGTACCGAAGATGAATGTGGCGCCACGATCATCAATCGTGGTAACCGGTCGATCTGATGGAGATGCGCTGCCTATCAGAGAGCCATTGTTTGCACTAAACCTTGCCTGATCATCAAGAATTACTGCATATGGCATAGGCACATTCGATACCAGATCAGTATTATTTAATTCCACATTCCCTTGCGTATAGAGGATAGTTTCGCCATCAGCATTAGCCGTTAGGAATGAATCGCGCAGCACTGCAGATGAAGAAGAATCCAAACTCAATAGACTCAATGGCTTAATAGCACCTCCGGAAGACAATACTGTTAGACTATCCGCGTAGATCTGACTTCCATCAATCGCAAGGATTAATGGAATTGTCGCGTCCGTTGCCATAGTTAAGGTTACAGATTCTGCTGAGTTGATTTTACTGCCATCCAATGAAAAGACTGCGGTATTGGCCGCATCACCATTCATATTCACATTAAAGCCTTTAAAATCAATCTCACTATCTACAGCATTTACCGTATTGACACTGTGTGCCGTGCCGTTGAAAGTGGCAGTACCCTCGAACACAAGTCGTGACTTCTCGATAGACAGCTCATTTAAGGTCACGTTATCAAGAATCACTTCAGAATTTTTAGCTGAAACCGTTAAGTCATCATCAAACGACAAGTCTCTGAATGTAACCTTCAGATTCTCAAAACTCAGCGTTTCTTGCGCACCAGCGGCAGGCACATCAATAACGGTACCCGCTCTTGTTTCACCCACAAACACAATTTCCTTCATTGTGGATGATTGCGGAATAGCTAACTCCAAGTCTGTTACTAAATAAGGCTCAACCCTATCTGTCAATTTTACATATACACGATCATACTGTGCTGAATCCCAGCTATTTAGGGCATTGTTTAGTGGATCTGTCAGGCCATACTCAGAGTGAAAATCAACCACCTCAACACCGCCAGATGTAAGTCCTGTCGAGTTCTCTTTAGTGATTGCACGAACAACCGCAGCACCTGTACTGTCTTTAAAGCGCTCACCGTTGTAAATAACGTTAGAGCAATCAGGGATGGTGCTCGTGTTGGGCATTGGTGACATAATAAAAGCAATAACACCCTTGCTTTGCGCACTTACATCGACAGGCACGTCCGACTTCCAAACGTAGTCTCGGCCACTCTGTGCAATGGTTTCGATATCATATGTCTCTGTAGCATTTAACTGCACTGTGCCATTAGCAGATAACGTAGTAACCTCACCATAAGGGCAATACACCAATGGGTGACCCCAAGCATTCTTTACATTTGCATTAAGATAAGAAGGCAATTTCTGCGCAACAATATCTTCAGTGGGCAGACCTTCATCGACAACATAATCCTCTCCCAAAGGAGGGCTTAAGTACTGATTAGGCCCATGCCGAATCGTATTCTGGGTAATTAGGTTTTCCCATTGATCAAGAATCAGATGCTCATCAGCAGTCTTAACCGTTTTACGTGTAACATCAGTGATTGATAACAATGTATAGCCCGCAAAACCTGCCATACCAATTATAAATACACCTAGTATCATCAAGTAAATCATTAGAAACCCTTATTTAGTAATATAATATGTTGCTTTAAGGGCAACCGGAAAGGATGGTGAAGCGATAGGACTGGTATTGTCCCCGCAGGCATCACTTAAAGAAAAGACAGTCTCACCCAAATTACTTCTCATACGATCTAGAGCCATAAACACACTTTCATTAACACTTCCATCAAAGCAGAAGTAGTTCTTATTTGATTCATCGTATGTAACTGTCATGCCCTGCGGCAACTTAGGCTCATCAATCAACGCTGTAGTCATATCTGTCAATGTGTCAGGAGGAACTTCATGAAGATTTTCATACATGCGGTAGCCACTAGTCAGCTGAGTGATAGCATTACTGAACTGAGACTCATGCTCGTAAGAAGCCATCTTGTCATAGTTAAAATAGCCCGAACCCGCCACTACAAACATAGAGAAGACAGCTAAGGCTATTATAACGATAATTAACTGAAACATCAGACACCCCCTTTACGCAGTAGTTTGATCCACGGAATCTGAACTTGCAGGGGCTTCTTTAGCTTTTGTATTGGCGCCTTTTAGGATTTTTTTCTCGATATGATTATGAACGCGCTTAGCAGGGTTATAGTATGCTAGAAATACCGCAAGAACGCCTACAGCCAATATAACCCACGTCAAAATACTCTCAAGGCCATCTGTATGCACTAGATATGCACCATAACCAAGGGAAGCCGCAGCGCCAATCCAGTCAACAACATTCATTTTGCCAGAACGCACCAGATCTGACACTTTCATTACAAGTGCTTTCATAAGAACCTCTAGGGTATTTTTATAGTTATTTTGCGTTATTATAACACTTTTTAACTAAATTGGAAGATGCCTGCAACGTAAAAAAGGAGGCATAAAGCCTCCCTTTAAGCTTCTTTCAAATTATAGTTTGTAGAAGAAAGCGTTGCTGTCAGTCAGAGTCGCACCAGCACCATCTACATCTACTACGCAAGAGTAAACAGATGAAGAGTGGTCAGTTGCGCCTGCGCCAGCACCGCCCTGTTTCTGCGCTTCAGCACATACTTCGTCAGACAGGTTAGCCTGAACATCAGCGATTACCAACACTTTAGCAGTGTCAGCTGTACCAGCGCCATCCATGTCGAAAGTATCTTCGATAGCCCAAGAACCTGTTGGAGGAGTTGGCATTGCAGATAGGTAGCCTTCAGTTACCAGATCACCGATCGTAGACGCTTCAGTCATAGTTGCACCACCGTGGTCTACAGCGTATAGCGTGTGAGCCGCAGCGATCTGCTGACCTTGGTTAGCTAGCGTAGAAGCTTGTGCAGCAGCAGAACCTTTAGAGAACGCATCACCACCGTAGTAAAGTGTAGCACCTGCAAGAGCAACAACTAGAGCGATAGCGATGATAGAGATAATTAGTGAGAACATGTTTTAATACCTTATGTTATTTTTATTGTGTGTAGAGCAAAGGATAAAAACCCTTTTAATAATTACCCGCGGTAGCTAGTAAAAGAATTCTTAAGTAAGAGGGTCAAAGACCCTCTTACACAACTTACTTCCGATTACAGCTTGTAGAAGAAAGCGTTGTTGTCAGCTAGAGTCGCACCAGCACCATCTACATCTACTACGCAAGAGTAAACAGATGAAGAGTGGTCAGTTGCGCCTGCGCCAGCACCGCCCTGTTTCTGCGCTTCAGCACATACTTCGTCAGACAGGTTAGCCTGAACATCAGCGATTACCAATACTTTAGCAGTGTCAGCTGTACCAGTACCATCCATGTCGAAAGTATCTTCGATAGCCCAAGAACCTGTTGGAGGAGTTGGCATTGCAGATAGGTAGCCTTCAGTTACCAGATCACCGATCGTAGACGCTTCAGTCATAGTTGCACCACCGTGGTCTACAGCGTATAGCGTGTGAGCCGCAGCGATCTGCTGACCTTGGTTAGCTAGCGTAGAAGCTTGTGCAGCAGCAGAACCTTTAGAGAACGCATCACCACCGTAGTAAAGTGTAGCACCTGCAAGAGCAACAACTAGAGCGATAGCGATGATAGAGATAATTAGTGAGAACATGTTTTAATACCTTATGTTATTTTTATTGTGTGTAGAGCAAAGGATAAAAACCCTTTTAATAATTACCCGCGGTAGCTAGTAAAAGAATTCTTAAGTAAGAGGGTCAAAGACCCTCTTACACAACTTACTTCCGATTACAGCTTGTAGAAGAAAGCGTTGTTGTCAGCTAGAGTCGCACCAGCACCATCTACATCTACTACGCAAGAGTAAACAGATGAAGAGTGGTCAGTTGCGCCTGCGCCAGCACCGCCCTGTTTCTGCGCTTCAGCACATACTTCGTCAGACAGGTTAGCCTGAACATCAGCGATTACCAACACCTTAGCAGTGTCAGCTGTACCAGCACCATCCATGTCGAAAGTATCTTCGATAGCCCAAGAACCTGTTGGAGGAGTTGGCATTGCAGATAGGTAGCCTTCAGTTACCAGATCACCGATTGTAGACGCTTCAGTCATAGTTGCACCACCGTGGTCTACAGCGTATAGCGTGTGAGCCGCAGCGATCTGCTGACCTTGGTTAGCTAGCGTAGAAGCTTGTGCAGCAGCAGAACCTTTAGAGAACGCGTCACCACCGTAGTAAAGTGTAGCACCTGCAAGAGCAACAACTAGAGCGATAGCGATGATAGAGATAATTAGTGAGAACATGCTTTAATACCTTATTTTATTTTTATTGTTATTTCCCGCTAGGGAGTGATTGAAATACTATAACGGTTATTATTATATTTCAACCACTTTTTGAATCTTTTCTTATTTTTTTGAATCAGGGTTCAAAACTGGCACGTATTTCATGGTCAAAACGCCGCCCACATAAGGGTTTCCGTTTTCATTTTCACATTTTGTACCAAGGCAGAACTTCTTCATCTCAAAGCCTTTACACTCACTTAAGAGGTAGCTGGTCTTATATATATTCTCCTTATAGTTTTGAATTCCTGAAAACTTCACTACGAATTCATCTTTCTTAGGGTCGTCCACAAACGACATAGACAGTCGGTTAGCCACCTTACGGCACTCATTATATTCAGCCTTCTTTACAATGTTTGGGTCTTCCGTTTGTACCGGATACAAAAGAAAGTATGCACCAAGCCCTAAGCCTACCAAGCCTGCAATAAACGTGAAGGCCCCTGTTAGCGATTTAAAAAACTTTGTTAGAAAATTCACCTTACTTCTTCCTCACTTACTTGGTCTACTGTGTCTTCGCGGTATTTTTAGGCTTGAAGGCCGTATCTGCTTTAGCTTTCCTTGTGACATCAATCTCATCTGGAAGCTCAGCACCTTCTAGCGCAAACGTCATTTCTTCAGGTGTGTCAGCAACATTCGGCTCCATGCCCGATTCAGGCCCTTTCACCTCGTGTTCCGCTGCTTCTTCTGGCTCTATACCCATAAAGTCATCATTCTTCAGTTCCATCAGCTCTTCAGTTTCCCTAATAAGCTCTTCTTCTGGATCTGACATCACCTCACTTTCAATACGCTCTTCCAGTCGGCCTGTATCAAATGTCCATGCGCCATTTTCATATTTCATAGCCACAACATATTCATGCTCACTGGTTGAATATTTAATGAGCTCAGAAATTTGATTGAGCGGCGTATCCTTGCCAAACACCTTGCGCTCGACAACCTCCTTCTTATCTATAACAAGGTACTTCGCAACCGCACCGCCCGTAGCAAACAGTGCGCCGATAACACCAAATACTATGCCAAACACCATAAACCCATAGCCGCCATTTACCATAGGCTTTAGGCTGTCCTTGTACTGAATGCTCGCTGATGGAGCCAGTCCTTCATCTTGTGGCGCATTATCCGGCAAGAGGTAGCATACAATGCCATTATCCTTGCGGACAACCTTAACCCAACGGTCAGCGGTAGGGATGATAAATTCGGACTCATCTGTATCTTTAAGGGCTTTAATAAGTGATTTAATAATTCCTTTGCCTGCACCACCCTCATGAACCTCATAAAGAAATCCACCACCAAACTTAACCATGCCATATTTGACAATGCGCAAGGAATCAAACTTCTCCTCAGCTAAGCCACGGACATAAGCGTCCAAATCGCTTTTCTTCATATTGGACATGTGGCCAATGTAGAGGTTTTGTGGCAAGTCATCGATATGCTCTAAATTAACCGCCTCATCGGCTGAAAAAACCACATCCTCCACTGTCGCTTCAGGCGACTTGTCCTCTTTTTTCTTAAAAATACCCACTTACTTCTCCTTAAAATCGTAAACAACTACGGTTGGACGTAACAGAATGAACATGGCATTTACACTTCGCTTAGCATTCTTATTTGCAATTTTCTGGTCTTCCACATAAGCGATACTGGTTCGGTTATCAGAGACGGTTTCAAATGTCAGCCCCCCAATAATCGCTGACTCACCTGCTTCTGTTCGCACTACACTAGTCAGCTTCTGCTGCTGAGTGTTTGGGCGCGTAATCGTACCGAGACCACTACCTGCAGAAACCTCAGTAAAGCCAAGCAGGCTGGATAGATCCAAAGAGACATCCATCGTCACAAGCTCATTTTCATGATCGAAATACGGCTCAATACTGAAATTCAGACCCACTTCGACATCTTCAATTTCAGCACTACCCGTTACCGCACCATCTGAAGATGTTGCACCAACACTCTTCGTATATGGCACTTTCTGGTTTGAATTTATATCTACAGATTTGCCAGACAGTGTTTTAAGCAATAGAGATTGGGTCGTTGTAGTTTTACCATAGTTACTCAGAAAGTTGATTGCCCCAGCAAATGAGAAGTCACCTTTTAAGGCCTTAAAAGCAAGAGCGCTTGACCCTAATGTGCCGTAGGCCACGATATCCGACAGTGAATTACCTAGCTCACTCGCAGTTTCATCATTCTTTAATGCAAGCGCACCCATCTTGGCATTCAATGAACCCCAATCAAAGCCTGTGTTGCGATTCTTATCAATGCCTACCGTCACAATTGCAGTCTGGATGTTGATCGTTGCGATATTCTTAACTGCGCGCTCTAAGAAATGAGAAATACGTTTCTGTGCAGATCCTGTAGCCTTGTAGGTTATTACACCTGCAATTTGGCTTGCAAAGACTTCTTCAGCGCCCAGTTCAGTTACCGTCTCTTTAAGATCATCCAAAATATCCGAATTTTGGATGGCCTGAATCATATAAGAGGAATTACGCTCAATAGATAGAATATTTCCATCATTCCAATTAAATGATACGTCGTAATTAACCGCAAAAGCCTTTAGTAGGTCACCCAGTGTACCACTGTATGCAGAGATGTCGATCTCAGTGCTTCGAAGCTCCTCTTCTGGAATTATCGTCGCAATATCAATCTCATTTAGGAACGCAGAAAGGTGATTGAGCGTCACACCGTCTGTGAAGGTCGTATCCACATAAGTGTTAAGTATCTCCTCTGGAATTGGAGTTGGCCCCTTGAGAACAATTGATCGCTTCAACTTACGAACACTGGTAGCAGGCAGCTCAGCTTTCCACTCATTGTTGATTTTGTCGGTAATCTCTTGTCGTGTCTCTATGGTATCCACCTTAGGTATATTACCTGAGCAGCCCGTAAGAACCATAGCAGCGGCCAACGCCGCACCCAATACTGTTTTCTTTAAAATCATGTTACCTTAGCCCCTCCGGTAGTTGATCAATCAGCTGCTTCAGCTGCTCATCATCTGGAGCGGCCTCTTTAGTTTCCTTGTAGATATAAACCTTTTTATTGGTGTTATAATAAATCTCTTTACCGTTAATTGTTCCAATCAACGTTGCACCAATAATGTCATTGTCATACATCTGATCCATCATACCCATATCTGGACCATAACCCGGGCCAATGCCCTGATCAGCCGTTTCTACATCTCGCTTAGCTTCAAACGGATTAATATCTGCCACTACAGGCACGGAAAATGACACCATGATTGCAGCAAGTAATGCACGTTTCATTTACTGCCCCTCAAGGTTTGAAATTTTTGTTATACGGTCAACAACCTGCTTAAGAAGCTCGCACTTACGGTCATTGAACATATCGCTATGCTCACGGCCGTTTATCGTATACATGTAACAGTCAGTACTGGTAATTACGAACTCTGGGATACCCTTAAGCTTAGGAATTCCGCGTATCTGACGTACAGTGCCGCCAGATACACCATTCTCTCTAAAGAACGCCTCAGGGTATATGCTAACAATCTCTGTACTGCCAAACTTACCCAGATCCGTATTCCTTAAAACATCCATATACGGACCATTAGAATCAAGGACGCAGAACGTTAAATCCGGCCCTAAATGCTGCTGGTTGGTAAGCAGTCTGGAGAGTTTAGTAGACATGTTGACCTTTTTATTTTAGTTTTCCTGAATAGTATAACAGTAATTAATTAATGTCTATACCTTGGTTGACCTATACGTAATCAACTTCACCATCAAACTGTTCAATCATGAATGCTACCAGTTCACGCACTTCCATCGTGAAGAAATTGAACTCAAAATCATACTGGTCCATGAAGTCCTGCAGATCCGCCTCATGCTTTGCATCCATAAACTTCACATATTTAAGGCCCTTGAATGTAAAGGCGTCAGTAAAGGTGAACATGACTGTCTCATCGAATTCAAACTGAGCATCCTTAATAACCTTATCTGCACACAGATAATCAGTAATACCCTCATCACCCATATCCTGCTTGTTATATTTTATGGTTCCACTATCTTCCATGTTTTTCAATGAGCACTTATCGCCCCAAAGCAATCGATCCGGGATAGCCTCATCCTTCTGCCATCGACCCATCTCTGTACTAACAGACATGTTTACCTGAATAGGGAACGCCTTAAAGTCTTCTGCACCTACCGTATTCCGGAAGGATTCTATAAATTTATCTGCATTCTTTGAGGATGTTGCTTCAACCACTACCATTTTATTCTGATAATCAATGTAGCCAAAGATACGCGAAGGCTTGCATGGCGCGGTTGGCAGCATCTCCTGAATAATCTCATCCTTAATATCCTGCTTTTCTTTCTTACCAATTTTGTTTCCACGCTCCTTCTCCAGCTTGCGAACGCGATTACTAAGCTCTTCTTTTACGATTGCAGGAATAATCACCTTATCTTCGGTCTTCAGGCACATCAGTGCTCGGCCTGCAATTTCAAAAACAATCATCTCATGGTCGTCAACGATAGGTGAGACCCACCCACTCGACGTTTCATCCAATCGACCACATGGCTGAAAGGCTTTAGCTTTCAGCTTATCACTCAGGTCTTTTACTTCATCAGTAGCCAGTCGGTATACGATTGCATTTTTAAATAACATCTTCAGTCCTTATATTTCTATTTTCTTTTATTAGATCAATTGTTGGTTTATCGAAATTGGTACCTGATATGAGCCCATGGTCATCTGCAGTGAGGAGTAAATATTTACAGATAATGTCATCATCGCGCATTAACGCCCTTTCAGCCTCAAGCCACCGATGAGCTACAACAAAGCAAGAAGTGAAGTTGTCCCCTTCTGTCCAAAAGAGCGTTGGTGAAAACTTACCGGACAACATCCATTCACGTACAAACTCATTACTCTGCAGCTCTTTTGTTGAGAAATTCTCAAAGTATGCCTCCGTAAAAGCACACGCCAATTCAAACGCTGAATGCAGGCCTTTATCTAAATTTATGGATTTAACACCACTCATTTGACCGCATTCCTTGAATCATTAAGTCAATTTCATCAAAAGAGACATATTCTTCTTTCTCTTCCGTAGGGCTTACTGGTAGATCCTCTTCAATATCGCCCCTAAGGTAAGCAATTGCAGCCTCATGGTAATATTTTGAAAACTGTCGCTTGGAAGCCCCTTCATCCGTCATGTGAAGAAGCCTAGAACAAGGCTTTTGCCTTCTTAATGCCCGCTCAAACCCAGACACGCCACCTAGAGGGAGATGCAATCTTGACCATGCATTTTCTAAACTGACGACCTCAACCCCTTTGAGCGTTGAGAGGTAGCGCACCTCCAAATCAACTAGAGAGCAAATACTCTGACCCGCTAACCTTCTTTGCATATCTGCAGTGACGCTTTCTAAAACATTCAGGTTTACATCTAGCGCTTCTAACGCATCCACCCATACTTCCACTTTATCAATCTCAGGAGGGCGGTACCCCAGTCGCGCATGCTCTTTTTGCAAGAACGCACGCAAAATAAGCGTAGTTTGAACACGCCGCTTACCCGTTGATAACTCAATAAACTCAGCGGTTGAAGGTGGGTATTTCCATTGTTTAACATGCGCCTTAAGTATCTGAAGTGCTTCAATACAGCCTTCATCACTTACATCAGCTGCTTTTAACTCCGACTCCCAATACTTTATTGTATTCAGGTTTACTGCATTGTCATCACTAAACCATAACCTACCATACATGGCAGAGAATTCCGGAAACAATCGCGTGCGAACAAATGCTGTCATACTGCCTCCACAGGCGCGCACAAACTACCCAAATGCTCTGCTTTTTTATTTTCCTTTTCCATCCAGCGAAGCAATAGCTGAAATGTATGTACTGCAGATCTACGGGATGTGACATTTTTGATCAAATATGCGTAAACATCCTTCATGACTACATCCGCATCGATAAGTGTAAATTTCGCACCAAAGGACGCCACCTGATCAGCTCCAATGCTTAGAACTTCACCGCACGACATGAAACGATTTGTTGGGAAAAACCCATTGTATTCAACTGGCAGGACACGCTCAGTCATACACGATGTAGAAACTCGACCACAATCTATCATCAAGGAACTGTCCGTAATCTCCTCAATCTCTGCTTCCTTAATCTGCTCCTTAAGGAATGGGCTAGAGAGCACCTCATCCATAGCCTCAAAACAATACTCAGATCTCAGAAGGTAAGGGCTTGAGTGACATACCGACTCTACCCACTCATCAAGCGTGGCAATATCAGTGTTGACCGCTTTTGATAACTCTATCTTACAAATCTGGCTTTTAAATCCAGATTCTGACATCCATAGCTCATCCAGAATATATGACACTGCCAGCTCTGCAGCTAGCGGGTAATCCAAGCTCTGCGTAACCGAACGTATCAATTCGGGGCTTCGAGTGTAAGCAGCATTTTTATTCATTTTCTTATAACACTAAATAATTCAAGCGCAAGTTTATATCAAAACAACGTCATGTTACAATAGTATAACGTAAATAAATTACAGGATATAGCCATGGATCTCCCATCTGACATCTTTGACTTACTTGATGACTCCCTATCTATTATGAATCCTCCGGGCATTACCGATGAACTTAAGCAGGATTGGCTTGAAGAGAATTATCGAAGTTGCATTAATGACGCATTTGAGTTTTCTGATCTTAATGAGATCAATGAGGCGGCTTTGCATGAAAAGGCTTTAAATCGCCTAAGAGGGCGTATCCGTGCCATCTCCAAGTTTTCTCCATATGATTTAGCTTGTGCCTATATGGAACAAGAAGGGCTGTTTGCTCAAGGGGATGATACATCACGCGCCTCAATTGCTAAGCAAAAAGCGCTTATTCATACTTCCAGTCCTGACATGAAGTATCTAATGCGCAAAATTAACAACAAAGGCAGTGCAGAAAAGCTATTTTGCAGGACTTTATCAGGTCTTGGTCTTACTAGGGATATAGAGACTTTAACTAAGATTTCTGAATTCAATATTCGTGGCAATCGTATAGAGGGAATGCCATGGCTTGACCCCCGTCCAGATGGCTTATTAGAGGACTCCGACGGCAACCGTCATTTGGTGCACTATGTTTGCACTGCGGATGCAAGTCGCCTTGACACTCTCAGTATGACAACTCCTGATGAGTACGCCCTCAGGTTGCATGCAAACCGCCTCGCACTGGGTCATCTTGGTGTTAAGGTGGATGAAATGCATGTTGTGATGTACGACATCGCCAATCATAACGTTGCATATGCCGATGTGGAGCCCAACCTAGAGATAGAACAAAGCCTAGCAGATGCAGGGTTTGAGATGTCTCAGCACATCCATATGGGTGCAGAACCGAAGCGCCCACCATCGGATCAGGATTACTCTAAGGTCCCCGCGCTACCGGAAGACGCTCATGATCTCATGTGTCGATTTATTTTGGCAGATGTGCTTGAAAAACTCGTGGCTAAAGATGCTAAGAAAGCCAAAACGGCACTGGAAGAAGTCCTTAAAAAGTATGGCATGTATCCTGAGTCACCCAATTCTAAAGTAAATATTCCTTTTGTGAATATTGGTTGCTCAAAGGGCCGGGAAACCGTAGATAAGCCAGCTCTACTTCAAGCGTATATTGAGAATGTCGGGAACCTTGATGACTTGCAAGCTACCGACGATAAAGGAAACGTACAGTTTGATTACCTAAGGTCGCACCTCGTAGAACGTTTCGGTAAAGAGATTGAAGAAAGCTTCGTTAAACAAGGTAAGAATTCTGTCCGTTTTACTATTGATAAAAAGACCCACAAGGATGTCTATGACGCTCTTGTTGTGGCAGCCGATAATTTCAAGGCTGCATATACAGCAGATGCCCTCATTGAGTTAGAGGCTATACCTTTTATTGCTGAAGGTTTTAAAGACTTATCAGTAGATAAGGACTTGTTGGCAGGCTTAGCAGATCAGTCCGTGCAAATGGATAAGACAGAGGATGAGTTAGGTTTCTAATGTCGCATTCGGATCGTAACAAAGTCATTATCCTTTATCCTCGTGAATACAATAAGCGTGGTAATGCTGACCTCCATTCCATCCTTGGGGTCACTCCTGAGGGAGAAGAAATCAATGTAAAGCTTAGGTTAGGGGATCAGTACAAGTACATGAATCCCCCTCCTTCTGTTCAGTTGTTTAGTGATATGCGGCCTAATAACCCCCTCAGGTGCCACGCTACAGCAGAGAACAGTGCATCGTCTCGGGACGGTGTATTAATATTCAAAGATGTTCACAAAGATCGTAACAATCGCCGCAATATCCCCAGCTACATTGCACATTACGCTAACGTTCTTGCCAGTGACAACTCATGTGCTGAACCTGTGATGGGTATTGGCCGTGTCCACTATGAGCTCGATAAAGTCCGCAAAGCTAAGCTATCCAGAGACCTTAAGGAACTACAGGCCTCCAACCCCGAACACCCCAAGATCCAGTCATTAAAACGAGATATTTCAGGTCCCGGCTGCTATAAATTCGCGGTATTGATTTACAAAATCGAACATACACGCAGTTGCTCAACATCAGACTATTCAATCCTAAAAAAACTGGTTATCGATGCCGTTGACTTGCTTTATAACGAAGGCATTACCGGCGGGTTCGCAATTAAGGCAAATGATGATAATAACGCAATTTTCGATGGGTCTTATAAGGAGTTTTTCCCTGCCTTCTTACGGGATGAGACTCGTTATGAAACAGGCCTAGAATTATTTGAAAAACTGAAGCCTTACTTTGATGAATGGTCTGGTAAAGGTCAGGAATTCTTTGTTACCCCTATCCAGAAAATTAACGCCAATGCTGCAGCAACACATTTTTTCTCGAGTGCGAACAATTTCCGTGATCTTCAAAAAGCATATGGCTCCGGTAGTGAATTCAATCTTCGTAAAATTGCTGTTCGCATTGAGTATATGACTAACTATGAGTCATATACTGCTGCACATGCGCATCATATATCTGACAATTTAGGCCAACCTATTCAAATTGATGCATTGGGCGAATTCACGCTCCAGCCTCAATCAAAATACATAGATAATGGTAAATTCTGTGAGAGCCCGGAGCTATCAGCTATACCCTTATATTCATTTTTGGAATATATGGGTATTGAACATTTACGCTCATCCTCTTCAATACCTCAAGAAGAGACAAGGGATACAGTCCCTATTGAAACTAATGAGAGGCACGTGGGCGAAGAAGCTGCCTGTACGCAGATAGAGAATAGTCAGGACCAGCAGGCAGCCAACAACTCAGAAACGCTTACCAACACAATCTCTGATGCCTCAGAACTAAATCAGGGGTCACAGCCGAGCGATCATCCCGATGAGCCAACAGATGATCCGAGTGGACAATTATCTGATATTAGTGAAGACGTTCTCATGGATTCTATATCTGATGGTCAAGAAGAAGATAATAATCAGCATAGCCCAAGTGCCACAGACGAAAATAGCGATACTACTGTTAATATAGAGAGTGACTTACCGATCGTCGTGGAATCTCAGGACGATAGCTTTGATGCGCTAGATTCCTTACTTGAAAATAGTGATCCAGTTTTGGATGTTGAGCATAACAATGACTGCCCTAAGAATACTGAGGTTGAACCTTTAATTGATGATGGTGAGAACCACCCTCCTATCGAGGAAGAGATAGATGATGTATCTACAGATGCCGGGTCTGATCACGCTGTTGAATTGTCAGTAGGTCAAGAGTCAGAAGGCGATATAGGCCTGAAATCGGACCACGATATAGATACTCCAGATGATGACCAATCTGACTCTGAAACCAATCCTAGCTCTCAATCCTCTGCTCAAGTCGAGATTGAACAAGAAGATGAAACAGATCAACTTCAAGAGTTGGGTGCTGAATCTATTGCTGAAACCGAATCCGAAACTGAAACTGAAACTGAAACTGAAACTGAAACTGAAACTGAAACTGAAACTGAAATTGAAATTGAAATTGAAAGTATTGACGAAATCACAGAGATTCCGTCAGCACCCGCCACTGACAAAAAACCGGGTTGGGCACGTTTTACGAAAAACTCATCAGGTGGAACAAAAAATCGCCTAAAGAGTACTCTGAAAGGTCTCAAAAAATAAAAAAGCATGACCCAAGGGTCATGCCAGTAAAATGAATTAAAAGCCTTTAACGCGAGTAACTTTGCTCATTTCGCCTACTAGCAGGCTGAGATAACCATTCAGGATTTTTGGCCACATTACAGAAGAATGTATCTTTAGCTTTCTTTGCCGCTTCAACTTTTTCCTGTCCATATACAAACTCTGGAACATCTTCTTTAGAGCAGCCAGCTTGCTTAGCAATAGCCTCACCATCAGCTTTCATCTGAAAGCCTTCTTTCATGCTTTCTGCCACTTCAAGTGACATAATGTCAAAATTCTTATAGTTGTCGTTCCTTGTAGACCATAAACTACCGATTTGAACCATCTCGCCTTTATTACCCATAGTCAGCAGACGCCCCGGTTGCTTTGGTGCTTTTGGCTTATAGAACACACAGGACATGCCCTGAACATCACTTGGATTCACATCACCCGGGATATGCTTCAGGTATGCTACATTTCCTTTCTTGTCCTCAATGTCGAGGATTACTACTTCCAAATCATATGCCTTATGAGCTAATGCAACAAAACCCTGATCAAAAACCAATCCTGCATCGCTAGCTTCACGCAAAACACCCAGTGCTTTTGATACTTCACCGAGTTTTAGTTTTTCAGCCTTTTGCCCCTCTTGACGAACATAGTAAACATCGCCTTTCGACGCAGTAGCTTCAAAATCATGCTTAACTCCTACGCCATTGATAATAGTGCGGTCCCCAATTTGGATATGACCATGTTCAGTAAGGCTTATAGTATGACCTCTCCAAGTATCACCCACCTTGGCTTGAAAATGAGAGCCATTACTGCGATAGATGGTCAGTTCGCCGCCATTCTGATGGGCTTCCCAATTATCTAAGACACCTTCAGCAACTTGATACTCACGGTACACAAATTTCGACAAAACTTTTGACTTAGGCTTATTGTCGGTCATGGGAATCCCTAACGTTAAAATTGTTATAATAAATTAATTATAACACATATAGAATTTGGCTTGAATACACTTCTCGTGGAAATCCCTTTCCACGAGAATGCTTATTTAATCGACGTGCTGCTTACTTTTGTCGGTAATTTCTTTGAAAAGTGCATCCAGTTTACTTCGGATGTTTTCCTCAGTCAGTTTCTCTGGCATTGGTTGTTCAGGATACTGATTTACACGTGCAGATAGAACTTCAATAGTTTTCTGAGCATCCCCTTCTGGGTCATCTGATCCCATGTCACTACCCGATTGAACCAGTTGGTTTCTTGGCTTGAACTTCTCTTTCTCGAGATAACTCATTGGTATGGTATTGCCTTTAGTGATTTGAGTTTCAATCACCTCTTCCAGCATTTCCTCATACTCATCAGCCAAAGCAGCTGCATCCTTCTTAATAGACTCTTCTTCAACAGGCTTATTCTCGTCCTGAAGAAGATCAATCGTATCATCAGGTAAATCATCATTAGGCTCTTCATCGAAGACATCATCAAAACTTGAAACATCAATTTCAACCTTAGTTTTCTCTTGAGGCTGTTTCGCTTCAGCTGGCGTCTCGGCAGCTTCTTTATCAGTACCACTTTCCTTATCCGCAATCGTAGGTTCGGTAGGTTTAGGGCGTGGCTGTGGGATACCAGCATCAACTGGACCATTCGCCACACTGATACCTGCTTCCTCGCTCATGGATTTATCGATTTCCTGCTCTTCTAGCTCCTCAATGCCTAGGGCAATGATGCAAGCTTCATTAAGGTCTTCGCCCTTCTCAATTGCCTTGTTGATATTATCAAACATTTTGGCCAGATTATTATCCAGTGGGTAAATAGCTCTAGCCGCATCCATAGGCTCATCGCGACTTATAGCTTTAATCTTGTCTTCAGCTTTCTTAATCATATCCAGCTTGTCTTTTGGCCAGCCACGTACCTGTAAGAAACGGTTAAGCAATGCATCTCGGCACTGATAAGGATCGGCATAGAATAGCTGCACGGGCACTAGTGTATCAGCGAAGATGATTGTAGCCTGACCTTTATCCAGTGCTGTAAAGTCACGAAGATTCAAACGGTTCTTCTGCTCAATTCGAGTAGACATCTGATCTTTATAACCCATACCCATACTCTCAAGATCCATTTCATAACCCTGAGTGACAGATTCATAAGCGGTACCAGCACGTTCTTCGAGAAGTTTAAATGTATTAATTTCCTCGATTTTCATTCCCACCGTCACGTTTGTGTTGGCGATAGTTTGTTCGGCCTCCTCTTCTGAGCCCTTCTTAAAGCCTGCATAATCCTGCCCTGCAAATATACAGCACACCCCAAGACTTCGTGCCTGCGCCGCGATGACAGCAAATCCTTTTACAGAATAAAATCCGTACTCATCAAGGATCAAAAGGAATGGAACATCAGAAGTTGTTGGTTTTGTTTCAATAACTTCTCGATAAGTACCTTCAATGTCAGAACCCAGTGCAGGTGAAAGTGCAGCCTTAATACCGGCCACCACCAACTTACCCAGACCTGCCAAGGCATCAATATCCTTCTGAATAGCCGGGAGCATAACGAACAAGCAACGACGGTTAAAAACAACATCCTTGAAGTCAATTTCACCCAAACTGGTCTTGAATATATGTGCATAAGTCTCCGATAAGTCAGCCATAACCTCTGTGAGCTGCATAATCAAGAATCCATGTTGCTCCAGCGCTTTGGAAGAAATCTGCCCCATAATGGCGTCTTCTTCACTAAAGCCCGGAAGCTCCAATAGATATGCTTTAAGGAATTGCGTCACTGCAGGAGGCATATCACCACGGTTTGACAATTCAACAATTTTTTCTAAGGGGAAATAGCCACGGATTGTTTCTACATCTAGGTAAATCTCCCCTATATCACGCAAATAGCAGAGCGCTTTAAGCAAAGTACCCAACATTGCAGAGGATCTACCTTTCCACATATCGTCGCCACCTCCATCTCTCATCAACCCCACGAATAGGGAACGGAGGGACTCGCTGTCACCGTGAGCACAAGGGTTTGTCGTATTGGATTTACGCTCTAAATTTCGCGTATTAAAGAGGCTATTATTCTTGCCATCAATAAGGTAGTTTATTACAAGAAGGTCATCCTCTCGCCCGACTCGCCTACATAAACTAAAGGCAAGCCAGAACACGGTGTTATCTGATTTGCCATCTACAAAAATGGCGCCTGACCCAAATATCATGGCTTGATAGAGCAAACCAAGCAAAAATCTCGACTTACCCGAACCAGTCGAGCCAAAAACTAATACATGCGTTTTTAATATATCTGCACAAAACCAGACTTCTGATCCATCTTCACGGGAATTCCCCATAAATACGATACCGGCCTTATCATCAATAGTACCATCTGACTTAACATGCTCAGGTCCAACCGGTTTATTAAATTGATAATCAATGTGTTTATTGCGTGCATACATGACATAAAGCATCGCAAAAACAAACGCAATATCATAAAAAACAGGTAAGGATTGGAATAAAATAGGAACAGCAGCTATCGCAATTCCCGCGATAACCATAAAGACCCCACCCATTTCAGCCGTGGATTCAGCAAAAACCTGTCGAAATGGCCTTACATCTCGACGTATAAGAGCAGGATCTAGATCTTGCTTATTTGATATACTGTGTTGTTTCATAGCGTTTTCTTATTATTATTGTGTTTTTTATTTTTTATGCTTCAGCAGTCGGTATCTTCAAGTAAAGTCGCAATGCTTTAACAGCTTCGGTTACTTCTGGATGAGTTATGGGTTGCCCCACCTGTCTCTCAATACACCAATGTGCAAACACGCCAGCACATTCTGAAAACGGTGTATTCCTGCCTGTTGAACTAATGCAGTACCACAGTACTCGATCCTTACCTTTCAGATCATTTCTCACCTTACAAGATGGAACGGTACCGCCTTTACGTGCCTCTTCTAGTAGCGACATGATGCCTGTACGCACAAATCCATGCCTCATCATTACCATTTCAGCCGTTAGAGCATTAAAGGTTTTGGAATATTTCTCATTGTCCAAAGCACCCATCACCAGCTCTTCCAAATGCAGTGGGTCAACATCTGCTTTATTTCTAAATTTCTTACCCTTCTTCAAGGCTTCACCTTCAACAGAATTAATCTGCTTAAAGATACGCTTTAAGACATCATCCCATTTAGGTTCAGGTTTGGTTTTTCCAGTTAGGAATCTCTTATATACCTTTTGCAGGAGAGGGATAAATTCCTCCTCAGAAAAGGCAACTTTGGAGGCATATAAATCGTATGCAAAACGTTCTTCTTTACTTAAATACTCCAAACCGCGGAACGGAGGGCCGATCTGACGTTCAAAAGCACGTCGAGCGAGATCCTCATCAAAATCATCTTTGCCATCCCAAACAGATGTCCTAGCTTTTGTATTTTCCATGCCAATCGGCGGCACACGCTGCGCCCAGTCTTCAGGAGATACCGCCAGTGCAAACAACGCAGAATCTTCATCATTAACCTTAAATCGACTTTTCTTTTGTTCAGGATGCACATCCGTGAACATTTCAACCGCTGGGAAGAATGGTGCCACACGCGATAGATATTGATTTAAATCATAATTATTCTTAACTTCAAAGTTACGCTTAATATGACGCATGCCATAAACAATAAGGATAATACCTAGCGGCCATGAGAAATAATTTTTGAAGTAATTATCTATTTCTGTAATAAAGAATGGCTGGACTTCAGTTGCCTTCATGTTCTGAAGCGTATCAATGGCTTGCTCAATCTCAAGCTTGCCATACAAAGGTACCCAATCAGGAATCCATGCTACCAGATAGAGTTCAAATAGCCGCAAGGTCTTCCAAGGACCCGCAATATATTCAAAGTTGTACTTAAAGAACAGATAGAGACCACCTATAATAATTAAACTTAAAATAAAGTAGGGTAAAAAACGATCTTCACCTGCCTGTTGTGTGCCTGCTCTCATTCTTTATATTTCCGTTATAGTTACATATTCTGTAATGCCGCTAATGGGTCATCAAACCCTTCTTCGTCAAACTCATTCAATTCATCATCTATTTCATCAGCATCCTGCATCCGAGGATCAAACTCCTCAATCAACTCTGCCTTGGTTGCCTCTTCATTCATCTCAGCCGATGGATGCTGAGATTGCTGCATGGAGGTTTTTTCTTCCTGTGCGTTATTGTGTTGCGTTTCAACGCCTACACTTGGTGCTGGTTCCTTTTCCGTAACCGGTGCACTTTGCATTGGCACTACTTGCTGTGGAGCATGTTGCACCGGTATAGCAGGCACGAATCCGGGCAATGGAGATTCGAGAGCTTGCTGGACTGCTACTGCATCCTTTAAGCCCTTGGAATAACTATTAAACCCGGCACGCACCAGTGTTCGCAAGGCCTCCTGCTTATTACGACTCTCTGCAAGAAAATCTAGGATTTCTGCATCTAAGATGTCGTCTGTATACAGGGCAACCTGTATCCGTCGTCTCATTTGTCATTTTGTTTTTGCTTACGTTTCTGAAGCGTCATCGCAACGTACTTAAACATACCCCACGCATTAGCAAATGCCGGATCTTTGTGGATTTCCTGACTCGGGAACCAACCTTCAACATAAGGTGCGATTACGGCGCTCGTACCACCAATGAATACAACTTTGTCGATGTTAGCGCTCTTCTTAAGCTGCTTAAGAACCAATGACTGAAGACGTGTGGCGAAGGATTTCAGGCATTGTGCAACAGCAGGGCTAACATCCTGCTCCTGCCCCCAAATACGTACCTTTCCAGTCTTCATGATCTGCTGGATTTGCTCAAAGTCCAACTCTGTACCGAGCTCCTCTTCAATAACCTCTTTAATTTCATCATGAATATCCAGCATACCCAAATCTTCAGTATGCGATCGCTTGTCGACTATATACTCCCTTACAACAACGATATCTGTTGTACGACCACCAACATCAATATAAGCAATCCGCTCATTGAGCTTCGCATCATTTATAAAGTATTCACCAGATCCATTTTGATCAATGATGTAATCAAACCAAGCAGCAAGCCCCTCAGAAACCACCTGATGATTAGCTATGCGTGGCATAGAAAACCCATCAATTGATGTGATATCATTCTTCATCAAATTGGCCTGCTTCTCTTTAATTAAATCTTTATTAGGCTTACCTGCACGGTAGTATTTCTTGTAAGGCAAGCCAGTACATATAAAGAGATTTTCATTCGATGTTACGCCCGCCGCTATCAGTGCATTAGCCACTGCAACACGGTTTTGCGCGGATAAAGGGAATGCGTCAAATGCTGTGGAATCTGCGTCACTAATGTTGCCAGCTGTGTATGCATTACCGTCGCCGTCATTGTAGCTAAACATGTCTTTATGTTGATCATTAACGACTACTTGCTCTTCGATGCCTGCCTTCACGCGTGTAGGCTGACGGAACGTTGAACCATCTGGCAGAACAATCTTAATTTCACCGTAGCCATCATCTACGCCGACAGGAATCATGTCCATTAAGGTACTCCAAAACTTGTTATTTTTATTATTCAATAATATAAAACATATTAATTGCTGAGTCTAGTTATTATAACGCTTTATATGGTACGTATTTGAATGTCGTTATAATAACCACTCATGCCTATCGCAATTCCTACCACTTAAAGAAGGGGGTTTTAGATGCCGAAGTAATACCCTACATGACTCGCAGATAACTATTAGTGTTTTAGCGCCCGATTGATACCACAGACAATTCCATTGAAAGTTAAGCACGATTTATCACACCCTAACCATTAATGGTGCCGAGAACGACGGAGGCCCCAACTTACACACGCAAATCTACCTGCGAAATTTAGCCGCAGCTATCAGACATTTCTTTTGTGAGATTTATAATGTGCTGCGATTTTCATCAACCTCACTCAATTAGGACTTTCGCAGTTGAGGTCGATCATAAGGTGGATTAACACAATAAGCTGGATTCTATTGCTTCACACTCCCTACCCCCAATCCTTACTGGGATAGAAAAAGAGCCACTATAAAGTGGCCCTAATATGAGCATTAATTTAAGTTACTCCATTAACCTAAAGGTTCATTTGCTTCTAAAGCTTATATTCAGTATATGTAACATCTACCGCCCTCAAGTCTTCCAGCTTCACCAGAAGTGGCTGTGCCCCACCTTCATATTCTGTGTCAAAAACATCAAGAAATACCGTATTGGGTTCTTCTGAAATTTTCTCGCTGATTATACCCTGAGTGACCTTCCCGCAAACAGTTGCATAAATACATGTAGGAACAACTTTCTTTTTTAATTCCTTTTTCTTTTTTGGTGGAGGAACTAATGTAGGTGCACGATCTTCATCGGATGGGTCGAAACCCTCCCAGTTTTCAGGATTTGCATAAGGATCTTTTTCCTTTTGCTCTTTCTTTCGAAGCAGAGGCTCGTACTTAGACTTTACTGTCTTTCTTGTGAGCTCCTCTGAAGAGCTTGCAATGATCGCCATCAGAGATGCTTCTTTAGGATCTAGCTCACATAGCAAAGAGAAATAGTAGATAGCATCTGCATCTTTAACGAATCCCTTAATCTTATTCCAAAGATTTTCAGGTATATTCCCAATAGACATGTACCTTCTTACATATTCTTTTTTCTTACCTGTAAGCTGAGCAAGCTCACTAAGCGTATATTCAACGCCAGCTACCTTCTGGATTTCTTTGTAACTGCCATATATCTCCTCTGGCGTTAATTCATCACGCTGTATGTTTTCTGTAATTTGATCTAGAAGAGAGTCTAATTTATCCTTTTCTGTTTTTGGCTTGTCAATAACCTTACAGTCAATATACTTCCATTCCGCATGGCCTTGCTCTACTAATAACTTAGCACCCCTCCATCGACGCTCACCCACCTGAATGATATATCTTGAGCCATCCCTATATACAATAATTGCCTGCAACTGTCCTCGAGATAGGAGGCTGGCAGCAATTTCGTCTATATCAGAAAATTCTTTTCGTATTTGAGGGTTACTAAAAATGTTACTTATTGGCAGTCTTTGATAAGACTTGCTGAACTCCTCTTGCTCCTTAAGCTTTTCAGTCTTCTCCTCAACCTTTGTTTGCTGCTTCTGTCCTTCTGCCACTTTCGTGAGTGCAGCCGCCCGAGCTTTATCCATTGAGTTGCCCATATCCCCTTCCCTCTCTCATTAAATCTTTTTGAATTCTAAACCACAGCTAGCCTTCAAGTCATCCGGCCAGAACAATGCCACCATGTAATGATTCATTACAGCAGCCAACTCTTTGCGAGCATCTAAAGACGCCTTGGTTTTTTTATCCCAAATTGACATTTGATTGTTTTTTGCAAACTTCATAGCCACCCTGTGCTCCGTCTGTCTAAAGGGTCCATATTTTAAGTTTTCAGGGTTATCTTTAAACTTAGTCAATGCCTGAAGTTCGTTAATATTCATTGATACCTGCGTGAAAAAAGTACCCAAGTGTGTAATATCAATCTCATCTCCAAATTCCTTTTTCATTGCCTCAATTAATGAGAGCGTTCTTGCCAAGCCTTTAAAACTATCGATATCTACCGTGCTTGGGAACAGCGTGTGTGTGCTAGTATATATGCAGCTTTCCCACACCCTGTTGTGCCCAGCCTGAGTATCAAAGAAAACAAGGTCGTAATCCCCATACTCAATCATTTTCATCACATTGGCTTTGAAATTCTCAAATGCTTTAATTCTAGTTTTTTTGATCCCATCCATAATAAACAGCCCAGAAGGTACTACATGGATGTTTGACCCAAACTTACTCGCCTGAATTAAGTCTTCCGGATTTTGTAGTTTCTTATTATAAAGAACGGAAGGGCAGACCAGCTCACCACGGCCCATCTTATCTTCGAAATCAGGAAGCATCCAAGCGCTTGAATCCCCCTGAGGGTCAAGATCTATAACTAAAATCTTTACCCCTGCCTCCGCCAACTGTCTGCCAATATACACGGCACAATGCACCAAAGTAGTACTTTTGCCAATTCCGCCTTTTTGGTTATTCGTAGTCACAATCTTTACTTTGCTCATTGCAGCAACCCCTTCCCTATAAAGCTGACTTTATGCATAGGTTAGGCATGCAAAACCACCCAGTCAAGAAACTTTTGCTTATTTTTAAAAAATCGTTATATATGGTGATTACCACCCTCTAAAGATCTTCCGATAGCCCCAATTGCCGCACCTTGAATTCAAACCATACTCCCCACTAGCATGCTAGCGCTCATTTTTATTAACACCCTCTGATGATGGACTAGGGGTTGTTCTTCTAGCATGCTAGCGTTCTTTGATGACCAAGACAGATCCGCACTTATAGAAACCACTAGCATGCTAGCGTTTTTTGATGACCAAGACAGATCCGCACTTATAGAAACCACTAGCATGCTAGCGTTTTTTGATGACCAAGACAGATCCGCACTTATAGAAACCACTAGCATGCTAGCGTTTTTTTGATGGACCAACATAGAACCGCGCTTATGCAAACCACTAGCATGCTAGCGATTTTTTGATGGACCAACATAGAACCGCGCTTATGCAAACCCCTAGCATGCTAGAGCTTTTTAAATGTCACTCTATGAAGAAGAAATGGGTAACGCTTCTAGCATGCTAGCGCTTTTTTTGATGACAAAGGTAGATCCGCACTCATTGAGTGCTACTAGCATGCTAGCGCATTTTTTGGTGGATTAAATTACAATCACGCTCATGAAACCTCTAGCATGCTAGCATCGATTTATTTGCTTAATAATCTCGGCGCTTAAATGGAGGTGATTCGGCTTGCGTACAGACAAGTTGCGACAATTGGACAGAAGTTTTAGAAACTACCATCTCTACAAGTTAGAAGATTAGGGTTTTCTATGGGCTCCTCTCGAGAATGCAATCACTAGCATGCTAGAGGTATTACCACTGTAGCTTAATAGAGGAGTTTTAATGAAGAGCAGGGTGCTGCGGTGAATATCCTTTTTCCGTCTCTTCAACAAAGAGGATAGCCACTCCAATAAGATTGGAAGGCAAAAAACATCCATTACACTCAATTACATGTGAGAATTAACAAGCGGAGGAGAGGTTGTTCGAATTACAATCTTTTAACAATAACAAAATTATAAGATTCTGATGTCTTTTTGAACTTGCTATACATCTTTAATGTAGGTAATTCGACATCACTTTCATCCCCTTTAGTTACTGACTTCAGATAGTCAGCAGGAATTGGCTCCAAGGTTGCGAACTGGTAAAGACTCTTAGCAACTCTAACCATGTTGTTGTATTCAGATTCAGATATAGAGCTAGGAAAATCAAAAACAAGACCCAGAATAGCTCCCCCATTACTTGTAATCATGAATTGAGGAAAATATTCCTCTCCATCAACATCCACATAAGTAGATTCAAGTTTACAATGAAGGTATTTGCTCTGGTTGGAAATTCTCTCCGCAGAAAAGGTCTCAGCTATCTCTGAGCATAAAGTTTCTGGACTACGCTGAGTAAATACTTGGTCACCCTTGTATTCATGGATCACATTGATCGTTTGGTGAGGTTTGGTCTTAGCAATGTACGCGATCCCCATCATTCCGAAAATTAGGATAAGCACAATAGCAGCAATTAGATAACCCAACCTCCCAATATGAAGAATCATTATGCAGCCCTCATATGATCAGGGAAAACAAAGCCATTTTTGACAGTTTCTGCTGTAACCGTATATTTATCTATGCTTGACAGGGAAGGGGCCTCATACATGAGATCCAATAGAGACTCTTCCATTATACTTCTAAGCGAACGTGCTCCAGTTTTCTTTTCTATAGCCCGATCCACTATCGCATCCAAGGCACATTCCGAAAACTCGAGTTCAAAGCCAGCCTTACTAGCCAGTTTAGTATACTGAGCAGTTAAGCTACTTTCTGTATTAACAAGTATAGAACGCAACTGCTCACGCGTAAGTTGATGCATAGTAACTACATGATGGAATCTGCCAATAAATTCAGGAATCAATCCTCCAAATTCTACTAAGTCATCTGATGTGAAGTTAGCCTTTGGGGCATCCATAGTAGCAGAAGGGGAGTTTGTATCATCTTGTCGACTAAACCCTATGCTTGATTTAGATTCCAGCTCCTTTCGCTTTTCAATATGTGCAAAGGCCCCACCAGCAATAAAAAGGATATCCGTAGTATCAATAAGCCACTGATCTTCATTTGGATGCTTGCGATTACCTGTTTTAGGTACACTTACAATAGTGCCTTCGACAAGTTTTAACAGCGCTTCCTGCACACCTTCACCAGAAACATCACGCGTCACGGAAGGGGAGTCTGCCTTGCGGCTAATCTTATCAATCTCATCGATGTACACAATGCCATGCTGCGCTTTCCCAATATCACCGTCAGCTGCCGTAATAAGACGCTGTAGGATAGTTGATACATCATCACCCACATAGCCAGACTCAGTAAGTGATGTAGCATCAACAACAGCAAAAGGAACATTCAGTAACTTAGCAATCATCCTTGCCACATGACTCTTACCACAGCCACTAGGACCTGCGATAAGGATATTACTCTTTTCAATTACAACAGAGTCAGAATCAGAACGCGTTTCAATGCGGTTGTAGTGGTTATGAATGGCAACAGCAAGAACTTTTTTACAGAAATCTTGACCAACAACATGTTTATCAAGCTCGGCTGTGATCTCTCGTGGCTTAAGCTTTTCATGCTCAGTGGTGAATGTGGCGCCAGAAACCTGATTATTCTGAGAGTCTAGTAAATCAGATGCATTATCTACGCACTCATTACATATGCAAACGCTAACCCCCTTAACAATAGGGCCCTTAATGAGAATAACACCATCACTATGGTCCTTTTTACAGAATGTGCAGAAGAGCGAAGACTGGTCAGCCAACGTAGATACCTTTTTATACTTGTTTTTATAGCAATATTATATATTTTCCTTATATTAAGTCAACACAATCTATTACTATAACGTTTTTTGACCACTCAGCTCTAAGTCGTGGGATTCTTTAAGGTTGTCACCAACAGAAAGATCCACCTTTAGCTCAAACGATGATGCGGACTCCATTGCATTCGTGATGATTGGGACCGCTTGTGCGGCCACGGAGGAGGGTACTTCGAAAATTAACTCATCATGGACCTGCATAACCATTCTTGCACCCACATCAGAAAGGCCGTTTTTATCAAGAACATCACAGGTTTTAACCATCGCAATTTTTACAATATCTGCTGCGGTACCTTGTATTACAGCATTTACACACTGGCGTTCAGCACGCTCGCGCAATCTACGATCTTTTGAGTTGATGTCTGGGTAGAAACATCTCCGTCCATAAAATGTTTCAACATAGCCATTTTCACGACAGAATGCTTTCGTTTTTTCGATAAAGCCTTTAATAGTAGGAAATCGATCGAAATACTGATTAATGTAGCTCTTTGCATCATTTGTTGATATATCCAATTGCTTAGATAGCCCGTATTCTGACATGCCATAGATTAAACCAAAGTTGATAGCTTTGGCATAGCGTCTCTGCTCACCTGTAACTTGGTCAAAAGGAACACCAAAAACTTCCGCAGCCGTCATTTTATGAAGGTCAACGCCATCTTTAAATGCCTGAATCAAGGCCGGGTCTTCTGATAGCTCAGCGAGAATACCGAGCTCCATTTGTGAGTAATCCCCCGCTATAAGCTTATTGCCTGCATCAGGAATAATTAGTGTTCTTGCCGCTCTACCACCTTGATCCCTGTTTGGCATATTCTGCATAGCAGGCTCATAAGATGAAATGCGCCCGGTCTTCTTAAGCTGATCGAAATGGGTATGGACCCGATCTGTCAGATTATCAGCCACAGGTAGCAACTCTTTACCCATCTTTGACTTCAAAGCGTGAAAGAGGGACTTGTACTCACGTATTTTGGCGATAAGAGAATTGTTCTCTTCGAGTATCTCTAGAAACTCATTCTTTACACTGCGATTTCCTTCTTTTTGACCGGGAACTGTGAGTTTAAGTGTGTCGTAAATGAATTCAGCAAGTTCATTTTCAGCAGTAACGTCTACAGCGTGACCCCAATGCTTTTTAATGTGGTCAGACATCTTCTGAATTTTCCTATCCAAAACCTCGGACATCTCCATGGCTCGAATACGATCCACCTTCAGGCCTGCTGATTCGACTTCTGCCAGTATCTTGGTGCAAGGCATCTCAACATCCTTAAAAAGCGAGAAAAGCTTCCCTTGGTCAGATAAGGCCTTATACAAGTGTCTATTGAGCGACAGCGTTTTCCTCATTTCCTCTGAGACACGTTTTCCGAAATCTCCTGCTGCCAATTCCTGCTCAAACCCAAATACAGCTACTGCATCTAGTGGATTTTTAGCCTCACTGCACTCATAGTTGAGTAGAGTGCCAGCGACATAAGAGTCAGAAATGAATTCAAGTCGGGATAGGTCAACGCTGTAAGGCCGCAAATGACGTCGAGTTTCGATTGTATAATGGCCTACCTTCCGGACCTGCTCGTTATACAGAAGATTGTTGGCAAATTCTGTATCTACAATATTCACCTTGTTTAGATCGATTAGGTAGGAAACCCCTGAATCCCCCATTACTGCAAGATAACATGTGTTATTGGCTTCATAACTTGATACACAAACAGTTTCACTATCAATAAGCGACTTGTATGCGCTCTCTAAAGCGGAGTCGCTATCAACTTGAACATACCCCCTACGAATAATCTCATACTTCTCTTTCAGAGGGTGTGAGTTAGGTATCAAATCTACAAGGCCATTATCTCCAAGTAGAGTATATAGGGAATCATTGTCTGACTTTACGCGTTTTACATCAGGCAAATCCTGTTCTGGTGGTTGATGAGAGGCAAAACGAAGCATTTGTCGGGCTGATCGTTCTAAATCATCAGTATAGTGCTGAGCAATACGCGCTTCCCTGCCTGAAACTTCTTCCAAGCCCTTTAAGCTTGTTTCTATGTCTTTGAATGGATCTAATAAGCCAATAATATTGCTTTCAGACAAAAATACGGATGGATGAATTTTTAAAGCGACATACAGTGCTAATTGCTCGCCTTTGAATGAGCGAGCTGTATTGCTCATTTCAACATCCAGTGTATTAACTTTACAAGAATTTGCACCCTGTGAGGTAAGTTCAAGTAAGCAGACTTGCAGGTTGTTCGTGATGACATCTACATCTGTTTTATTTAGAGCGTTTTTAACAAACGAACCTGTAAAGTCCTTGATTACTGTAAAGCCTAATGATTCTGAAATGTTCTGAATAATTTCTTGACCAACCTCTGAAACCGCTTCTACGTTAGGTACGGTTACGGCAATAGCATCCTTTGACTTGTAGTCCGTTAATGCAACACGAAATGCATCAAGCAATGCTTGCAGATTTTTTTCCTTACTCAAACCTGTTGTCAGGAAGGATGCTGAGTCAATTACTAACATTTTCTGGTCTCATTTCTACTCTAGATTCTTATTATAACGTTTTTTAATCGAGAAAACTAATTCAAATCTGTTTGTTTATTAACCAAGAGTTAACTTGAATTAGTTCTGCCCTAATGAGCGTTAAAATAAAAGAAAGCTACATTACCGTGAAGAGTTCAGTTTTATCTGAGAAAGAGGAGCGCCGGGAAAGACTAGGGAACCTCGTAAATCCGCGAAGCGGTAATATTTTTAAGAGGGTAGCATGATACATTTTATGAATCAGAAATCGCCAATACCGTTATTTTATGAATATTTTTTTTTGAGGCATGTATTGCTCATACCAAAAGAACCATGCTAGTGTGAAAATAAGCGCTCTTTAGACCAATTTTCCCCGTTAAAATAAAAATAATACAGATGCTGAGATAAAAAAAACGGCCTCTTTGGGAGACCGTTTTTAAGTTTTTGGCTGCTTAACTTAGCTGGCTAGCACCGTCTGTGCGTATGCTATTGCTGCTTCATGGTGGCGTTTCTTTTCAGCCTGCAGCTCTTCGATCACATCAGCTGCTTTCCTAAGTAGCGTTGGGATTTGCTCATCACTTGCGCTGGCAGACAGTGCTTCAGATGATTTAGCTAACAAGTCAGTCAGGACATCTTCAAGCTCTGTTCCAGCTGTCTCAGACTGTTGAGCAACTTCCATTGTAGGTGCAGGGATTTCAGGAATGGCTGGTGCAGGTTCGGCTGGTGTTTCAACTGCTGGTGCTGATGTTTCTGCTGTTGAAACCTGCTCCTGAGTTTGCGCTTCAGTTATAGCAGTGCTCGTTTCTGTCTGCTCTGCAGCAGCAATCATAGCCTTAAATTGTTCAGATCCTTTGCGTGAGATAGACAGAGCTTGTGGCTTCTTCTTCTTGTTGAGCAGCAGTAACCCATCATCAATAAGTTTCTTGATATGGTAGGTGGCACGACCAGAATTTAGACCTAGGCCTTCTTGGATTGCCTCTTTTACTTTGCTGCGAACTTGTGGAGAGTTTGGCTTAAGGATATTTGTGCAGATGTATGCAAGGACATCATCTGTTCGAACATTCCCTTCGGTACGTACTGTGGCAACAACTTCGGCTTCCGCTTGCTCTTTTGCTTCTGTAGGTGACGCTTCTATTTCTGCAGCTTCTACTACATCCAAGTCTTCTGGGATTTCGGTTGCTATACCCGCATCTGTTAGGGAAAGTACTGCATCATCCATTAATGATTCGCTTGTCATCAAGCCCATATCAACAAAGTCGGCAACGTCGGATTCGCTCATGCCTGTATTTTTCATAAATTCAGACTGAGTGATAGTGTTGCCGCTATCCATAATAAGCTTGATAGCGCGCAGGATAGGAAGATCTTCTTCAGTATATTCTTCAAATACTTCTTGAGAGGCTACTTCCTGTGTGACTAGTGTCTCTACTTCTTCCTGAATTGGTGAAGTTGCAGGTTGCTGTTCTTCTCCGGCTAATACACGATCACCTTCTAAAAGTGATATATCCAGAGCATCAATGCCGAGTCCTTGTACCATCTCTGTTTGTCCTTGTTTTACATCTTTGTTTGTTTGAGGTGCGGCTTTTGCTGCTGGTTTTCTGGTTGCAGGTGCCTTTTTAGGGGTTTTCTTACCAGCTGTCTTTTTCGCCGTGGTTTTTTTCTTTGGAGTCGACTTTTTAGCTGGCGTAGATGATTCAGCACCACTCTTTGCAAGAGCATGCTTTATTAGATCGGGATTGGAGATTGTGTATGTAGGAGAACCATCAACATCTTGAATGTTGATTATCTGCGGTTTACGCTGACTCTCTGTCATTGTAATAACGCGCAAGATGCCTAAAGACAATCCCGTTTCTTTATTCAGTTCAACAGCAGTTAAACCGCCTTTAGCGCTATTCAGCGCAGAAAGTACTTTCGTTGTATTTGCATCAAAGCTTAGCGCAGACATACATAATTGCCTCCAGACCAATATTTAATCTGGAGTATAATGGCAATTATGTAAAACGCAATTGTATTTCGCTTTTTTTGGTCAAAAAATGGAAAATATTACGGTTTTAGTCCCGGTCTTTACGTTTTTTCCGATTTTTGTCATCAGATTCTAGGGAATACTGGCCTTTTATGGTGTCGATTTCACTCAAAATATCATCGACAGTATCGGTGATTTTTTCTGCTTTAGCACCACGCCTATTTCGCTTAGCGCCACCTGTACTTCCTTTATAAGAAGCCTCCAATTCACGCTTATGCGCTTCAATAGAAGCCTGTACGTTTTCAATTGAATCATTATTTTTATAAGATTTTTCAAGATTCAGTTGATGTTCCAGCTGGTTAGATATGGATTTGTAATTGGCCTTATAGGGAATAACCATCAACTGCGATACAAAGTAGCGGTCTTCCTCGGTCAGCTGTTCGTTAGTTAAGCGATTTAGCAGGGAATCCCATTTTTCCTTGTTTAAGTCCAATTGGCTCTGATCTGTACCGTTTTTAAGGAAAACTATTTCCATTGGTGGAGGAGGGGAGAAAGGCTGCCCTGTAAGCATCATGCCATATAGAGACTGATGGAAATAGTCCATACTTGCTCTAAGTGTTGCACCCTGAACGCCAAAGATTTGCTCACTAATTACATTCTTATCTGTTGAGCCAAGCCATTGCGAAATAACAGCCATCCCCGCTTGGTCTAGCGTATCCCAAGAAAAGCCAATACCACCCGTATACATAAGGCCAACATCAGCATTGGTTTCACCACCAAATGAACCTTTACCGGTACGGTCATCATTAACCAAGATGGTTCCGGCTGGACCAGACACGGTTGTGCCTTCTGGAAGGCGAATGGACTCAAAAACCTTGATATAGGTACTTAAGGCCTCCTGCAGGCCAGCATCCTGATTTGCCGCGGCACGTAGATCACCTGCGTTGACTGCAGTGATTGCTAGAGATGTAGCTGAATCTGAGTGGTTTGGAACACTGTAAGATCCAATAAACTGGTCTTTATATTGTGTGTAACCATAACCGCCCAGCGCAGCTCCAGATATCACTAGCGTAAGTAGTGTATTTTTTAATTTTTTCTTAGCTGAAGCTTTCATTTTTAAATCCCAAAGCCCGGACTTGCCGGGCTTATTTTTTATTTTTGTTTTACTTGCGTTTTCGCTGAGCTGCGCTTACTTTCTTTTGATTCTTTTTCTTTTTCATTAAGGAATCTTTTGAAGTAATCATGTGCTCCACAAAATTTTCTTCTGTGATTTTCATTTTCACATCAGATGTTAGTTTAGGATAGATTTCTTTAGCGAAATCTCTCATGGAATCGTCGCTTGAGCAGGCATCCACAATACGATCATAGCCCATTTTCTTTGCGATCTTAGTGGCTTGAGTTGTTACTTGCGTTAGCAGTTTTGTTGCGTACACACCTGCACCCAGCATCTTACGTGCTTGACTTACTTTGCCCATGCTTTCCTCTTTTTATTAGTAGCAATATCGCTTTATTATAACGCTTATTAATTATAGATCAATAGTATTGTTATCGTTTTCTTGATGGTATTCACGAACGTCGGTGCTTGGTTTCTTGGTGTTGATGTTTAGTGCACTCATGCAGTTGAGGACTTTCTGGTTGGCATCTAGGTCGCGCTGCTTGAGAATGTGCTCTAATTGCCTGTAGGTGGAATGTAGCAGTAAGGCAGGCAAGACCTTTGCGGCATGGTTTAACGCATTTTCACCGTGTATATTGATCTGTCCGCTGTTGCTTAGGTACTTGGAGCTAATCTTCGCTGCATGAGTCACGATTGTGCTTGGTTCAGCAATTCCAAGGCTGGACATCATTTTCAGTAGTGTTAGCTGAGTTGAGCGAGGCCATACTACTCCCAACTCCACGCCTGTATTTAAGCCAAAGATCATCGAATTTCCATCATGCGTACAACAGAGTCTCTCATCGGGGGTTGTAAATTCATAGATATATGAAGGCGTTTTGATTCTAAACTGCTCCAAGATGGTTTTAATTTTTGGTGTTGGTGTTAGCTTTATGCTTTTCTTTTTGTATTTTCCGGTTAGGGCGATTGCACATCTTCGTGAGAGAAGTCCGTACGCGGTCGTCTTGGGATTATTGTGATCTACTCTGTAATCTAGACCTTTCAGGGGGATAATCGCTGAATGTGTATGATTGTTTGTGTTAATGAGGTGATCGCCATTAGCTGTGTCATCTCCTGTGTCTTGAAAGAGTTGTCTCTTGAGTACTTCTACTTGTTCAGGTGTGGCATCTCGACTTATCGTTCTGGGATAGCTTATGGCACCTTCCTCATAAAGTTTCTGTACTGCAGCTTCAACCTCTACAGGCTCCTTTTGAGTGATGGATGAAACATTGCTAATCAGATCTTCGAAATTAGCTAAACTGTTTACTTTATCCTCATTGATGAGGTCAGATACATCAACACTGCAAGGATCATGCTTCAGGGTGTCAGCTAAGACCTTTAGTCCTTCTTCTGACTCAGAGGTAAAGGCAATATTATTTCCATTAACGGATAGGGTAATGCAGAAATCACCTATTAGCCCTCCTTCTTTTTTTACTTCTGAAAGCGTAGGGGTCAGTACGCGACCTACAGTTGCGCCACCCGGATACAAGCTATTTGGTTTACTTGAATAATTGAACCCAACAAGTCGGTCAATCATTCGCTTTGCAGCAGCTTCATTGATCATATCAGTCCGTAACTGCACGGGGTTTTGGAATGCTTTTTTAAGTGACATGTGATCTAGGTCGGAAATAATGATCCGATCGTACTCGATCTGCGGTGCGATAGTATGTGCATGATAGCCAATCAGCTCGCCCTCAACATCATTGTCTGTTGCAATAACTATCCGGTCGACATTAGCTAACTCACCCTCAAGATAGCTATATACTGAATTATTTACGGGGATGTAATTGTTTGTTTCTTCGCAGAGGTCATAAATTCTGCCTTTGGTGGCAATCACCTTAAAGTCATTAGGATAAAACTGATCGAGGGCGCTGTAAAAAAGCGCCCTCTTGTTGGGTGATTCTATGACGATAGCGTGCATTGCCTGTTAGTCACCTGTAATATTGAGGACTGATTGTGGGTCAGGGAAGGAAAAGTCCATTCCTTCTAATGCATTAGAAGTGGCGTCCATGAGGCTAGAAAATGCACCATCTACAGATGCGCCAGTTATGTTCATAAGGCCTGCGGCACACTCACTGAATCCGTCTAGCCCGCCGCCAAGTGTGGGCATGCCCGGGAGTTCAAAATTAAATCCGTCACCGAGGCATGCCTTGGCTGTATTCACCATTAGGTAGGGGTTTTCAGAGATATCTGTATCGAAATTTAGGTTTACATTACACATATCCTGCTTGTCAGGAATGAGGTCATTAAGAGTGAGCTTTTTATCCCCACAGTAGTTACTTTGCAGTGCATTTTGAATGTTTGCAGTGACTTCATCTGCCGCATCTGTGCTTGTCTCTTCCGCCATGGCATTTGCACTAACAATCAGGGTGCTTGCAAACAACGTTGTTCCTATTATTCTTCTCATTGTAATCTCTCGCTATCTTTGAGGCTTGAAAACAGCACGCCACTTAATGATGTGCGCATCAAGCTGACGACTCGGTCATAAAACATCTTCATGTGTAGGTGCTCTGGATCTTGCGTATCCAATTTCGCCGCCCTACCGGCTTCAATAATAATTTTGCCACCTTTACCTATTTCATCCGGGTTGCCTTGATTATCCAGCCATGCAATCGCTGAAATACTAGGGCGCATCTTGATGGTAGAGAGCAGTACGATTAATTGATCGATAGTCTCGCTAGACATTTCGCCATTATCTGCAGCAAGCTTGGGTAATATGTCAGCTAAACCGTCATAAAGTTCCGGATATTCTTCGAAGGCATAGGCCCAACCTTCCTTGGATTCAAACTGTTCAAGGAAGATTCGAATATCGGGAGTCAATTTGCTCCAGACCATCTCTTGTGCGTCTGGGTGAAATAGGTGCTTTGAAGGCATAGTTGCTGTTGCCATTAGTTATTAACTGTTATAATATATTAGCTATAAAAATAACAATATGCAATGGCTTTAGTATGAAGAACATACCGCACGATGGTTTCCATCCGGACTTCTTTAGGCAGGGTTCCTCTAGAAGTGTGGCCGATGCTTTACCTTCCATAGTTTTCTGTTCTCGTGATGCTGCTAAGGATGCTGGTCTGGTATACCTATTTGCACCCGAAGGTTATGAAAAGATGGGCGGGAGGAAAGTAATGAATGCTGCTAAACGTGAAGCTACCAGTCAGCTCAATACTGCTTCATTTATGCTTAAGCAGTTTGCCGAAGCTATTGACTTCAATAGTAAAATGAGAGCAAAGATTTCTAAAAGCATACCTGAATTGTCTCCACAGCTATCTGAGCTTCAAAGTCAGGTGGAAGGTCTCAAGGACCCGGGGCAGCAACTCGCAGAAGCCGTTGCGCAAGCAAGTCAATATAATATGGGGAATCGATAATGTTTAAAAGAGTGATGTTAGCCTCAGTCTTTACGGTGGGTGTTTCAACAGCTAATGCAACAGGGGTTATTCCAACAGGTGACGCTCCTGTTCTTGCTGAGACTATGGCTGGGAATTTGCAGAACATGCTTCATTACGCTCGAAATGAATTGCTGATGCAGTCTGAAATTGAGGGGGAGGGGCTGCAAACAGCGTTGTTTGTGGATGGTCTTAACAATGGCTTTGCAAATACGATTCTTCGGAACTCTCTTACGGCAGAAAAGAAAAGAGAGTCTGAAGTCAAAGAGCAGGCGATGTATGACCTAAATGCCTGCGATAACTTTGCTATTACAACCTCGCTGGATGATATTGTTTGTGATGTTCAGGCGAAAAAAGAATCTAAATCTTCTGCTCGGCGAAATAAGACTTCGGGCTTTATTTCTGCGGAGGGGTTATCGGATTATGCTGCAAGTCGTAAGTCAGACCTCCTACCTAAAGAAGAGAAACAGAATATTCTTGATGAGTGTATTGCTGCGGTAGATCCTACCGTGACAGGTGATGAAGGGCAGAAGGGGTCTCTTTGTACGCGTGCTGATGTTCTCCTTGGCTCCAAGGGATCTGTTATTTCCCCTGTTATTGATAAGGAGATGGATAGGGTTATTGATGTAATAGCTCATAACATTCCAGTGCCGCAGCCTGAAGGTTTAACTAATGCAAAAAGTCCACACCAATCAATGAATTGGTTCAGGCAAATCGCTATTCGCAATCAGGTGAATCATTCCTTTGAAGAGATTAAGGGAATGCGTACTGATGATGGTAATGGTCGCTCCCAGTTAGCGATGTTGGAGCTTTTTGTGAATCAGCGCTTTGGTACAGATGAGAGTGGACAGTTCATTGCGGAATTGGGTGCTGCTAATGGTAATAAGAACCAAGTCACGGAGACAGGTGATCGTAACGCACTTGTGATGCCTACTGAGGTATTAAGAAGGATGGCAGCCATGGAATCTTTTGGGGTTTATATGGACCTTCTTCAGTATAAGCAGCAGATGCGAATGGAAGGCTTAATGGCGACTTTAGTGTCCTTAGAGTTAAAGCCAATCGTTAAATAATAAATATAACAACAATAATAAGAAACTTAAAAAAAATGGATTATATAACAGAGTATTCGGCAATAGCAGATGTCATTATGACTATCTCCTTCATGATTGGATTGGTCATGATGGGGCTAGGTTTTGTCGCCATAAGCAGGTCTCAGGCTACGCCGCAGACTATTAGTGAGTGGCAGGCAATACGTACAATTTTTGTCGGTGGTATCCTACTTGGGGCTCCAGTTTTTTATGGGATTATCTACGGGAGTTTGGCTGGTAGTCCAGTTGAGTCAGGGGCCGAGTTGAATATAAACCAAGCTGGCATAAACGAGCTCATGGGAAGTGATGAGATTTCAGGCTTTATGGCGTTAATGCCTGATCGGGCCGGGACAATGATCTTTGGGTTTGTATGGATTTTCGGTTTGATTTCATATTTGCGTGGTTTGTTTATGCTCAAAGATGTTGGGTTTAATAACACTAGTGGCGGAGGTCAAAACGGTATAGCTAAACCAATTACTCACATCATTGGTGGGATTGCATGTATGAATATTGCGGACTTGGCGTGCTTCGTGGGTAAGTTCTTCGGTATTGGGATGCTTTGTGGGGGGTGATTATGTTTAATTTTAGAGATTATTCTCGTAGCTTACGTTTGAATGGTTATGTTACCAACACGGTTAAGAGTGTTGTGAAGAATAAGGGTGCAGTTGAGAATAGTGAGGAGGCCCGTAATTATGTTCCTCATGGCATGAGCAAAGACGAATTTATTAAACGTTATAATATTGGAAGAGTTCAGCTTTTCGTCTGCATTTTGTTTTTGCTTATTACTCCGATATTTACAATGCTCAGTCATGGTTTTGCTAGTGCTGTTATTGGCTTGCTCGTTGAGTTTATTACTTTTGCTTTATATTTTAAGTACTGCTTCCACCTATGGATGGCGCGAGTAATCTATAAAGACTGGAAAAATAGAAATAGTGAAAAGAATTTCACGCACAAAAAATTCATACTTCTTGCCTTAGAGAAGCCTGCTGTCTTTATGCCAATTGCTATTAGGGGTGTCTGCAAATGAAAACTTTTTTTTCATATTGTCTTTTAATATTTGCTTTAGTTTCACCTCATGCGATAGCTGAAACTGCTGATACCTCAACAGCCTCGGCCGAGGCTGAAGCGTCTGTAGATGCGATCTTTAACTACACTATTAATCCCAAAGAGGATGCTATGCAATATTATTTGCAGCGTTTGTTTGGTGATTTTATTTTTGAACCTTTTGGGGGTGTTCCTGCGGATGCGGCCACGGTTGATGCGACAGTAATTGCTCATGCGGTTGCCTTTTCAAATATATTGGCGTTAATACTTGCATCTGTAATTCTTGGGTATGTAGTTTTGGGAGCTGCCTTAAATACTGCGCATGCTGGTGAGGTTCTTGGTAAAAGCTGGAGTCAGGTATGGTTGCCGATACGAAGTAGTATCGGGTTTTTCCTTATTATGCCAATGCCGGGTTTGGCTTCTACCGCGGGCGGAGTTGTTTCGATTGCTCAGTCTCTAATACTATCCCTAATTCTTATTGGTTCAAATGCTGCGAGTTACTTTTGGGCTAATATAGCTGAAGTTATAACTGAAACACCCAGTTCTTCAGTTATGGAAAATGTGGCAACCTCTTTAGGTAGAAATGAATTGCAAAACATATACCTATCCTTGGTTTGTGCGCATGTCACATTTGATGATTTCACTGTACGGAAAGAATATAAACCCGAGAAGCTTTTCGTTATGGAGGTTAGATACCAACCAGCTAGAGGTGCAGCTTTCGGTAGTATTGAGAAAGGTGAGATGGTGCCTTCAGGAAGAGTTAGTGAAATATCTAAAATTTATTTTGGTGGCGGTCCTTCTAAAGGTTCCTGTGGGGTATTAGATCTCTCTGATTTGTCACGCTACATCAAAGAGTATGGTGATTCAACTGATGTAAAAAAACGCGCCCAAGCTAGTGCCTATGCAAGTGGTATGGGTATTCTTGTCAATTATATTAACGCAGTTAGTCCTTATGCGAAGCTTTATACGGGTCGTAGAGGGGTCGCAGCCGCCTCTGTTAGTGCTGCTAGTGGCTTTGACTTATTGGAAAGCAAAAAGTCCAATTCAGATTCATCTTTGTATGATTCTTACGTCGAGGAAGTCGGCGCAAGGGTTTATAATGCTGGTGTTGCCTTTCAGGGTGCTATATATCCTGCTGTACATGCAGAGACACTGGGCAACGATGCATTTGCTGAGGAGCTAGTTAGGGGCATTACGCGTGGTGGCTGGGCAAATGCTGGCCTATGGTTTTTTGAGATTGGTAAGATGGAGACTGTATCCCTAGAGATAGCACATGATATCGTCGCGACCATCAAAGCTCATAAGCGCCCGCCTGCATCTACTTGTACGGGCTTCTGGTCGATGTTTGAAGACTGCGAAGATAAAGTGCAGCCCGCATTGGATGCTGCCGCCATGATTGATTCTGATTATAAAAGGAAGGCTACGGATGACACGTTGTCGAATTCGGAGGGTAGTAATGAGGCTATTTCCGATATTATAGGTTCTTGCGGCATGGAAGGCTGTACTATTGAGACAAACTTTGAGCAGACCATTGCTGCCAATATAACCCAGAAGGTTCTGTCGTCTATCCAGTACTTTGGTATGACGAACAATCCCTTAACGACAAGAACGGATGTTGACGGGGATAGGAATACGACAGGAGTGGGCATCTCCGATCCCTTTGCAGCGGTTACAACTATTGGTCATGGATTAAATCAAATTAATTATGTTGTATTGGCAACAATGGTTGTTGGGACGATTGCGCATGATACAATAAGTGCGGTGACAGACGGTGCGACTAGTAGTTTACCTACTACTATTCTAGGTCTTATTCCAGCAGCAGCAATGGGTCTGATAAAAGCAGTTTTAACCACATTATTTGCAATATTAATGATGTTGGCGGCTTTAGGCTTTACATTGGCGTATATGATCCCATTCATGCCTTTGATTGTCTGGATTATGGTTCTCACGGGATACCTGTTAACCGTTATTGAGGCGGTTGTGGCAGCACCTTTGGCTGTGGTTATGATGATTACCCCGGAAGGGGAGGGAATAAGTGGGCAGCGTCTCGAGAGAGCAATATCCTTGCTTGCGATGGCTATCATGAAACCTTCCATGTTAATCATGGGGTTATTGGCCGCGATTTTCCTGTCGTACGTTGGATTTACAATCCTTAACTACATATTTTGGACCGGTGTTGGTATCATAGGGCCTTCAGGTACATTTGGTGTTATGGACTTTGCCCTGTTTGAAATCATTGCCATTCTTACAATATATACCATGGCGGCTTATAACCTGTGTAAGACCTGTATTGGCATCATCTATAAGCTTGGTGATCAGATCCTAGAATGGTACGCAGGATCAGCTCATGGCCGTTCTTTCGGTGAGAATGATACTGGTGGTCAGCTTGAAGGCGTAACCAACCAGAGCAAGCAGTTTGGTAATCAGTTAACTCAGAGCGCTATACAGGGTTTAGCTAAAAACAAACAAGGTGGTCCAAATGGTGGAGGCCCGGGTGGGTTATTCCCCGGGGGCGGAGGTGGTGCGCAGTCTGCCGTTGGAGGAAAAAAATAGGATCATCACTTCCATTAATAAAACCCCGTAATTTAGAATCACGGGGTTTTGCTTTTTTGAGCAATTAATATCTGTTATAATTAAGTTGTACATAATAAATAGTGGGACAAGATCATGAGTGATTATGGTAAGCAGGCACTAGCTGAACTTCTACAGGAAATGGATGAAGCTGGTCATAACTTTCTCTTAGCGGATCGTCAGGGTGCTATCGCGGCTTCAGTCTCATATAACAGTGATACGGATCAGCTCTCTATTGCTGTAGATGATAAATGTACAGCTGGTATGATTCCGATTAAAAAAGGCAGTGATATAACTATTGATGACTTTTCAACGAAAGGTGTAAAGTCACAAATTGCAAAAACTTGTTTACCTAAAGAATTCTTTAAGGCTTTTGATGCTGAGCGCATGGCGAACCAGAGCTCTACCGTGCCTGAGTCATTAAGTACCGTCGCATTTAATGCCTTTACCGCCATATCAAATGAAGAAGATGGTGATCTGAACTTTTTGACTGATTCTTATATGGAGCAGGTTAATCTTACGCGTCAGTCCAGACTGGATATTCGGTATAATGGTTTTGATGATAGCTTAACTATTAAGCATGGCCACGGTGGCACTGATTACGCACCTGAGGTTGGAGCAACTCATACCATTAGTAATTTTTCCAGTTCACTTAATAGCGCGTCAGTGAAAACACTGGTTCCGCAAGAAATTCTTAACCAAGTGCAGGGCTTTGACCAGTTGTCGAAAGGACAGCGTTTGGGTCAGTTCAATAAGATCTTCAAGGGTATGGGGGGAGTGGATTATGATGGTGCCACCAAAACAGATTATGTCAGTCAGGTGATTGTTGATCGTAACTTGCCTTTTGCTGCAATTCCTCAGGAGAACGTGCTTGAGGGGAGTATTGATGCTGTCAAAGATGCGGGCCTTAACTCTCTAGCTTCTATGACCAAAATGGGTGAAGGTTTTGTGCAAACCGCAGGTGGATTGCAAAAATTCTCCATTACCGAGTGCAGCTATGACGATGAGAGGGAGGAGGTTAAGCGAGCTGCGGTCGCGTCGAAGATCGTTGCGGGTGCAGGTATAGCCTCAGAGCAAGTTCGTTATGCTGCTTCTGGTGGTAAGCAATTTAAAATTGAATTTGACCCTAAGCAAGGCGTTATTCCAAGTCAATTCATGGGGGATGCGTACTACGTTAAGCAAAGTGATTTAGGGTCGCAGCGTAGTTATATTTCAGACTATGAATTGGGATCGCTTGTAGATCCAAAATTTGAAGATGCTCATAGTGAGGCGGGAATGCTGGCAGCTCGAATTAGTGTGATTAAATCACGATCCAGTAATACTAACTCACAGGATTTTTCTGAGAAACTTGCTACTGCAATGGTGCTGAATCACCTACTTGGGAACAAAAACGGTTTGCGTAATGCCATCGAGTTTGAAGTATCTAACGGCGATAATGGTATTTCACTTAAGGGGTTCCGGATGGCTAATCTAGGTGTTAATTCATTAAACAACCTGAACTATGCTGAGCGGGATTTTGTGAATATGGGGCATATCCGTGATGGTAAGGTGGGCACCGACAAGCTACTCGCAATTCCTTGCTTGAAGTTCATAGAAAACCAGAATCCTCAACTGTTTGCTAAAGCATTGGACAATGCTCTGTCAATCAGTCGGGGAGTTCAGATGGAGTTAATAAGCGCTAAAAATGCGGGCTTACTGGCTAATATTCCTGAAAATAATCAGGTCGTGAGAGATCTGCCTACGCAACAAAGTGTATTTGGTAGTAATAAGCCTTCCGATTCTGCGAAATCTCAGTTTGAAGAGCGTATGCAGAAAAAGAATAACCTTAATAATGACAAGGATGACGGAGGAGATCTGGGAATGTAATTCCCTATACTCTGAATCAAAAAAAAAGCAGCCTTAGGCTGCTTTTTTATTTGGTTATGAATCAATCTTCAAAATCAAAAACTTCTCTTAGACGCTTCTCGCTAAGATCCACCGGCACTATCTCAGAAACTGTTTTTTCGTAGTGCGCCATCAGAATATCAATACCTGAAATCACAGCCTGCTCAGGATCTTCGTAATGACCACTCAGAGTCATTAATTTTTTCATTTGTTCTTTGCTGATTGAGAGAGCGTTGTCAGGCATTTGTCTATCTCCTTAAGAGTTTCTTTTAATATATCAGAAATAATTAAGAAGTCAAGCACTGTGTTAGAAGCCTGCGTCTAACACGCATTCTTCAGTTTCTTTAGTTGTCTCAGGTTCCCTTTGCCCCTGCTGTGTTTTTACTTCAGTTTCCAAAGCCTTTTCTTCCTCAGCGATCAGGGTGACTTCTTCAGTATTTTGGGTGTAACGTTGTCGAAATTTATCAATCAACGCAATTTTATTAGGGTCTTTAGCGAGTTCCTGATCGGCATACATCTGGAATTGAGGTGATGATACAAGCCCTTTTAGAGCTTCAAAATTTTCCGATGAAATTTCCACATGATGACGGAGCTTTTTAATGATCTCTTTTTCCTCACCGGTAAGCTCAAATTCCATATCCATGGCATTGCAGGCCTCGTTGAACGAATCTAAGGTTAAGTCGCCGTCATATTGAGGCTGAGTAAGGCGTTCTTCAAGAAACTCGACGTATAAGCGCAATTCGGCCGGGGAGTATTCCTGTTGATTCACCAGTTCGTTCAAGTAATTTCCGTACTTGGCGTGAAGCAGGATGCCGACATGTCGATCATCATCCATTTTCAGAGCTGCGTCTAGGGCATCAACATACTTTAGTCGAGGCTCATTATTCTTTGCGGGCACAGGAGACAATAGGCGAGCTCTGGAGTCCTTTTGATGATCCTCAAAGAAGCCTCCGTACAAATCACCCATAACATGCTCAGAGGGCCACTCACGGCCGTTGTAGGCCTCCATGAGGCGCTGACCAACATCATTATCCTTGCTTAAGAGTTCAAGGTTTTTATTGATTCGATCTAGATTGAGATCTCCCCAGCGCGCAGCGCGTTCAGCTGTAAGTACACTTTCAGCTGGGAAAAGCATTGGGCATTTATTTGTTTGAATGGTACATCCTGCGATCTTTGGGGCCAAAGCAGGACGCTCTGTTCTCTTTGTAAACATGTACTGACGCATTTCTTCTGGCGTTAAATCCCACATCTCTGTCAGGTCTTCGGTAAGGTCAACGCAGATGTATTTCTTGGAATTATACTTGTCTACCTTGAGAGGCTTGATGACATTGACAAAATGATTATCTTTACCATTAAATCCTGAGATATTAACGAGTGCAGAGCCGCGGCAAAGGAGCTTTTTAACGTTATCTCCAACACTCATGCCCATCATATAATCAAAGAACCGAGGATTGGCCTCTTTAACGAGTTTAGCCATGCCAGCGGTAGCATAGATGTCACTCAAGGCATCGTGGGCATTTTCATGGATAATGCCATTCGCTTGACTTAAATTTTCTAATTTAAGTGATACTGTCTCCTTGCCATCAACCATAGTGGTTGGCCATTCAAGGATCTCTGGGCAAATAGCGTATGCTGCCTGCATCATATAGAAAATATCAGTTCTGTGGTTTCTGTGGCGCCACTCATGCTCATATGGGTCATACAGGTTACGGTAGAAGAGATTGCGTGTTACTTCGTCGTCAAAGCGTATACTGTTATACCCTGCATTACACTTGCCTTGACCGCTAAGTGCCATCTTAACTTGCTTTGCAAACTCGAGCTCATTTAAGCCATTGCGCTCTAAGTGAACAGGATCAATATGTGTTACTTTGAATGCATATGGGTTGGGAACTACATCAGGGCGAAGTTTGCAGAAAATATTTACTTCACTTCCGGGAATTTTCTCCAGTGTTTGTGCATCATAATTAGCAGATGCGAACTGAACAGCTTGATCGTATTTTGAGTTAATCCCGGTAGTTTCATAGTCGTAAAACGTGAAAATCTTAGTATTAGGGCTTGCAGGGAAGAACGGTCGTTGTTTGCGTATCATGGCCATATTCTCTCGACTATGCTTTTTATTTATTATAACATATATAAACAACAATAAGAATAAGGGGTGCCGTGTGAAATTAGAACATATCATGGAGCGCTATAAATTAGATCCAAATGACCTTTCCATTATTGGAGAGGCGATCCAAAACAACCTGTCGTTATCCGATCTTGTGGTACTGTTGCCAGACAGCATCGGGGAGCCTCAAGCCTATGCGCTTGCCTCTCACTTCTGCCAAGAAGAGATGTGTTCTTCAATCGAAGAAGTGGCGCCTCAAATGTATGCTGAAAGGCAGGAGACTTTGTCATCAAAAAAAGGTCATTGGATTAAAGAAAAACAAGAAAAGGAAGAATGTGAAGAGTTGGGTGATCTTGTAGAGGATCTATCTTTATTCTTATCCGAAAAACAGTCTTAGGATTTAAAGGTGTAAAAAAGAGCAGGCACAGGCCTGCTCTTTTTTTAGTAGATGGGGCGGAGTTCTATTTTCTGTCTGAGTTTAACGATGTTGTTCTGCATCGCTTGCTCATTGTTGATGTGGTCAAGATTCGTCTCTGGGTTAGAAATGATGGATGCAACAGCTTGTGTATCTTGAAGCATCTCTGCATGTAAAATCTTCTTCTCAGGGTTTCTAGGGTCTTTTTTGAGCTGCTGATGAACGAATAGGCGGCATGAATTACCTAGGAGCTGTCTTGCTTGACTGTGACCTAAGCTATCTTCTGTGCGAGATAGTAGAACTTTAATTGCTTGTAAGTTATTACCAGCATGCATCGTCATGAATACTAGTCGCCCGTCATTTGCTGAGCGAATTGCAATTTCAGCTGTTTCTGCATCACGTACCTCACCCAGTAGGAGCATATTATTTATGCCAGAAGGGTAGGAGCGAAGAGTCTGCTTGAGAGCGTCTGCAAACTGCTCTGCATCAACGTCCTGCTGAATACAAACTCCGCGATTATATATCCCATCTAATGGCATTTCGGGTGGATCTTCCAGTGTTAAGCAAAGGCCTCCGTACGCCTGAAGGCGAGCAATGATTGCAGAAGCAATGGTGGTACTCTTACCATTGCCCGGACTACCAGAGATAAGAATAAGCCCGCCACGATTAAGGCGAGGGTCAATTAAAGCATTCAATAGAAGGGGATTAAGACTTAAATCTTTAATATCCGGTACTGACTCTGGCATGCCACGAAACAGTATCCTGCCGCCTGTGATGCCTTCGATCCGCTGTGCTCGATAAGTTCTGTTAGCGACTGTTACAGCCAAGCTCCCTTTCTTATACTTTTCTTCAAGTGGGATTTCATCAATATTGTAGCGGTATTTGGTTTTGAAGCCATTTCGGTATCCATCTAAAAGGGCGCTTAGGTAAGCCATCTCTTCAGGCGTTGGTGTTGCGTCACCAATTTCTGGGTAAATTATGCTCTGATCTAAGTGATTTTCGTAAAGAAGTATATCGGAATGGTTTCTCATATGTGACTCTTTATTATTGTTTTAATATATAAGATTTACCTAGAAAAAAAGGGGTCACAGGGACCCCCTTTTAGCAAACTGATTTTCGATTAGAAGTCAGTCCAAGTCATTACGTTAGTAGCTTTACATGCAGAAGATGTGTCAGCTGCTTTTGTGATAGTAGTAGAACCGACTTTCAGGGAATTGAAAGACTTGTAAGTCAGTTTACCCATTTCGTTACATGCTTCTTCAGGCATACCGTTGAAAGTGATGGTGAACTGAGTGTTACCAGTAGCAGGTGCAATAGCAATTGTGCCTCCCCACTCGTGCTTACCACCAGCGTAGTTTGCAGGCCAAGCAGAGTGCTTCTGAACGTCTGCCAGAGTCAGACCGTCGTAGTTGCCTTGCATGCCGTAAGACGCTTTGATAGCCGCCTGAATGGTAGTCAGGTTTTTAGAGCCACTGTTTACGTCAGAACCGGATTTAGCACCGCCATACAGGCTCATTACGCCCATGATGCCGATAGCCAAAATAGCCATTACTACGATGATCTCTACGAGCGAGAAACCGCCCTGTTTCTTGAAGGTTTTTTGCATGGTGTTACTCCAGTTTTTTTTATTGTTGTGATAAGGATTCTAATTTAATTTCCGTTATATTAAAAGGCTTTTTTTAAATTGTTGCAGCCATTGACTTGATTGACTGGATAAGCTCAAAGAAGCCGTAAAGACTGAAGATAATGTAGCCAGCCACCATAAGCAGGGCTAGATTATTCATTACACCAGTCAATACTTTGATTGCACCAATACCGTCTTCAATTGCACGCTTACCAATACGCTCAAGTGATTTTTTGAAATCCGAACCTTTAGCCATAACTGCTACAGTAATAGCTGTTTTTCGAATCAAAATACCCCCAGACAGCAGATCGCCAATACTGCGGCCATCACTCAATCCTTTACGGATGCGAATAAGATGCTTGCGAGTAATAGGGTTAGCGTGCTCGATTAGCTGGTTTACCGCATCACTCAAAGGCACACCAGATTTTACTAGGCTTGATAAGCTGATTAGGAATAAAGAAGACGAATACGCCTTATAGATTGACCATGGTGGCAACTTATCAAAGAATTTAATACGGATATCATGTGTCCAGTTAGCTAGACTCCAACCAACAAGGATAACAAATCCTACAAAGCCAAGTGCTGCAAAAATACCCCAGTTCTTGATGAATTCAGACATCGTATGTTGAACTTTAAGCGTTGGCGGCCATGTAGCCGGGTCCATGATTTCTGAGATCTGTGGGATGATGCTTAAAGCGAACAGTAACAAGAAGCCGATCAATGCAGAAAACAGAACTACTGGGTATACGGATTTTGAGATAATTGCACCACGGATAGCCATGATGCTATTTACAGCCTCTATACAGTTGCGGATTGCATCTGCAAGCTTACCTGTTTTCTCACCAGCCTGAATAAGCATAACTTCATTATTCGGAACCCATTGAGAGAGTGGTTCTGCCAAGCTACCTGATTCAGAGATAAGCTCACTAATATTATCGAGAATTTTAGCGCGGTTATCTTTTTTGTTATATTTTTTATATTCCTGAGATAGGCTGCGAATAATCATCTCGATAGGCTGTCCGTCCTCAAGCTGAGTTAGAATAGCCTCATACATCTCCAAGCGCATTTTAGCGGAGAATGTCTTCTTTAAGACCCAAAAATCTACTTTTTCAAATGCATTGCTCATTATTCTTGCCCTGCTGAATCAGAGTTACTGGTGGTTGGTAATTCAAGAGTTACAACATCTGCAGTCTTGGATTTCTCATTGTTGCCGAACAACTCTGATTCCATTTCTACACTGTTTATATCTACGCCATTGTCTTCAACGTCAGAGTCTTGAGCCGACATGTCGAGATCCGTTAGGTCACCCAAATGCATTGTATCTTCGGTTTCTTCTTCAATCCGGTATGGGGCAGCGATTTCCTCTTGTCCTTTTTCAATAAAGCCTGCGTCTTCACGCTCATTGCTGTAATCCATTACACCGTCATCCATTATGATTTCTGCTGTTAAGAGACCTAGCTTAGTTTCTACATCTTTCGGGTCAGCAACACCTTGAAGCATTTTATGAATACCGTGGTCCAGTGCTGTACGACCACCGTTTTTCTGGAAATGTTTTTTCGCCAATAAGTCTTCACCACGAGTAAAGTGTTGAAGGATTACATGGTCAGGAATTAGCACCTCACCTGTAACGGTACGCCCACCAACACCTTCCACACAGTGTGGGCAGCCTTTTTCATTTTTAAAGCGGATCTTGGTTATATCTCTGTCACCAGCAACCTTGGAAATACGCTTAAACAAAGCAGTCATCTGTGGAGTTTCTTTTGCTGTGTCTAAGTATTCATCCAGTGACATGCAACAGTGCTCACAAACAACCGGCAGCAGTGTTTGGAAGATGATTGCTGAGATAAAGTCATGGTTGCCCAATACTGAGTTAGGTACACCAAGGTCACGCAATCGAGTTACAGCACTCAAGCTTGAAGGAGCGTGGAGTGTTGCATATGCAGGGTGACCAGAGAATACAGCTTTTACCAGCAGATTGGCGGTCGTTTTATCTCGGACCTCACCTACACCGATCACATCGGGGTCTGCTCGCATCGCACTTCGAATGGATTCAGTAAATGGATCAATGTCCGTACCTTCATATTGGTTACGGTTGATGTTTACCTGTGTAACGCCCGGCATTTCTCGCTCAATAGGCTCCTCAATGAAGATAATTTTATCTTTACCTTCACTTTCAGTTACGCGCTGACCTACCAAGGCTGTGTTAGTTGTACTTTTACCAGAGCCGGTAACACCTACAGTCAGGATTACACCAACTGGGCGTTTGTTTGCCATTTGCAGATCTGCAAGATGCTCTGCAGAGAAACCAATCTGTTTAATGTCCTTGATGCTATCATCGTTTTCAAGGATACGGAAAATTAGTTCATAACCATTCTGAGAAGTAGGCACCACCTCAAGACGCATACGAGTAGGCTGGCCATTGATCTCACGCGAAACCATACCAGATTGTGGGCGAAGAGGGTTGAATGTTGGCTCTTTCTCACTACACAGTACGGTGTAGATTACGAATGCCATTTTCTTGGCTTTATCTGACTCTAAGCTATGTTCTTTAATTTCAACAACAGAGCCGTGAATACGCATGCGCACTTTAGCGATTATAGGGTAGATCTCTAAGTGAATATCGGACGCGCCTTTATTTACGCCAGTTGTCACGATTTTATCAAACAGTTCAGTTAATTCAGACTTAGAAACATCATCGAGGTCTGAGTCGAACTTATCATGAACGGCATGAAATACCGCTGAAGACACGTAAAGTTTTTGAATGCCAAATTCACCTTCAGCATTTTTTATAACGTTTTTTACAGCGATAAAGTCACGACGGCTATCACTTGCCTGATAATTATCAGCTGTTCTGACAACAACAATCAGGTCTTTAGCTGATTCGCCTGTGCAAATTAAAAAGTTTTCAGCTAGCTGAGAAGCCAGCTGAAACTCCTTCTCCTTTAGGCTTTTCACACTAGTAATAGTGGGTAGATCCTCAAAGGAATCGACAATGCTGATCTTATTGTCAGCTTGGAGCTTCGGAGTGCTCGGAGCCTGTGGCTTTTTATTTTCCGCAATCTGCTTTTTATTGTTGTTAGCCGCAGATTTTCTTACTGGTTTTTTTGCTGGCTTTTTACCACCAAAACCTAAAAATGAGAGCATTGACTCGAGACTCCGTTTTATTATTTTTATTATTAATTCAATCTTCTTAGTTCATGTCCTGACCCATGTATGGGTCCATTGGAGGCATTGAACTGGAAGGTTGATAATTGTTATAAATATTACCATTTTCAGGCATATTTTCAACACTTGGTGCAGCTGTTGGGAATGAATTTGCCACAGCATAGCCACGAGTAGTCATGTTAATCTTCTCGCTCTTTTTGGTCTGTGTGTTGTACAGCGTAATGTAGTTAGTACCGATATTGGATACCTTAATTACGTCTGTTACTTTATCCCCTGCAGAAACAGTTAAGATGTTGTAATCATGATAGATTTTCGCGGTACGAGACTTACCTTCACCCATAATCTCAGTTACAAAGATTTTTTCTTTCTTTGTAATGGGTTCATGTGTGTTTTCTTTCTCTTTTGCGGCCATCATTGAGCGAATTTGTTCTTCAAATTCAATTTGCATCATTTGAATCTGTGATTCATGTTCTGCGCGCATATTGTCAAGCTCTGCAGCGTGAGCTGCATTCTCTTCTTCAATCTGCTTTTCAAGTTCAGAAACGCGGTTCTTACTTTTGATTTTGTTGATCTCTTCATCCATGATTTCGATTTCAAGATCAATTTTTTTCATATCCCTTTCAGACTGTTTGCTAGAATACTCATACAGTTTAACGCCTGTATCAGCAGCCACCGCTGTATTCATGCCTCCAGCCATAACGGCTGCAGCAACCAAGCCAGCAATGAGTGTTTTTTTAGTTTTCATAAAGCTCCCCTTTAACGGACCAGATAAGCTCATCGCCGAGCTCGAAGTTAATTTCAGTTATAGTAATAGGTTTGTCGTTGGTCATGATTTTGCTCAATGAAGCAAATTTACCGTAACCAGATTCTTTGATCTCAAAGCCAAGCTTAGGCAACACCAGTTGCTTCTGTCTTGCTAACGTAGGATCTTGGATGCCCGGAATTGCTTCCTTACGTTGGCCATCATCCACGATAGGCGTCAGAGCCCATTCGCCATACGCACCTTGGATCATGTCATGCATCAATTGCTTGCGACCATAAGTATTGCCTCCAATAAAGGCCTCGGGGTCGTCTAGCATACGTGATGTTTCAAAGATATGTGGCTGATACACAGTAGCTGTTGAGGCATCAAGTGCATAGACAATATCCTTTCCATCATTGGCAGCATCTAACGTTAGTGGGGTTGCACCCGGCTTACGTTCATACGTTTTAACAAACGTATTTGGTAGCTGTGGACCATATGATAGAGTTTTGATCTTCCAACCACCGCTAAAGATGTCTTGCGTTTTCAAGATCTCTTCACCTGCAGCCATAGCTGCAGCAGGCTCAAACTTTTTCAGGTCGACTTTAAGCCATTCGATCTCTTGCTCTTTGGCTTTAGCGAAAAGCTCATCCTGATTTTGTGTCTGCTCAATTAGCCCATCAATGGCAACGCTTTGCCCTTCAATAACCGGAACGGCGTCTGTTGTTTTGATGAAGTTTTCATAGCCCCATAGGCCAGCAACGCCAAGAATTACAATGCCGCCAATAACACCAATCAATGGGTTCATGCCTGTTAATTTCTTAATCAGGTAAGAATCATTTTCGCAGTTTGCGATAGATTGTAAGATTTCTTCGAAATCAATATCGTCAGCAACGATGTCCAGCTCTTCGGCCACTTCAGGAGAAACATACATTTGCACCTGTTCGCCGAGGTCCTGTGCTACATCTTGGAGTACAGTGGATAATTCTTCAGCATTTACGACCTTATCGCCAGTCGGTAGTAATGCACCGTCTAGGCTGGCTGTAATCCAGAAAAGATCATCTTCAATTTTGTGAATAAGGATTGCTTCGCCTTCCTGAATTGCTTCAGCAAAAGCAAGCGCTGCAGACAAACTGCCCACAGCACTTTTATCATCGGTCAGGCCACAAAGCATCCCATCACCATACTCACCAAGTACACCGATGTTCTTCTCTTCAGTGTTAGTGAGGTCTCCAACCTCTTTGCGGTCGGAGATGATGTGCCAGTCTAAGCCGACTACCACATCTTGATTGTTGATGTTAATAAGCTTCATGAATGCACCTTATTACTTAGCCATGATGTATGGAGTAACCATGATCATTGTTACTTTCTTTTTCTTCTGACCGTAACGGTTGCCACCAGCCCACATAGCCTTGTTGGAACCGATGCCAGATTCGTCACTTGCAACTACATCTTTCAGTGCGCCAGTGATAACCATTGCTTCGCCAGACTTCAGAATTACATTCTGCGTGAAGCTCTTAGAATCACTGTTTTTAAGCTGCAGCTGATTGTCGCCAACTGTGCGATCAGTAAACTCATTGATGGTTGCCAGATCGATAGACATGCTAAGATCCACACGGCCATCAGAAGTGATGCGTGGATCTACCAGCATGCTGTGACCTTCTACAGCTGTATCTGTTTCAGTTGTGTAAGAAATGTTGCCATTCTCATCAACTTCGGCTGCGATACTTGGAATGTAATCCTGCTGTGTTACGTCAGTAATTGGTACAGGTTTACCGTTGCGCGTGTAGAATTTGTTTGTCGCTGTGAGGCTGATTGTGCTGTGAGAATCCAATGCTTTGATGAACATTTGCGTTGGATTTGCCGCGCCACCTGACCAGCTGCTAGCTTCACGAATTAGGCCTACACTTGCTTGACCTGTCAACGCTGCACCAAGGTTAGATGCGAAGTTAAAGCCAACATGCTTGGAGCCATCAAAGATGATGTTCCAATCAAGACCGTAGTCCATCTCGCGGTCAAATACTACGTCAAAGATGTCGACTTTAACGGCAATCTGCTGAGTAGCCAGTGAGTTTGTGCGATCTAGATAATCTTCAATCTTGCTCAGCGCACGAGGGGTGTCAGAAATGATAACAGTGTTTAGCGCCTTGTTAGGGCTAATTTTGCCGCTATCTGTCATTAGTGTCTGAATGCCCTCAATTGCAGCATCCCATGCGCTGCCTTTCTCCGAACGAGATGTGAATGTGTGGCGACTCAGAGAGTTGGCACTTGCACCGTCTGCATCAGATGGCTCAAAAGAACTGGAGGTTTCAGAATCGATCACTTCTTCTTTGGTTGATACATCGACTACAAATGTGCGTGTTTCAGTGCGGAAAAATTCAACCTTATTGTTTTCCCATTTCCAGTGTAATCCGCTCTTAAGAGCGATCTTATCCAGAAGGCTTCGGAGTGAACCGTTATGTTCAATAGCGATTGTGATTTCAGAAGGAACCAGCGTCAGACCCTCTTCCAAATCGTCAGCAACATCGTATGGTGCGGCATCCAGCACGAGAGATTCATCTGTAGGTGTGGGCAGGTCAGTTTCGTCATCATCAACAGTTGTATTTTCAGTCATACTCTGAAAGTAGGACAACGCATCATCCGTAAATTCAATCTGAATGCCTTTTGTACGCAAGACAGTAGTTACTACTTCATCTAGACGGTATGGGTCCAAGCGACTCATGACGATATTTGTGTCAAACACTTCAGGGGTCATGTCGTTATTTTCGAGCTTGAATGACTTACCTACGATAAACATATCATTGCTCATGCGTACTGCTGTAGGCTCAATAGTCATGCGATCCATTGTCTTTACGGCGTGCACACGTTTATCATACCTAACTTCATTTTCTGCACGGTTGTCTTTTACAAACTGCATGTTGCAGCCTGCAAGTGTGGTTGATGCAGCGATAACTGCTATAGCTAGTGGAGTTTTCTTCATTTTTTGTATTCCTTACTTAGCAAAGCCTGCTGCATGAATTCGCAGGACGTTATTAGCGGTATAGAATGTCCCAGCCAGAGGCGTGTCTGAGTTCTTAGTAGATTTAAGGATCTTAGATACAACACCACTTGGGCCTTCAAAATCACCAGTTAGGACTGCAGAATGGAAGACTGGATAATCAATCTGAAGAGTTTCGTCCCAGCTTAGACGCCAGCCAGCTTTGCCAGCCCACGCTTTCAGGTTTTCACGCAGAGTGCGCTCTGTGCTTAATTCCCAGATTTTTGGATTTGTGGATGCAAGTGCATGAGACATGCGCTTATCAAATGAAACACCGATCGCTCGCTCTGTTTCATTAACTGTAATTTCAAGATCATTCTGATCGGCAATCACGTCAAGAACGCTCTGCCAAGTTTCACCGCCTTTCCAGCTTACAGCGAGGTCTTGAACTCCATCATAGTGAACAGTCCATTTCTTGGCATCTGGGATCACGCTTTCAATAGCGATAAAAATTGGTACATCTTTGCCAAAGCGCAGCGTGCTGCCGCTACCGATGTTTTCGCGCATTACGAAGTTGCCGTGAGCCTTTGAGTGACCCTGTATGCGCGCACCTTGACCATTGTCTTTACGAGACTCTATGGTCTCGATCTGGGCGCTGTCACGTACGATAGGGGAAATATACAGATCTGCCTGAGCTGCACTACAAACTGTAGCGGCAACAATGCCTGCCAATATTGTTTTCTTGAGCATGATGTAACCTATGTTTATTTTTATTTTTTTGTTATATTAAATTGACATGATAAACAAGTCAAATATTTTTGTTATATTAATGCTGATCTTTAGGTGGCGGCCTGATTGCAAGCCGAGGGCCTACAAGTTTTCGCCGTAAGAATCGGGCGAGCATTGGCAATCTTAGGCCTTTCATGCCTAAAACCACCAATAGCGCGACTGTTCCCATGAGGAAGTACAACATTTCCCAGCTTATATGCAGCAATAATAGTAAAAATGGAACTGCTGCTATAGCTTCTAAGAAGAAGAATTTAACGGGTCTAGCAATATCCCTTCGTGCCATATTCTTAAGCCCCTTGATTTTTCTTTAAGTCAAAGGTGCGGCGATATTCGTTGAATGTTGCATCGCTAATAAGCCTGTCACTGTGAAGCTTGATTAGGTCTTCCATAAATGGCTGCCCATAGTCATGAACCAGCTTTACCGCTTCAACTGGAAGGTTCTTTGCGTCATATAGCTTTTCTTTCAACTGTTGGTCCAGTATTAGCACTTCACGTAGCGCACGTCGCGTGCCATCCTCAATCTTAATCAGGCGCTGGGCGACGATCATGCCAATAGGGTCAACAATATCGACGACTGATGTGCCGGTTCCTTCATAGAAGCCTTCTAGTCGCTGGAATGTCATGTGAACGTTGTTCGCGTGCAGGGTTGTCATACAGTGGTGACCAGACAAAGATGCTTGTGTTGTTGCTTCAGCTGTCTCTGTGTCGCGAGTCTCACCCACTAGTATGTTTTGAGGTGCCATGCGTAACGCGGTACGAATGCCTTCCTTAAAACTCTGAATTTTGCGTCCCACCTCGATCTGCGTAAAAAAAGAAGTAGGGCGGTTATAGCCATAATGTACAAATTCAACAGGCTCTTCGATTGTGTATGTGTGCAGGTGGGCTTCAGGATCTTCTGCGCAATAGCGTAGCAATGCTGCCAAAAGGGTGGATTTTCCTTGACCGGTAGCCCCGCAAACATAGGTAACACCTTGCTTTGTTTCCTTGAAGGTCTTAACCAGTTCATCATCTTCGTGGAGGCCTACGTCACCCAGTTGCGGCGGGGTGGTTGGGATACTACGGAATACGATTGTTATGTCATCTTCCATCCGGTGGCAGCCAATCGCACACACACGGTAGCGATAGGACTTATATTCGCCACCAATCTCTGTGTCAAAGGCATAGGAAGTACTCAGTTCGCTGCCATCACCAAGCTTGGATATGGCATGCGTGCCGTAGAACGCCTGAAGTAAGCTTTCAACTTCACCAAGACGAACCTTGCGAGTAGTAAACCGTAGTTTTTGGTTATTGATAGAGGCAATGATTGGCTCATTGCTTGGTAAGAACAAGTCTGAACCACCAAATTTCTCAAGATGAAGAAGGAGGTCGTTCAGATGTTGTTCGTTAGCTAGTTGTACTGCTAGATCAGCTATTATGTAATTATTATTCGCTGTCATGTTTTGTTACCTTAATGTCTCCCGATTATCTACAACACGAGCCTTCCACTGACCATGGTTAGGGTTAAGTTGTGCAGGGGCCGCAATGCGATAAATTGTTTCCTGCTCTGCCATGCTATCTCCACCGCCAACAACATCGTTGTATGTCTTAACAACCATGGTTGCTTTAACCTTGCCTTGGCCCATTAGGCGAATATATCGATACATGCCTGCAAACTCGGCACCTAATTTACGGATCTTGCGGGTCATAACCCGATCGGCCTGCATTACACCAGCATTCCAGCCTTCAGTAATCCAGTTCTTCCACAGAGCTCTTTCGTGAGCTGTTTTTGGCACGAACAACTGACTCGGAAGACCTATTTCATACTGGGTGTTAGTCAGGAGGTAGTCGCGCCAATCAGGTGGGGAGGTAACTAGGCGCTCTTTTTTAATAATATTGTACTGACGGCCGCTTAGCCTTAGTGTATCGGGGTTAATGTTGCTTTTAACCTCTTCTGCCTGCTGAATTGCAGGAGGGAGGTAATGAAGCTCATGTCCACCTGTTGAAGCAAGCTTCATGAGTGTTGCGAAATCATAGATCTTGTCCAGCTTATGAGTTTCAGCAATCAATTCATCACGGATATCCGCCATCGTAGAGGCGTAACCATGCTGCGCACCCAACTCAAGAGCTGCTTCTCGCATTACATTGAGGTAAGCATCTTTCTTCTCATCCTTATATTTAACAACTGCGTTAGGATTTGAGTAGGCATTTTTATTTAACGATGTGAGCTCATCTAGAGAAAGAGCACCAGCCTGTGTGCCTAGGCTAGTGCTCATCATGATGGCCAAAACAGTAGCTTTTATCTTCATAATTTAATTATTTGGATTGGTGTATTTGAAAATCATGAGTTTTGCAGATGGGTAAATTTCCAATCTGGCGGAATCACCTGTCTGGATGCCGAGTTCTTTGACGACCTCATTGACAGGCTCGTCGTCAACTTTGATGTTTACCCAAGGCTCTTTGCCTACAGGGTTGCCTTCAATGTTTAGCTCATAATTCACAGCTAGAGCCAGTGCTTTAGCAGCTTCACTGGCCTTGCCAACATAATCAAAATCAATGCGATGCTTAAAGTCATCAGGCACAACGGTGGCTTTTCTAAGCTGTTGCTTGTGACGCGCGTTAGACATGCCATTTTCAGACATTGCTTGCTGATGTTTTGCATTAAGACGGACTTCGTCACGTACCTCAATGCTCACTTCTGTAAGTACATCTTTCCATTTGGCATTGACGGTCTGGATTTTCTCTACAGGCACTACGGTTTTTGTTTGGGCAGACTGGCAACCCGCCAGTAGCCCTGTGGAAGCTACGACGGAACCGAGAACAATCGCCTTAAATTGTTTTCTCATTTTTGGTCTCTTTATTATTTTTCTTTATATTAAGAGGATGATAAAGTATAACGAGATTAAATTCAAGCCGCTAGTTTCTGTCGATGCTTATCGATTACTTCAGATGCGATAGTTTCAAACAGGTTTGCTTCGCCTTCGTATTCTGCGGCTCGAGTATCAATATATTCCTTAATCCCTTTAGGGAATTCTGAGGAAAGGATATCAAGCGCGTTATCCAATCCGATACGGTCAGCCATTCGTCCGCGCATTTCATTATCCTCATCAACGGTTGAAAAGGCCCACAGTTCTTTTGGAGATAGGGTTAGGTACAGGACCTGCTCTACACGCTCCCTAGAGTCCTTAATGTTGCCTATATAGAGCATTGAGGAGCCATTAACTGGTGATGGTCCATTTACGTGACGTGTAAGTGCACGAATGGAATCCACAGAAGGGCTGAAACGAGTGATAATTTCTTCAAGTTCAATATTACCGTTGCCCTTAGACATGATGAATATATTATTCGCTGCTTTAACCATTTCCTCATCAAAATCTGTTGCAAACTGACTCAGTAGGGAGATGTGTACAGCATATTTACGGCCCTCTCGAATATCACGTAGTACCTGCTCACGTATTTGCTTAACGCTAGCAGTACGGTGGAATTCGTCGTAGCAAAGCTTACGTGGCACACCTGCTTCCTTATCTAGTCGTTCTGCATGGTACGCACGATATGCTTCAGGGATCTGAGGTAAGGTCGTTTCTTTTTTGCGGTAATACTCTTTAGCCAGTACAAAGCGGCCAAGCATGTACATGATTGCACACATTTTGTCAGCTGATGGAGAGCCGCCTTGCGCAACGTTTTGAAGGTCAAGTGATACAATGCGACTCTCTCCAATATCGAAGCGTGTAGGGGCAGATAGAACCTTGTATTCATCAGTAGCAGAAATGATCATGGTAGAGAGCATGTTCATTAAGCTTTCATCATTAGCTTTAGACTTGCCAAATACATCCTTAACAACCACATCAGTATTAAGTACTTTTGTGGCATCAGTTAGTGTAGGTACAGCGTATCGCTGAGCTAGCATTGCATGATGGTATTCACCGTGAGAATGCAAAAAGTCGACAACACTCCACCAAGAAGTCCGCCCTTCTTTCTGTGTAAAATTATATGCCTGAAGCTTTGCGTCAACTTCTAGGTCGATCCCAATATCATACTTTTTCGGCTTTTCATCAAAGTAGATGTACATCTGTCGAGTGAGTGCCGATACTAGCTCTCCTAATTTCTCAACACTTTCAGTGCCTGCAGGTGTCAAAAGCAGTGCCATGATGTTATCAAGGAAGCCTTTGTCAACACTGAGCGGGTGGCGGCAGCCTAGAGGAGTGTCGAACGGGTTAATGGCATGATCGATTGTATTCTCCATGGTGTAAGTTTGAGCCAAGTGTTTCTGGTTCATTGGAAGTGCTTCTTTGATAAATTTGACATAGTTTGCACTGGAGAAACCAACGTCCAAAATACCAATACGAGGCAGCATACCCTGAGCATTTGGCGTTAAGAGGAGGGCGGTGTTGTCAGCAGCTAGTTTGAAAGACTTACCGTAACCCATTGGGGCATATGTCAGGTCCGTCCATGAGGTTTGCTTGCTGGTACCTAGGCCAACAGGGAATAGCTTTTCATCAACCGTTCTATATAACATTGCCCCTGTTTTCCATGGGGAGCTTGGTCGGGTGAACGGCAGTGTTAGGATAATATCGCCGAGTGGCACAACGAATGTTGGGGATACCTCTTTCTTCATGATTGCAGGCAGGCTGGAAAGCCAACCTTCAATTGGATCTCCCTTCTCTTCAATGACAGATGTTTGACCCCATGATTGGATGGCCTGAATCACCATTGCTTTATTCTGTAGAGCTGCGCGTTTTGATTTACCCCAAGTGCAGAAGTTAATGCGACAAAGAGTAAGTACTTCGTTTTTGGCGAGTTCTTGTAGATCATCTGCTGCTTTCTGAATTTGCCCATTGTTGAATTTGGCTGTCAGCTTTAGAAGTGATGCAACAGTATGCTTGCTACTTACCTTGCCCAGAGCTATCTCATGACCAGTTTCAATTGAAACTTTTATACGCCAAGGGATGTTCTTATCAATGCTGTCAAATAGCTCCTGAAAGGGCTTGGGATCATGCGCAGGCATATCAACAAGTAGTGGTGAGTAGAAATTCTCACCCACTTCAACTAGATTGCCCTCAACCACTTCTGGAGCTGTCGAGAACAGCTGGAAAGCGAGAGATGGATGCATTGCATGACTAATGTCATTCTTATTTGTTGAATATCGGTCGTTGGAAAGCAGGAGCTTGTCGCCTTCAATGTAAGGCTTCCAATCTGGGGTATAAAACTCCGGCGCAATCTCTCGTTTAATGATACTGAGTGCTTCACGTACTTTGCAGGTGTTAACTTGGGTAATAGCGCCCATAATCTCTTCAATATTGTTGACGAAACCTTTATGGAGTTCCACGAGACTACGAATAATGGTGTTGGTGGATTGGCCAAATTCACCGGGCTTAATACCTAAACCCTCAGCCACTGCCCCGTCTACACGGTCTTTCATTGCAGCCTTAGTTGCATAGGAAGACATTGCCCCCGCTGTTGTAGTGATTACAATGTATGCACGTTCAGCACATGTTCTTTTTGCCATAAACTGATATTTGTTCTTACATAAAGATGTAAGTGCCAAATTATTTCGTTTAACAGAGTTCAGCATTGCAGCAATAGAGGGTTTAATCGACATAGCAGAGGACTCACTGTCACGTACAAAGACGAAGTCGATTTTAAATCCGGGTTTATCAAGCACACCCGAGAGCCTTTCGAATGCGAGCAGGATGCTCTCGTCATATCTGTTTGAGCCATAAGTGGAATATGAACCCTGAAGCTCCATTAGCGTTACAAGGCCACCTTCTTTGGTTACAAGCATATCTGAATCAGGCCCTTCTACTGACTCTAGATTACAATAATCATAGGTACCTGTTTTCATGGTACTTGATAAAAAATTTGCGATTGATTCAAACATTATTATACCTTTTTATTTTATAGTTCGAACTGAATTCCGTTGTTTTGTTCTTCTTTAACTTGCCCCTGACTTTCTGTGTCAGAGATAAAGCCCGTTAAACATTTTTGTATGATTTGTTCTTTTTCTTTAGACCCATTTTCTAGTAGGCATGCTGTATCCATTTCCAATACGCCACTGGTCATGTTTCTTCCAAGTTCATGCATGATTGAAAATGTCTTGTAGAGAATATCGTTCTCAATTCTCTGCATGAGATCAGATGAGATACCGCCTTTCTGGAACTCTTCCATTAGCCATTCTCCAAAATAGATAGTGGTGCTAAAAGTCCGCATTCTTTGGCGATTTCGCGAGCGCCGTTATACTGAGTTGGCCTTAAAAACATAATTACCCTGCCAGTACTATATGAGCCAACCGTATAGTTGTTCTGACTCAGTATTTCGGCGGCGCGATTACACGCAATTCGATCGTACGCACGCATGTACGCGCCTAGTGGCGTGTGGTGTGTGTCCATTTTATGGCATAGGCCTACCCAAATATTTTCATTAAGTAGGCTCTCTGCTATAGAAGATTCGCTGTAGTTGAATTCAAATCTTTCAACTAGATCTAAAGGCCCAGCAGGGCAAGTGAAACCCTCCTCAATCTTGACAACAGAATATCTTGCCATTTCTAGGATTTCCGGCAGGGTTGCCCAGTGGCGAGGGTGTGATCGTGGGCCAGACACACCAAATGTGGCAAAGGCAGAATAGTCTTTATCTATGCTTTCCACGCTCACCCTAAATACAGCGGCATGATCTTCGTTGATGCGATTTAACGTCTCCAGAATTGCCTTAGTGCCCGGGATTGCATCACCTCTTAGCGTGCCAAATCTTGTTTCTGAATTAGTTTTCTTTATAGCTGTCCATTTCCTGCCAGTAGGATATTTCTGGGAGAGAATGTGACTGGCATATGCAGACCTAGGGAAGTAGAAAGATACGCCTGTTGTGCCTTTAGGTTTGCTTTTTCCTGTCATTCCCTGATTGATCTGAGTCGCTTCTTTGAAGGCTTCTTGCAGCAAGTATGGTTGATCACCCTGAGGGGTTCCACGTGCAAAAGAAGGGGTCAGAACGTCTTGTGTCGCTATAAAATAACGGTAATTGCAGGATGTAATGTCAATACCATACTTTTTCTGACCTAGGTGAGCCATTCTACTGAAGATTCCAGAGAGGATTTCGCAAGCAGCTGGTGAATCCGAGCGGTCAATACCCAGCTCGTCCATCAATTGAGAAATGCTTGTACGAAAGAATTGACCGTCAAAAATATGCTGAGATCCTTGGAAATTGAGGCGACGGTGATCTTGATGCCCCATATTGGTTACCCACAAGACATCAGTAGCAAGTTCGCCATGACCTGAAATGCGCGTGGCTTTAGACCCTTCTACAGAAGTCCACCCATTGGCAGCTATCTGCGGGTCATCAAAAAAACAAACACCAACTTTTCTCAATTTATTTGCCTTATATTAAATCAAACCTAGGCTAGGAGCCTTGTTTTCAGCAATGGAGACCCATTGATTCAGTGGAATCGTTTTAAAAGTCTCTTTTTTCCAATATTGAAAGGCTTGTAGAAAGCCTTCTTTTTCTGGAAGTAGGAATACATTCTTAAATAAGTTCTCACGCCCATTATCATACAGGTCATCGTCATTCAGGAGTGAATTCGCAATCACAGCGGGATCACTAGTCCCAAGATGACGTTTTGCATTTATGTGGGACTTCTCTAGCCTTTTCAGAAGGTTAGATGAGAGTGACACAAGTGAAGGATCGTTTGATTCACTGGCAACCCATAAGATGCGTACAAAGTTATTCAACATTGGCTGGGTTATGTGCACATTAGTCTTAAGATAAATCAGGCGACCTCTGCTTTTAAGGCCCGTTAAGCCAATATGGAAACATGCGTGGCATAACGGGCAAACAGTAATCAGGTTATCTTCGGAATTATTACTGTGGTCATCATCAGCATGATGGACTTCCTGATACTTCAAGGCGCGAAAATCGCAGAAACGACATTTATGGTCATCTCTATCAAGAATAGTAGGGCGAATCGCCTTGAATTCCTTAGTATTCATTTCTAAGGAAGGGTCATCAGACCTAAATTTACCACGCTTAACCGACAGTAATAATTCCATGTTGCAACCTATTAGTAGTAGCCTTTAGCGTGATCATCCATCTTGTCCTTAGTCTTGGTTGGGTCACCAGACACAGAACCACTGATAATTGCAGCCACTACTGGAAGTGCCATCAGAACACCACCGATAACAAGTGCCATCATGCCTTGTTTTGCCAAACCTTGCTGGCCATTACTTTTTTGGTCAGCGTAGATCTGGTAAGCACCAAAACCAACTAAGCACAGACCGCCAAGGAAGAACAGGGCCATAGCAATCTCGCCAATTGCATACACTTCCCTAGTAAAGCCCGCTACCCAACCTGAGATATTGTCAGAACGACCACCTGTACTTTCAGCTGAGGCTAAAACTGGCACTAGCAGGAGAGCGGCACCAATCGTCAAATTATTTAGTTTTTTCATTGCATTACCTATTTTTTTTATTTTAGTTATTACTTTTCATGCCACAGAGTGATTTTAGATTCAGCCTTGCTTTATAGATGCATGCTTCAATCTAAATACACGGTGGCGAATGCCGACAGACAACTTAATAGTAGCCGCCAGAATGATTACCCAACTTCTCTTTAGTTTTACTTGGATCACCAGACACAGAACCACTGATCATTGCAGCCACTACTGGAAGCGCCATTAGGACACCACCGATAACAAGCGCCATCATGCCTTGTTTTGCCAAACCTTGCTGGCCATTACTTTTTTGGTCAGCGTAGATCTGGTAAGCACCAAAACCAACTAAGCACAGACCGCCAAGGAAGAACAGAGCCATAGCGATTTCACCAACTGCATAAAGCTCACCAATAAATCCTGCCTTCCAGCCGGAAATGCTATCAGCAGCCATTACTGAACTGGTAGCCATCATAGCACCTGCGGCAATCACTAAAGATTGTAGCTTTTTCATAAAACACCATTTTTTATTATTGTCTGGAATTATTATATGGCTTTTGAATTGCCTTTTCTACATTTTTTGTGAAGAAAATCACAAAAAAAAGGCCGTAAATACGGCCTTTTGGTATAGCGCTCTATGATTTATTTGGCGCGCTGAATAATGTTATTCCCAACTCGCAGGTCACTATTCACATCAAGCCCTTCAACCGTGCCAAGACCGTCAATTTCTGCACCGAGCTCGACCTTCACAAAGTCACCCGCCGGATTCTTAACGATGAAGTAATTCTCGTTACCGCCATTCAGGGTCCAGCCATCAATTACTTTAACTAACTGGCTGTAGCGCTGCTGAGTGGAACCGACTTTTTCCAATTTAACAGGAGTTGTCGCGCCATGCTGATCACGCACATTTTCCACTTTTGCTTTCATGGGCTTGGATGTACGTTCTTTCTTATACGTCCGTTGCTTAGCCGGGATGCGAGAAGTATCGATATACCACTTAGAGCCTACCAGCACGAGATTGCCTTCATTGTAAACGCCTACAATCTCAGTAGTGCCGCCATGCAATCTCAGTTTTTCCCCAATAAAGAACACATTAACACGGCCTGTTGAGGATTTAACGATAGACATTTCACCGTCAGTGCTTGTTGCAATTACGTTAAAGCCCGGTAGTTGCTTACGACTGCCAAGTAAGTGCTTAAATTCTGACGTTGGTTTAGCCTCAGAAACCTGAGACATATTTGCAACCGTAGGCTTTTCAGCCATCTTTGCCTCTACGCCTGCGATCTTACTTTTCAGGCCATTGATTGCCGCAATAATGGCATTCTTATTGTTGCGCTGACCAGTAATCACACTTTTCTCAACATTGTCGATATCATCTGACAGGTTGGGGATTTCCACTTTAGGCATCTCAATAGAGGAGAGGTCAATCTGCTGCTGATTCTCTTTCATAACTTCAGTTAGAATCTTGCGCAACTCTTCCTTACTAACACCTACTGTTGTATTTAGAACATTCTCTGGTTTGGCGTTGCGAACAGGCCTTAAGTCGGAGTAGGTATCGTCAGTCGTCGAGCCCGCTGCGCCAACAATCTGAACTCCCTCTACAGGGGGTAATGTCTGATCCTGATTGTCCTTATCTGCCACTACAGCAAGGCTAGAAGGTTCAACCACTGCAATAGGCTGAGGCATAGGTGCTTCTGCAATAGGCTGAGATAGAGTAGCGGGTACTGGCTGTGGCATTGATGAAATGGACTGACCTGTAGGCTCAGTTGGGGCCTCAACTACAGGCTCAGAACCGCCTGTGAAGCGTTTCATCATCACGTAGCCACCACCCAAAGCGACTGTGGTAATTACTAAGCCAGCCACACCCATAACTAGCTTGCTTGGACCACCCGATGATGAAGGTCCATCACCCTCATCATATTCATCTTCATCATCTAGATCTTCCTGATCCATCTCTTCTTCATCCAACTCATCTGGATCAGGGATGCTATCTACACCCTGTTCTAGATCTTGATCAAGCTGATCGAGCATATCCAGTTCATCGTTACTCATAAAAACACCTTACTATTAAAAATTGTTATACTTTTTCGGGATACTATCATTTATTTATTATTACATCAATTAATTCTTAGGAATATCAAAGCCTGACATGAACAGAATTCCGATACCTTGTTGTTTGGTTCCACTATCATAAACCTCTACTGTTGGGGGTGTATCAAAACGCTGTTCTAGCTTAGGTGTTAGAACCTTGCCGATACTGCCAATCGCATACAGCATTTGTTCGCTGGCATCAGGAATTCGACCAGTAGTCTCCACAACGCCACCGTCAGTAGTTGACTGACCTGACTCAGCTAGTGCGTCAGCATAACCACCTGCAAAAGAGGCAAGGGCAAGCATGCCGTAGCGCTCAAGCAAGTGCCTATCGACATTGTCAGCTAACAATGTTTTTTTCGTATTCAGGTCTATAGCTACAGCCTCAACACTATATTCTCTTTCATCTAGCGCAAGGGTGGTAAAAGTTAATAGAGCCTTTTCGCCAGACCGTTCAAAAGAGCCTAGCAACTTAGCTCCATCTAAAGGTCCGTTCTGGACAACGGTAGCCCAAATAGGAGATGGTTCATCAGTGTTTACGCCTGTATGTAGGTAGGCGTAATAGTGTTCACCCGCAACAATGCGCTGAGTTGGCCCATTGATACCTGATTCTTCTTGCTGGTAGGAATCCATAGAGTCAGCGTCCATTCCGTAGTCGTTTTGACCCATACCTGCTCCGCCGCCGTTCTGATAGTAAGGGTTATTGGGTCCACCCATTGGCTCACCCAGCATTGGATCACCACCCTCCATTCCAGCTTGTTGCTCCTGAATGTGCCAACTTACTATAGCTTTGGGTGAGGAGAAGTCCTCAGATACAATGCTGTCTGTGATTTTATCCATACTTTCTGTATTGTATGCGGCGCGAGCAAGCTCCTTTTCAAGAAATGCAGCTGCATCAAATGTAGGTTTAGCTGGACCTCTATTAATCTGATGCTGATTAGGATTCTGCGCAACTGCGCGAGGACGATTATTCTCAGCTTCCTTTTTCCGCTCCTCTTCAGCTAGAGACTCGCGGCGACGATCTACCATTTTCCTTAAATGCCCCTTATAGGCAATTGCGGAATCTTCTTCTTCGACCTTCTCGGCTATTGCGTGTTTATTTGCAGCCTGTAAGGCATCAATGTGACTCTTGCCTGAGTCTAGTTTTGATTTTTCTTCAATGGACTGCTCGTGCAGTTTGTCGAATTTATTATTGATGTCACTCTTTTTTTCCTGATTTGCCAATGCTAATGCTTTAGGGTTATCTTTTAATAAAGCATTAACATCATTCTGGACTTGTTTGTCATTCACTGCAGCAACACCCTCAAACTGGCCCTTATTGACGGCTTTATCATTTGGATTGAAGTTTAGCTTAGCCTTGCCAGCAGTTTCTTGAGCAGTGAATTCATTGCCACTGGTTACTGCATTATATACAAGTGTTCCACCTACGCCTGCGATTACTGTAAAGATAATTGCTCCAGTAATACGCTGTGTTCCATTTAGGCCACCGCCTCTATTGAATAATGATTTCTTAGCCATTTTTATTCTCTTTTATTATTTACTGAAATGATCAATCACATTTGGCTGCTTGTGGCTGCGCACTTCTCGCAGAGTTGCATAGACAACATCACCATTTAGGCTAAATGTGAGTTCGGGTGTAGGTGGTACCTTGTAGATGTTTGTTCCTTGGAAGGTCATAACATCAGTACCAAAATAGGGCGACTTTAAGAGGGCCTTACTTCGAATGTATAGGCTGTCACCAATCAGGTAAGCCTCACCCGGTACACCTACAAGCTCAAACTCCTTATCTGCTTGTACATGCCCATTATAAATATCAAGCAGGACTGGATCTTGCTGAATCTGCGGATGTGTAGTGAAAGACATTTGATTGTCAAAATCCATATTTGGCCCAAACTGAGGAATGCGCACGGTTAGTCGGCTATCATATGCATCTGCATCTCCAATCAATTTTACAATTACTGGGTTTGGTACATCTTTCAGCTTAATGATTGCATTACTTTCTGAAAATGGTTTCATAATTTCCAGAATAATAATGTGCTTAGATTCACCAAAGATTGATGATTTGAATGCAGTCTGATCACCTAGGACATCACCTTCTACGGGCCAAGGATTGCCACTTGAGTCGAAAAAGACTATTGAAGATGCCTTGTTGTGAGACACGAGTAGATCAACCGACTCATTTGACTCCACGTCGAAGTCCACAGTACGAATCTGAAGAGTTGCATTCCTTACAGGTGAATTAGTTGCTTGCTGGACGTTCAATTGAAGTTCTCGTAGTTCACGAATCTCTTCAGGAACAACAGGAATAACCTCATGCTTTTGATCCTCAAATGCTTGATGGCGGCTCTGATCAGATAGGATTTCACGAAGATCTTCTAGCTCCTGCTTTTCAAACAGGTAGCGCTTAAGAGCTTCCTTCTTGCGTTCTATAAGCTTTAAGTGATCTTCAGCCACATTGGCCTTAAGGTCATATTTATCTATTGTGACCTCTTGGGTTTTAGGTGATTGGTTTGCCTGATTAAAGCCTGCGGGAACGGAATCTCGTACAACCTCACCCCCGGTAGCTGGTGCATTCCTCTTATTCCCAGATGAGTTTAAGGAAGTAGACTGCACTGTTACTGGCGTGGGATTCTGGTGGCCCGCAACCTGTTCTTGAGAGTAGTAGTCCAATGGTCCAGCAATACATGCGCCTGATGCAACAGCCACTACAGCGGCTACTAAATTGTGTCTAAAAATGGGTTTCATTATTTGGAGTCTCCAGTTGGTCGGCGCATTATGATTTTAGAAATACGAACACCTCGCGGATCTGAAAGTAGGCTTACACGTTCTACTACCATGCTTACGTCCATTCTATTGGAGAAGGCATTTTCGCGTGTTCTAAAAGTAATGTTTACAGGAACCTGAACAATCCACTGATGAGGGCGCGGTCCAGCTCCCGGGATCTGTTTGACCACAATAGGGTTATGCTTAGTATTCAGAGTAACGATTAACTCGTTTCTAATAACACTACTGAAGCTACCTTGTTCTTTAAGGGCTGAAATAAGACTATCTTTACCAGAGCGAGTGAAGTATTTGCTGCCTGACTCAATGATGTGCTTTTCAATATTCATATAGTTGAAATCGAAGGTATCGGTTAGTGCAGTAGTTACCCAATTACTAATTGCGGTCTCTTTTAAATTTGGCTTACTTAATGGAACCAGAGTCATGGGTTCCATATTTTCATACGCAGAAATGTAGACGTTCTGTGTCTTTTTATTTGCGCTATAAAATGAAGTGCCAATCGCAACGGTTGTTAACACCCCCATAACTACAGTCAGGCGCTTAATGGTCTTAAGTCCAGAGTGGAAATAGTCATACTGCATGCCAACGGCATCTACAGGCTGCTTCTTAGCGGGAGTTTTATTTCTATTAGGTGTGGTCTTTCTTTTTGGGTTTTTATTGTTATCAGTCATCTCGTTTTTCCAGTTAATTTACCTTAACTATCTTTGCGGGAACGACAGTGCCCTGTTCAGTTGTTAAATAGACATTGGGCACCACTGATGTCTTAAATGCATAAAAGCAGTTCACCAAGACACACAATGCAATAATCAGTGCCATCACTACATTGATTAGTGAGTAAGCACGCGTAAGCTTTATTAGCCGATCTAGCGGAATAACGCGCGATTGAATCTCACTGTCTGCGTCAGCAACCTTTGCAAATTTAGCAAAGCGCTTCACTGTGCTGTCTATTATCTTATTAATATCTGTCATAATAAATCACCTCGCTGGCGATTCTATCACCAGCCTTCCGGCCTGTCCATCAAACCGCCTGCGACAAAGCCATTATCCACAACAGCCTATAGCAGAAGACCAAAAAGCAGCAACCTTGCGGTGCTGCAAACACGTATAGCTAGCGAATTATTAGTGTTTTGCGGCCATTTGCCATATTTGACTGACAGTCTGCCGTTTTTGGCAGCGCGCATGCCTTTTGCGACATTAGATTTGCCCCTCTTGGCAACACTGTCGCCCTGTATTTTGGCGAACTTTTGCGCACTTTTTATATTTTTTTTCTGCCATCCTTACAGGAAATTATAAATTATTAAGATTATATAAATTATAAATACTATAACATGTATTAATTAACTAAAAAAGGGGTTTTTTAATGCTTTTTATGAAATAGTGCCCTTGTGACGTACCCGAAAAGGCTTGTACATCTGTAGTAACTCAAGACTAGAATCTGTAAATCAACAGCAATTTTCAAATGTGGCTTGCGGGGTATGCGGGAGGAACGCCCTCCGCTTGAAGGGCGAGTGGGGCAGGAATTTAGCTCAGGGCATTCAAGGCAACCAATGCACGATTAAGCACATCCTCCCAAGACTTAACTCCGTCCATTGATACAAGATACTCACCGCGGATCAGTAGCTTTGGAACCCCATTAATGCCTGACTGAGCTGTTAGCTGCTTGGCCTCTTCTACCTGATGTTTAACCTTATCTGAGCTGATAGCTTCACTTAAGACAGTAGGTTCAATCTTCAATTTGGCACTCGCACTATTGATAAATTCATCTTCTGAACTGATTTTGCGCTCTGCCATTTCTGTGAAGATCTTATTGAATGCTGAGTGCTTCAGCATGTTCTTCTGTGATGCCTCAATGAAGCCATAATACCACTTGGCGTGATCAACCCAACGCTTATTAAGCGTTGCATGGATCTTATGAATCTTTAGCTTATTGTCTTTTTGGAACTTGATAACGTGCGGCTCTAAGTCATGACAGTGAGGGCAGCCGATCCAGAAGAATTCTGCAATATCTACATTCTTAAGCGATTCAATGGGATTACTAATTCGCTCCACATTAGGTATGGCCTTCTGCTTACCTTCTAGGTTTCGGTGTTGTTTTGATGAATTTTTCTCTTCCGAATTGCAACCTGCCAATAGGGAGGCAAAAGGGGCTATTGCTGCCCCCAAGAGAAGTGTACGGCGCTTCATGTTATTTCTCCGATATACTGTTTTTAAAAATAGTATAACGGAAATAAATAAGGAATCAACGCCAATTTTTACTACTGCATATCTTGGGAATAATTAGGTTGTTCTCATAATTGAAGGAGATTTGCTCTATAAGCAGTGCGCTTTGAGGTGAGGCTGGACGTCCATGTAAAAAGTTGCCAGCAAGTCCTTTCTGCACTTGCCTCTGAGGTGTATTTTTTGGCTTCTCATAGTTTTCTAAATAGAGAGCCATTATTTCAGACCTTATTGCCTCTATAGTGTCCGCCAAGGTAAATCCATCTGGCGAGTCCACTTCTACCTCTCTGATAATATCGGAAGGGAAGGGGTAGCCAATCTTTAGATTGCAGGAGGTGCACGTTGTTATGATCCTGTCTAAGCCTTCAATCTCAACCTCTTTGAAGTATGGACGACCTTTACTATTGAACATTATAAGGCTGGCTGAATAGTTCTGCTTGGCCTCAACAACTTTTAGAATGGAGTTGCAGATAACGGTTCCGGTTGATACTGATGCTAAGCGCTTTGCGTTAATCAATTCTGTTACCTAAGTGCCGGTTGATGCCTGATCGCAAAAAAACTATAACACCAAGTAGAAATAATGCAACAATGATTATTTCCGTCACACGTGAAAAAAACCGTCACATTAGTTGCAATTTATCTTCAAATGTAGTTGACATACTGTTTTTTTTGATTATAATAAATAGTGAAGATAGAGATTAACCGGAGGATTCCAAAATGTACGCGTTCATCTTCTTAATGGTTTGGATTTTTGTACTACCACAATTTGCAGCTGAATGGTTAAGTAGCGCAGTATTGTTTGTGTATGAACCATTCCGAGATCTGATGGTTTGGGCGATTGGTGAACCAAGCGTTGAAGGTTGGGACTGGAATTACATCTGGCACTCACTACCATGGTATGACTCAGCTGATATCATGAGAGGGTTTGAGTCAGATAGTTTCCTAATGATTCACGTGGTGGTTGGGATCTTCCTTTCAGGAATTGTTGTGAGTCTTGGCTCATCAGCTTCTCACAATGAGTTCTTGGACATTGTCAGAAGATCAAATAGTTAAGACACGCTCTATCTAAATAAAAGGTGCTTCTAAATGAGGTGCCTTTTTTTATGTCTTCGGTTTGCATGGGATGGTGAGGCTAAGGGATAGTTTTAAAAAAAGTATAATGTGGAATATATGGAATGGAAGGGCTAGGCTATAAGGAGAAGCCTAACCCTTTTGGGTGTTAGGCGTGTAAGCGCTCTCTACGTTCTTCAGCGGTTTTGCATTCGATGCACAGGCTGGCTGTTGGTCGAGCTTCCAATCGCTTAAGGCCAATATCAGCACCGCAGTTGTCACAGAAGCCGTACTCATCATCATGGATGCGCTCTAAAGCTGAATCAATCTTACGAATAGCCTGTGCCTCACGCTCACGCGTACGCATCTCTGTGCGAAGCTCTTCAGCCTTTGATGCTTGGTCTACTGGATCAGCCAGATGTTCATTGTTGTCCTGAAGATTTTCAACAGAGGCGCGAGCGCTCTCAATCAGTTCGGATTTCCAATTCAGTAGAATAGTTTTGAAATGGGCAATCTGTTCGTCACTCATATACCCTTCATCAGCTGCAGGTACATAAGGTTCGAACGAGGAAAAATTAGAATTGTTTTTATTAGTCATAGCTCTTCTTCTTTATTGAAATAAAGTAGCCAAGACTGAAATTCACCTAATAGGCAACCCGGTCTCGGCTATCGATCGAGCAATACTACCATACCAATTTACATATTACTATAACGCTAATTAATTGAACCACCAGCAGAGTCTGACCATTCGTTAAGTAACAATATTTGCCTTAAGCTAGGTACGCAATCCTGCGGGCCTTACTGATGTATTCCGCTATAAAGCTGGGCGTTACGTTTGGACTGATTGGAATTTATGCTTTATTGACAACACTAGCTAGCCTGCAATCTCGCGCTAAATAGTTATGTTAATGATGGATCTGGCGCAGGCTGCAGTACCCTTACTTATCCAACCTATAATTAATATTATAATGATAATCTACTAAAAAGCAAGCACAGATTGATGGAATTGTTATATTTGAGACAACCCCACCTTTGAGCAGATAGCTAGCGGTTAACAATCGACAGTTCGTTTAATCTAATATTAAGATTAAGGTGTTCACTCTCAACCCTTGCTTGAACTCGACCATAGGTGATCGCTGGCAGTAAATTTAGCAAGCCTTGGGCTCCAAGCTTAGCAGCAATCCACTCAACAACAGCTGAAACGTCATGCTCATCAACTTGCTCTTGGATGTCTGTGTGGTCAAGATGACTCAGATCATTCAGTTCCAGCAATTCACTAAGGACACTGTCATGATCACCCATCTCTGATTCAAAGATGCTTACCATCTCACGATCTGCGTTATTGAAGCCTATAGCATTACGACTATAGGTATTTACGACTCGGTCGTTGTCACCATCTGTCTCTGTAACGATGATCGTAACCAACTCTGGCTGTGCTGCCACTGATTGCGCTGCGAAATGCTTTACGAAGTCAGCCTTCTCGATACCTACAATTGCAGAAAGAAGATCTACAGGGCTCATGGAGGTGGAACTAAGTATCGCTTTATCTGCGCGCTCCAGCAGGGTAGTTAAGCTATCCTTGATAATTACTGTATCATTGCTCATCTGTGACGCCTCTTACTGACGGAATGCTGCAGCGGAACCAGTTTTGCCACAACCATCGGCGCGACATACCATTTGGGAACCATCATCCCAATCATCACTGTGATCCTGAGCGTCATCAGTATCGGTTTCAATATCACCATCTTCGTTCTGGTATACACGTGCCCACTTATGCACTACCACTTCAAGATGTTCACTGCTGCCACAATCAGGGCATATATACGTAGTATTTGGATTCGTCATTTAACATCCCCTCTCTCAATCTCTATTTATTATTATAATAGAAATAACAAAAAAGTCAAATAGGATATTAAAGTAATTCGCACCGGAACTAGATATTCGCCAACCCGCGTAGCGGCTATACAAAGTCATTGGATTATCTGGCCTATGTAGGCAGGAATGGTTTCCCGTCCACCAGCAATCGCTGCTGCGACTCTATGCCACCCATCCCATATGTAGTACTTCCCGTTAACGTAACTAAGAATGATAGGGTTACGGATAGGATTGCATTTAAGGTCGTGGTAGTAAGCCAGACCTCTAATATCCTGATAATCTTCTATCTCGCGCTCTAGCCAAGCCTCCCACTGCTCTTTGCTATCCATAAGACCTATAAGCTCATCTACTGAGAACTCAGGGTTATGCGTCCACTCAGAGCTTACTGGATCTATAAAGCCTTCATCACCCGGGTATAAGTTATCCCCTATGACCAATAGGGCTTCCTGAGCCATGCTTTCCTGTGTGTGTAGTTGAGTTATAAAGGAAACTCTATTGCTGGCCTAAGACCTTGAAGCTCATTAACTATTGAGTGGCTGGATAGTCTGCACTTCAACTTGAGGCATTTTAGTCGGTGCCTTGTAGAAGTGCTCCATGTGTTCGGTACACATATGCGCGGTGTATGCGCTCTTGCCGTCGCTTGAAAGGGAGGTGTCTAGGTAACCTACCTCCCATTTTGCCTGCTTGTCACAACTCTGACACGCCTCTGACATGGTATTACCTCAAGCAGTGTATGGGCCTGTCTCAGCAGAGATACGGCGTAGAGACTGTGGTACAAGCTCTAACTCAGGAAGGACGGACTCAACCATCTCCACCAGCGCTTCCCCTTTGTAATCAACCATAAGCATATGCAGGTCTTCAGTACACCCATTGTCTGGGGCAAAGTCTGCACCGCTCTCAGGGATGATATAGAGCTGACCTTCCGTATCTACAAACCAAGGGATCTGCATGTACGCTTCATTGAAGACCCACTTCTCAGCTTCATTATCGTAGAAGCCATATGCGTCTGATGTATCTATTGCCATGCTTTGAACCTCACTCAACTCTTATTTAATATTATAATGACAATAATATAAAACGCAAGTAGGCATTTAAGGGTTAATTACTTGGCCCAAGACCTTGAAGATCATACCTACTTCAGTAAGTTATTAGCCTCAAAGCCATAAATTAGCAGTGTGGCTACCTTAGGGTCCATATGAGGGTGCTTCCACTCCTTCTTGCGTGTTTGGTGATAGAGCTTACCATTAAGCATGTGAGCTGCCTCAGTAGGACTGATGTCATCCCCTTGGAACTTGGCACTAATAATCTTGCCGTCATCGTCATGTGTGGTCTCTATGCCACATAGCTTACGGTCATTAATATAAATACGGTGACAAGTAGCACCCCAAGTCCCCTGATTGCCAAGTAAGAGGAGTGTTTTAAGCTGTTCTTCTGTGTACGTGCGTTGCATACCTGCCTCCCTAACTCTGTGACTGGTTGTACTCATCTTCTATACTTTGGGTGGTGAGGCGCACAGCAAGCTCGTGTTCGTCTCCTAGATCGGCATCACAGTTTATTACCTCTGTGCCGTCCTCATGGGTAACAGCCAATAAAAGTGTGTTATCTGACTCAGTAGTAGCGTTTATTACCCACTGCTCAAGGCAGAGGGCTGTAGTGATAGGGTAGTCTCTATCACTTACTGCCTCAGGCTGCGTAGAGATAGTTTGCACCTTAATTGCATATTGGGACTTTTTGTTGGGTGAATCGGCAAGACCTTGAAGCTCACAAGCGCTTCCCTCTTGATGAGTTACAAATAGCTCAAGGTGACTGTCACTATCTACTACAAGGTTTAATACCCACTCGCCAAGGTTTAGATTCTTAATACTATTCACTGTTAGCTAACCTCTCTCATAATTAGCTTTGATGTAGCCTCTATGTGTAATAGAGGCTTATCCAGATCCCTACGTACTACTAGAAGAGTTTCTTCATGTTTCCGTAGACTATGTTGAAAGCGGCTATCTCGTAGCCTAGGTGGTGTAGAACACCGTGTGGATCTTCACAAGGAGACTCGTATGCTTCCTCTATACGGGCCTGAAGGCTCTCTAAGGCCTCTAACAGGTCTTCGGTGCCTGAGTATCGCTTAACGTCTTCTGTCGCTCTCAGGAAGGCACTGTCGTCCTTCAGGTCATAACCGTACTCTGCGTAGTGATCGCTTGGTACGGAAAAGAACTCTTCAAACTGGCTGCGGTCTTTCATTGGATGCCATTCTCTAGAATATCAAACACTTCAATCATGCCGTTGTTTAGCTTATCCACGTCTTCATGACTGTAATTGCTCATATTAAGCTCTGGAGCCTCATATGCTACATCTCTGGCTTTTTGGAGTTGAGCCTTTAGTGTTTCAAGCTCTTGGTCCTGCTCTTCTATGATCGCTTCCAGATCAGAAGGAGACAATCCTGTGAAGTCTCTCATACCCTTACCACCCCTTACTGGCTATTCTCAGCCTTAATGCTTTTGTTGAGTTCACTCAGGTGCTCTAGCGCTGGTACTGCCTTGTGGCTTGCTGAGTGTGCATTGATGAAGTTGGCATTATGCTGGCTGAAGATTTCACAATACACTTCTCCAGTATCGCGGTGTTTAACTATCCAGCTTCCAATCTTAGCCATGCTTTGATTCCTCTCTCAATCCTTATATTTAATTATAATGATAATAACAGAAAGTTCAAGGATAATACGCCTAAAGCCTTTAAATTATAATAGTTTTAAGGTATTCGAAGGTGGTGCCGCAACAGGATTTTTAGTCGACCTTCCCCGCGAAGCGGTATTGAAAAGGGAAGTGACACAAGAGGTATGATCTGCAAGGTCTTAGCGTTATCCCGGACTGCGGGTCCAAGACCTTGAAGATCGAAGGTTTACGATAAGCGGTGATTACAGGTTATCTGCTTCCTCTAGCTCATCTTCGAACTGCTCAGTGATGATGTTGGCTAGGGTGCCTTCTGGTAGCATATCTGCCATCTTGTTCACCAGCTGGCGTAACGCTGCAGACTCACGCTCCCAGTCAGAACAAATGACCTGATCTAGCTTCTCCAGAGCCTCTCCATCATCCAACGCACCTTCTTCTGGCTGTGCATCCTGACTGAACTGCTGGACGGTGAACCAGCCGCGGAAATCTACACCATCCTCAGGGTCATCAACGTAGTGAGCGATGTTATCGTTGAGTTCGCCTTCACGCATACCGTTTTCAATCATAAGGCGAGCCTGCTCTGAGCCCGTCTCTTGCAGCATATCCGTGTAGCGGGATACATCGACTGTCTTATCTTCTGACCACCACTTCTGAACGATCTGTGTTGCGATAACTACTTGCTTAGCCATAATTCATTCCTCTCTCACCTCTAAGTACTACTATAATGATAATAACAAAAAGATCAACAAGAATATGGCTTAACCCCTTTATTTATCAGGGTTTGGCGTTATTTTCTGGCAGAGGTTTTAGCTCACCGAAGGGGAAAATAGCACTGTGAACATCTACGTGCTTGGGTACTGCTCTGGGTGCGGGTTTAATGGATGCAGGGAAGGGTAACAGCTCACCTATCTCTAGGGCAGCGGCGCGGAAGGCTTGATTTATTTCATCCTTAGCCTGTTCAATGGGGATTCTTTTATTGGTTACTGACATTACTTTTGCCTAAAACGGGTTGTAATGCCCTTAAATTATGATAATTTCCTGATTCTTTCAATAATTTATAATAAAAATAACGGAAAGAGTGTATGCAGAGATCTTTAACTCGTTACTCCCCGCGCCAGCGGCATTAAATCAACACAGCAGACACGGGATCACTGATATACGAGGTCTTAGCGGTAGTAGGGGCCAAGACCTTGTGTATCAGCTGGTTAGGGGGAGCTTAGTCCCTAGGTGAGATATAGGCGCAATAAGCCCTGAACTAACAGGGCCTCAGCCTAAAAGCCTAGTCTACAGTACCCGCCCCATAAAACTCACCCATAGTCAGGCCGCGGCGAACCTTATTGACAGGGCAGAAAGCATATCCGTCCATCTTTGCTGACCTACCAAAGTACGCCCATTGATATTTTGGATCATTCAGATCCCCTAACGAGGGATCATTCCATTTCAAGAAGGGTACACTCTCATGTAAAGCCTTTTCTTCAGGTGTAGCAGGGCGAAACACACGATCTGTAAATTTAGAAGCTGACATATTTATTCCTCTCTCATCTCTAAGTACTATTATAATGATAATAATAAAAAGATCAACATAAATATGCCTGTAGCCCTTATTTGTAAGGGGTGGGAGGTATTTTTGGGTTATGAAAGAAGGCTCTTATCTACAGGTGGGATTAAGGATATTTGTGTTAAAAGCCTAAGGGTCGATAAGGGCTGCTTAGCAGATATTTAAATTTTGCATGCTCATGGCGATTTTTAAGGCCTCCTTAGCCATCTTACCAAGGCTAAGAACTTCGTGTGAGACCACCGCGAGCTCACGTAATGACATTAAATTAAATGTGACTGCGCATGAAGCGATGCTTTTTAGCTTATTGTAGCGGTTTAGCATCTGGAGGTGTTTACCCTCAAGATCGGAACGTTTATCTTCTGGAAGGCTCTGGATCAGGCTGTCTAGCTTGTTAAGGTGTTCTTCTACCTTACTTAGAAGGCTAGTAAACTTATCATGTGGTTTCATTTATCAATCGACCTTCCCTATGCTTTTCCCATTTTATCCATTATAACGCAAACAAGGCAAAAGCCACGCATTACTTTATTGCGACCCTAAGAATAGTCTACAGGGTTTCAGTGGTAACACAAAGAGCCCCTAGGTGGTTTAAGGCCTAGAGGCTCATAAGTAACCCGTGCTCTGGGTTAACTCAGTTCTTGCTTTAAGTTCGATGTATGGTGTTTACCTATTCTGAAGAACGCTTCTGGATTTTCGGAGGAGTAGATCTCGAAGAACCATCCTACCACCTCTTCCTTTTGGGTGACATTAAGCATCTCAAGGAATGAAGTGTACACTTCGGAGGTAGAGGCATCTGCTACTTCAAAATCGAAAACAGGGCCAAAGCCTGAATCTACTGCGCGGCTGATCAGTTCGTCCACCAGCCCTTCATCTGAAGTAATCTCTTCTTCTACAGCGCCAAGCAGGGTGTCTACTGTCTCATCAAGTGTGGAAAACGTAAGGGGACCGACGATAGACTCGTGTACAGACTGTTCGCTATCACTGGCAAATAGAGTGTAGATTAGAGTGAACATCTCTGTAGCAGCAACCGGATTGCAGTACAGGTCAATCACGTCACCTTCTTCATTCTCGAATGAGCTGGCAATGGTACCATCCTTAGTTCCTGCTTTATTGATAGCTGATACAACAAGGGATAGCGCCATCTCAACCGTCATCTCGGGGCTGCGAGTCTCAACGCCAAAAGAAGGGGCTTTGGTTGAATAGGGTAGTGCGCCGTCCACATGGATTAGTGCAACACCTTCACAGGCCTCAGGGCACTCTTTGATAAGTTCAATGCAGTACTCGCCGGTATCAGGCATTGCTTCAAGTAACTTAACAGCGTACTGGGTGTTTTCTTGTGACTGGATAGTGTTTGGCATTGCATTATTCCTCTCTCATCTCTTGGTAATTATTATAATGACAATACGTAATAAATCAATAAAAATAAGCTTAAATGCCTGTGTTTATAGGGATTGGCGGTTAAATGAATGTCAGGTGGTAATGTGGAAGGGTAGTGAAGTGTTATAGATATACAAGGTCTTACCGTTTAATGGCCCAAGACCTTGTATATCAGTAGATCGTTAGTCTGTATTTAATGATCTTGAGGTGAATCTAGGTTGCGTAATGCCTTGAGAGTGTCTGCGACTTCGACTGAGATATCATCTACAGCTTCATTGGCTTTAACCGCATTAAGGAAGATTAGCTTATCCCGCGCTTCAGTAATGGCCTTGTATGACTGACCCTTAGGGAGTGCTTGCTCCATGTTCTTAATGACTTCAAGCAGCAAGGCAGGATCGCTATCGACACTCAGCGAGTTAACCGCTTCATAGTCAGCGTTTGCCTTTAAAGTCTCAGAAGTAGGATCTAGGTAAACGGGTGGTTTGTGCTCGATACTCCAAAAGCCCTCAAATCGGACCTTTTCGCCATCACAACCCACTTTAGGTAGTTTAACAAACTCCTCACGCTCAGCCGCGCCCCCATTAATGCCGTCAGCAACTAGGAGTTGACCTGCTCCTTCAAGCGCTTCTTGGTACAGGCGAATGTCAACGTCATCGACACAAGCCCATTCTTGGAAGATTGTACGTTCAATTGATACTTGGCGTTGCATATAATTCCCTCTCTTATGGTCTCTATGCTGTGATATTTAGCTTAGTGCTAAGTGCTGTAGCTAGGGCATACGCTCAAGTGTTTTAGGGCTGTAGCCAAACGATGTTATCAGGGGTGTTAGGGCTGAACTATCTTTGAATTCAGTTAAATTATGAAATAACTCACCACGGATGAATCCGATTAGGTCTTCCTTATCACATGCGCCTGATGCAGGCCCTACAAGGAATTCTAGATCGGCATCTTCAAGAAGATTAAATAAATGATCTCCATCTTCACAATGCTCTCTAGCGGCATTACAGATGAACTCAATCAAATCACCATGGGGTACGATACTTTCAGCTGTAAGGGATTTTAGGGAGTCTTTCAGCAATTCAATTCTATGCTCAACGTTACTACGTTCAACAGAGTTATTGGGCAGATTGTCTAGAATGTCCTCTAGCTGACTAATCGCCTCTTTAGAATCTAGATGGAATTTACGAATTTGCTCTTGTAGTGTCATTGCTTTAACCCTTAGTGCGTTAGTTTGAGCTTTAAGGTCTCAGGATTATATGGCCTAAGACCTTGTGTGTCAGTGGATCTGAGGGCTACTTCTCCTCTAGGGTATCCACATCATAACCCATGGCATCCAGTACACGGATGATCAGGCTGTAATCATCGCTTTGATCCAGCAATTCACTACGAACCAGATTGGCTAGATCTTCTACATCAGGGCATTCTGGCGCATCATTAAGAAGATCAGCAAGGCCTGCGTCCTCCAGCATCTCACTAATGCCGTCAGCGTCATCATAATCAGCCTCAATAGCGCCATGGATGAATGCCACCAGCTCATCAAAGGACATTACATCAAAGGCGGTAGTGCTTGATACAGCGCGCTCCAACTCATTGAAGTTGTTTATTAGTACCAGACGCTGGCACTCTGACTCAATATTTCCGTGAGACGGCAAACAGTTAATCAGGTTCTGTAGTTCGTTTAGGTGAATTTCAGCTTCGCTCTGGAACTGCTTTAACTTATCTTGTGGATTCATCACTAAATTTCCTCTCCCTCAATCTCTTCTTATATTATAATGATTATATTTAAAAAGTAAATAAAATGTCTTTTGATTTACTAACGGACAAGACTTTCGCCGCCTACATAAAACGCCCCTATGAGGGGGCGATAAAGTCCAACATGTCCATCAATAAACGGGACTTGCTGATTGATATGTCATGCTTTTCAGCATGCTCCTTAAAAAATGCATCTGAAGAGGGGGATATAAAGCAATCAATTCCTGTTTTCCTATTGTTTAGCGCAGGGCTGTATTGATCAGAAAAACCCTTCTCCTCAGCGAGTTGGATTAGTAAGTCGATCGCATCACCTAATGAACCTGACTCTTGAGAATCTCTAAGTGCAGTCAATTGCTGACGGTAGCGATCGAATATTTGCGCTTCTAAACGAATAGCCTTAGAGGCTTGCGCCTTTTTCGAACAAAATGGCATAGGGTACTCCTTACCTTAGATGAGGGACTAGGGTGATATGCACCCTAGGAACGTGTTACGGCGAGGCTATTAAAGATCGTCGTAATACCAACCATCATCTTCAGTAAAGCCAAACTCGAAATCTGGCATTAAGTGTCGCAAGAACTCAGTAATGTCCGCAACATCTTTAGTGGCAGGACTAGGGATCAACTCGTCAAGGAGGGATCGAACATCTCCAGACTCTTGCGAGCGAATCGACTCTAAAAACTCTTGATTGCGCACAATCGTTTCAAATGACGGAGAAGAAGCATCCATCGCAGCCTTCAAGGGCTCAATGCTTGAATACCCATCTAGCTCTGCAAATGCTTTAAGTAGCTTATTGCCGCCAACAGAAGAGTAACCCAGCTCTCTGAGCTTATCGGAATACGCGTGAAAGCGATTAGAAAGAGCAGTAAACGAAGTAAAACCAGAAATAAGGTATGACATACAAAATCCTCTTAAAGTCGTCAGTGCAAGCTCTCTTCATTACCCAAAACGACAAGGAGTCTGTACGTTTTGAATGGGTGTTAACTGATGATTTGCGTAAAGCCTTGAAGAGCACAGGTTATCAACCTTTCCATAGCTGGTTAACGGGATGGTAACGCAGCCTTGACTGGATATGTATTATTATAATTAAAATTAAGCAAATTGCAACAATGGAATGGATTTCGATATGATTTATTTAGTAAGGGGAGTGAGGGAAGGCTAGGATCGTCTATGCAAGCTTAACGCAAAGACGATCCCTTGCAGTGTATATCAGGCCGTAGGGAATGATTGGCTTTCGATGCGGTAGAACGAGTCAGGGTTGTCCTCTCGATACACATCAAAATACCACTGCACCGCGCTCTCCATCTGGTCTGTGGGCAAAGTAGATAGGAACTCACCAAGTTCCTCTTGCGCCTTATCGTAGGTGTTAGAGTCGTCTATAACGATGTGTGATACATCTACTCCATGGCTTTCTTGATCATCAATAAATGATTCAAGGTGGTCGCAGATATTTGGCTTAACGACCTCAAGCATAGCCCTGACAGCCTCACCATGTGTCTTGTGGATGGTTGGGCCCTTCAGCTTACTTTCAACCGTGGTTAAGTCATCATCCCACGCCATAAGAAGGTAAACTAAGGTGTAAAACGTATTATTTGCTTCTTGCATAACTAATTCCTCTCTCAAAACAAGGCAAGGCAAGACCTTGAGGGCTCAGTGCTTGGGGGCTTCAAGGTCCGCTCGATAAGATGCTTGACGGGATGCTAGTCCCTATTGCAGTGGCTGACCTGTCACGGAAACGTTCGTCTTAAAGATGCCGAAGATGTTGGAGTAATCACGATCATCTTCGTCAGCATTCAAAGGAATGTCTGAACCCTCACACTTACCGCCACTGGTCATTGACCATTCCATTTCATCAAGGGCTTTGCGTGCCACTTGGAAGAACGGCAGATTGTGGGCTTCCGCTACTGCATTGGGGCCTTCTGGGATTTTCCAGCTGATTCTCTCCTGTGCAACATCAAGCTCCATAATGGCGTCATTAAATTCTATATGCACAAAGTCATTAGGCAGCTTAATTAACCAGAGATCTTCTTCATCAGGCAAGCTTGGTGGTAGGGCAAAATTCCCGAAGATGCTCTCACTTAGCATATCAAAGGCAAAATCATTTCCTGCTTCCAAATCAATCAGGCGGCGCATTTCCTCACAGACGACAGCAGTCCACTCAACATTTATATTGCCCTTATGCTTGAGTAGGGAATTCCTTACTGCTTCTTGGGTTTTCTTAAAAAGCGTATTTAGGTACGCATTGTATGCGCCTACAATCTGTTCCAATAAAGGTGCAGTTTCGCCACGCGGAAGGATGTACTCAGCTTGCTCTTTTTGCATATTTTCCATGGGTATTTCCTCTCTCATCTCTTAGTGCTTATTATAATGAAAAACAGGAAAGAGGCAATATGAAAGTGTCTTTAATGACGATATTTTGGCTTAAAGATTGGATCTTAGCTTTTATCGGTTATAGCTAAATAGGCTGGGTAATACCCAACAAAAAACCACCCGAAGGTGGCTTGTAAGTTGGAATGCAAGTGCTTGGCTAAGCGACGCCTAGAATCTCTGCGATCTGCATCATCTGGTTAACGGAGATAGGGCGACACTTTTCGGCGTCATAATCGCTGTAATTGTTAAGAAGCCCCTTAACAAATTCATTGTAAGCGTCAAGAAATTCATCCTCTAAAGGCATGATCTCGTCTATACAATAACCGTCTTCAAATTTAGCGATTATGGCACTGACCAATACTGAATCAAGCTTAGAAGCAGAGCAGCTTAAAATAAGCGCCTGATCCAGCACTCGGATTTTAATCGTTATGTCGTCCCAACACTCACGGGAACTCAAGCTAAATTCCGAAGAGCAGGCTCCCGCGATACTAATGAATTCAACATTTCCGTCCAGAAGCGCACAATAACGAGCATAGCAATTCGACCCATCCCCATACTCGGCAATAAACTTTTTTCGGGGCATGCGCTCGACAGGGAGGCCTTTAAAGAAATCCACCAGCATTTCCTGAAGTGGATGCTGATTTGGCTCTTGAAGCCCGACCTGCTTCGAATAATCACACATAGCAGACATCTTAGCTACAACAGCATTTTCGATCGCTTGAATAGTTTTAGTTGCAGTCATAATAAGGCCCTCTCTCATCTCAAACTTACTGATATATATTATAATGATTTTAACATAAAGAACAACTGCTAATATTGGAAGTGGCTTTTCTATACCAAAGACCTTGAAGATCGAAACACTTGAACTCCAAGGGCTTTGGGCGCTGACCTTAGCCTAGCAACTCAAGCACTTGATCAATATTGAATGTGTAACCGTCCTTACCAACACACAGATCGTTCTCGCTGTAATCTTGGCATTGCTGAAGCGCAGCACGCAGCATTAGCTTAATTTCCTTTTGAGTCTCAAGCTCTTGCTTAACCTGCTCCAAGTGACGGCTAAGAGCTGCCTTGGTACTCATTTCAGGCGTGCCACTGGTGTAATGATTCACGCTTTCCAGATCAATAGAAGACCAGTGCTCCAGATCGCCTACATAGGCAGACAGGTGACTGTAGCCTTCAATGCTAAGTGTGTTATTGAAAGCAGTAACGGTATTTAGATTAACTTTAGGCATGGTGATTTCCTCTCTCATCTCTTAATACTTATTATAAGGATTATTAAAGTAAAAGCAAGCAAATAAGAGAGTTAAATGAAGCTATAAATACAAAGGACCCTGAGGATCGAAACTCTTGATCTCCAAGGTCCAAGCGGTCTGAGCAAGGGTGTTTAACTGGCGCTAGCGATCAATTCAGCGTTAGTTTTGCCCACCAGCACAGTCTCTGTTTGCCAGCAACGTCGAGGTTTCCAGTCCTTGCAACGGTTTGTTGTTACCTGAGAAAGCGTTTCTACGCGCTTAGTACACATAACCATCTTGGCATTAGCGTATCGGCAGTGGTTGCAAGCAAGATTCTCGCTCATACATCCTTCGGATGGACTAATAAACAGGGTTGTGGTCTTTTAACGGGTTGATACGGGCTGGATACTAGGCTCCATTACCTCGTAGCACTGCGTATGACTCATAATAGAGAAATACACGATCGGGCCTACAAATCCCATCAGTGTGATAGGGGAGGTTACAATCAGGTAATCAATACTCAGAATCTCTTTCTGGGTGGTACCAATGATCTGACCTACTGCAGCAAACCATGTAAAGGCAATAATAGCGCCTAGTGCAGAGCAGGCCAGTTCATAATAAAAGGTTTTCGATAGCTTAGGCATCAGGGTGTTATCTCTCCATGTATAACGGGTTATTGGTGTTTGCGTCAGTGCCAGAAGTAGTAATCATCGCCATCAGGCACGCAGATTCTCACTTTGCCGAACTGGATATACCAATTCAGGCCTTCACGCTCTGCATCAGCGATCTGCTCCTCAATATCATCATGCATATCAATCAGATCAAACTCAGCCTGATACACCTTAGTGATAACATTAGGTGTTGCAGTACCTAACGGGAAGATGCCCTTACCGTCCTCTAGGGTGATGCAGCGAGGATGGCCATTATCGTCTTTAAGCCAGTACGTGCCCTGCTCAGAGCGTGTTACGGCGTAAACCTTACGCTCGCTGAACATTGCAGAGGCAGGGTGATTGTTAGAGCGGCAAAGTACGGAAACTGTTTTCATGAACACACCCTCAATTAGGCAGCATTAAGCGCTAAAAGTAAGTAAGAAAGACTCAGTGTCAGCCATACTGGCGCAGTCACAAGTAGAGCGCACAAACCGAATCTCAAAGGTTCACAAGTACTGATCTTAGAAGTAATTGCATTAATCATAGTAAAGCCCTCTCTCATCTCTTAATATTTATTATAATGATTATAATATAAAACACAAGAGATTTATGGTGCAATTATCATCCAAGGCATCACTAAATCCAGCTATCAGATGGAGCACGGAGCTTAATAGTAGGGTATTGATAATAAAGTGTGACCTTAAAGATAATACTGCCTGATCTTTAAGGTCTACAAGGTCCACTCAAGGGTAGAGTGAAGTAAAGAACGCGCCACATTAGCATGTGGCGCGGAAGAAAGTAGGCTCCCATATAGGCTGTGGTTTAACGGCCTTATGATCTTCTACCCACTGCTTGAACTCATCCAGCGCAGGCTTGTTTGCACACTCGGCAGGGCATGTGGCCTTACCGCAATTCTTAGCCTGACAGCTCAGGGGGTACTGGCGTGTTTCCATTTCCATGGTGCAAACCTCCGCAATCGGCTTAATGTAGCTCTTTAAACAGGTAGCTTAAATTAAAGTGACCTTTCGACTTAAAAGCGATCATTCATCGACTTTTAATTAGAGCAACTTTGTCTGCTACAAACTTTAAGAAATCAGATTCATTTTCAAATGCGTTGCGATGTATATTGCACCCGCCCGAACGAATCTTTCCTTCTTGTGTGATATAAACTTCGCCAAAATAGTCATAGTGCATGTTTCCACCACTGACTGACTTAACATGGATGGCAGGGCAAGGAAAGTGCGCCTTATCCGTATGCATGATCACTTTAAACCCATAATCCTCTAAGCTCTTCATAGAAGCCATCAAAGGCTGTAAAGCGGCCATCTCTTTATTAAACCGAGCGTCTTGGTCGTTTCTCTGACGCTGGTTTTCAGCTTGCTTCTGAGCGATGCTTGTATCAATCATCTTTGCTAAATCATTCATTTTAATTTCCTCTCATCTCTTAATGCTTATTATAATGATTTTTATTAAATAAGCAATATAAATCTACCACTTTTTACGTTGTATCTATAGGTTTGATGATTAATGAGCATCGGTGTTCAGGGAGGGATTTGACAAGTCATAGTCGGATAATTAATGTTACATAAAATAATAAAAATAATCTATGGTGGAAACTATGCTTAAAAAGCACCTTTTAGGTGGCGCTATTGTTGCGGCACTGTCCCTATCTGCGCATGCAGAGTTCGAATATCGTGTTCCTATGGGAATGGATTTTGATGTTTCATCCGCTTTGGAGAGTGCTCCACAAGATTTAAACTCTATTAGTTGCGCTGATTCACACTGTTATGCGTTGAAGGGCGGTACGATCTGGTCGGTAGGGTCCAACGCTTATGGCGAGTTAGGGCGCGAGGGTACAACATCGCAATATACGTGGGGTAATACCGGTCAGCCTGCAGATAGTGTAGTTGCGGGAAATAACTATGGCTATGCACTTCATAACGGGACGGTGTGGTCAGTAGGGTCCAACACCTATGGCATGGCAGGTCGAAGTGGTGACCTGACTGTTTGGGGTGATACGGGTCAGCCTGCAACGGCTATTGCTGCGGGGGATCATCATGGATATGCTCTTCACAATGGTACCATCTGGTCGGTAGGGCGAAATACCAAAGGGCAATTAGGGCGCGCTGGGACAACGACTCAAACCACATGGGGTGATACCGGACAACCAGCGAGTAGTATTGCGGCTGGGTATCAGCATGGTTATGCGTTACATAACGGTACCATCTGGTCGGTTGGATACAACCATGCAGGGCAGCTAGGCCTATCGGACCTTTCAGATCGGCAAGCGTGGGTCAATACAGGACAACCCGCGACAGCAATCACATCAGGTTCGAATTTTGGCTACGCACTTTTTAGCGGGACGGTTTGGTCGGTAGGCTTCAATGGCTCCGGTCAATTGGGTCGTGGGGGTACAGCGAATCAATCTTCATGGGGTGATACCGGTCAACCTGCTAGTAGCATCAATGGTGGTAGTGCGCACGGTTACGCGTTGCACAACGGAACGGTGTGGTCGATAGGGCGCAATGTAAAAGGCCAGCTTGGACGTGCAGGAACGACTGATCAATCCTCATGGGGTGATACTGGACAACTTGCGGACAGTATTGTTGCTGCTGGTCAGTATGGCTATATCACCAATGGCAGTGAAACCTTATCTGTTGGGCATAATAGTAATGGTCAGTTGGGGTTTGGTGACACGGCAGATAGAGGTAACTTTACCGCTGTGACCATCTCTGAGTGATGACATGCTTCGCTCAAGATTAAGGGTGGTGAACGAAACCACCCTTAACCCTATACGCGCTTAGACTGCTGAAGTAAGGAGCATGTCCTTAGCATAACTTGCTATCTTGCTCTGGTGTTCCAATTTCGAATTGCTTCATGCTTGGCGCGCTCAATAAACTCTTCACCATGTCGGCAATCAGTGAATTTATCAGACATGCGTTCTTCGATGGTCATCAGGTCTTTAATCTGTACTGTAGAAAGCGCCATCCCGCAGTCGCATTCAATTTCGTACTGGGAGTTATCGCCATCCGGCAGCTCCGGTACCTCTCCGCAGAATGGACAAGGCAGCAAGCCATCCTTATTTACCGTCCCTTCTCCGGTTAGCTTAAAATTAAGACTACCATGAAATATCAGCTCAATATCTCGCGATCCGAATCCTGTATCTGACGGTAAGTTATTGATCTCGGTGAAGGTACCAAAACATCGCGCGTCTGCGTCATCTTCACCGGTCGAGACATCAACACTGCAGGTGGTAGTTAAGCCGCTTTCTCTGACCTTATCCATGGCCTGCTTGAATAGCCTAACCGCTTCCTCTTGCTCTTCTGTCATTGCAGTACTCCCAGTAGGGTAAAGTTGATTTGGAGTGCCAGACTCTAAGCAATTTCAAGAAGCTCATCAAAAAGCTTTTTGTGCTTATGAGGTTTGCCGTAAAAGTCCTCAAAGTCATCAAGGACCTCTTTTAGAGATCCAAGAATCTCTGGGCGAAGCGCTTTAACTTTATTGATAGATTCTGCAGTTAGGGGTAACTCAAGAAATTCAACAAAATCATGATTGTCACGGAAGTAATCCTTAGCAGGGGCAACATAGTGATCAGTTGGAATAATCCGCAATGGTATGCGATCCCATCCATCCTTTGAGCCAAGCAGAACGATATCGTTTCGACGCTTACTCTCTAATCTTCGATCTTTAGGCATCTCTTACCTCCAATATTAAATTTTGAAACGGATAGATCTAAATAGTTTTACTACTGCAACCATACATGACATCTAATAAGGGATGCGGTAACGGCAGGATTTATCCTCTGAATTACTAAAATCAGCGGATTTGTTAAGTTCAGAGTCACCACGAATACAGCCTTTGCATTCACGGACGCAACCCGCTAGACCTGTGGATGAGCCATTGATAATGGCTGTAAATTTAGAGATAACCTTATTGCCTTTTGGTTCAATCATGAAGCACACCCCGCGGATATTAAAATTTGCTTAAGCATTATCTTAGTTGATTAGCAGGGGTAGGAATCACCCTTCTGAATGATGAATTGGCGCATCAGACCGTCTCTGCACAACGCTACGGCGTTATTAAGTTCATCCCAACCCAATGCCAGCACTTTAACTGTTTGGCCTTCAAGGCGCTTAGATTCCTTACGAATCTCTTTGCAGTTAAGCTCACGGATTTCAGCCAGCGGCAGAGCTTTGCTGCTCACACTGATGTGAGTAACACCATTACCGGCACTGTCCGAAATAAACTGACGAATAAGCTTCTGTTTTTGAATACGTGTTAGCATGACAATTCCCTCTCTCATTTATACTATTAATTATAATGATAATAATAAACAAAGCAAGAATAAAAGTGGCGGCAGGCAAGTTTATTTCAACCGACCCACCAGCGAGAGTTATTTCGGGCTTATCAGCGATAGTTGTATTAAAGATGGGGCCTAGGCGTTATTAGGTCTCTTTCTCCAAGGTATTAATGCTGTACCCGAAGTGACCTAAGATACTGGCGATAAAGCAGCTTTCATCCAATGCAAGAAGCTCTGTGCGCACCTCACTGATCGCATCATGTATGTCCCCGTTGGTGAAGTTATCCATGAGGAAATCGCAACTACATTCCTCCAGATGACTGAGTAGGTTAGAGGGGGTTTGGCACTCAGTTGAGAGGATGCTGCAGGTAAACTGCACCAGTTCTAAATGTGGCAAAATGTCAAAGGCACTGGCATTTTTTAGGCTATTCCTTACCTGCATTAAGTCTTTGAATATCAAATTACGCTGATGTGTATCTTTAGGAGCAGCTAGATTTTCAAACGTACATTCTAAGGCGTAGAGGTGACGCTCAGTCTCGCTGTGAAACATTTTGATATGATCTTGTAGTGACATAATCCATTCCCTTCTATAATTCTTTTGCTGTTCCTGCACATATATGTGCGTAGTTTAAAACCTTGGAACGCGATAGTTAAGGGCTTTAATCTCTTAAGGTATTTAAGCGTTCATAGGACCGGTCATAAGCGTTCGCTCAAACCCGTAGAAAACGCCACGATCACGCATAATGGTGTTGTATAGCTGCCGTGCGGGTCCCTCGCTAGGGATCTGGCTTGGGTCAACTTCAACAAAGGCATCAAGGTCATCAAATTCCATCAGCATTTCAACGCCGTCAACCAAGATAGAGCAGGGGTGCTTTTCGAGCGCAACATCAGTAATGGCATTATTTGCAAACAGAAAAACGAGGTAGCTGAGACCCAAAAAAAACAGCTAGAGAGACTAGGGACACTTCGAAAACACCCATTAGCACCATCAAAAACAAGGCAAAGCCGATAATCTCCAAGAGAATTTTTTTGATTTTCGTCTACAAATTTACTCTGAGTCTTTAGTAACTCTTGCAGCTCTAATACCTCTCACCGTTTCAGGTATGACCCATTCCTTATTAATACCGCACCAGACCTTTAGTGAATGTAGGTTGCATAGATATCGGTTTGCATAATTAATTCTCAGGGGTATTGGATTTGAGACTATTTACTTCCAATGCATCTTTGACTTCAGCCAGCAAGTCTTCAGCGGGGTTTTCGACATGATAGGTCTCAGAGCCCAATGAGTGCTCCGGAGGTGAGTTCTTTTCATCCTGTGAGTTTCCACCTTCTGCTCGGTCGAAGCAGTCGTAGCAGCGGTAGTGTAGTGACACCTTCATGGTGCTATTAAGCAATTCAGAAGGGTTAACTGGCTTACCTTCTACGATTGAAGTACTAAGTGCCTCCCGAAGATAAGCAATCGTGCTCTTCAGGTCCGCAATAGCATCTCCAGTAACTTTGATTTCTAACATATTATGCCTCTCAGGAAGTAAAAGGGCGCAGCTAAGCGGGCGTACCCATGCCTAGTGCTTTTCCAATCTTTGATAAGAAGCTTGGGGCTTTCTTCTCAGTGGGCCGATCATAGACGCCAAATGTAGCCTCGTATTCTCTCAGCTTCGCATCAGGCGGTGTATCTGTACCCCAAATACGGCCACCAGAATCGGCCGTCCACTTAATTGATTCTACTGAACTCAGTAAGAACGCGAGTACGGGATTTCTGTAGGCCTGTTCTACTGCTAAGGGTCCTTCAGCTATTGCCCAGCTTATCTTTCTGTCAGATGCTGAAGACATAATAACAATACCTTCAAACATAATATGAATGTGATTTTGTGATGAATCTTCTAAGTGACAGTCAATATTGGTAGGTACCACGGCTTCTTGAATGCAGTTGTGAGGCATGTTGCCGAAAGGGGGAATGCCGCTACTGATTAAATCGTAAGCCTTACTAGCATCTTCTTTGTTACCAAAAGTCTGCCATAGCTCGCGCATACAAAGCTCAGGCCAATTCACACCCGCCTTGCCGTCATGCTGTTCTTTAACCGCAATTAAAGCAGCGCATGCTTCTTTGAATAATATATTCAGGTGTTCATTGTAGACTTCCGCTAAGGATTCATGGACCTGCTTAACCATGCCTACAGGCAAGATGTATTCCGCTTGTTCACGCTGTATGTTTTGCATTGGGAGCCTATCAATACCAACTTAGAATAGTTATTTATTATAATGAATATCAGCCAAGATGCAAGCAGGTAAGCCAGTGAGGCGATTGGGCTGTAAGACCTTATGAAAGCATTCGGTGGGAGTGGTGGTTCGCGAGAAAAAGAGGGATTTAACCCTACTGGCTTTGTAGTTTGGGTCTGTAGATTCGCGTGCGGGCATACATAATCTCTTGCTCGTCCTCTGTGAAGAGCATATCTCGGATAATCTCTCGATCAAAGTCATTACCACCACCCCAAGCATGGTTTGGGTGTTCTGGGTTCTTGCCTGATAGTAGCTTGATGACGGCGTCTGCAACCTCGATAGGGGTCAGGTCACGGCCTGAAGAGTAAGTGCCATTAATGCCATAGAAGCCATTCATGTACGCTGTAAACTCTTCAATCATGCTTTAACGCCTATAAAGTTAGTGGTCTTTAGGAAAGATAGAGCAATTGATGTGAAACAGCAAGGGTGGGAGCTGCGGCAGACTACTAGGGGCATTATAAAAAGACCTTGAAGAGCGAAAGATACGATTTTCAAGGCCTGATGGGTTAGTTAGCGCTAACGTAAGCGGAAACGGTCCTCTTTAGCGTTGCCTAGCTGCCCGTAGTAGTTAATTGGGTCATGACCAAACTCTTGTGCAGCGTCCTGTGCGTACTCATCACTACCCCAGCGCTGACCGCCTGTGGTGCGGGTCCACTTTACGCGACCGAGCGCATTTAATACTGCCTGAAATACAAAGTGTTCCATTGCATGATCTACGGCGTGGTTATTCTCTGGGATATGCCAGCGAATGGTACGCTTATCAGTGCAGATAGTGATATTCGCTTCACCCACCTCAATGGATACGTTAGGCGATGATATCTTCTTCAGCGGGATTTGTTTCTTCTGGGGTTTTAGGGGGCGTTTATTGCCTGCGATGAATAAACTGTCACGGAACAGGTGGCTTGCCAACTCAATACTCTGGTCATTATCCAGTAGGCGTGTTAGTTCATTCTTAACAACCTGATGCCAGTCTACATTACGGCGCCCTTTGTGTGTGGCCTTAACGTTCTCTACGGCACGGGCCGATTTAGTGAACAACATGGTCAGGTACTCATTGTGTGCGCCTACCACGGCTTTACGAAAAGGTACCATTGCTGCGGAAGGCAACGTGTATTCAGCAGTTTCCCATTCATATTTGCTCATAGTCTAAATCCTCTCTCATCTCTCTTTTTATTATAATGATTTTATATCTTTGTGCAACGATTATCTTGAGGCAAGCCTGAATTCATGGGTTCTGGCGAGGGGTTTAGTGCGGGTATTGAATGATGAGTTAGGGCGATCAAGTCGTGAACGTGTGACAGTTAGATGACGCGATCTGCAAGGTCTTTGACTTAGATATGCTTCACGATTATAATTATTAAAATAATAATTAAAAATAAGGTTTATACATGTTAAGGGAAAAACTTTTTCTCGCTGCTTTATCAATGAGCCTATCACTACCTGTCGCTGCGGGATTTCAGTATCGAGTTCCTCTAGGTATGGAATTTGCTACCACTCAGTCTGCCGGTGTGGATGCGGAAGCACCGGCAGGGCTACATAGTATTAGTTGTGGGTACTATTTCTGCTATGGTTTGAAGGATGGTGTGATTTGGTCAGTAGGCAATAATGCTGCAAGTCAGTTAGGTAGAGGTGGAAACACTCGAGAATGGCAAACTACTAATCAGCCTGCCAGTAGCGTGTCTGCAGGCTCTTATCATGGTTATGCAATTCACAACGGGACAATCTGGTCAATAGGTTCAAACCGATATGGGCAACTGGGTCATTCAGAGGTTTGTAGTGGGTCAAGTACTTGTATTAGTTCGGTGTGGACGGATACAGGTCAGCCTGCTGACACAATTAGTGCTGGGGTGAATCATGGGTATGCACTGTATAATGGGACTGTGTGGTCGGTTGGTTACAGTGCAATGGGTCAGCTGGGTCGAGGTGGCGACTCAACTGTTTGGGGTGATACAGGCCAGCAGGCAAGCGGTGTGAGTGCAGGTAGTCATTTTGGCTATGCACTGCATAATGGGACTGTTTGGTCGGTTGGGTGGAACCCTTATGGTGAATTGGGTCGCGCTGGCACTGTAACACAATATTCATGGGGTGATACAGGTCAACCTGCAGACAGTGTCCATGCTGGCGCCCACCATGGTTATGCACTGCATAATGGGACTGTTTGGTCGGTTGGGGATAATCGTTCAGGTCAATTAGGTCGCGGCGGTGATGGATTATCATGGGGCAATACTGGCTTTGCCCCTGATTCGCTTGCAGCGGGTGGGTTTCATGGTTATGCAATAAAGGATGGGACAATTTGGTCTGTGGGTAATAATACACACGGGCAACTATCTCGATCTGGAAGTACCTCTTCTTGGCAAGATACAGGTCAAGCGGGGAGTAGGGTTGTGGGGGGTTCCCATTTTGGCTATGCGTGGAATGGTGAAACACTTATGTCTGTTGGGCATAATAACTATGGCGAGTTAGGAATAAACAGAGTGGTTTCGTACATTTCGCAGTATGAAGAGGTCTTTATAGCAGATTAAGTTAGTTCGCGCTTTAATCCTAAATTGGCGGCGTTGCAGGCAGATTGGGGTGGTGCAGGCTGACCTGACTCTGAATAATAACCTTGATGCCGAAACAAGGCCCTATGTGATATAGGGCCTTATGGGTAGGTTTAGAACTGCTTTTCGATTACAGGTAGCGCGCCGATCAGTTCAGGCAAATCCTTTGGTATCAATATATCCTCATCTGCAGGTGTAATTGATTTAAGTATTGCACGACAAATCGCGACTTGAGCAGTGGGGCCATTGGCGCTGATGCGCAATTGGATATCTTTACCCCAGTCTTTGCGGGTTAGGTTATCAAGAAGCGCTCTATGCTTCACTTGATCTGCGCGAGCTGGGTCTATGTCATCACTGACAGCAAAACGCTCCTTTAGTTCGCCACACTGCATCCAGTTCATGTCAGGACGATACTCAGCCATAGGGACAGATATTTTCGCACCCTGATCACGACACACCCAATATGGGCGAGCCACAAAGGCAGGATCAAGAATTTTTAACTCCCAGCCTTTAACATACTTGGCGATCGCATAAGCTAGGGCCAGACCTTCCAGTTCACGAATATCGGTAGCCTGAGAAGGGCTGTCAATTATGGCTTGTAGGGTATCTTTCATCATCGCTGAATATCCTTATTTCTTTAAACTGCGCTTTAGACGTTGCTTTCAAGGTAGCGATCATGCTCACCACCAGCACTAATGCATTCACTATCAACCGAAATAGGGCGATTGCCGGAATGCTGCTCAATGATTGTCTCAAGCTTAATACGGGCTAATGAGAGGCCTGATGCTTGAAGGGTATTACCTAGGCCCTTAGCAAGCTGCTCCTCTTCATGAAGCTCAGATGCTAACAGTCTTAATTCTGATACTAACTTTGATTTAGACATAAGTAATTCCCTCTCTCAATTCCTACTACATATTATAATGGAAATTTCAGTATTTGCAAGCACTGTAAGGGGTGAATTAGCTGTATTTTGAATAAATAATGGTGTGGGTATAAAAAATTGGGGGAGCAATAAGAAGCAAGTGTATTATTTTCAACAAGTTAGAGTGGGTAGAGAAGGGTAGAACCCAGCCCCGTCGTAGATGATCTCATATAACAGGGCTTTTAAGGGTACTGCTCAATGATTGTCTCAAGCTTAATACGGGCTAATGAGAGGCCTGATGCTTGAAGGGTGTTACCTAGGCCCTTAGCAAGCTGCTCCTCTTCATGAAGCTCAGATGCTAACAGTCTTAATTCTGATACTAACTTTGATTTAGGCATAAGTAATTCCCTCTCTCAATTCCTGCCTTATATTATAATGCAAATTGCAGTAATTACAGGTGCTACATAAGGGTAAGTTAGCTATAGAGTGTGCGGGACCTGAGGTTATCATTTTTTTGACTAGATTAGTTTGTTTCATTAAGATTAGTAAAACAATAATAAATAGAATGGGATAATATTATGTTAAAGAAACATCTGATCGGTGGCGCAATCGCAGCCGCTTTATCATTTTCTGCACTTGCAGATTACACCTTTCGTGTGCCTGCAGGCGTGGGGTTTAGTCCTGAAAATATAGTAGAAAGCGCTCCTGAAGGTCTGCATAGTATTTCTTGCGGGCATCTCCATTGCTATGGGTTGAAGTCGGGCTCCATCTGGTCGGTGGGACGTAATCAGTATGGGCAATTGGGACGTAATGGCGCTACCAATACTAGTCAATCCACATGGGGGGATACAGGGCAACCCGCTGATAGTGTAATTGCAGGTGATGAGCATGGGTATGCGCTGCATAACGGCACGATCTGGTCGGTGGGGCGTAATCAGTATGGGCAATTGGGACGTAATGGCACCACCACTCAAACCACATGGGGCGATACAGGGCAACCGGCGAACAGTGTGAGTGCCGGTGCTCATCATGGGTATGCGCTGCATAACGGCACGATCTGGTCAGTCGGGTTTAATGGCTATGGGCAATTGGGTCGTAATGGCACCACCCAGCAAACCACATGGGGGGATACAGGGCAACCGGCAGACAGTGTGAGTGCCGGTGGCAATCATGGGTATGCGCTGCATAACGGCACGATCTGGTCGGTGGGGCGTAATCAGTATGGGCAATTAGGACGTAATGGCACCACCACTCAAACCACATGGGGCAATACAGGGCAACCGGCGAACAGTGTGAGTGCCGGTGGCAATCATGGGTATGCCTTGTCTGGGGATACGATCTGGTCGGTGGGGTATAATGGCTTTGGGCAATTGGGGCGTAATGGCACCACCCAGCAAACCACATGGGGGGATACAGGACAACCGGCAGACAGTGTGAGTGCTGGTGTCTATCATGGGTATGCGCTGCATAACGGCACGATCTGGTCGGTGGGGCATAATGGCTTTGGGCAATTGGGGCGTAATGGCACCGCCCAGCAAACCACATGGGGGAATACAGGGCAACCGGCAGACAGTGTGAGTGCCGGTGCCTATTATGGGTATGCCTTGTCTGGGGATACGATCTGGTCTGTCGGGTATAATGGCTATGGGCAACTAGGTCTGGGAGACCAGACATCTCGTAGCACCTTTACTGAAGTGACAATTTCAGAGTAAAACGTGGATTTTTATGTAGATCAAGGCTCAGCATTGCTGGGTCTTTTTTGTGCTGTAAATTACTAAGGCTCATTAGTATTGAATATAAAACCCAATAGACTTATTATAACAGTTATAAGAATAATAACAATTGGGTTGCTCCATGTTAAAAAAACATCTCTTAGGTGCCGCACTGGCTGCGGGACTGTCTCTCTCTGCGCATGCAGATTTTATTTACAGCGTGCCCTTTGGCATAGATTTTCATGTGGACCTCTCGAATTCGGGCGGCACGCCTCCTCCGGCACCAACAGGGTTGCACAGCATCGACTGTGGGTATTTTCACTGCTATGGCTTGAAAGATGGGACGATTTGGTCGATCGGTTACAACGGCTGGGGACAGCTGGGTAGGAGTGGCAATGTGACTGTTTGGGCTGATACGGGCCAGCCAGCCGATCAGGTTGTTTCTGGCGGTTACCATGGTTATGCGATTCATAATGGAACAATCTGGTCAGCTGGGCAAGATAGCTATGGTCAGTTAGGAAGAACAGGTGATCGGACCGTCTGGAGCGATACAGGCCAGCCTGCAGATAAAGTTACGGCAGGGGAGCGTCATGGGTATGCGCTGCATAATGGGACCATCTGGTCAGTGGGTCACAATCAGTACGGGCAAACAGGGCTAGGTTGGGGAACAGGCTCTTGGACCGACACAGGGCAGCCTGCGACAGATATCTCTGCAGGTCAATTTCACGGGTATGCGCTGCATAATGGGACCATCTGGTCAGTGGGTCACAATGCCTACTCTCAACTAGGGCGGGGTGGGAGCGATAGTTACTGGGGTGATACCGGACAACCCGCTGATCAGGTGGTTGCTGGTGCTTACCATGGGTATGCGCTGCATAATGGGAATATTTGGTCTGTGGGTTCCGACGGTGTTGGTCAATTAGGCCGTAGCGGAGATACTTCTGTGTGGGGTGATACCGGACAGCCAGCCACTAAGGTTGCTGCAGGATTATATCACGGTTATGCGATTCATAATGGTACGGTATGGTCAGCTGGGCAGAATAGTTATGGTCAGTTGGGTCGAATTGGGGACCCGTATATATGGGTTGATACCGGACAGACAGCGGACGAAATAGTGGGTGGCGGCTATAATGGTTATGCTATTGATGGAAACGCTCTATGGGCGGTGGGTTACAATGCATACTACCAGTTAGGCCTTGGAGATAATACCAACCGAATTATTTTTACTGAATCGCCTCAACCCTAACGGCCTTAGTATGGCGACTTAGCACTAGGGCCTTATAGTAATTAGCTTTAAGGCCCCAGTATCTTTAATAGTTAGAGCGTTTTAGATGAATGGCTCTAGTTCTTTCTCAAGCTGCGCAACGGTAATGCCGTCTTCCTGCGCCACCTGATCAACGAATTCACGGTAACGGTTCTCGCCGTCTTCTACGCTATCCATTAACTGCAGTACTTTCTGTGCGCCTTTAGTCTTCTCAGTCATGCCGGTTTCCTCTCTCATTGCTTAATATTAATTATAATGATTATAATTAATAAAGCAAGGTAAAATATACCTAAAGGCTAGGTAGCACAAGGGCTGAGGCTAACTAGCAGAGCTAGTCACACGGGTATTTTTGGATCGTCTCAATCGCTTTTTCTGCAGGCATATTTTCCAGTGCATCGACCAGTGTTTCAAAGGCTGGCGCGAAGTTATTGTTATTGGGATCAACAACAACCACACCATCCACAATGTTTGTATCAATATGCCAACCATCACCGAGTACGCTGACCATCTCGGCTGTAAGCTCGCTTGTAAGCTCAACGTATTCACCTAAATTTTTATCAAGGCGTTTCAGTAAGGTTTTAAGCTTGGCCATTATTCCATCCCAATAGCTGGATTGTTAAGGTTTGCGATCATTGGCTAGCAGTCTACTACAGCCAAGACCATATAGTCACCTTGAGGGTTGTCTTTCCGCACTTTTCCGATTAATTGTTTAGCGTTTTCGAAGCTCATGCGGTCGCTGTTCTGAAGGTAGCAGCCCTTGGCGATACTAAACTCGCCTACATAGTAGCTAGCATCAGGTGTAGCAGAGGATTGTTCTTTGAGAAGCTTATCCAAGTTAGTCTGCGTCTGAATAACCATCGCGGTACCATCTGGCGCGGTACACTTTGACCATCCAAGGGAGAGGGCATCTTCGAACTCATCAGGCGCTACTGTTTCTGCGCAGGACTCAGATAGTGCGTCTGCGATTTCACCTTTGCCACTGCGGCGTAGTGCGGATAGGGCAACTTGTAGGGCGCCTTTATTGACTGCAATATGATTCATAAATAATGAACTCCAATCCATGTTAGCGCTTAAGTACGACTTGGAATACCGGCTTAGGGCGATTTGCGGGACTTATTTTCTGGTCTGAATAGGACAGGGATTCAAACGCACCTTGCTCAAAGTACTCAATACTCACCGCTTTGTTGCAAGTAGGCTCTCTGTAGTTCAAGCTGGCTGTGATGTCGTATTCGTGGCGCGCCAGTGTTACTTCTTTTTGGCTTAATAGGAAGCGCTTACCTAGACGGTGTACTTCACCCGTAAATGCGCACTTGAGGTTAATAAAATCGTCAATCTCATGAAGGACCTCACCATAGTAAGGCACGGTATTGTTCGCTAAGCCATTGCCTTCAGCCATCTTAATCAGAACACAATCAAATTTCTCGAACGCAATTTTGGCGGAAGGGCTGTAGGTAGGGCCAATCAAAACAACATTTTTCATAGGTATTTCCTCTCTCAACTTGATACTTATTATAATGATTTTTAACAAACAAGCAGCAAATATCGCATAAGTTTGCTAATTAACCTTCCAGCCCTTTTACTGAGCAGGTGATCCCTTCTTCATAATAACGGCGTGCGGCTTCTGAGTAGTACATCACCTTGCCACACTTTGTGCACTCATAGCGATGCAAATCAATGTCGCGGGTGGTTGGCACTTCATGATCATCGACCCAGATATCTTCGCCACCTTCTGATTGCCAATGACCTTTAACCGTTCGGGTATGTGTGCACATTCTCGTTCTTCCTTCTGTGTTTGGGGTGAAAATTTACTCAGCAACCTCTTCATCAGGCTCAGCAAGATAATACTGAAACAAGCAAATGAGAGTCGGAATGCCAAACGCCCCGGGGACAAAATTAACCAAGTAGGCCCGGTAGGCAGTATCGGTCATCACTAACTGGTAAGCCTCCACAATACCGCCTGCCTTCATCAACGTTGATAAGAGTAAGGCAAGAAAGCAGGTAGGCACCACTATGGCATAACCAATGAGTATGCGTTTGCGTAAATTCTTTGTCATGATATTGGTGTTCCTGATATTAAGTGGCGCCTTAAGAGGTTCTGTTAAGTAGGCCGTTAAGCCTACTCTTCAATCGCCAGTAACTGATCAATATTGTCTTGAAGGAGCTGTCGTGCGTCAGCCAGACCTTCTTTGCGACCCGCTTCTTTAATACTAGAAAGCTGAGTTTGCAGATGCTCCATCGCAGAGAGGACAGGCACTTCAATGCCGTTAACCTTCATTTCAACATCAAGCTTAGAGCTGTCAAACTTGCCGAATTTTTCCATACCCACTTCTGACATAGCGTCCACCAGCAACCACGCAAGTACATGCTCTTTGTCTTCAAGTTCTTTCCAATCTACAAGCATTTCCAGTCCTTCCTTAATGTCTCTCAATATTTCTAACAAATATTATAATGATAATGCAAACAATCTCAAGCAACGCAAGCTATTTTATTGGGCATAAAAAGGCCACCCGAAGGTGACCTAAAACACTTAGGGCTGACTTAAACCTTGTCCTGTAGCGCCGCACCAAAGGAGATAAAGTGGTGGTAAGCACTCTCCATAAGACTTACTAGCGCTTCCTGATCAACCTCGGTAAGCTCGGAAGGAAAGGCTAGGCTATCCAGATGTACGGACTTACCGGCAATCATCACCACAACTTCTTCAATCTGATTGGCTTCCTGAACTGCATCATAGATGGCGACCTGAGACTCTTGGGTTGAGATACCTTCAAAATCTTCATTGCCTTCAAGATCAAGAACTAGGTTGGCTGCATACGCCTTAGCTAGGGGATTAAAGCATCACGATTCATGGGGAACTCCTCTCTTTTTTATTATAATAATGATTTTTAGTATTAATGCAACCTATCCAAGGCACAAATGCTCGATTTTCTGTACTGGAGAGGGTTTTGTATCTGGAATGTGAATAAAGGTCTATAAGGTCTTTGACGGGGGCAGTTCGCTCCACTACAATTATTAAAATAACAATAAAAACTAGGCATAATTTATGTTAAAAAAACATCTCTTAGGTGGCGCAATTGCAGCCGCACTATCATTTTCTGCGCATGCAGATTTTACCTACCGTGTTCCGATGGGGATGGATTTCAGCGCCAGCGCTCCACAAGGGTTGACGGGTATTAGTTGTGGCTTATTTCATTGTTACGGGCTTAAGGGTGGTACCATTTGGGCAGTAGGTAACAACTACTACAAACAACTAGGTATACCTTCTGTTGGGCTTGTGAGTGTATGGACCGATACAGGCCAACCGGCGACCTATGTAGCCGCAGGGCACCGTAATGGCTATGCTATCCATAATGACACCATATGGGTTGTGGGGCATAACTCTGTAGGTGAACTGGGTTTAGGACATAAACACGATCGTGATACGTGGACCGATTCAGGCGCTGCAGGCGATACCGTAGTTGCGGGTGACTACCATGCTTATGCACTGGTGGATGGTACTGTCTGGGCGGTAGGGCGAAATAATTACGGACAGCAAGCCAAAGGCAATACCTCCGACAATCTGGTCTGGTCTAATACCAATCTGCAAGCAACAGCTATTGCAGCGGGGGCACACTCCGGTTATGCCATTTCCAACGGTACGGTTTGGGTGGTAGGTCAAAATGGTAGCGGTCAGCTAGGGATGAATGATACTAGCCGCCGATTATCATGGGTTAATAGTGAACAGCCTGCAGAAAAGATCGTGGCGGGTGCATTATTTGCCTATGCAATCAGTGGTGGTAATCTTTATTCTGTTGGTTCTAATACTTACGGGCAGTTAGGTCGTACAGATGTTTGTGCAGGTTCGGGTTGTAGCTCACCTGTCTGGACAGCAACGGGGCAAACCGCTACCGATGCTGCTGCAGGAAGTTACTTTGGCTATATCATCAAGAATGATGAGGTGTGGTCAGTCGGTTTCAACGGCAACGGTCAGTTAGGTAGGAATGAAACGCAATGCTTAAGCTGTAAGAGCATCAACTGGGGAAATACAGGGCAATCGGCAACCCACATAACAGCGAGATATAATTCTGGCTACCTAATGAATGGTAGTGTGATTATGTCAACGGGTGCGAATGGTAGTGGACAGCTGGGCTTGGGTGATCAGGATGCGAGAAATGCCTTTGCTGAAGTGACAGTGCCTGAATAAGCCTGAGGTGAATGCCAAGGTTTTCCGGACACACTGTCTGGATGCGAGGGATAGTGTGAGGCTGCTATGACCTATTCAGGCCAGCTAAAGGGGTCATTTGTATATAATTCAGTCAGTTAGTGTTTCAAGATGGAGTTTTATTAATGGCTTACTATTGTTGGGAGTGTCAGATCTCGTAAGGTCCACCAGCCAAGCTGGAAAAAGTATCAACACCGCCTTGGCGCTTATGGATGGTAGGCGGCTCTTCCTGCTTAAGTTCTGCAAAGTAGCGGGACTATAGGACAGGATCGGACAGGTACCTAGGCGTGTAATTTGGCATAGTAATCACTCTCAGCTCTTAATCGGCATTACTCAGGGGTAGGGCGGCGGGGCCGGTACAGCCCCAAGACCTTGTTAGACTGTGTCAGGGTTTTGCACCTGATGGCAGTGCTGAGGGCCAAACATTTCTCCCAGAATGTCTGCATGGCGCTGTGTGCGGCCGTCTAAGGCAAGGCCTTCAGCTAACCAGCGATCATGCACTGCTTTACGCTGCTCTTCTGATACATCACGCAGAGTATGCTTAAACTCAGGGTCCCAAAAGTAAGCATGACCCTCATAGTCAGGGGTGCCGACACGCGCCTTATCGATGCGCACGTAATCCAGACCGTCTTCTTGAAGCTCTACACCTAAAACACTTGTTGCTGACATGGGGTAATCCTCTCTCATCTCTTAGTAATTATTATAAGGATTATTAGCATAAATGCAAGCACTGCAAGGCGTATTTCATACATAGAAACCACCCAAAAGTGGCCCGAAATACTTACGGCTGACTTAAGCCTTATCCCGTAGCGCTATACCAAAGGAAATGAAATGGTGATAGGTACTTTCCATGTGAGTAGGTCCATGTTCTCTGAAGCTTCCGTACCTTAACTGGAACTTGTTCTATGAATAAACCGGCCTTGTGCCGGTTTATTGTTATGTAGTTAAACGTCTTTGAGACTTTATGCGCAGAAAGCCTTGTAAGCGATCAGGTCAGCACTATCAAAGTGGAAGTAATGACCCACAATGATGACCTTGCTTTTATTGGCCTCTCTTACGTAGGCGACTTGATATGGTGCATCCTCATCATCGACCTTAACCAACCATGTGCCTAGAGGCAGCTCCTCAAAGCTCGTACAGGCAACCCATGGATCTGTTTGAGTCGCCTCTAAATCTTCCTGTGTAGTAGGGCTCATATTTGCTCCTATTCTTGGGTAGTGGGGAAATGGGAAATCGAATGCGTTAGAAGGTGTCGTAACCTTCCACTTCATCAACATGCGCATCAAACTCCACCAGCATAATACCGGCCTCCCAAGCATCCCTTAGGATTTTTCGTGCCGGTGCGCTGAGCTCATACAGTACACCTGAAAATTCATTCATTTCTTCAAACGTATCGCCTTCACGACAAAGTTTAAACATATAACCCCATTCGCGGTGGATAACGCGATCCGTATCGAACTGGTCATTGGCTTCAAGTTTAAACAGGAACTCATGATCGCCTGTTGTTAGGTGAGCTGACGATAGGGCAATTGCGGAATAGTGCTCAGCCTCTGCAAGGCGGTTAAGCGCTTCACCTTGGCGCTCCAGTACCGCTTTGGCAGCGTTGGCGTCATCTACGCCGATCGACTCAGCAACCGCATTAGCAAGCTTGCCGATCTTCACCTGAATATCACGCTCAGATAGTGCGCGCTGAAGGCTATTAACAAAGCTACGGAACTTAGGGTAAGTGGTGATCTGTAACATAACTAACTCCTTGTGAGACTCTTAGTAGCTGCCCCCATTACCAGCGCCTCAGGAATCAAATATGTCATTTGAAAGGCGTCATTCATGCAATTTACCAAACTCTTATGAGCGGGAGCGGCAGGGTGCATACCCCGTGAGCCTTAACCGTTTTTCAGGTATCAGCCAATTCACACTACTTATTATAATGACTAATAAATAAAACGCAAGACGATTATGAGGAGAATTTCTTGATTGAGGGAACATCAGTGAAATAATAAATAGACAATTAAAACAATAATAAAAAAGAGTGCGCATTATGTTAAAACCCCTTATCTCTGGCCTTTTGCTGGCCTCCTTATCTTTGTCTGAGCAGGCGGACTTCACCTACCGCGTTCCTATGGGGTGGAATTTTCGCTATTATCTGCACCTGCGGTAGCCCCACCTACGGGTCTGGCTGGTATTAGTTGCGGCGGCAATCATTGTTACGGATTGAAGGGGGGAGCGATCTGGTCGGTGGGTCATAATGCTAATGGCCAATTAGGGTTGGGGGACACTGATACCCGCACAGCCTTTACTGAAGTGACCATTGATGATTAACGCGTCTGAAAAACCCGGGTGTTGCCCGGGTTTTCGTACATCAATTTGGTAGTGTTTACTTACTTACGGGAACGGTTCATTTTTCGCGCACGTTTGGCGGCACGATTCTTAGCCTGACGCTGTGCCTTCATGGCATTCGTCGCTGGCTTTCGCTTACCTGAACGATCAGGCGCTATGCCTAACATGTCACGGTTAAAGTCTTCTTCAACCCGCGCATCAATGGTTAACGATATCGGTCTATCAAACCAGCCTGCTGAATACATTATCTTGCTCCTTGAAATGCTTCTTTATGCCACTCAGTGCTAGGCATTGAGTGATTTAATTCATGCTTAGTAACCGCGTTTTTTCACGGTTTGCGCACCCGTACGCGGGAAACTCCAGCCATTACGCGGGGACTCATTCCAGCCAACGGCGGAACCATCCTCAAGAATGACCCAATGCATCACATTGCGGTATGCGGTCTTCCATGGATTGCCGGTCTGTGGGAAGGCCTGCTCTGTACCGTCATGGATAGAGACAACCTTCTTATCACCATGTTTTGCCAGCAAAGCTTCTTGCTCTGTTCGTGCATCTTCATGTATCCAGTCACGTAGCGTGGTTGGCTCTTCTGGTGCATGGCCGGTCAAATTAGGCTTGGCATGATCAATCATATTAAAGTCCTTTAGGAAGGAGGGCTAATGCACATTCTCAACTGACTGAAGGGATAGGGCAATGCCGTCAACCTCTATGCCATCATTCAGCGAGCAGAAAGGCTCAGACACTTCAAAGCCTTCATTGCTCTCAACTGCAACCTGCGCGAAGCAAGCGCTACCATGAGATGACATGACCTGAAGGGAGACAACACGACCGTCTTCCACTTCCATCTCTTTGCTGTAAACCAAAGAGCAGTCTTTCAGCTTAGCGTAGACAGTGTCGTCATTTTGCATTGCTGAGTTAAGTAGGCTGAACTCTGCGCTAGGAATGGGCATAACTTGTTGCTTACTCATGGCGCTATCCTCTCTCTAATTGCGTCATTCATTGGGTTGGTGGGGTAAGGCAAGAAGATTGATTGCTCAGCGCCTCAAGGCTTACCCGGGGGCTGTTACGCCCCAGTAAATTCAAAAGGTTTGTTCCAGCGGCCTACATGCACTTCGTAGTAGTGAGAGCAGTGGGAGTAGTCGATCATAGTCTCACTCTCATCAAAGTAGTCATCACCTTTAAGAGCGCTTAACAGCTCACTGAATAGCTCAGCAACTTCTGGCTGACCAATCTCTTCAGCCGCATTAAAGAAACCTGCATTGTGAACCACATAGTGATCACGCGCTTCAGTAGCTACCAGTGCTTCGTCATCAAAACGATTTTTGTGCTGACGGTGTTTTAGATCAAAGTCGATAAGATCCAGATCACCCTTGCTGATAGTGACGATCAGCTTAGAATAGTTCTCAACACGAACAGAACCCTGCATACCGTGCTTTTTAAGTGCCGCTCTAATGGCTGGCATGCGTGCTGCTTTGTCTTCTTTTGATACGTAAGCCATGTCTCTTTCCTCTCTCTCAATCTCTAAGTATTATTATAATGATAAATACAGTATTTGCAAGCACTGCAAACCATAAAACAAAGAAATATGGGAAAAGATTGAATCTGGCAAAAAAGCCACCCGCAGGCAGCTTTAATTTAATCTGATTTTAAGACACTAGCGAGCATCACCTTCATCACACTCAACGTCATCGATATTGTTGATCGTAATATTGTCAGCATTAATATAGATTTCGATGTACTCAGACGGCTTTTCAAGACCATCCACTGGAACCATCACTGATGGGGGTAACGATTCTTTAAGCTTTTCCAGTGCTTGTTCTTCAGTGTCCGCATGCATCACTGCACACATACCAATAGGGCCGTTGTTGCTATCACCAAGATCAAAATGTACGCGCTTCATAATACTCACCACTCTCCCAAAGGGTAAAAATTTATAGATTTGGGGCCAATTTTTACTTTTGGCGCTAAAGCCTATATTTCAATACCTTAGCGCCGATAAGGTTAGTGAAAAACAGGCTGTGCATAATCATAATTAGCAATGCTAAGATCAAGCAGTCTTAGCTCTAGCGCGGCCCACTCTTCAGGATCAAGAGAGACGTTGCAAGGGTGTTCATTTTCATCTGCCATGCTATCCAGCATCACCCAAAGATCATCATCCAAATCATTCTCACTAGGATTAAGCTGTGGCTCAACCTGAGACATTAACTCTCTGGCAAGGACTTGGAACTTGGATTCACCGCGACTATTCATGTCCTCGATCCAGTTGAAAGAACCATTACTCATTACTTCATGGCGAAGAGTGTTGAACATGCCCAGTAGGCTAGGGCTTGGTGAACTATTGCGATCCATTAAGAACATACTGCATTCCTCTCTCATCTCTTAATACTTATTATAATGATTATTACAGTATTAGCAAGTACTTCATACTTTTATATTGGAGCTTGGCGAATGGTTGGTGTGGTACCAGCGGGGCAGGGTTTTGTTTCATGCTTTTATATTAGAGTAATATCTTTATTTTCAAAGGGTTAGCGTTGTTTTTAGCTATTATAATGTGGCTTTGTATGTCAAATCAATAAACTAAGGCTTTTTAAGCTGATTTGAAGGTCTATCGCATTATAAATGGGAGATTTTTTTATGGATATTTAAGGTGGAGATGGATCTTGAGGAGAAGAGGTTGTTCGGGAACACTTCATTTAATATACTGATTATTAATAAACCATAAGAGAGTAACTGCATTCATGAGTCGTAAGAAAAAGGCGTCAAAACCGCTAACAGATAAGCAAAAACTAAAAGCTCAGGTTAAATCTGAGGTTGCAGGTGCCCGGGTAGATAGTCCTTATGCGTTTATTCGATCAGAGGTGCTTCATAAGGGTGGTCGCCACAAATTTGCTAAGGATCTGCTGAGGGAATACGAACAGGGTGATGGCTCTGAAGATGCAAAAAACCGTGCAGATACAGCCTTGTATCGTGGGTTTGCCGAAATGGGCCTGAGTCAAGATACCGCCTATATGGCGACTTTAGAGGTTCAACTGCAAACCGCCTACTTGGGCTGTGGTAGGGCTATTTATCATGTTGACCCAGCGTTGATGCCAGACCTGCTTAATACAGAAAAAAATGCTTCCACTAAGCTGTCTGAGCTTCACCCTAAGGGTGGCTATCTTCGCTTTGATCACATGGGTATTGAGTCATTTGAAAGCTATGAGGGTGTACTGGTTGAGCCTACGCAGGATAAAGAGGGTAACCCGCTACTGAAACTGTGTATCATCCCTGAGGCTTGGGGTACTGAGGCAATGCCTGTAGTGGGCGCGATCACACCGCCTCGCGTGTCCTTTTTGTTCTTAGGCGATCCAGAGAAGTGTTTCAGTGATGTGGTCTCTTCGGATAATGTAACGTTGGATGAGCAGTCTGAGGCTGATATTGGTCAATTGGACGGCGCGAAGGTACTATCGCTTGTGTTGAATACGCTGCTTCACATTCAGACCTATCCAGAACGTCAAAGAATGGCTGTAGAGCCTTCCTCGCAAAAATGTGTTGATAAAGTGCGACATGACATTCGATCCACTAAGGCAGTGGTTGATGATCAATTGTTGTTGGATTGTGGCTTTATTAACATTAACCACGTTCACTGAGCATTAGGGTTTAGCTGAATGAGGGGCTTTGGTGGCCCCTCTTTTTGGCCTAACCAGCGACTTATAACAAAAAGACCCCGCAGTGCGAGGTCTTTTTTCTATTCTGGTTTAGCGTTACTTAGGAACAGGCAGGCCTGTCTCGTAATCGTAGCGAAGGTCTGGGCCTGTTGCGGAGACCCATAAGCACTCGTCGATGCGGAACTCGTAGCGGTGCCCACCGACCACTTGATCGATCTGTGTATTCATGCCCAGCGTAGCCAGATGATTCATGTCCCAGTTGCGGACATTGCTGTCTATATTGGCATCTAGCGTTAGTAACTCAGCACCGCGCTTGATTAAGCTGTTCTGGAGTTTTAGTAGATCAGCCACGCTGTCCTTAATACCTTTAACATTGGCTTGCAGATCTTCCATCGGCAAGTTGTCAAAATCACGATTCACATCGCAAGGGAGATCATCGTCTTCCTGCAAGCCCATAACAAATTCATAATCATCCTGCACGCCATCAGCGCTTGCACCGTTGGCACACAGCTCATTCAATGCACAGTACTTGCTGGCATGATCCACAAAAGAAGTAACAGGCTTAGTTGGGAATAAATTGTTCGCGTTCATAGTGCTTTCCTCTCTCTCAATTTCTAATAACTATTATAATGATAAATAATGATTTGTAAAGTCACTTTATGTAAAGACAATAAAAAACGCACCTATAAAAAGGTGCGCTTTTGGTGACTCAACCCTAAGGATTAACGCCAGTGGTTACTGCTTAGGAAGGCCAGTCTTCTGATCTAAATCCAACCGGCTACCATCTAAGCTCTGCCAGCAAATGCGCCCACTGCTAAAGCTATAGAGTTTGCCATCAACTTCTTGATCAATGCGTGTGTTAAAGCCGATGGTCATCAATGTGGGCATATCCCACTCACAAGGATCAGCAGGGAGCGCACCAAGACGCATCATAATCGTAATGCCATCCTGAATGTAAACCGCCATATTGGTCAGGAAGTTAGCTTCGCTTGATTGCTCAGAGATCAAGTTGTCTACGCTTTCTTCAAAATCTTCCTCATCATGAGGTGACTGGAAATAGATATCCTGACCACTCAGCTCTTCTTCAGTCTCGCAAGCAGCAGCATGATCGTATGCACTCACTAAGCGCATCGAATCCACGGAACCAAACACATTGAGCATGCTGTTCGCAGCCTGAACCTTGGAGAAAAATTCGATAGCTGAATCTGTTTTTGTACCTACTGGGTAACTCGTTGGCATGGTGCTTTCCTCTCTCTCAATTTGTAGTACTTATTATAATGGGTTTTATTAAAAAGACAAGCAATAAATCACCAAAACCCTTAATTAAATCGGCTTCATAAAAGCAAAAACCCCGCAACAATGCAGGGTTAGTGATTCACTATATTCAACCTATGGGATGCGGACTTTACCGCGATCACCGTTCCAGCGATTCAGGTATTTGTACTGCATGCTCCACATGTAGGAATTCTCGCGCACAATCCAGCGAACATCTTCTCCACGCTTACGTAGAAATCGTGCACGTCTGGGACTGATTTTTCGAAAGACGTTCATCGCACCTCCAACCAACTAAAACGACATCGCTTTAAAGCAGGCAAAAGGCTTATTATCACCCAGTGCAACTAAACCAAACCATTCTACGTCTGAACCTTGTCGAGCGAGTACGTAAAGACTCTGATCAAGGAACACCATCACTGACTCAGTGCCTAAAGTGGCAAAGGTTTCACCCGAAGCTCGGCGGTATGACTCGATCAGATCGGGATCAGCCATACCCTGCTCTTCAAAGGCATAATAGCGCTCAGTGTACTGCTTAAAGGTTTCACCGGCTTCACAAGGTGCTTCAACCATTTTCTTGCCCACCTCTTTGAAGTAGGTATGCTGAATATGGGGTGAGGCCTGTGCGATCTGTGCTGACAGACTGATAAGCAGTACAAGCAGAGGGGTAAACAGTGTCTTCATTAGGGCAACTCCATTTGAGTATTAATGAGCAAAGAATATGGGGGTTAGTAGATCAGGGAGGGGGAGCCCTCCCTGACATGAATTACAGTCCGAGAATTTCTGCGACTTGATGCACCTGCTCTTCAGTGACAGGCTGCTTGCGAAAGGTGTTAAACCCTTCAGTAAAGAGAATCTCATTGCGAATAAACTCCTCAATCGCAACAAATAGCGCGCCATGATCCTCTTCATAAAGCTCAGTGTCCGACCACTTAATCTCAAGGTCATCTCGGCTAATGCCCTCATAACGCTCCACTCTTATGGTGCAGGTGACCGCTAGATGTTTAATGCTTGTAGCGGCATCAGGATGATCTGCACACGCAAGGATCAGCTCTATCACATAGGTCTCAAGGGACTCATCTTCATGGTGGGGGTACTCAGAGCCACTAACCTTTAGAAATTCCACATCCCCATTGCGCAACACCTGATACAGCGCCTCGCTATCAGAGCACACCGCATCAGAATCTGGATTGATGGCCATCATTGCCTGCTTAAAGTCTTCGCGCAAATTCTCAGCATCTCGCGCCTGAATAGCCTGACCTTGCTGGTAGCTAGCCATTTCAGCAAATTTTTTACAAACAGCAGCACTTAGCTCTGCAAAATCAGTATTATTTACTTGGGTGGTAGTCATCACTTTCTCCTCTCTCTCATTTTCTAAATATTATTATAATGATAAATGAAAACAAAACAAGCTTTTCCTAGCCTTGTTTGGTTCCGTAATATATGGATAATCAATGGTATAAGAATAATAATTGCAGGCTTAATCATGAACTCTTTAAATAAAGTACTTTTGGCTGCAATTGTGGCAGGCACAGTATTATCGGCGCATGCAGATTTCGAATACCGTGTTCCTATGGGTATGTCTTTCCAAGGCGGAACCGGAGGTTCAAGTGAGGGTAGTAGTGCAACAGTACGTGGTAGTTGCTTGGAGCACTTGAATGCCGGTGAAACCGACAGCGGTGTGTATCCAGTTAACCTAAACAGTGGTGAGACGTCCGTTTACTGCGACATGACCACGCAGGGTGGCGGCTGGATGCTATTAACGCACATCTACGACCAAGATAACCGGGATGATATCCCGGCAGCCTCTCCACAGAATGGCTGGGGTGATCAGGCAAACGGGCCAATCTCGGACACTTCATTTAACATTGCGTCTTCAGATACACCGAGCTACACGGAAGCGCGTTTCGAATGGCGCTACCCCTTGTACAACGAAGAGGTATGGCACTGGGTAGAGGTATTAAAATTCTCACTGGTTAATGAGCGCTTCAACTGGGTAAACGGTGCAAGTCATACTAATTTGTTGATTAACTTTAGTTATGGGTCTGGGGATGTCAGTGATGATTCGATGTTCAAGCTGGGTGCCTTGGGTCAATCAGGAACCGATCTGGTTTACTGGGATGATTTGGTATTAAAGGGGCTTCACTACTATGGGTATGGGAGTTTTGTGAATATGCATACATGGGCAACAGGTGCTGAGCTTCATAATCTGCCAGAGGGGCTGAATCGCTCTGTAGGGACAAATGGGGAAGCGGGCACCCGTGAATCAATCTGGAACATCTGGGTGCGTTGATGCAGAACCATAAGTCATGTCTTGAAATGAAAAAAGACGCATTGCCCTTGATTAATAGGGTCATAATATGACCCGATAATTTAATGTAAAAGGGTCAGATGTTTATAATTCAATCAATTGCAGATCCTGAACCTAGTTAATTGTCGAGTAGGGGCATAAATTCTGCATTCACCAGCTCTCGCCACTCAGAAAGAAGGCCGCTTTATATGCGGCCTTTCTTATGGGAGGGCGTTTTATGCTGACCGACGGGGAATGCGTGGCTTACAGCTCATAAGGTGTTTCGAACACACCGTTTTGGTGACGCACAACGCCGTCTAGTGCCAGTACAGAGCGAATCAGTGCGATGTCCCCCTCAGTTAGCCAATAGTCGAAACTAAACTCACGGCGCATCCAGTTAGCCAGATCAGTGTAGTAAAAGCGCTGTTTGCCGTGGGACTCAGAGAAGCGTTCCAAGATGGACTCAGGGCAGCGACAGCTATTCTCCCATGGTACGCCACACTGGCATACGGATGGGCTGACGAAGTGTGATTTAGCTTGGTTTTCTGCGGTCACCTGATACATAGCTTTTCCTCTCTCATCTCTTAATAAATATTATAATGATTTAAATAAAAAGAGCAATCTAAATACCGAATTGAGAGGGTAGGCTAAATAAAAAGAGGCCGCTAAGCGACCTCTGGATGTTCTGGGGTTGGATTAATCGTTGTTGTCCGGGATTAGTGCTTGACCCATGGAGCTTAGGTTGCCACGGAAGTCGATATCCGGAATCACACTTTGCGGCTTGAATGTGCGGCGGTAGTGGTAAACGTTCACCGGCAAATCATCCAACTGCTCCACCCAAACAGTGGTGTTTTGAGTTTTGGAGATCATATTATTACGCACGATATGCTCACCGGTCGATGTTTCACCCACCTTACAGATCACCGAGACTCGGGTGTCGTTGGTTTTGTCGTAATCGATGGAGCAAAGACCTTCAATCACATTCATCACGGTGTCTGTCCACGTGTTGTAGAATACAATACGGCGATTCACCTCAAAGTTGTCTGCAGCGGCCGCAACATTATCCTTAGCAATCTTTGCGTCCGTTTGGTTAAAGCAGCCTGTTACCGCTGAAGTCATTAGGGCAACCGCTAGAAAACCTGCAATCTTAGTGCGTTTCATTATGAAACCTCTCTCAATGGATAATTTGGGTATTTGGTTTGGTGTAGCACATGGCTACAGGGCTCCGGCCCGCCAGAAACGAACAGATCGGAGCCTTTCATTTAATCGTTAAGGTAGAGCTCAATATCGCCCCAGTGGTGGTGCAATTGGATAGCAATTTCCGCATGCGCACGCTGTTCAGGTGTTAGATCACCTTCGGTCATGCGCGCCACTTCAGACACTTTTTCCGTGTCGATGTAGTTATTCAGAACACCTTCAGCGGTCTCTTCATCAATGGATTGGCCAAACTCTTCATAGAGTACTTCCTGAACGTCTGACTTATCAATTTCATATACTGGCATGATAGGCACCTCTCTCTTAGCCTTAGGATTGTGTGGTAAAGCGGGGTAGCGCTAGGTCACTCCACCCATACCCATGCCTGAACGTAGGCACCTTCTTTAGATTCATCCGACAGGGAGATAAAGGCGTCATTATCAATCTCGATAGAGCCCTCATCCTTATACTGGTCACGCGCCACCTTAATCAGTTCCGCATGCTCATCTTGCTCTTGCTGCTCATCAGCCACCGTTTCAGCAGACGCTTCCAGCTTAGCAATGAGATCACCCGCACCTTCAACCTGTTGAGCATTTACTTTCAGGAACTCAAGTACTTCGTTATTTAAGCCATGCAGGGATAGCGCTCTGATATTGCCAATAGTGCGAATAGCGGACATAGTGTTTCCCTCTCTCATCTCTTAGTAATTATTATAATGATAATTTCAGTGTTTGCAAGTACTACAAAGCTTAATCTGAAATAAAAAAAGGCCATCTGAAGACAGCCTTTAGGTTATTCGTTTCGCGTAGCTCTAGGATTGATTCATCGCAGCACCAAACGATACAAAGTGATGATAGGCGCTTTCCATAAGGCCCACCAGCGCCTCCTGATCAACATCAGTAAGTTCGGAAGGAATGGTTAGGCTATCCAGATGCACGGACTTACCGGCAATCATGACCACAACCTCTTCAATCTGATTGGCTTCCTGAACCGCATTATAGATATCAACCTGAGCCTTTTGGGTTGATATGCCCTCAAAATCTTCATTGCCTTCAAGATCAAGAATTAGGTTGGGTGCATAGGCCTTGGCTAAGGTCATTAGTTTGTCATCATGCATAATTAGAGCCCCCTTACTTAATTAGGCCGAAATGTTTAGCCAGCGCTTCCACGTCATCGCGAGTTAAATCGATTTCAGGGGCTTCGCCATCTTCCGTGCACTCATCATGCTGGTAAAGGCAAAGATCATCTCCCTCATTGGGCATCAGGCTATTTAAAGACCAGCGTGTATCACTAAACGTGTGATCTACGATATCGGAAGTTTCAGCAGTTCGACCCATGATGCACCTCATTATCCATAATCCATAAAACGTGAGATCAAAACAGTGACCTATACCGGCAAGTTTATCTCTCATCTCTTAATAAATATTATAATGATAATTACAGTATTTGCAAGTACTTCATACTATTTATATGGAACCGTAGCGAATAGTTGGTGTAGGCCGAGAGGTGGGTATTTCGTTTCATGCTCTTATATAAGAGAACTATCTTTATTTTTCAGAGGGTTAACGTTGTTAATAACGATTAAAAAGGGCCTTTGTATGTCAAATTGATAAACCAAGGTTTTTTAAGGTGATTTTGGGGTCATTTCATGGGTCGAAATTTTGGGTGGAAGCTATAAGCACATACCCAACAACGAACAGCATGGATAATAATATTTCAAATTAATTAAGATGAAATTCTTTTAAATTAATAGGTTGGTGATGAAAAATCTCTTAGAAAGAGATTATGTCTTATATGGCTCATAAGATTGTGATCGGTTTTGTAAGGTTTGATGTTGTGGTTTGTAGATTTGATTTCGTTAGCCAGTCTTTGTGCTGGAGAGAGCTGACTGGTCGTTGATTTGTGGGTTACGTCATTGAGCAGGCATATTGTGGTGGTTGGTAGAAGCTATCTGGCAACGAGCAACACGGATAACAGGATTTCGAGCTAATTAAGCCACAATTTTTTTTAAATCAATAGGTTAGATGGTGATAATACCACAGAAAATACCTCTGTCTTATAATGCTATAAAACTATGATTGGTTTTGTAGCGTTTTGTGCTGTGGTCTGAAAGTTTGATTTTGTTAACCAGATTTGTGCTGGGGTAACCTGATGGAATGTGTGGGTTCGCTGGTGGTCGGTTTGGTTATGGGTTCAATCTGTGCGGTATAGTGAGATGAGATGGACTGTATCATAGGGTGTTATTAGATATTGCCTAATAGTTTCATTTAATTTTTTGTTTATTTTCAATTGTTTGCCATTGTTTTCTTTGTTGATAGAAAGCGGTCTCAATCAACAGGGTGCTTACTTGGCAACGTTCTCCGTTCAGATGCAGGCGGCTTTTATTAACGCTGGAAAGCGTATCTTTGATATTGACCAAGCCCTTACCGCTGAACTGGATGAGGCGCAGAACCATGATGCTAAAGTGGCTTCCTTAAAGCCTGAGGGCTGCTATCTGCACTTTGGTGATGTATGGCTAAATTCCTTTGCGGATTACGAAGGGGTCTTGGTTGAGAAGCTGCAGGACGCGGATGGCTCACCGATGCTAGGCCTATTTGTCATTCCCCAAGCGTGGGGTACCGATGAAATACATACGAGTGCACCGCCACGCGCGCTGTATTTGTTTCAGGGCGATGAAAGCAAAACCTTTGGCGATCTATGCGGGGCTAAAGGCGCAGCCTTAGATGAGCAGTCAGAAGCGGAGATCGGACAAGAGGATGCGAACAAGTTCATCTCTTTGGTTATGAATGCTTTGCTCTACCTTCAGGAGCACCCAGAAGCGCATGGGAGTGCTATGGAGCCTTCTGCTCAGAAGAGTATTGATAAGGCACGCTATGACATTCGATCCACCAAGGCGGAGGTTGATGAGCAGCTATTGCTTGATGCGGGCTATATTGAGGTTACGCATGTAAGCGCACCTTAGGCGGATGTGGTGCTATAGGTATTAAGAAACCCCGTTGCTAGGGGGCTTCGGGGTTTTATTCTCTTAGGGTGGGGTTGCAGGTCTGTTTATCCTCTTCTGCCTCCACTGCGGAAAATACAGTACTTATATGTACTTCCTTGAAATTAGATCCGCGTAACGAAAAAAGGCCAACCGGGAGTGACCTTTATCCTTGGAACTACGAAGTTAGGCAGCTTCTGCATCTTCTCGATTGAGTTCAATGCGCACAACGACACATTCGCGTGTATCACCTGACCAGCTAACCTTGCAGCCAATCTCTTGGCTAATGGCCTTGTCGGTCTCTTCTACCCACTTACTCAACTCTTTTTGCTCAACGTGGTGATCGAACATCAGGTACAGATCGTAGCCACCCTCACTGACATACAAGTCAGCCATGACAGCTTCTCCTTTGCGTTTCCAGCGGTCTTTTTGATTCTGCTCATCTCTAAGCGCTAAGGAGTCAGGTGCACTTTTTAGGGCTTTGCGTAGCGCTTTGCACGTTAACATTACACGCTGGCGAACATATTCACGTAGGGTTGCAGTAGTCATGGCGAGTTCCTCTCTCAAATCTCAGTGCTATGTGAATTATTATAAGGATTTATGCAGTATTATCAAGTACTGCATCATTTGTTGCATATTTTTTGAGGCAGGCTGGGTCAGAGTAGAGTGAATGCTATCTCGTGAGAAGCATAAATAGGGTGAATGGCACTAAAACCCTTTCAAATCAACAAGTAAGCTACGTATTTTTTTCATTAAATCATTCACTGTCTATACTGGTATATAACAGGTGCTTTTGAAGTGGTGTTTTAGCAGGGTGAGTTAGGGATGCTAAGGATAGCTAGAGTGCGGTATACTGCCTTAACTATCAATTTAAAGTTTATCGATTTCCTCTATTTAATGGGCCTATTAAGGCTGTCGGTAAAGAGGAGGTGTGGGGCAAGACATGTTTGAGAATTTAACGGAACGACTTACGCATACGCTACGTTCAGTCACGGGTCAGGCGAAACTGACAGAAGATAATATTAAGGGCACATTGCGTGAAGTGCGTATGGCGCTGCTTGAAGCAGACGTGGCGTTGCCTGTTGTTAAAGAGTTCGTAAACAGCGTTAAAGAGCGCGCGGTAGGTACCGAAGTAACCCAGAGTCTGACGCCGGGTCAGGTCTTTGTTAAGATCGTCAATGAAGAGCTGGTCAAGGTTATGGGTGAGGCGAATGAGCAGCTAAACCTAGCCGCTACGCCCCCTGCTGTTGTGATGATGGCCGGTCTTCAGGGAGCAGGTAAAACGACCTCTGTCGCTAAACTTGGTCGCCACCTGCGTGAGCGTGAAAAGAAAAAGGTTTTGGTTGTTTCTGCGGACGTCTATCGTCCAGCCGCTATAAAACAGCTAGAAACACTCGCGGGTGAAGTGCAGGTAGATTTCTTCCCATCAACGGCTGAACAAGATCCAGTTGATATCGCGAATGCTGCAATTGCCCATGCGCGTATCCAGCACCATGATGTTGTTCTTCTTGATACTGCAGGTCGTTTGCACGTCGATGAAGATATGATGGGTGAAATTAAACGTTTGCATGAAGCGGTTAATCCTATCGAAACCCTGTTCGTTGTTGATGCGATGACAGGTCAGGATGCGGCGAATACTGCCAAAGCGTTTAATGAAGTATTGCCGCTCACCGGTGTGGTTCTAACAAAAACAGATGGTGACGCCCGTGGTGGTGCTGCGCTTTCTGTGCGTCAAATTACCGGTAAGCCGATTAAGTTCTTGGGTGTAGGTGAAAAGGTCGATGCCTTAGAACCGTTCCACCCTGATCGTATTGCATCCCGTATCTTGGGTATGGGTGATGTCCTTTCTCTTATCGAAGAAGCTGAACAGAAGATCGATAAGCAGAAAGCTGAGAAGTTCGCTAAGAAGATCAAAAAAGGTAAAGGTTTTGATCTGGAAGATTTCCGCGATCAGATCTCGCAGATGAAGAATATGGGCGGCATGATGGGCATGCTGGATAAACTGCCGGGTATGGGGCAGTTAGCGCAAGCGGCCGATGCTGCTAAGGCTGAGAAGGGTATGCATCAGATGGAAGCGATCATTAACTCAATGACGCCGATGGAGCGTCGTAAACCTGATATTATTTCTGGCTCCCGCAAAAAGCGTATTGCGATGGGTTCGGGCACTCTGGTGCAGGATGTTAACCGCGTACTTAAGCAGCATAAGCAGATGTCAAAAATGATGAAAAAGTTCAGCGGCAAAGGCGGTATGGCGAAGATGATGCGCGGAATGGGTGGCATGGGAGGTATGGGCGGCTTACCTCGCCTGTAGCACGAATTAGGTTTATTGCCTTTAGTGTTATGAAGCAGCGCCGTTCAGGTGCTGCTATTGCCTTTTCATGGGGCATGGGGTTTAAAGGGCTGGGGATATACAGTTAAATACACGTCACCTAAAATCACCCCTAAATATTCATAATATCAATAGCTTATAATGGATTAGGTTATTAAAAACGGCTTGTGTGTTTGGAGTATAGTACCTAAGGTTTTTTAGCATCCGGTAAGGGTTGCGTTAATATTGCACGTTACCGACGAACTGTGCCTAATCAGTGGGGTAGGTGATCCCTGCCAAGAATAGGGTGGGGAAGCCCAACGCAAAGGGCAGTACTGGGCCTAATAGAGACCAAAAGAGGGCGTCGGATATCACCGATGTAAATTGCCCCAAGCTCCCGATCATGGCGAATACTACGGTAAAGAATACGCATGTCACAATGACAAAGGATTTAGTCAGGGCAAGGATAAATCGCTTTTGGTTCATGAGGCCTGTTCCGTCAACATGGGTTGATTAGGTAGATTTGTCCAACGAAGAGGGGTTTGCAGCCCACGGCAGCCTGCCACTTCGTAGTCGAGGTCACCATCATAGTAACGGCGTGCAACCCGGGTAATGCCATTGTCCAACATGACCAGTACCGGGAGACCATATTCCGGAATGTAATCCGCACATTCTTTCCACTCATGGAACGTGTCTAGTCCGATCCAGTGGGTTGGTTGTCTCAAGTCTTGGTACCCATCCACTTTGTAGTCGAAGTCACTGCTCTGGTGACGGCGCGCAGTACGCATCATGCCGTTTCCCAGTCTTACCAGTACTGGAAGGCCATGCTCTGGGATATCCGTCTCACAGCTATTCCATAGGCCGTAAGAGCCTAGGGTCTTCGGGTCTGCGGGATTATCCATGAGCTGCATCCTCTTTATTGGTTGTAGGTATGTAAAGAATAACGGTCATAATTACGATGTAAATCGGAAAAGCGAAGAGCGTTAACGGCCGTGCAAATAACCAAAAGTTGGGATCAATTACCGCCTTATAAACACCGGTGAAGCCACCCAGTCCAAACAGGGCAAGCATTAAGCAGAGCGATAAGGTCAAACAGGTTGCGATCAGGAATGATTTAATGAGCCGTTTGTAGTTCATGATTTGCAATCCCTTGTGTCTTTCTTGCCGTAGTAAATAAGGACAGTTGCGGCCACAATGCCCGCAAGGGTAACTAGCGCAGGCATAGGGTATGTTAGTCGCCAAAAATCAGGGCTAGTGTAAGCAGCATAAACGCCCGACCAGCCACTTAGTATTACGAGGCCTAATATTACAAAGATCACTAAGAATGACACGGTGACGGTCAAAAGTAGCTTAATGAAATATTTGTAATCCATACTGGCGCTTCCCTAGGCAGAATCTGACGGCTTAGCCACGGCATCTTCAAAATTAACCAGCAATCTGCGTGTCGACTCAGGGACTTGATCGGGTTCAAGTACCAAGAACTTACCTGCAGAATAATCACAAATACCGGTAATCTCGCCTTGTTTGATCTTGTCACCGACAGCGAAAGGAGGTTGGATATTGTTTTCTTCAAAATATTGTCTGCAGGCCTTTTCATGCTCGGTGCCTACAAAGTAATTCATATTATCCAGCTCGGAGATCATCTCGGCGTCGACATCCCAGCCACGGCGCTCAAGTGATTTTCCTAGCTCAAAGCCATCCATGCTGTAGAAATAGCAGTCAACAATGTCATCGACATTACCTTTGACTGCGTTGGCGACCTGCTTAGCAGCGGTCTGGATCATCTCTGGCGTGATTTTAGGTCTTTGTATATTCATGATGTCAGTTTTCACTTTTGCTTAATCTGAGGCTTTTGAGGCGCAGTGCTTTAGTACGCAATCCACAAATTCTTTGGAGAGGGGTCGAATTTCCACCTCATCCAAATTAAGTGTTCTTACAGGCTTAAAGCCGCAATGAACCTTTACGCGAAGCAGGTTTTCATCTACCACCAGCACTTCGAGGCAGTCACCCACATAGCTCTCGTCCTCACTATTGCGCCATTTAACAACCGTAATGAAGTCACTTTTTTTTACTTTAAGTGACTCTGCTAATTTCTGGGGATCTAATGTCATAATCGCTCCGATGATCTGAATCTTTATTTTAAGTTATAGGCATGCTGTAAACAGCACGCGGTTATTTCCAATTGGCGCTATTTAGCGAAGCCAAGAGCCCTTGCGACGAAGGTTACGCTACCCATTTACCTTGATCATAAAGGCCTGCTAAGCTGCAGGCCTTTATGAGGAACTATCCGATTACACGATTTGAGCAGATGCCCAGCGGCCCGCAAAATCATAATTGGTTTCACCGTTGTCATGCTCAATCGAGTAAGACTTCAGTTCGCCATTTAACAGACCTTGTGCAATTCCTTTCACGGCTTGCTGCTGGCCTTCATGCTCAAGGTGAGCGCGATACTCAGCAAGATTAACACCCATATAGTTGCACTCCCAGTTCAGGGAAACGCTATAGGTTTCACCATCAACCTCAACCTCGGTGCCAATGATAATTTCGGATAGACGATCCACGTCAGCCAACTGCGCATTGGCATCAAGGATGCTCTGGCAGATTTCGCGGTACGTGTCCTTATCATCGGAGTACGAAACATACTCGTTGTCTGAATTGTGAACGAAAACGTAATCGGAATTTAACGTTTTCAGATAATCCACATCAGAATCCATAAGAGCGTAATCGCTGTTACGACCGGATCGGATCGCATCACTCATCATTAGGTGAATATTCTTGATCAGGCCTTCACGGTTAGTCCAACGATAAGGCACCATCTCGGTCTGGAAAACTTCTTCACTGATGACTACATCATTGATAGTGATGTAGCCGTTATCCAGCATAACAATAACGTAGTTTACAGCCATTTCAGAAGGGGTCTGCGCGGAAGTGTTGGTCATCTCTCAATCCTCTCTCATTTCTTAATAAATATTATAATAATATTTATAGAAATAGCAAGAATAAACAAAGGTGTACGGATTAATGATTATCCACACTATGGTCACCTTGGCGGTGTGAGTTCGTGCTCATTTGGCGACCAATGTTTCTCTAAGTCGTTTAAAGTCCTGAATCCAGCCTTTGGCATCGGCTATGACCCTTCGTGAGTCTGCGTCATCTAAATGGCTATGGGCTTCAATGAGCGCCTGCTGATCGCGAATCGCGCAACGCACCATATTTTGGATTGCAGCGTCTCTTGAACCTGACTTGTAAGTCGCCATTCCCATACTCCTAGCATCTAGTAAGGCTTACACCTTGCGTTTCATTGTGTTCTCTACGGCCTTGATACCTCTGCGTGCTTCACTTGCCAACAGGTTGTCTGGCGCCAGCGATTCTACAGAGTGTGCACAATCAGCAAGGTAGTTAACCTCTTTCTCCGTAAGTACAAAGAAATCAACCTGTTTAATATCAGTATTGCCATGTGTCTTAACATGGCGTTTGAGAGCGTTATTGACTGCCTTTAGCCCCAGTCGTGATTCACGCGCCAGATCCTCAGCATTCGCGACAGCCTCTATCGTTCTGGCACACTCCAAGAGGTCATCTAATTCGCTTGGTCTCATCTTGTAGTATTGTGTGGGCATATGCACTACCTGAGGCTTAATTGAAATCACCTATCGCAACAAGGCTTAATCAGTTGCAGAAGCGAGGGGCGCGAAGTCCTTGTCGGTCACAACTCCTTTCTTCTTAAGTATCTTCAAGACACTTGAACCTAAGTGGCCACAATAGTTCTCGCTGAAGCCATTAGGGAATTCAATCCGAACCCCGCCATGCTGATCATAGGTAATCTTAGCATCAGCGTGATGTTTCATCGCAACAGCCTGACCTAATGCGAAATAAACATCTTTTAGATTGGCAATGTAGAGAGCCAGTGCGATTGCGAAGATAATGCCCAGTGAAATATATAACCCTGTCATGACTGTACTTACCTATTAGTTAGAAGTTGCTGTGAATGATTCTGTATCCAGAGGCGCAGTTTACACTGCACAGTGCTCGCCTTCACCTCGAAGGTTTAGCTCAAGGTGAATATCTTCATAATGAAAGGGTAGCGGACTATTGCATTCATCATCCATGTATTTATCCCATTCATCCCAGAGACGCTTAAGCTGGTCGGTGCTGCACTGCTTGATGGAATCTCCGACTTGGAACTTGGATTGCTCTGGCATGGGGTAGTCTCCTGCTTTAGATGCGCGTCATCTTTGCGCGCTTCCAATGGGGTGAAATCTGTATCACAGCGGTAGCACGTCATAGCATCAAAGTCGGATCGAATGTGACGGTGTAGCGCGCCACAATCAGGGCATCCGATCTGCAGATACTGATCTTTAACTTCTAACGGCATATTCAGTACCTGCGTGGTTTAGACGGATTTTGGAAGTCGACTGATATCAGACTCAGGGATTTTGAGGCCGTATTTCTTGCCCCATGCTCTGAGCTTGGACTGCGTATAGATCTCGCCGTTGCGATAGTAGGTGCGCAGGTCAGCCTTCTTAATCAACCGGCTCCACTGGGTAGTGGTTTTAGCCGAACAGGTACCGTCTTCATATTCATGAATCTGATAGGATGCTTCGGTTTTGGTTTTCTGACCTACGTACATAAATTGCACATTGCTCTCTCAAATCAACATTATTAATTATAATGAAAATAAAAAAACAAGCAAGGATTAATGGGTCTTTAACCGTTAAAATCAAACACGATCAAATAGGTACCAAATGGGATCGCGAGTGTGCCGTAGTAGCCATGTTCGTCATCCCCGTGTTGTACAACATATTCATACTCAACTTCATGGTAGCCGGACTCTTGCTTGGTGAAGTGGGTCAGATCAAAGGAGTCAAAGGGCACCATTTTGGGAAAGCCAGTGTGAATAGCGCCTAAGTCGGCCTGTATGTCGTTAATGAGCGTTGCTAAGCAATCAACATCGCTTGGGGAGGTGTTGTCAGTGACGTGTGCAGTATTCGTCATAGTAAATCCAATGTAGGTAAGGTGTATTAAGTTACGTGTTCCATGAGTGCTCAGGCTCTGCATCCCAGCGGCAGAAATCGATAAAGCTTTCGAAGCCATCGCCGTAGGTTAAATAGCGCTTATAGCGCTCTTGGGATCGTGTCAGTGGGCGGATGGTACCCATGTCGAGGTATTCAACTTCCCACGTTGGATGGCAGCGGCTGATGACCCCGGGTTTGTCTGAATCAAAGTTGACGCCAATATAGTGCCCGCAGTCCTCAGCAATAATGCCCGGCTGACCGTCTACGTTGACTATGCGGCCGATGCAGGCCGGTACCTGATAGGCTTCAACAATGTATTCAAATGACATAAGCGCCTCCCTTGCTGGTGGTATTAGCCATAGACCCAGACCTCCTGACTGCCTTTGCCTGAGGCGCCGGTGTACCAACATAGCTCCCCTTGCATCTCTTCCACATATTCAGGGGCAAAACCATAACGTGCACGACTGGTTTCAAGGTCTTCAGGGGAGAGGGGTTCATCAATCTCGCCTGCCTCCATGAGCGCCTCTGAGAGGAGGGTAGCGGCTTCTGCCTTAGGGATTTTGCCACTGAGTACCCAACGGCCGTCAGAGAAGCACTGAGGCTGGGCGAAGAATTCATCAAACTTACTCATAATCTCTACCAGCCCAACGCTTCAATTAGGCGGAATTTATGCACTTCTGAGCCACAAATGTAATTAGGCGCGACCTCTTTGACATAATCGTAAAGGGTACCGGCCTGTTCGTGTTTAGACAGTAACTTCAGACCCGCTTCACGACCCATATTGGTCAGGACATCTAAATTGGAGGCCGGAATAACGATATGGTCAAACTGAGGGTTTAAATCTGGGTTTGTTGTGTTCTCTCTCATACTGCCTGTCCCTTTGTTATCATTTAAGTCTTGAGTTATTTTCTGCATAGATCATGAAGCCAGCCCCGATAATAGCGAGTGCGACCATGCCGAATAGGAGCCACTCTCCCGGAATAATTGATGCTACTTTATCCATTAAAAAGGCCTCTTAAAGATGGACTGGTACCATGACGGGGTATCTCGTGGCTCTACCCCGGCCTCAATAAGCTCAGAATGGGTTTTGAGCATCTTTCTGCGTACCACCAGTAGACCAAGACAATAAACAAAGATCGCGGTTCCTGCGACGATGCAGGCTAGATAGGCATAGATCATCATGGTTACCTGATCCTCATGCACATAATGGTGCTGCTACCATTAACAAAATGCATTACTTTCTGGACAATATACACCCGGATGCCTAAGCCTTCAGGATTCTGCATGTAAACTTCATCCCCTTTGCTAACGGGATTTTTGAAGGAGACCGGACGTCGCACCTCGTCGTCACTTTTCATTAAATAGTTGTACATGGCTACAGCTCCCTAAGTCTTTGATTCGTGTCGTCTGTTCAGGCATAGTTATTTTCCTATCAGCGACGCGAAGCAACACGAATGTTTTCATAGGTGTCGAAGGCACGGACACGGGCAGGCCCAATATCGCATTCACAGGCATAGGCATGCCATGCTTGTTCTGCATCGGTCAGCTTGGCGTGCGCATCATTTTTCAAGGCTTCAAGCTTTTCCTCGCCTGATGGCTCTGCAGGCTGTGCTTGTTCCGATAGCTCTGCAAGCAATGCGGATGGGTCAACACCAAAGTGATCAGCCGCTCTCTGGTAGATTTCCTTGATGGTATCCCAGCCCACGGGTACTCGGTAAGTGAATGTTCCGTGCCCGGAGCACACCTCGCAATCTTCATCATCACCGTCGCACGCGGTGCATTCGAGTTTCACGACTTCTTGAAACTCGCCGATCATGAGGTGTTTTCCACCATTCTCGGCCGTGAGTGCGCGAGGCATTAGTAGGTTGTCACCAGCGTTCGGTTCTGTTGTTTTGGTGTTAGTGCTCATCGGACTGGAGAACCTCCCCTTGAAACTTCAGGAATAGTGATGCTGAGCGTTGTAAGGTCACTCTCGCTCGAATTTACCATACCAACGCGATACTCATTCTTCACCAGAACCTCTTGGATTTTGTATGAAATCTCTTTGGGAACCTCTACGGGGCCGATGCTGTCTTTTTTGTCGATAGCTGCCTGAAACAATTTTTCTTCAATCTGATCCAGAATATCTGGAACGGTTTTTAAAATGCTTGCGGGTATCATGCTTTAGAGTCCTTCACACACCATGAAGCGTGCGAATAGGGTTAATGGGTTAAAACGTGTTCTTCAAGACACGCAGGCTCTTAGAAGTAATGGTCTTTGCCGTTCACTTTTAGTTCGCAGATCTCAAATTCAGCGCCTGTATCTACGGCCTTGTCCGGGTCAAGATTGCACTGAAGGTTTTCGTAATTGAAATCCTCCATTTCATCATCCGGCCAATCAATAACTTGTTTCTTGCGTGTAAGGTATTCGACAGTTACTTTTGCCATGGGAGCTCCAGCCGATCGGATCGGCGTTAGGTTTTTGATTTCTTAAGAATGCTTAGGTCATAGTTGGACTTCACAAAAGCACGAAGCTTTTCATCGTTCACGCCGCAACCAACATAGGTATAGATACTGCTGATCTCTTCTGGGGTGAACTCGGTACCCAAGAAACGGTTCATACCATTCCGGATACGGACATGCCACCAATCACTCAGGCCTTTATGGGCCGGGCGAGATAGCCAAGAGATGACCTTGCAGCGGAAATCGAATTCATTTTCGATACCACTGAGGAAGAAATAGATATTATTCTTGGGTTCAACAATCAGCTCTTCGTCTTTATAGACAAAGGCCTTGGGGAAGAACCATTTTAGGCGCTCAATACAATCTTGAACTTCTTGATTCATCTACACTTCCGTACGTCATTTGAGTTGTTATCAATGCACTTATCGCGCGACACGGCCGCTTTACAGCTACTTGGTTTCACACTGTGGCGTTTCAGCATTCAAGCCTCGTTAGTTTGAACGCCTACTTATTCCCACAGCCCCTTGGCTTCGGGTTTGCTGATCCATCCGCCTAGCTACTTAGCCACAATCTGTTTGGGCGACCCCTACTTAGATTGATTCCGCCTTAGCCGACCATGCCTCTCGATAAGTACACTGGTTAATTGCTTTGATATTATAATGTAATTTAATTAAGACGCAACCCCGGGCAGGGGCTGCTGGTGGATTTTGGGAGAAGAGGGTTGGTTGATCTTCAGGACGCGGGCCTTGAAATCGAAGTATCCCAATTAAGTAATGCGGTTAATGGGATGAAATAGAGCACGTTTAAGAGCCAGAAATCAGGCTCGTCGACAAGCCGGGAAATTGCCTCAGTGTGATCAAGCAGGATAAATGCAAAAGCCCATATTACCGTGATAATACCTGCAGCAATGAGGCTAGAATTTAGGAAACGAAGTAGTTTCATGAACACACCTTCCTTAAGTGCTTAGTAAAAAAGATAGTACTGAACTGCCTGCATACCAAAAAGCCGCAACAAAGAGAGGGCCTATCAGAATTAAGGGTATAAACTTCTGCAACTTCAGTGACTTTGAAAATTGATTGATCATGCCCAATACCATCAATAAGCCCACGCCATACAAGACCACTAAGGCAGAACCTATTATGAGATTAAGATTCGAATACTGGGTGAGCCCAGATCCGTAATCCCAGACGTTGGCAAAATAGGACAGTGGCACGACCGCTATATGGTAATAAAACCCTGCGATGTATCGATAGGGCTGACCTAAAGAAGACCAGTCACTTAGAAAACCCCATAGCCAATAAGCAAGGACACCATAGATTGCTATAAAGATGAGATTGGCAATGATAGGCGCCAGACCCCTAGCCATAGCCTGATGTTGCGGGCTTACACTGGATACCGCTCCTCTATGCTCTCCGTTAGGGCCATAAACATAAGGCATACTATTCTCCTCTCTCTTTTAAATATCAGGGATGCTTAAGTAATTTGCCATGCGTACAGGGAGCGTTCGGCATGCTAGAGATCTATCTCTAAGTGTTAGGGGAGGGGTTAAAGATTGCCCCATGTTTGCCAGTCCGCATCTGTTATGTGCTCATTGTCATCGGGCTTGTGGCGTCCTTCGAGACGGGACTTGTGATCATGGCAAGCGTACAGTGAGTGATTGCCATCAATGGCACGCCATTTTGCGCGCTTTCCACAACTGCATTTACATTTTCCTTTGTATTGTTCCATGGTTACTCCAATCACTAAGGCCACGAACGAATATGCTTTTCGAGGGACGCACCCGCTTACGAGATAGCGTTCGCGATGCCGAACTATCAACGGTTAAGTCCTGCAACAATCTCCAAAAGGAGGAAGTAACCCTATTCTACCGAGCCAACGTTGTTTCGGTCGCCCCTACTTTAACCGACGGCCGAGCACGTCACTCGAAAAGCACACTGTATTGAGAACTATACTATAACGCTTTTAATTGATTATTCAAGGCTTGTCGAGTGCTTTTTGGGAAAGAGAGCCAAGACCTTAATGAGAGTGAGAGAGGTAAGGTCTTGGCTTGACCGGTGGGGGTAAGCCCGAGATAAAGTGCCTAGGTCTTGGAGTATGAGAGAGGGGTCCAAGACCTAGGCGTGCCCGGTAGGCTTACGCCTTAAAAGGGGCTGAGGATCTGGGTTGAGAGAGTGAGAGAGGCCCGATCCTCAGCGTAACTGCTTTGCGGTACCCTAAAGTAGGGACCAAGACCTTGGGGATTTAAGAGTGAGAGAGGCCCCAAGGCCTTGGTATAGCCGCTTAGCGGGCAGCTGCTCTCGAGGGCTGCCTGCTTTGTTAGGCTCAGAAGCTTGGAGTTTTGAGAGAGAGGAACCAAGCTCCTGAAAACTTTTGCTCTTTATGCTGAAGGCGCCTCTCAGGCTCTCAGCGAGCTGTCTCGTGAACATCCGGATGCGTGTTTAAATCGATGTCGCCACGCTTCAGGCGGTCACTTCTGTGTTCGATTCAGAACCTTGGCTATTTGAGAGAGAGGAGGCCAAGGTCCTGAAAACTTTGCTCTGCTTAGCTGAGGAAACCTCTCTTCCGGCCAGCCTGCGTGTCGAGCGTGCACTTATGTGCGTGTACCATGTTGGGCTCGGAACCTTGGATTTTGAGAGAGAGGGAAGGTCCAAGGTCCCGAAAACTGTTGCTCTGCTGCATTGAGGAGTCCCTCCTCCAGTCAATCAGCGGTCACGAGCATGTCGCCTGTGCATTTAAATCGATGTCGCTGCACGTACGACGGGTCTTACTGCGTTTGGTTCAGGACCTTGGCTGTTTGAGAGAGAGGAAGCCAAGATCCTGAAAACTTTTGCTCTGCTTAGCTGAGGAGACCTCTCCTCCAGTCAGCCAGCTGTCGTGAGCTCTGTGCACTTGCGTGCCTTACTGTATTTGGTCCGGGACCTTGGATTTTTGAGAGAGAGGAGATCCAAGGTCCCGAAAACTTTCCCGGGTTAACTTAAGCTGAGGGCGCCTCTCCATCCACCAGCTTGTCCACAAAGGCTTCCGCCTCTTCCAGTGATTTGCGGGGATGCATTTGATCACCTACCCAAACCACGTGCCCGTAATAATAACTTGTCTCATATCTGCGACAGCTGCTACTCGACACATCAGGCCTTTCACTTCATCGCGGACCATCAGAACCAGCGAGCATCTCGCACGACCTGAGGCATATTCCGGATCTGGAGCTCAGCAGCCCTTCTAAATCCGCCTTACCAGCCAGCTGGGCTAAATCAACGCTTGGTAACCCCAGCCACGCTCCGGATAGAATGCAATATCTACAGCCGGATTTAACTCCATGATTTCTAGGCAAACACTGTACGCCATATCAAAATCAGGCTCTTCACCCATCAGTATCTCTAGACGGTCCGCCACATGAACCACTTCCGACGCTTTCACTTTCTCCGATACATCCGCCATTACGGCTTCTTTGTATGTCTCAAACAGCTGAGACTGCGGCATCAGAGGAAGATCCAAGTGCTCCATTTCCGAGTGACCTACACCCTCAGGAAGCATTCTATACTTCATCTCCTGAGATGAATTCCGCGGGCGAATAACTGAAACAACCTGACCTGTCTGTACCTTATCGCCTGCAATCCAAAAAGCGGACTCATTGCATGCGTAAACATTCTGTGCTTCCTGATTAATGTCAGTCATTTCCTTACCTCATCTCTCATCTCAACTCTTAATAATTATTATAATAATAATTATTGGGAAAGCAAGCGAAATTTAGCCTTTATTTCCTTCAGGAGCATCAAAATTAATCGGCGCACCCAGAACTGCACTTAGTGTACAGCTACCAGACTGCTCTTGTTGAACAGGCAGCTGGACGCGGTATTCAGTACTATCACCGATAGCGCGCAAATGTTGACCCTCATGCAAATAAACCGTTCCCTCAATCAAGGGGATTGCACCCGGATCACATGTTATCGAAAGCAGGCGGATGTAGTCATCACCTAAGGGCTCCGAAGTATTATCGTTAACTGGCCCTCTAAATAACGCGTAGCTCATGCTCAAGAGCATCGCCAGCAAAAGGATTGCAAATGCAATAAGCTTGATGCAGTCCCAACCCGTAAAGTTTGAATTTGATTCAGACATATTCTATACCTATGCTACAAAAAGGAGGCCAACTGAAACCATCGCCAACCACACCAAACAAAAAAGATACTGCGCCACAGGATCGGGATTAGCAGGATCAAGTATTGAAAATTTTATCAGCTTATCCAAGGTTACCTCTACATCCAGCTAGCATTTGGAATTTTCACCAGTGTAGACTTCATTCTAGCAACCTCACTGGGAGCAAGATTTTTAAACGCTTCTTGGAAAAGAAGATCTGCTTGCTCTACAGTTTTCTGGTAATCAAGAAATGCTTGGTCCAATGCTTCCGCGGATTCAGGCAAGCTACCAGTAGGATTCGTAAATGCATTTCTCAGGGACGTGCCTAGCATTTGATCCGCTTCGTTAGCAGAAAAAATAAGTTTTTCAGTATAGGCGCCTAGGGCCATGGAGATATCTGCTATAGAGCAAATATCAAGCTCAGCCTCTTGTAGCTCAGCTTTAAGCAACATTGCCGCATCATAAACATGATGTCGCGCAGACATAAGAGTTACTTTTTCCATCACCCAATCCTTTACTCTTTTTGATTAACCTAATCATTAAGTGCGATACGCAAAAAGCTTTAAGCTAAAAGCCCTGAAATAGCTATTTACCATCAGGGCTCTTAAAATAAGCGAAGACCTACTTACAGGTCGCCAAAATCACCCATGTCCGCTTCTTCCGGAGCTGCGACGCCGATAAACTCTTCCAGCTGGCCTTTGTTCATCATGCCAGTATGGCGGTTCACCAGCTCGCCATTCTCGAACATCAGCAGGGTAGGCACGCTCTGAACGCCGTACTCAGTTCGAACCGAATCTGCACCCGCTTCCAGAGCGGCCTCTTCCATGTCAATCACATTGGAAGCGAACACCACATCTTCGATCTCGCTATTCAGACCGTCAAAGATTGGTGCCAACATCTTGCAGGGACCACAGCTTGAAGTGCTAACCTTAACAATCACACGATCATTATTAGCTGCAGTTGCCTTAAGGGAATCCAGATTAACCTTTAATACTTCAGACATGTCACGCTCTCTTCTCAAATTTCGTTAATACTTATTATAATGATTTTAAGCCAACCGTCAAATAAATAAGCCTAAATCACTAAGACATGTAGACATGGAGCGAGAGACAAAGATCGCCCACTCCGCGCCAGCGGATCTAATAAAAACCTACCTCAGCTGCGGCTTTTTGCCGATTCATGAACCAACCAAAGCTGACATTTAGAAGGCGTAATGGTATGCAGCTCAATCTCAGTAGAAGCCGGGGGCTTTTCAGCATTCATGACAGTCACACGACCCTCATACACAGGGTTGTCAAACACAAAGGTTTTGCCGGACTCACACGTGACCTTTGCCTGAGTAACCGGGGTGGACTTGGGCAGCGTAGGCAGTGACATCAAGGTAGGCTGTGCGGAATCAGGTGCTATTAAATCACTGGTCATCAGCATCACCCCCACCGTACAAAAGGCACTTAGCACCATAGCTAAAACAATATTAATGATGTGAGGGATACTTCCATTGTCTTTTGCGCTCATTATTAGATCCTATTTAAAATTTAAAAAGACGTTATCAATGAGATCAAGCCTCACTAGCGTAATCTCATTGATAAATGATTTATAAAACCTTTACCTAATCCCACCAAAGGACATAAGTAACGTGTCTATCATCTTTTTGCATCCCCTCAAGACGAATAACCTCTGGTTTGGCTTCTCTGAGGATTGTGTAGATTGTTGTATCTAGAGCGAGGATGCTTTCTACTGTCTGGTCGCAACACTTCTCAAGGCGCAGGTACCAGTAGTCACGGTTATTAGCCCATGTAATGATTTCACAGCCCGTGTTGGGGTTGTTCTCACCGAAATCACTACGGATTCCTAGCTCTTCAATTTTATGAATCACACGGGATAAAAGCTTTGGATCAAAATTATTCCAAGCGTCTTGTTTGCTAAGATAACCCAGCGCCTGATGTGGGTAGAATTCCAGCGTATGACCCTGAGGTGGTGCCTGAAGACCAGCTAAACACTCTGCTAGTTTAACACCTTCACTAAACTGAACCCCTTGCTCTTGCTGCTTGCGGGCAAGCTTCACACCAGTCCAAAGGACCCATAGTGACCTCATCTGCCCTTTAGGGTTATCCAAAATCTCTTCATGAGTAGGGGTGGTTAGATTGAACGTATGACTCAACTCAACCGCAATATACCATGCAGCCTGCGCAATCTCTTTGTCTTCAAAATGTGCCAAGATCTCATCCAGTGTAATGGATGGATTCAGCGAAGCGTTAACGATTAGTTGTTTAGTGAATTCTGTAGTCTGCGTCATGGTTAATTCCTCTCTCATCTCTAAGTAATATTATAAGGAATATATATAGAAAAGCAAGCATCACATAAGGCTGAGATGAAAAAAGGGCCCATGGGACCCTTAATAGAAAAGCGATACTGGCGAAGCGCTACGCGACTTCGAGATCTTCATCGAAGAGGTAACCTGTATCTATGCACTCGCCGTCTGCACCATCGATCTCCCAGACATCAAACACAACACCCTCAGACTCAAGCTTAATGTGCACCTCGAATACACCAAACTTCAAATAACAGTACGACAGATCATCGCTATAGCTGACCTCAGCCTGCACATATGCAGCCGCACAAACAGCAACATCGAGCACTCGATCATCACCAACCTGTACGCGCAGAACAATACTCTCAGTCGTGTCGACATACACTGATGCCTTTACAGCACAACCTTCAGAGACTTGAATTTCAACATCCATGCCACGCTTGTTTTGATACTGGGTATTGATTGCACTTAGAAATTTCTTCATTATCACTTCCTCTCTCATCTCTAAGTAATATTATAATGATAAAAACAAAAAAGACAATAAGAAAGGGAGATTAATTGGCCTCTTCTCGTTCTTCCATGAGGAGTTTGCCGACAAATGTCACTTTAGGTCGTTGAGCAACATGCAGATCGTTGGTCTGCAGTTCAACTATATCAACATCCATTGACTTAATGTGTTTTTTATAGGCCTCGAGAAATGAATCATGCCGACAGATAAGGCAAAACGAGTCGCTCTTTACCCGCACCACCACTTCATCAAGGACAAGCTCAGAATACGAAAGTGATTCGTAGATATAGCGGATATCACCGGATTGGGGAATGGTATATTCCCCGATTGAACGTTTAGAGCAGAGCGCTGAATCAATTTTAAACTCTATGGCCTGTAAGTCATTATCAAGGATATAGCTCGACAGCCGTTTAATTTGTGCTATCTGATCATCGCTCAGGCACGCCGTCACTGTATTAATGACAGGGCGGTCTTGGTTCTGAGGATTTTCTATCGATAGCAACAAGTGTTTCATGGTATGGCCTGTATATTATTCTGTTTCGTGTGAGGTGTTTATCTGTTAGGCAGAAAAGCCTATCGACGCCATATCGGCCTTAAACTGATCAATGATCGTATTTAAGTGACCACGTACGGCCGTTTCATCCTGCAGCTGCTCCAGTGTCGCATCCGGCCACTGTGCTGTCGATCGCGCGGCTTCAAGATCTGGGACCTTCTTTTCCCTCAGCACACTCACCTTTGTGTAGGTTTTGAATCCTGCAGCCTGCAGGCGTTCCGCCAAAGCATTTAGGTCCTGCAAGCCCTTATCTGATGTATCACCCTCATTAGCTGCGGCGGCTGCCAAGTGGGAGTCGGACGTCATGATCGAATCACTTTCTTGTGATAAATACAGATGATGGCATAGTTGAGCTGGCTCTGAGCTGGCGTGGTATAGCGTATTAGCCACCAGATTAGCCGGTCCTTCAATAGACCGGCCACACCACTCAACTACGTGCGCTAACTCAGGCAGCAGGGCTTTCATGACACGACAATTCTCGTCATCAAAGCGCGCCTTAATGTTGCGCTCAAGATGGCGCATCTGATCTTCTTCATAAAAGCCGGATTCCAAACCAAAACGGCCATCTTCCAGATACATACGAATACGGATCTGAGCCATCCGAGCTCTTCGGTTCGGGGTGGTAACGATCGGAAGAGAGGACTTTAGCTGCTCATCTAGAGAGATAATAAACTCACGATAGTTTTCTGATTCAATAGTTGGCTTAATCATGGCTCAGCTCTCTCAGAAGGAGTAATAAATATTTGAATAATCTATTATAATAGATATTAAAGGAAATACAAGTAAAAGTGGTTGGAATTATTGCTTATGGAATGTGTGTATACGGGGGAAAGGGCATTCTTAGCGTTACTCTTCAGGACGGTCACCCGTTTCCACATCAACTATATTGCCAACCGAGAAGGGCTCCGTTTCCGCGACCTCGACCAGCTCAATGCCATTCCGCTTAAAGATAGCCTCCATGGCACGAACGGCTTTTTTCGTTTCTTGATCTAAATCGAAATTGCCTGACCCGATCATACACTCTGCACTATGGACGGTGGCATAGATCGCTTCAAGCTCATTAAATGTGACTTTGGCGTATTTGGTGCCCATGCGCACTCCATAGAGGTCGTTAATAAAGGGAATGGGGGTGTGACTTTAGCACACCCCAGAAGCATCAAATTTCATGATGAGACAGTACGTAATTACCTGCATCATCCATTGCCATATGATAATAACCGGTTTGATCTTCAGTATTGCCATAGCTGTCAGTGTTATAGACACCTATTGCACAATCGCCCAGCTCAGGCAGGCCGCAACCACCATCATCAGTAAACAATAGGGCGCCACCGCCTTTAAGATCAATTTGGACAGCCATACAGTTACCGCCGGTATGCATGATTTCTGGGGCTTTGGCTGGTATGTAGTCCTGATCAGCCTGACGCTTTAATCGTTCAAGGTGGAATAGGGCTACTTCTTCAGGGCTTTTCGTTAGCTGTCTTGTGAGTGCTTCAAAGGAATCGCCACGCCAGACCGTGTACAGGTACTCACCGTCTTCGGTGACCGCAACAAGAGCGTATTGAGACCAATCACGCTCATCGAATCCTGCAATAGTGTAGTGATCCCAAGGATACTCAACCCACAGCTTAAGGCCTTTCTCATTGTTTTCCCAAGACGGCATCTCATCGTTATGCCAGCTGATATCCTTGAAGCCTTTATAGCCCAAGGCTTTAGCATTGAAATCATCCGGTGCAGTGAAGTTTGGAAACTCCTTCATGAAGTGCGGACGGTCATCTTCAGGGATCGCAGGCTCCGGTGACTCAACCACGTTCCACAGGTCAATAAACGCTTTCAGGAACTGTTTCTGCTCTTCGGTCTTAACCACCACCTGCAGCTCTTCAGCCGACTGATGGGGTAGGCCGTTAGCGTCGCACCACTCTGTAAATAAGTTAACCAAATGCTGACTCAGATTTGCAGGCTGCTGGGCTTGAGGTTCTTTAATAGCAAACTCGACAGGAGCTTCCATTTTCACGTTACTATCGACGGTGGTCCATGATGGCAAACCGTTGAGCGCTCGCTTTTGGAAAATAACGTTTTTTCTTACAAGTGCTTTAAGGTATTCATCCACCTCAAGGATAGAGAGGCCTTCTACATCAATATCTGTAGATTGCAATGAGTAGCGACCATCAGCGTCCCAATCTTCACCTTTGCTTACAATCGTCATATAGACTGCAGCTTCATTCGCCTCCAGTAGGACATCTTCGTTGGACGTGTTTTTAACGGTAATGGTTGCTGACATGTGATCATTCCTCTCTCAATTTATAGTCAATATTATAATGATATTTTAAAATAATGCAATAATTTATGCTAGAGCACCATGTCTGCACTTGAGTAAGGTATTTACATTGAAGATTGTGTGATGGATTGACTTTGTGTGATTGTGCTTTATGATTTTAGCTATGAGATGAGGTGAAATTATGGCACGTGTTTCAAATAAAATGTTACATCACTTAGCGAAGCGTCCAGCGGATCTAGTTAGATTTAACGCGACGGGGCGCCTGCCTAACAGCGTTAGGCCTGTTTCACCTTTGATTAGTATTCTTGAAGAGATTTCGCCAAGAGATAGGCTGGAAATTAAAGGCATCAGAATTAGTCAGCTTGGCTATATGACTGATCAAGTCTGGCAAAATGCAGAGCAGCTGTATCGTTGGCTTAAGCCGGATTCAGAAGTAATCGGTGCTTACCCAGCAGGGAGTCGTCAAGATAAAAGGTTTAACAGACCATTATCTTTGCAAGACATTAAAGACAATTCGCATACATTCCCCCCGCACTTAGAGGCGAAAATCCCAGTGGATTAGCCCTTATAGATCAAGGTTATATGCAGTATCGATCGCGACAGTATTTTAAGTGAGAGTGGCGCGTATACGGACATGCAATTGATCGACCAGCGCATTATCAGTACCCCCGACCTGTTCAATAGACCTTAGCGTTCACCATGTAAGAGGGGTTGATCGCAAGGAAGCTTGATTTAATGCTTTATTTTTCAATCACTATAGCTATTAACTATGGTTAATGAGTTATTTTTAAAGCACTAATGAGGGGAAGACCTTGGCGCTTGAGAGAGGGTAAGCGCCAAGGTGCTTAAAGATTAGGCCTCTAGGCGTCGATACTGATTGGCGTTTCTACCCAGATCTCCTGCGGGGTGATGCTGAAATAAGAGAAGAGAGGCTCATCTTCATCACTGTCACCGTTCAATTCATCCACCCATTTCAGGTAGGACTTGAGGTGTGCGAGCATTTCGTGTTGATTGAAGGCATCCATGATTTCTTCAAACACGGCAGGCTTTAACCTGCAGTGACCATCATAGGGCTTCTGAAAGGCCTTAATTCCAGCCTTTTGACAGGCTCGGTAGAACGAAGCAGGGCAACCCTCAGTAAACTCGCACAGTAGAGATCGAAAGGCGTCACGGGTAGCCTCAACTTCCGTACCGTGTACGGTAAATACAGGCATACTCATATCGGCTGAGAGAAATTCCACTTTGTATACGGTGACTTTACTCTTCATGTAACCTTCCTACTTCAGATTTTCCGCGATGGACTCAGCGGCATCAATCGCGCTCAGATCAAGATTCCATGCATTGTCGATTTCGAATTGTTGGGTACCCACCAGCGCCTGTGCATCACTGGTGCTAATGCTCATTTTGTTTGCCAGTGAGTTCGTGATCTCTTCGACCCACTCTTCGTAGGTTAGGTTAGCTTGTGCCATGGAGGTTGCCTCTATTTCTGATGACGTTTGAAGACAAGCAGGGTTTCCCCATCCATGTCCGTTGAACAAAATACGGTAGCGCCGTGCTGATCTTTACATCGCACACCGTCTGGGATGGGTAGGTTGTCCGCACCATGCGGGTATTCACCCTCCAAAATGGTCTCCACCAGCCAACCGGTGGCATTTATCGCATGCTCAGCATCCAGTGGGGCACCGTCATAGTCAACCTGCACGACCAGATCATCGATCCTGTCTTTAGCGCTCATAAAAAGATCGTGTTTAAAGCCGAAGCTGGTGCGCCGTTTGTCGCGTGTCTGATCAAATGACTCTGTCATCTCACTTATCTCCGAGCTTAATGTAATGCTGATTTCATATTAAATATTATAATGAAATTAACTTAAAAGGCAAGCAAAAAAGCTGCCCTAAAGCAGCTTTTGATTTTTTAGAGCTTAGCGACTCAGTTGTACCAGTCATTAACGAGTCGATGGAAGTTTTGGTCGTACGTTCCGTCCAACTGACTGGAGTAAGCCATTTTATCAACAGCCGTCATTTCCATACCTAGCGTGTCAAATAACGGGCCAAGCAAGCAGTGACCCTCTTCTGTGCGCAATTTAGGGTCATCGACTACATAGGATGGCTCACCATCAGTATTAAGATTAAATACTGACAGTGTGGTATTGCCATCAGTAAGGGTGATCACCTGAAAAACTGCGTTAGTAGCTAGGATGCCTCCTTCTACATGGCAACCCAGTCTATCAAGACGAACCGTATCAGTGATGGCACCCTCATCATTCCCACAATTTGGAAAACAAGTGCAGCTGACATCCATGTTATGATGCTTTGTATCTAGAAAATAAATAGATAGTTCAGGATGCTTGTCGCTCATAGGGCGGGGTTTGTAGTAGGTATCGAGGGTAGTAGAGCCCTTTTTATCCAGTGATACAAACAAAGGCCATTGGATTCTGAGCTGTTCGGGATCAGTCGTCAAAACACCATCGCGCGGCATCTCTGGTTTACCTTCACTCTTAGCCATACGTCCGGTATAAGCCCATCGTTGACCCATTCGATCAGTAACGACATGTAAGTAGCCGAAAGGTAGTAATGGTAGAGTATGTGTTTTATCTTCCTGCAGATTCATGCCATCCGGGAGCTGGCTGAGCGTTAACCGTAGGCTATCGCGCAGCATGTCGCGTGCCCGATCTCTGCCAGCGATGGAAGCACGCTCAATAGATTCCAGTGCACATTGCACATCTTCCTGAGATTCACCCAGTGTCATAAAGATAACGGGCTTGTTGGCGCCTGCAGGGTTTACGTGATGAAATTGGGCGACCATCCCTTCCGGCAGGTCTTCTAAAATCTTTTGTAAAAATTCTTTCATAGGGTGATTCTCAGCTACGCGTAGACGTCGTTGCCTGTGTAGTGATTAATTAACACACAGCGCCCTTTAATTTGTGGATTTTTTCTCAACATACGCTCAAAAGCCTTGAGTGTCCGGCAAGGGGCATGTGTAGAGTAGCTGTCAGTGTCGCTGGTGCGCAACGGCTCCCATGTGCGAGTGTTGTTATTCCACCAGAGCTTTTCTTCTGTCACTTCTGTCAGTGTAACTGCCCAGAAATACCGATGAAAACGTGTTCCTTTCGCTGCTTCAAAACGCATATGTATTAAGGTGGGACCGTAACCCGACCAAACGCGGTGAGCAAAAGATACTCACGGTGTTGCTACGGCCCCTGAACTCCTGAACTTTAAAATTAGTGAACGGCTCTTTAAGGTTGATTAGCCTCAGAGAAATCTTCCAAGACAGCGCCATAAAACGCTTCCTGTTCAACCTCAACTTCATCATAAGGGAGAAATCGAATAAAGCCGCCTAAGCGTTTCAACAAGATTACAAACTCAAAGTTGGTTCGCTTCGGGCAAATACGACGTCGCGGCTGACAATCTTCAACCGTAATAAAACTAGACGATTCTGCCTCAATTAACTCAAGGTTATTTAAGTGAGGAAAACCATAATAAACTACACGGTGAATCTTGCCATCCGCAAGATAGATGTGAAGTGTTGTACCCGATCCCATAACACCCCAGAGGAGCGTGCCCTCGGGAATACCTTTCAGATCTTCAACGGAGATCGCTGTCTCTAGGCTGGCAGCACTTTTGTACTCTTTAAACTGTTCTGGCGTCATAATTAAAGCCTCTCCCATCTCTTAATGAATATTATAATGGTATTTAATAAGAAATCAAGAACGGAATTGAAGGTAGGGTGGGGTTAATGCAAAAGGCCGCTCATGAAAGGGGCAGCCTCTGAGTAAAGATTGCATCGACCGGATCAATCAGAAAGCGAATGTGGAATTAGGTACCGTCAAGACCACAAACAGGGCAGGACAATACTTTACCGTCTTCATCCCATTCCATTTTGCACTCACAGACCTCGCCTGTTTCACGGTGCACAGGGAATAGGCCGAGGCCGTGTTCAATAACCTCTCGCATCTCGTAGTCCGGATGAAGATTTCGAGTGCGGGACGTAAGCTCTTCTTTGTTCATAATATACCTCATAGCTAAGGGGTTATGTTAGCCCACTGTCGCTGTTTAGTTATTTAAGCCCAGATGCAGTCACAGGGGCTCATCAACATGCTCTCCCACTACCTTTTTACAAACGGCACACCTTGGTAGGCAACGCTTAATCGTCTGATGGGCCGAAGTACTGTCCATGTCGTGACCTACCGCAAACCCGTGATGTTGATCACAGCGTGTCGTCAGGGAGTAGTAATAACCGTATTCGGACTGTCCGCAGTGAGGGCACTGTTCAATATCCTGAGATATCATGTCGCATCACTCCTACATTGCATGACTTGTGGTTAACTGGATTTCCAAGTTAGATTGAGAGACTCCAGCATCTCACCGGCTTCTTCAAACATGCCACGCACCAGCTCTTTGTTAGCTTTAACTGTTCGACGGAAACCATACTCTGAGTTCTCATGAGGCTGTGCAAACAGCGCATCAAAAAAGGCATCGAAGTCTGGAAAATCGACATCTTCCGGGGTGCCCGGCTCAAAGCCTTCACCGAAGTTCTCACCCAGCACGAAGTAGAAGCGACGTTCTTCATCTACAAACGTGATCTGCAGATGCAGGGTGTAGTCATCGGCCAGTTCCGGTGCCCCAAGATACTCAACCTCTCGCAGCACTTCCATATCCACGTTATCGGAATTGGGGTTAAAAATACCCCAACTGTTACTGCCATCCTTCGCAATAGGAAGGCAACGCGTAGTAATGGTTGCATTATCTTCTTCAAAATGACGCGGGCCAGAAAATAAATCCATAATCAAATCCTATACAAATTGACGTTTATTACGCATTGCCGGACGCAGCCATGGCGTGTTCAACATGATCAGCAAATTCAGCCCCTTTAGCGGCACACTTGTTAGGCTTAAGGGTAACTGCCTCAGGGATAAGCACTTCAATAACATTGCCACAGTTGGTATGCATTGGCAGGCTCTTGTCATCACCGCGACCTTCTGCAATCGCTGTCGCAGAGGCAATCGCTTCTTCATACTGCAGGGCTGTGAAATAGCGATCTTCACCAATATTCTCATTGCAATGCTGATCAATAAACAGGGCGGTACCACCATGGTTATTGCTCAAACCAAAGGTCATCGCCACATAACGAGGCTCACCGGCAGGCGCATACATATAGTCATCAAAAACCCGTAGATTGGATGCGATCTCATACGCACGATCAATGACCGCCTCACGATTATCTGCGACCCACTCACGGTAAACCGCATCTTCTTTGTCAATGCTGACGCAGTCGGTTAAGCGATAATTCATGCCGCACTGAAGTAGACCGTGACTACGCGCAATGGACAGATTAGAGCGGTCCCAGAACGCATGGAACGGTGCTTCTGATGATGCACCCGAGAAGCGATAAACATTATGCTTAGCGGTATTATGCTCCACCACAAAAGCCGGTACCTTTTTGGTTTCCTCTCCAACCGCACTCATGTAATCAAAGTCCCATAAACGCTGACCATCCCAACGCAACTCAGTCTCACCGATTTTAAAGGCCACCGGGAAGTCTTTGTTATCAACGACAGGAATTTCAATATCAACAAAGTCATGGATAACCAGCATGCTCGGCTTGCGGCAGCGCGGTTTAATGACAATGGCTTCATAGATAAATGGTACAGTCAGCCTAAGTGCATTCATGGTTATTTCCTCTCTCATCTTTAAATTTATTATAATGATTATTATGAGAAGCGCAACAAAAAACCCGCCTCTAGGGCAGGTTTATTTGACTATTAAGCGCTAGCCAGAATGCTGGCTACGCATGTAGCCAGTGGGAATTCTCTTTGGAGCGATTCGCGAGGTAGTCCACCATATCTTTCTTCGCCATGCGCTCACCATCGAAGTAGAACAGGGTGCGACCAGAGTTATGCACCGCGGATAAAGCCGTCTCGCTTTTGCCTGCACGCTCTAGCGCGATAAAGACGTGCTCGTTACCTTTATCTTCAACAGCCTTTGCCGCCATCTCACCCACCAGCACGCCAGCCTCAGCCAAGCCGAAGCCCGGGTCATCCATCATAGCGGCTTCACGTTTAGCCGCGATCGCATCCTGCTCACGCTTCACGCGCTCACGCTCAGCCTGAAACGCCTGCTCAAGATCTGACTGCTTAGCGGTCAACTCCTTAGCCACCTCAACCGCATCCAGCATAGCATGCGCACAGTTTACCTGCGCTTCCAGTGCTGACTCTACGCCCTCTGCATCTACGCCACCTGCAGAGCTACGTACCTCTGCATTCCATACAACTTCAGATTTGCCCTCATCATCATTCCAGACAGTGGCACGACGCAGCTGAACCTTTACCGGATCACTCCAGAACCCCTCAACCTTGTATACAAAATTAAGGTGACCTGAGGCTGCCACCTGATCAGTGACTTCAGGACGGGAAAAACGGTCGTTATTTACTGCAGCAATCAATACGTTTGACATCTCTATTTCCTCTCTCAATTTCCACCTATTATTATAATGATTTTAATAAAAAATACAACAAAAAGGGGCCGAATAAGCCCTTAATTTTGGTGATTTTAAGAATCTAGGACGCACGCAAATAGGGATCAATAGCCCGGCCGCTCTCATCCAGAGGTTGCGCATTGTATGCAGCCATTGCCGCCTCCATAATCTGCAGCTCATAACCGGAACCAAAGAAGTCATAGCCGATCAAGCCAGAGACTGAATTATGACTAATGCCATAAAACTCTTCCCACTCACGACCTGTCCAGTAATGAGCTACGTAAGTCCACACACCCGCACGACGGATACGGGCCTTTAAATTATGCTCCATACGCTTTTGAACCTGAAGGTCTTCAACACCCCCATCCAAGAGCTCTTCAAGCGAATAATCGTCATCCTTCATACAACGAATACTGATCTTACCTTCACGGACCGCCGCAATAACAGCACGCACAGCATCAGCGTTTTCGTAGTAACCGCATTCAAGATGCTTTTCCATCGCTTTAATCAACGTCTGATCCAAAACGGGTAATTCAAACTTAGGCATAGCGGAGCACTCTCTATATCTCATCTCTTAGCAATTATTATAACGATATTTACAGTATTTGCAAGTACTGCTGCAAAGATGTCGGCCCGTAACATCCACGAGTATGTTTTGCTAGATTAATAGGGGAATTCTTTGTCAATCACGGTAAATTAAAATGCGGTCGATACCATGGTTATGCATTGCATAATGGAACGGTGTGGTCTGTAGGGTCAGATTCTCATGGTCAGCTAGGGCGGTCTGGTTCAAATGCTAGTTGGGGAGATACCGGACAACCGGCGAACAGTGTAGCAGCAGGGATTCATTCCGGTTATTTCTTGGGCAATAGCACCTACTGGGTCATTGGTAATAATCTATACGGTAAGTTAGGGTTAGGGGATCAAAGTACCCGCTACAACTTTACGGAAATGACACCGCCAGAATAAGTATACGCGGAGTAAGAGATAGGGTCGGTGTTCCGATCCTATTTCGGTTTAGGGGTTATGGTTGGTCATGAATTAAAGATCAAAGTAGCGCTTAATGACGGGAATGACGCGCTTAAGATCTAGATTTTTTAGATGGCTTTTGTTCCCTAGCTCACGGTGAATAAGCGCTTGAGGGTAGAAGTGGTGCTGCGAGATCTGCATGTATTTAAGGTCATCTTCAATCATCATAATCATTTCAGCGCCTTGCCGAGTTAGCTTGACGGCCAGAGGTGTCTCGGACTCAACGTAGGCTTTAATCGCGTCCATAGAAACCATGATCTCATCTAATGTCGGAAGATCACCCACCCGGTTACGAGCGCAGTTAAACTTAGTATGCTGATCACCATATTCTAAGACTATCTTACTCATGCATGACTCCTGATGGATTAAGAGAGGGTAAACAACCCTCCCTTATCTGTAAAGCTTACGGAAGTAGACCTAAGCAAGGCATGCGGTTTTCATCGGGCTCAAGCACCTTGCCTTTTTGAAGCGCATCTTCTAAGTCATCGACCGCCTGATCAAAGGTGTTAATAGATGCCGTCGAAGCAGAGATACCCCGCAGAGTCTGAATTAACTGAGCTGAACGATTAATGATCTCTGTGACCTGATCCGGCGTCAACTCCACTTCACGAGAGCCGGTAATCTCACCTGAAGAGTCAAAGGTATTTAATTCCAAACCTGCTGGCTCTGTAGGTTGCTCTGGAGAATCAGCGGACTCTGACTTTATTTCATCAATTCTGGCCTTTGTATGCACGAACTGCAAAAAGTCACGGACAGGGCGATCACCCCAGCAGGCATACTGCTCGCAAGACAGTACAATCTCGCCTTCAAGCGACTCTGCAATTTGCTCTAAACGGTCGTTAAGATTTACCGCTGCCGAATGGCGAGTGGCCAGTAACGCCGTATGCAACCTATAGGCATTAAAAACATGATGACCTTCTTTAGTAGGCACATCATAATCAATCATGGTGTCAATTTGCTTGGCAAGCTCTTTCGCAATCATGGACATGGAGCATTCCTCTCTCAAAAATTCATGCTATTTATTATAATGATTAAATAAGAATTAGCAATTAAAAAGTAATCTCATGGCAGCAAAAAGCCACCCTATGGTGGCTTTTTTAAGTAATTAGGATTTAATTCAAATTACTCGACGTGACCTTCGTGTTCTAAGGCAAAATGAGTCTCAGAAGAATCAAGATCCTCAATAAAAATACTTAAGCTCTCGCATACAAATCCGGCCACGGGATGTTCGGCGCTAAAGTAAATTGCACCATCATCCTGAATCTTTATCAGCTGCAGTCTTGTAGATACCTCACAGAGCGAAATGGAGTCTCCATTTTCTTGGATGTCGTCAATTAAATTGCTGCACCATTTGCCGGTCGGGAAGCGATCTGATATCTCAAAAACCCCTGTATCACGCACCAATGCAAGCAGTAATTTAATGCGATCGATCTGCGCTGGATCTAACTCGACCACAAGCGTATTAGGTACTTCGGTCACCAGACCTTCATCTCCAGATAAAACCTCTAGAACTAACTTTTTCATCTCTCACACTCTCAGTAAATGATAAATAACTCAGAAAGAACTAAACCAATTAGGTCAGACTTTCATACTCTGCACTACAAGCATCACATACATAGGGGCCTTCGATCTTGTCAGTGTCATAAATCGACGCACCGGCCTGTTCATCGCCAGAGGCATGATCAACGTAGCGACCTGTCTCATCAACATACACGCTCACGGTACCGGACTGACGACCATAGAATTCCGTATTTAAGCAATCTGGACAGAAGCTTGGCACAGCGTCCTGATCCGAGGTTTCACGACCACACTTGGTGCAGCTGAAGGGCCCGTAAGGAGCACCAAACTCAGCATCGCCGTAGCTTTCGTTATATAAGTTGCGGACAAAGTTGCCTTGGTTATCTACCACGACATCAAGATAAACACGCTGGGATGCAATGAAACGATTGCCATTGCAGTTTTCTGACTGACACATAAGTCTTTCTCCTCTCATCTCTCTTTATTTATTATAATGATATTTTGAGACAAAGCAATATAAAGCCTGCGAATGAGACAGGCTTTAAAGGAATAAATCTAGGCAGATGCCTGAATGTATTTTAGGGCTACAACGTTACTCGGGCCGAAAATCAGACAAACCGTCTATAGGTATGTTGTTTGCTGCTAGTACACCTAACACCTCATCAAACCCAATATGTTTCAGCATAAAGGCAACCTGCGCCTGAAACCCATGGTTATTTACTTTCGTCGCCTCGCTAGACAGAAGATCCATCGCCATAACGCTGCGATCCTCACGCGCTATCAATGCCGGGACAAAACCATTCTCACAAATAAAACTATCATAGCATGGTATTTTTTCATGCACGCGCTCAACCAAGCTGTGAATCGTATCATCAAAGACGTCAGCCTCGGGTGTGATATGCTGTAAACGAAGGTAGGTGTCGATATTCTGGGCAATTTCAGCTGACTGTTTCATATAAAGCTCCTCTCTCATCTCTTTTAACTATTATAAGGATTAATAACTAAAACACAAGACAGAAGCAAATTAGTGGCGTACTTAGATTCATTGTTAGAAGGGAGGCGTAGACCTCGAACATTAGATACTGTTATAATAATAAAAATGGAATTATTGAGAGAGGCTCTCCTATGTCCGTCAGTCTGTTAGGCCCTGAACACGTTGATCAGGTAGTTACGTCCTTAATTAAATATTACGACGAAAATTTTGGCTCTGAAGATCCAAGTAAAAACAAACTGTCTTGCCTGATTCACGACTTGTTTACCGCAGCTTCACGGGAAGAAGGGGTTATGAGTCCTGAAAACCTGCGTGACGATCTACTTAAGCAGATTACGTCAGAGAACATTGCGGTGTTTCAGGAAAATTACTCGAATCGTTACCCAGAAGAAGTAGCGGAAGTGCAGGCAGAAATTGAAGCGTATTCCGATGAGGCCGAGCCGCTGCCGATGGTTGGTCTGAAAAATCTTATCGACATGCAAAGTGCGATCTACCATGTAGCCTACAACTTGGATCGTGCGACACCTGTCGGCAAAGCGATGAATGTAATCGATGATCAGATGGCTGGGTATGTTCTAAAGCAAGTGCCGGGTTACCCATCTAAAACCGGGCCAGTTGATCAAGTGGCTGCGGATCTAATCAGTTTGCGCACATGGGGCGACAAGCTCTACCACTATCACTGTCCGATCGACAGTGTCCTCGTTAAGTTTGAAATGTCTACGGTGGATGATGTTTATGATGAGGATGTAATCTACGGTGAAAATTACTTAGCCACTCTGTATGAGCAGGCTATGTCAGAAGAGCGGCCGATCGTCCTGCCAACCGAGCAGGGTCATAGCAACAACCAATTGCCGGGACTTCGTACGCTGGCAGGTGACAGGCTGGGTACGATTCGAATTCAGGCGGATGTACCTAAACCGGAATTTGGGCAAGTGATGCATGTTGCTAGGGCACTGGATGATCTAAAAGCGAAGGTGGATGCGATGCCACTTGAGGATTTCTGTTCTACGCAAGGTGAGCCGCTTTCACAAGAGCAACTGGATAGCCTTAAAGGCCGTCTTGATAGTGCAGTAAATGTGCATAATTCTATGGCCTTTGGCGGTCTAATACACCTTCAGAGGCAGCGAGATCGTTCCCAAGAGGTTGAGAATGATGGGCTAGCGCCTTAATTGACATCCTTCCCGCCCTGAAGAGACGGGGATTCCTATAAGTAGGCGGCAATACTCTTGCGAGATTGCACTGGTTCCTGCTTCATAGAGCTTCCCAACGGAGGCTCTCCACAAGCTAACACGGCATGCCCTGCCGCTAAAATATTTAAGGCTGCATTATCATCTGCATTAAGTTCTTTGCCGCAATTAGTGCAGTTAAAGAGTGCCTGACTGACCCGGCTTGCCGGGTCTATATGACCACAGCATGAGCAGGTTTGGCTGGTTCGGGCAGGGTTGATCGCCAGTACATCACCACCTTTCCACTGCTGTTTGTACTCCAATTGTCGCCGAGTTTCAGACCACGCCTGATCGAGAATGGAGCGGTTGAGACCTGCTTTTTGACAAACATGGGAGCCGGGTGAATCTAGCGTGCCTTTTGCAGATTTTGACATATTCCTGACCTGCAAATCCTCAATAATGATCATAGCGTGGCTATTGCTGATCTTAGTGGTGATTTTATGCAGGTAGTCTTTACGGCAATCCGCGATCTTGCTGTGAAGGCGTGCGATGCGGGCCTTCTGTTTCTGCCAATTGGCAGAGAATTTTACTTTACGTGCGAGATTTTGTTGCTCGCGTTTCAGTTTCTGTTGGTGTTTCTTAAAACTATTGAGGGGTTCATATACAACGCCGTCAGATAAAGTGGCGAAACGCTTAACGCCTAAATCAATCCCCACAATGGAGTGAGAAGGGTGTTGCGGTTCACCGATCTCTATTTCACATTGAACCGAAATATACCATTTCCCGGCGCGATAACTGACGGTCAGATTTTTAGGCTTACCTTCTAATTTCCGGCTGTTTCTAAAGCAGACCCAACCGATCTTCGGAATATAAACGCGGTTCCCGTCAAATTTAAACCGTTGTGGGATGCGGAACGATTCATCTTTCCCTTTCTTTCGCCAGATAGGGATGCGTTTATTCGGTTGCTGTTTGTCAAATCCGTCTTTAAAGGCGCGATCCAGATCCTTCAAGCGTTGCTGCAGCGCCTGACTGTCCCCGGCCTTTAAAAACCCTAATTCTTCTGATGATTTCCAGAGTTTTAACCAAAAACAAAGCTCTGCAAACCACAAAAGAGGCAGTCCATCTTTTAGCCTTCGGAGGTTCAGTTCTAATGCTTTATTCCAGACAAAGCGACAAAATGCAGCCTGCTCAAATAGCATCTGCTCAATCTCAGGCGTTGTCTTTAATTGGTACTGAAAAGCCTTACGTATCAACATGCAGCAAGAATAATACTGTATTTATATACAGTCAAGTTAATCATGCTCTGCATGATGCGCTATCCATCCCCCACCTGAAGGAAGGGGCTTTCCGCGCTTATTGGCAACCTGAAAGACCTTCTACATAGGTTCAATGCATTCTTTGGTTAGCGCGACATAGGAGGTTAATTAGTGCTTCAAGAAGAAGAAAAAATAACATTAAAGGAAAGACTCGAAAGGCTACCAATCAGTCCAACCCAATGGCTGTTAATCGGTGCTTTCATACTTGCCTTGATGGGCGGGATGATTATTTATTATGGCGTTAGCGGTATTCTGGAACAAAAATATTACAGCTGGTGGGAGAATACCCGCACCAAGATTCATATTGGCGGGGATCTAGCTATCATTCCAAATGTGGGGGGAATTATCACCGGCCTTAGTGCTATCGTGATGGCTGCGGGATGTCTGCATGTGAATAAAGTGGATCGTTATTTTAAGGTATTTTTAATCGCTGCCTTGTTGGGTCTGGCGATCACGAAATTCGCAGAAATTCTTTACGCCTAAATTTAAAAAACCCGACTTATGTTACCTATATTACATAAGTCAGGCTACGTAGGTGCCTTCCTGTTATACCCAGCTACACTACTAAGTTAATTTTGGCTTTGGTTTTTCTGGCAGGATGTAGTGTTTCTTCACCAGCGTTGCTGAGAAACAGAAGCGACCTTCACCATTTTCAACTGGGCCCGGACCGACATAAGGATCAGCACGCAGTTCCCAACCGTTATCAAGGCATTCTGAGAGCTCTTGTTCAATCAACTGATGCTGCTCTGAGCCAAACATGTCAAACGAGCGGGTCAGCAACTTGGTCTCAGTGGTGTATTTTAAGTCACGTACCAAAACCTGCTTCAGGTAGTGAACATTGTGCTCCGTTTGCTGATAGCTTATGCCGCCTTGCATACGCCAGCCTTCATTCATGAGCTCCTGAAAAGCACTAAAAAAGTCCTTAGCCTTGTATTTTGAATTGCTTGTTCTTGCCACTGAGATAACTAGAACCTCTTGTGTGGCACCCTCTTTAACATGGTATTGGAACACACCATTCTTAATATCTTCATGCATGCAACTTTTCCTTAATCTGATTAAATAACTACGATTATAGTTTTGCCAAAATCTCTTTCTCACGGCGCAGAGAGTGCTTTACTTCGGCTTCTTGCTCACGCAGATCAGTAAAACTGGATTCAAACGCATCTTCAACCAGTTCGCGTGAAGCGCTATCAGTCTCATCAAAGGCGGCCAAACATGTGTTATAGACCACTTCCGTTTTTGCAATATTTGCAGCAATGCCTTCCAATCCTTTCTGATAGCGTTCAATATTAATCAAGGCGCGGTAACGCTTAAGCTCATTTATGCAAGCATGGTTATCTGTTTTTAGCTGCCGCTTAATGAAATCAAGATTAATGCCAATGCATGAATCCAGCTCAAAGCTAATAAAGGTATTGGCACCCTGTTCTTTGTTCAGCTCATCACGCACTTTTAAGCGCAGCGCAGTCTTATTGCCCGGGCGCGTCAGGGTTTCAATAATTTCACCGTTCCGAGTGTCAATGATGCCTGCAATAACGAGATTTGAACTCATGCTACTAATCCTTAAAATAATCTTTGGCAATGTTTTAACTGTAAGATGTGTTACTTAAATAAGCTCCATGTGAATTTTGACCTTTTCACGAATAGACATGAATTTCTCCATAGAGGTGTCACCACCTTTGGCTTGCATGCCTGTCCAGCTTAAATAGTAAGACTTAATTTTCTTTTCCAATTCCGCTTCGCTCTTGGCGAGAATATCAAACTGAAACTTGCCTTTAAGTTTGAGTGCGTAAATCATCTGACACCTTTGGAAATTGAGTATATTTTAAGCTTAGAATATGCGGGCTGGCAGCACTTGTCTACCAGCCCTAGCGGTTTAGTATTCAAAGCGATCATGGATGCTGATAGCTACTCTACCTAGATCACCGCCAGAGATTTTTTTCACGGCACGAGAAAAGCGGGAATCGCTTGTTCCGGCGTAGTTACCACCCATCATACCACCTTTACGTGGCTTGCCGATCTCATCGGCTGGCACGATGATCACGTGACCTTGAGTAGCGCCTTTCACAAGCAGGGCTGCAGGACGATCCGCTTCAGGCTTAAATGGCCCATCCACATTAATCAGCGTTAGCTCATCATGCTGAGAGGATATACCACCAGCAGTACAGTTACGCTCAACACCATCATCCTTTGTGCGATAAACATTAACGATTAGACCCATGGTAATTCCCTCTCTCTTAATCTCAATTCTTAATATATATTATAATGATAATTAAATTAAAAGCAAGAAAAAGCACTGACTCCAGCGTTAGTATTCGAGAGGAAAGGCGAGGTTTTAATAGCTCGCCTTTCAGTGGGATCTATAGCACTCTAACAATGATCTGTTTCGTAGTCGTAATATCACCACTCTCATCGAAACCTGTTGTTACTAGGGCGCTCTGAACTTCACATTTTCGCTTTTCTTTTGCAAAAATAGCTTTCGCATTCGAAGAGATCTTTTGTCGAACTTCTGATGCTGAATGACCTTCTACTTCCGCTAAAAAATAAATTCCGCAAGCACCAGCAGGTCTTTTGGCTAGATCTGTAATTGGCACAGATTCTAGGGCGATAAATTTGCTTCGACTTTCCTGCATTTGTTAAGCTCCCGGTACAGTGTGCTGCTTAATGATGGTGGGTTGTAGCTTGATATCAACTTTCAATAAATATTATAAGGATAGTTTGACTAAAAGCAAGCAAAGCACTAACTCTGACGTTAGCATTCGAGAGAAAAACTGAGTCTTAACCCCTCGCCTTTCAGTGGGATCTATAGCACTCTAACAATGATCTGTTTCGTAGTCGTAATATCACTACTCTCATCGCAACCCGCTGTTACTAGGACAAATGCACTTCGACTTTCCTGCATTTATTATGTACCCACCAATATTGCATAGATTACTGATTACGTTCTACCCGGCCTTAGCGAATGTCTGATTGATAGGGTCATTCATAGAGCGTAGGTTCGGTTGATCAAAACAAAGAAGACCTATTTCTTGGTTAACCAATATCTGACAGCCAAGCACTGCAGCGATATTGAAGTAGGTTTCCACTTTGACCGTAGGTTTGGCAGATTCAACGTCTCTAACTGTTACATGGCTGGCACCAATGTTCTTAGCAATCACATCCTGACGGAATGCGCGACGCTTGCGATCATTAAGCAGGAACGAACCGCAATCGTTTAGACAGTTAAGGCGGAAAGTGCGTTCGAGATCGCTACTTTTCCTAAAGAAGAGCTTTATGCCCAGTGCTTTCAATGCACTGGAATAGAGGCCGATCTGGGAACCTTGAGCGCCTTTCTCTATGTGCTTTAGTGTCACATGACTTGTATCCAGTTGCTTGGCAAAGTCATCTTGACGAAGTCCTTGTGCCTTACGGGTTTTGCGAATGATCTCACCCAATTGCGCCGGTGTACTGATCTGGAAATAAGGTGCGTTCGTCATATCTGCCTGCAAAGTCAAAAACGTAGGTTATCTTACAGAACAAAACTGTTTAGGTAAGCCTCTAGATCCACTATCTTTTCGCCACTGGTGCAACCGCGATCATCGTACAATAACCCCTTATTAATAATGAACTCAGTGCACTCAATATCTGCCACAAGCAAGCCGTTTTTTTCCGCAGCAAGCTCATACAGTTCTTCTAAGCTCTTTGCGACCTGTCCTTTAAGCAGGGATGTATCGACAGCATCATTAATCGCAAAGTAATAGCCGTTCTGGTTAATAAAGTACGTCATTTGCTAGTCCTTATCTAATGAAAGGGAGGTTAAACCTCCCTAGAAAAGCCTATGTAAAAGTTACCTTATAGGTAATCCTCGCGAGAAACTTCCTCTGCAGGGTTCATTGGGCCTAAAGCTACGTCATGATAGTGCGGGAAGGCTTCTTCACACACTTCCAGAGCCGCCTGTGTCGCACTTTCCTTATCTGTAGATGCTACCACGACCATGTGACTGTCCATTGCGGTACTCAGATCATCATCACCATACACGCCAATCTCAACCTCATAAAGAGACAGCTCATCAAAGCAATCCACGTCCACTTCAGCAACAGCTTCGTGGAAATTCAGAGGCAAGTCACTAGCACTAGCAACGCTAGCAACGCTCTCATTTAGGAACGCAAGGAAATCAGACTGACCTGACGTAACAAAAGTCATTAAGACATTAAGCTGAGTTGCTTCATTCCAGCCTTGAGCAGCTGCTACGTTCACAAAATGGGTTTGCAGGCCAGAAAGATCAGCTTGCTTAGGTGCTACCTTATCAAACTCAGCTTTTAAAGCATTACTGTTCAGACCCTCAGTTTCAGCAAACGCTTCTAGTAGCTTATTGCCGCCAACAGAAGCATAGCCCTTTGCGCGCAACGTATCTGCGAACTGATGGAAGCGATTAGATAGTGCAGTAAAGCTAGAAAAACCAGAAACTAAATTAGACATGGAATCATCCTCATCAATAGCCACATACAATGAACTGCCTCCGTTACTCAAAATGGCCGAGAATTTTCCCATTCATTTTGAAAGGTCTTACCGATGATTCACGTCTTGCTTTGGAGGCCGCAGGTTATCAACCTTTCTTTAGCTGGTTAACGGGGGTAACGCAGCCGTATTAAGATGATATTTATTATAAGGGTAATGATAAGAAAAGCAAGCTTTAATGGGGTATTTATGTGCTTTTGATAGGTAGTGCGCAATACTCATAAGTTTACAGATAGGCGCGAAGTCCTTTTTACGATAGCTGGCGGGCGAAGTCACGCAAAAAACGAATCATACAACTCTTGTGACAATTGTCAGGCATCGAATTCCATCTGCTTATTCATCGTATAAGCATAGGCGGCGTGCCGTAAAGGTGATACCGGGTTCAGCCCGGATCACTTCACCGGTTATTTCACCATACGTTTCGTAGCCTTCTGGGCAGGCAGGTGGATTAGCTGCAGCGATAAGTCGATCATACCGCACCCGCTTACCTTCGCCTTTATCTTGAAACTCACGTATGACCGCATCTATCGCATCCAGTGTTACACAGTCCTTGGGGATGGTTGTGTGGGGCACAAGGACGTTTGTCTTCTGTATTAAGACTGAGTATCCATGACCAAACCAGTTGCATGTCGTAACAAGCGAGTCCCGAGCCATTGCGGTGTTGCTCATCGTGAGCATTAAAAGAGTAAGACCGATAAATCGAAAGGGTGCCTGTAAAAGTTTTACCATGTACTACCTATTCACTTAAGAGTTTAATTCTGTTAGTTAGCACTGCAGCCGTTTCCTCGTCCCGTATCTGAATCGTCAGGGCCATGATCAGCAACTATTCCTCAAACTCAAGGCTGTAGTTACCCAGTGCCAGTTTTATTTCACCCTCTTTGTTCAGAGAGCGGGACAGCCAGTTACACGGAGCTTATATCTTACCCCTCAAGTCGTCCCGTTAAACTCGTTTTGCAGCCTGCTTATAAACAAAATTTCGTTCTCGTTTACCCACAGCAACGACCACTACTGTTACTATGTTATCCTGTACTTCGTAAACAAGCCTATAGCCAGACTGACGCAGCTTGATCTTGTAGCGATCTTTGGCACCAGATAATCGGCTGCTTTCTACTCGAGGGTGCTCAAGGCGTTCTGCCAACTTGTTTTTGAATTGATCCCGAATATTCGCCCCCAGCTTGCGCCACTCCTTCAGTGATTCCTCACGAAACGCCAGCTTATAGGTCATCCAATGAGACCTCTATGATTTGTTGATCCTGACGTGCATCCGCAATGGTATTCAGTTCAATGTCTTCCAACCGATCCATAAGTTCCTCCCATGCTTCTGCTGGTACGCAATAGAAGTCTGGTTCATTGCGGTTCAGTACTGCAATTGGAAAACCTTCACCTTGTGCCACAACAGCACTGGGATTCTTCTTTAGCTCGGTGATGCTTACACAGGTATCAGCTAAAACTTGTCGCGCCATGATCCACCTCAAAACCTATTTATAGGTCTTATTATAGATCTTTATGGCATCAGGAACAATAAAAAGACCTTTCTATAGGTCTTTAATTGGCTCTTGATCAGTGAGATACGCCGGGGGTTACCCCGGCATTAGCCTCACAGCGCTAGGTCTGGCATTTCTGGGTTGTTTTCCATCATCGCCGCCAGCGCACCGCCAAGATCTTCATGACCCATTTCTTTGGCATGCTTCTCCTCAGTAGGGATACCAACAATGTCGTAACCTTCCTGCTGGAACACTTGCACCAGACTGTCTACGTTGTGGCATACGTGACGCAGACCCAAGCGCCATGCCTGATTCGCCAGACGGAACATGCGGTCGTAGTTGCTGTGCTGGCCCTTAGCGATAGACACAATGCCAAAGCGCATCAGGTACTGCACCGCTGCGGTAGGGGAGATGTCATCGGTGTTGTACTTGTTCAGGGCGCGATCCAACTCCATCCACATAAACTCCGCAAGGTAGTCGTTGTGGATCTCAAACTCACCCGTTACCTGACAGTCACCGTTGTAACTCTTACCGTTCTTCTCTACCACGACTTCCTGATTCAGCGTCATCATCTCGGAGTCACGGAAACCATTCGTTGGGCTGTTGTACTCTGGCGATGTATACACCAATGTACCGTGATTCTGTGATTTAAGGCGATCATAGTTCTCTGTAATCTCTTCTGGCGGCAGTTTAGACTCACCAAGGTTGTAGATGTCATTGTAGATCTTCAGTGCCTGTAGACCCTTATGCAAGCCGTAGCGGCCCCATAGGACATCAATCGCAATCACCTCTTCCAATGTTAGGACAGTGAAGCGGGGTTCAATGCCCAGTTTCGCTGCCGCTTCCTCTTCCTGAATCTGGATAGACAGCGCCATGGTTAGCAACTCTTCCTGAAACTCTGGGCTGTAGTTACCCAGTGCTAGTTTCATCTCACCCTCTTTGTTCAGAGAGCGGGATAGCCAATTACGACGATTGGGGTTGTCATGCTCGGCCTGCAGGTAGTTACGGAAGTGCATCAGTGGGCGCATAAACGCGTACTGCTCATCAGTCAGCATTTCCGCCATGGACTTATCATCATTGACCTGAAGGCAAATCCAGCAACCAAACCGAGCTCCGCAACCGGCACTGCCTGCTTTGCCGTCTACGGCATTCACCATGCATTCACCACCGTTGGCACCACGGTACACTTCAACCAATTCATCGAAGCTGGAGTAAGTATTGATTTTGTTGGAGCGCACGTAACCAATGGCAAAGAAGATATCATCCAGCGTGAAATGAGCAATGGAGGACAAGATCTTCTCTCCTTTGCGTTCAACGTATTCATCTGGACGCTCACCGTTCTTAAGCATATCTGCACGACGGTAGTCAGACTCATCATAACGCTTACCAACAAGGGTAATTACTTTTCCGTCATGGCCTGCATTAAGACGCTTTAGGATGCGTTTCTTTAGACGCTGTACTGGCTTGACTTTCATATTGTCAGCACACGCACGATCCATGCCTACAACAGAGGCTGTAGAGCGACCACCAATAATGTTTACCAAGTAGTTTTGAGACAGGTTCGGGCGTGCCACCTCGACCTCAACAGGCAGACCATGCTCTGCAGCGAAGACGCGAATTTTCGCCAGCTCCATGTGGGCATACGCAGACAGCACTGGATTCTCTACCAGCGTGTCACCGTGTAACACTACCATCTGTGGGCAACGAGATAAACCGTGCTCTTCTACGAATTCACGCATCGCATTCAGCGCCAGCATCAGCATCACGCTCGAGTCTTTGCCGCCTGACCATGCTACGCAAAGCGCATAGCCTTCAGCAAGATAATGCTTGATGACATCCATGGATGCTTTGGCTTTATCTTCAATATCTAAGGAGTTGAACAGAGGTGCCAGATCACGCTCTGGATCAAACAATGCATCCACTAAAGGGAGGCGATTGAACTCTGCGAATAGGTCATCTTGAAGTTGTGAAGTCATCTGCTATTCCTCTCCCATCTCTTAATATTTATTATAATGTTTTTTATCAAAACATCAAGCAATAAAGATGCTTTTAGATGCCTTAACAAACCCGCTTAAGTGTTGACTGTGAATTAAAAATCATTATAATTATGAACATAGCAATGAGAGAGGCTATCCCATGAAAAAATTCAATCTAATGATTACCGATAACGGCCAACCACGCGACTTAACTGTGGGTCTGGATTTTACCCCTGTGACTGATGGAAGCTTTGTTGGTGAAAAAGCGTGGGATATTTTTGCTGCTGGCGTCCAAATTGGTACCATTATCAAATCCACGGGCTACAAGCGTATCGCGGGCGGCTGGGACTCCAACAAGCGGGAAACCATTTGGGGTTACAAAGCCAAGCTCGAAGGCCACAACTGCGCAGGTCAAGATTATCCATTGCGCGCAGACGCTGTGCATGCCTTGATTAGAGTGGTGGCGTTGGTAAATATTGACCTGATCAACCCGGCCGTAATTCACGAGGGGCGCTAGCGAGGAGTAAAGGCTCTATCGGACCTTGTAGTCACTATACAAGATGGCTTGTATACTCAACGCATGAGAGGGTGTAAATATGACGATTGAATCCATTCCTTTAAACACTAAAGGTAATCTGATCACTGTAAATGGCCTGCAGATTCTTGAGCACCAGTGGCAAAGCATTATCTTCTATGCCGAACAGATGCACGAGGGTGGTTGCTTGGATGAAGAGCATGGCGATGCCGTGGCTGAGATTATGAATCATCTATATCAAGTTCAGGAGCAGGGCTGCATCGACCCTGTGATCGTAACACTTTTTGAGATCTACTCAGAAGAGGCGATCGAAGCACTAGTTAAGTTTGGCGAGAGCCGTGACTGGAACTTTAATAAGCATAATCTTGATTAACCAACGTGCAGTATATGGAAGAGGTAAGTGAGTACAGACGCTTTGGTTCTGGCATGGTTAAGCTCCAAGCCGCTGAGACCATTCAGCGTTACAGCGATAAGCGTTACTGGTGGCAAAGCGTTCGACGTTCAGCGTTCTGGGTAGATCAGGAATAAGTATTACACTTCGTTAAATATGGGGGATACGGAATGAGAATTTTAGTCGCACTAGGCGCTGCACTACTATTGAGCGGTTGTGATACTAAGGAATGGGGTCAGGACCTTTCTGAAGCTTATGAGATACCTACGCCTGTTGTTTGGTCAATCAAAAGTGGCCATGTTCTTAATCTAGGCGATAGGTCAGGGAAAGTTATTGGTACCGACAAGTGCAACGATGGTTTTGGCGGGGCGTATGACTGCTGGATCTTTTCACTTAAAGATGGTCATAAGAAATTAATCCATCTTACTAATGAGGAAGGTTCGGTCTTTTATGAAGTTTGGACCACCGTTGATGCAGGACGGGGAAGGATTTATCTGGAGCGGCCAAACGGCATGAGAGTAAGTGATTCGCTGCCGATGGCAGGCTTTAGCAAAAAAGTTAGTGACAAAAATTAATTTTTAGATAACGCGTAGCGAGACGTTTATGAAAGAACATATCTGTAGGCACTCCAATGCGTGCATTATGAATTCACACTGCGAAGCTGGAGTGAACTACCGTGAGCTGGTGGGCGGTGAAATTGCTGGATGGGTTAAACGTAGACCCTGTGATCCTTCAAATGAAACTGATATCAAGTGTGATAAGTTTGAGCCAAGAACGGCTGAAGAGGTGGCTCAGGCGGAACGGGAGAGGCAGATCTTTCGACAGCACGCGGAACATTTGATGATGCTTATTCCGGAAGTGAAAGCCAAGCTTGCTGGGGGTGGTAACGACACCCTTGAGTGTCCCGTATGTAAAGGTAAGTTGCATGTATCGGTGTCATCCCATAATGGACACTGCCACGGCAGCTGTGAGACAGAAGGCTGTTTAAGCTGGATGGAATAACCCAACCCATTAATTAATTATATATGGTGCTAGAGATGAGTGAAGCGACCGATCTGATGAACGCGGGTTTTAACCCAGAGGTATGCCCGGGCACCCACGAGGTGATGCCTAACGTCACCAAAACAAAGAGTGACTCAGTGCATGTCAGCTACTGTAGCCGTACGATCGATTATGGTTGTGCTACCACGGCGATGGTCTTTAAAGGCCGTGTCTTTTTCATCCTGAATGGTAATCACGCCCAAGCATGGGATGCGGCTATCGATGAGGGTGGTGTTTCTGCAGGCCTTGACTACTTTATTGAGCATCTTGCTGAAGCGAACCCGCACAGTGAGCATCGTATGGCCGTAGGGATCGATAAAGACCGTTATGGTTTGATGGCAAGCTTGCAAGAGGTTGTAGGCGGAGAAGGGATTCAGCGTGTGTTTGAAGCAGTGCTTAGAGAAAGTAAAAAGTGATAAATTTCAGATAAATTAACGAGATGAGAATTTGAGAGGGGCTTAGCACAGGAGTCGCGAAGCGGTTATCCTGATCTCCGGAGAGATCACCCCTCTCAGTGGTAAGATTTAGTATAAGGAAAAAGTGCATCTAGTCAACCAGTAGTTCCTCTTTTTTAAATTCTGATAATGCGCACTCACTACAGCTAACCACTATGAGACTCTCTGGATACTTCAATGCTGGACAAGCTAATCACTAAGAGAATTCTAGTATAGGCTGTTTCTTTATGCTAACCACTTTAACCCTCTAGGCTTCTTGGAGCCTTTTTGCTAACCACTAAACCTTCTAAGTCACCCCGACTCTAAGCGACTAACCACTTAAGCCCTCTGGGATATGGACGGAGCTATATACTAACCACTTTAACCCTCTAGGATAATGTCCCACAGCAGGCTAACCACTTAAGCTCTCTGGGCAAACATTTGAACATTTGCTAACCACTTTTAATCCTCTGAGGTACGTCTTCTCCGTGAGCTAACCACTCTATCTTTCTAAGTACCCACGCTAGACTTAGCTAACCACTGAAACCATCTGAGGTGAATTCATGATCATTGCTAACCACTGTTAAACCCTCTGGGTCCAACCATTCCCAGTAGCTAACCACTTAAACTCTCTGGAGTAGCAATAGGTACTCCGCTAACCACTATTTAGATGTTAAAGAGCGTATAGGGGCCAGTTTAGCCTTATTACCAATCGAATGCGACTGGCAAGGGATGCGAGTCCTGCAATAACAGGAAGGCTGAAATCGTACTTCTGGTAGTGCTAACCACTTAAGCCCTCTTGGTGTTGCGTTAAGTCTTGGCTAACCACTGTTAAGCCCTCTAGGTGATTTAGTGTTAATAAGCTAACCACTATTAAAGCATCTGGGCTCTATCGTTTCAGATTGCTAACCACTCTTTAAGCCGCTTGGATAATGGACCACAACAGGCTAACCACTTAAACCATCTGAGTCACCATGCTATCGGATACTAACCACTTTAACCCGCTAGGTACATAAAAAGCTCATTGCTAACCACTGCAACCTTCTAGAAATCTGCTTAACAACGGTGCTAACCACTGATAAGTATTCTAGGTAGGACCCCCGTATATAGCTAACCACTATAGGAACTCTAGAAATCGTATCTGAGTTTAGCTAACCACTCTTGAACCTTCTGGATGGTCGCAGTGCCGCATGCTAACCACTTTTAATCCTCTGAGGTACGTCTTCTCCGTGAGCTAACCACTCTATCTTTCTAAGTACCCACGCTAGACTTAGCTAACCACTCTTAAACCCTCTACGCTAAATGACAGCTTATAGCTAACCACTTCAACCTTCTGGGTCCAACCATTCCCAGTAGCTAACCACTTTAACCTTCTGGGGCGACGCTCCTCTGAGTCACTAACCACTGTTAAACCCTCTGGGGGCTCTACAGCTACCTTGCTAACCACTGTTAAACCCTCTAGGTTCAGTAGCCTCTACCCTATATAGGCAAAGAGGTGATGTCAAACGCGCTTTGATGTTTTCGATAGTGTATTTGACAAATTAACTATTTTAATTATCATTCCATGCATGAAAGATTTACATGAGATGGGCGTCGAGCAACGCGATAGTAACGGCCGGTATACATACTGGCTACCTAGTGTTGTAAGCATTCAGCCCCAGCAACAAAAGTCACAGGATATTTGGCACATTGTCTTTCAAGAGGGTGAGGCTACGGTTGATTTATCCCAATGTGACATGGTCATGTTTTACGGCGAAACAGGTGATCTGCCTATTGCGTTTCTTGCCGATGCAGCAACTCATGAAGTTTGTGTGATGGTGCATCAAGAGCATGCAAGCCACCCACTGGTATTGCATCCCCATCAGCGTAAGGGCCAAGAAGATGTCCTTACCAACCAGATACTCTGTCGGGAGAATCAACGTCGCCGTGTGGTGTTTGCTAAGGCTTGTGTGCGTCAGCGATTGCTGCAGACTCAGTGGCTTAAACCGATATCACAAAAAGCACTGGATAGACTAAAAGCCCAAACGGCACTGATGCCAGTACGACTTCTTGAATCGTGTTATGCCAAGCGTCATTGGGCAGAATACTATGCTTCACTTGGGCTGACAGGAAATCATCAAGACAACAAGCCCGTGAGTCAGGCGTTAGATTCACTCTCAGATTATCTACAATCCATCATGTTGCGGTGGGTTTATTTACACAGGCTTTCACCGTTTCATGGTTTTCTACATGAGCCCATTAATGCTACATCGTTGCTTCATGACCTGATGGAGCCTGTAAGGCATTGGGTGGAGCTCGCGGTGCATCAGTCATTCCGTGAAGGTGGTGAGGGTCAGTTAACCGCCCGATCAATGGCGCGTTTAAAAACGATGCTAACGGAACGCGTGGAGGTGCCAAACCTTCAAATAGAAGCAACCCGGGACAATATCCTGCACGGCACGGTGATGGCGGCACGGGCCTATATTATGAAAGACATGCGGAATCTCGTTTTCCCTCAAGACGCAGAAGCAAGAGAAGTACGTCGACCCATCAAGACCAGTTATGAAGTGCCCGGTGCGATCCGTCGCTATCGCGGTTAAGTGTTTTTACGTTTAAGGTGTTCAATATGAAATCTCAAGATCGCGGTGGCCTATATATCTACGAAGAGGATAAAGTCACCCGTCAGCAGTACAAGAAACGCTTACCTCGTTTGGCGCATCAGATCAGTCAGGCCAACATTGCCATGTTGGTACCGATGAATCGTCAGGGGCGGGGCAATAAGCCGCTCACGCGTACTGAAACCCTGAGTATTCCACTGAAGCGGGCTGAGATCACCTCCATTGAGGGCTTACGCAAGCAAAGTGCGATTTTGGCAGAACCGGTACCCGGGTCTTTATTTGAGTTCGTCTCAGCAGTTCTGCTGTCAGGTTTTCATATCTACGAAAAGGCAGCCCCGGCCATTGCAGAGCATTACCGTGAGCTGCATAAAGATGTGGTCAGTAAGTTGGAATATGCCTTTGATGAATTAGGTATTCCCGGTGGCTATCCGGCCACACTGGCGCTGCTAACCAACTATGTGCCACGTGTTAATGCTGAGTGGACACGGGAATCCATGGTAGCGCAGCTAGGTAAGATCCAGTTGGGTTCCAGTAACGAAGCCTTTAATGCAGATTTTGCGGATGCCATCTTAGAAAATGTGTCGAATTCAGAAAAACCGTTCCATGAGCGAGAAGTTCTGGCGGACGCATTGGTATCGACACTCAAGCAGCATGCAGGCGCCACATTGACGGGCACTCAGTTAATGCAGGCCTGTACAACTGCAGAGCTGCCTAATCCGAAATTAATGAAGTGCTTCAAGACTCGAACGATTGCATGGAAAGCGGAAGGGCACAGTGAGGTTGTGCGTGCTGAGCGCTGGTTTGTGCATCAAGCGATTGCTGTGGCCGCATCCCGGGTTAATGGTGAAGAACACAAAGCGGCAGATGTGCTGACTAAGCTTGTGTCCAATAAGCAGTACAATGGTTTATCGTGGTTGCTTGGGGGTGGTCTGGACCTATTTGGCAAGTTCACCGCAGAGGAGGTCTCAGACGCTTTAAATGCCCCGAAAGAGGTGGTCACCCCTCTATGTAAGATGGCCAGTCGATTGGTAGCTGATATCGATCGAAGCTGGGGTGATGCATCGGATTATCGAAACCACGTAGGGGCTTCGCTCGATAGTTTTATGATGATGTATTGGGCGCGCTTGGAGGAGCTCGAAGCGTACGCCGAAGGGCTGACACCGGTATTGGAAAAAGTGTTACCGGAGGCCCTGTTTCAATCAAAAGCTGAACGACTCTTTTTGGGAACAGCACCCGCGTCAGAAGTTAAAGCTCGCTGGAACGCATTACCAGAAACAATCGTTGCTCTGAAAAACCACATCGCTCAGGCAAAAGGATTTGCTGAAACGCCAACTGCAGCAGATTTTGAGGCCATAGAGGCAGCGATCGCCGATATCTATGATCTGGGCGCGCTACTGAATAAGGTACGTAACAACGGTCGTCAGGCACTGCGTGATGCTGAAGTAAGCAAAGACCCGGTCATTAAGGCGGATCTGGAAGCATTGGCAGAAATGACCCAGTGGGATGATGTTATTACCTCAGCACTGGACGATAAGGGGGCGGGTTCTAAAGAGGATGAGGGCGCCGTTGTGGTTGGAAAACGCTCTTTGTTTAAACCCCCTAAGATCAATGAGTTCGGTCGTACTCGAACACCGAGTGAAGTGGCTTATGCTAACCAGATGGCACTTTTACCTAAAGCGCTGGCATGGTTGGATGAATACGCGCCGTGTGACGATGTTGAATCCATTGCAGAGGATCTTATCGCCGCTCATAAAGACAATGAAATTCGTCACCATGATATGCGAGGTAAGGAGTTAGATCTTAATGCCGCTGAGCTAATGGCGCGCCGTAAGACGTTTGATGAGTGGTTTGCGTTCTGGCGTAATCTATCAGAAGACGCAAGGGTTTATGCGTTTACCATCATGAAGGATCTGCAAGGGCAATTAGCGTCTTCACGCGAGAAATTATCATGGTCGACGCTGTGCAATTCTTTTGTGTTTGCTCGGAAAGGCGTCTTCTATAAGAACCTGTATGCACGTTCAAAACACCGTGAATATGCCATGAATCATCAGGGATTAGCCGTATTTGATCTAGGTGGGCTGGTGGCTCAAATGTATTCGTGGGCGGAAGCGCGCCAAAATGACTCTAAGGTTGCGTTCAATGATTTTATCGAAGTGCGTGGCAAGTTGGCTACTTGGTATGCAAAAGGCATGGCAGGGACCTTTGAGGCGAGGCAGGTGGACCCTCGCCTGACAGCTCCCGAAGGATTAGAGATTAGCTTAACCGGACGCGAGATGTTCGCCTTAAAGGCGGATCGTGTTGATGCTGAGACCTATCAGCGGATTATGAATCGAGTGATCGTGGCTGTTCGAGAAGTCGCTACACTGACCACTAAGCAAGCTTTTGATGAAGTCTTCTCCCTTAAGCCGCTTTCTAAATTAAAACCTCTGGTTTATGTGCCGAGATTACGTACGTCGGATGGTAAAGCTAGACGATGGACACCGCCGGGGCATCTGCGCTTTGGCCATAGTCTGGCTGCAGCCACATTACAGGCGTGCTGGGATGATGTGGCAGACGGTGATTCCGTAGCGATGCCTGACCTATTTGGACTGTGTTTGAATCATTTAACCTCCCCGGGTTACAAAGCCTTGCTAGCGGAAATGCCACATACATGGGGGTGGGCATGCAGTCTGCCGGGTCTATCCATTCAAGAAGGCATGTTGGACTGTGCCGCGGCTGAGAGCTTGTCGGTTGAGAAGGATAAGGTTAGCAAGAATAGACAGCTGAAAGTATTTGCCTTTGATGCGCCCCGTCGTTGGCTCAATCTGATGGACCGGGTATTGAAGGCTGAGGCGAAAAACGCACCCGGACAGGTCAAAGTCGAAGCTTCATGGGTGCCTGAACAGGGTTGGCAGGATGCGCGCGTGTTCCTGCAATTACCGATGGCGACTGAGATTCCTCAGGAATCAGGCCAAGGGGATTTCTTGAATAACCTGATCGGAATTGATTTGGGTGAGCGAGGTATTGGTTTCAGTGTCAGGGCTATCGCTGATGGCGTGGAGGGTGAGCCGATCGCGAAAGGGTTTGTACCAATCCCTGCCATTAAGAAGTTGATTCAGGCCACTTCCGACTACCGTAAGAAACACGTAAAGAAAGCGAAGAATGGTCGTAGTCCACACGTTAATTTTAGTCGTATGCGTGAATCGGTTACCGGTCATGTGCGGAGTGCAATTAACCATTTGATGTATTACTACCGGGGCCTGCCAGTGCTGGAGGCGGAACTCGGAAATCTGGAAAGTGGTCGACAGGCGCTCTCACACGTTTATAACGCCGTGATTTCAAGCTACACCTTCTCCGGTGTTAGCATGCAAGACTCCAAGCGTGAACACATTTGGCGTGGCAAGCACTTTACGCATCCAGACTACCAGTTGGTGACTAAACGTAACAACAAAGAGGTGGTGAAGGACCTTAACTTCTTCCCGGCAACGGTTGTGAACGCTGCAGGCACATCTCAAACCTGTGCCTGCTGTGGGGTTAATGCGACGAAGTTGGTCCGTGATAGCGGTAAAACGCGGTTTGGTATTAATCAGAAGGGTCAAGTAGAGATTGATGGGCAGTGCATTCAGCTTCTTAAGATCAGTGGCCTTAAGGTTGGCACGAGGGTGCCGTATGAGGCTGGAGATATTAAGTCTGCCGATCTGATTAAGCAGATAGCGAGTCAGCGACGCTTAGCGCCTCCTAATGGTGGTAAGGATACAACGCAGTCTCGGTTCCTGTGCCCTATGACAGAGTGTGATCAGCATGAATTCCTTGTACATGCGGATACCAATGCCGCGGATAATATTGTGAAGCGTAAGTTGCAACGCATTCAGCCAAAAGCTGCATAGAAATGTTTAAAGGGAATATGGCAGCCTCATCTTAAGATGAGGCTTTTTTATTGGGTGTGGTTTGGAGTATTGCCACCAAATTAAATAATGTTATACTAATTCTAATGGAAATTAGAGTTAGTATTATGACCTCTCACTCCGTCCACGAACCGAAGGTTAGTTTGTCCACTGCCTTATATATAACATCACTGGTTGCTTGGGTATTGGCACTTATTCGTGTAGAAATATCACTCTGTCTTGATGAGGGGGTTCTCATCTGGGATGTGCCGCTTGTAATCGGACTGATAGCGGCTATTGCTCGGACATCGAGCTTTGTCGAGTATAAGGCTGAAGCTTTAGATATCATGGAATTTAAATTTCTTGGTACTGTGGTTTTCTATATTGTGTTTGGCGCCACTGTACTTATTGCATCGCCATGAGTAGGTTTTCTATGAGGGTTTCTCGACTATTCTTAGCGGCTCTAGCCTTTTCGGTGATCCCAACGGCATGGTCATCGGATGGCGTAGCTCGCCATCTGGTGCGCAGTGCAGCGTTGGAGAAATCTTATGGACTTGATCCTTGTTCCGGTGGCACCTTGCTTAGTGTTGATGATATTGAATTTCATAGAGATCGCGGCGGAGATCCCGTTCAAGTGCAGCGTAAGCGTGTGCTAGATCTTGTTAGCCCCCGCAAGATGGCGATCGCTAACTGCAAAAAGCACGGGCAAGAGTTTAAGGTGTTCTTAGAATATGAATGAGCAAAAGAAAAGTATTAACTGGAATACCGTCACATGTATTGCTGCATGTATTCTGGGAACTTTAGGGTTGGCGGCCTCTATATTTATCATGTTTCTGCATATCAATGGCCCGGTAAAAGGAAAGGATCTAGATGGTATTGAGTTAACAAAATATGCCTTGATAGCAAGGCCTGATGTGCTTAATCACCCGTTTTGTAAACAGCGTAGAGCAATTGCGTATGAGGGGGAGTTTATGAGTCGTACCACTGTAAAAATGACTGTGCGTTGTGAAGATAAGCCTGTATTTACCTTGCTGTATAACACCGGCCTGCGCTTCTAACAAGAGGATGATAAGGTGAGAATAGTTTCGAAATTGATTTTTGTTGTACTGACGCTCAGCACTTCTACTCAGGGTTATGCCTTAGATGAAGATACGGCGACAAAAGAAGTGCGAAAGGCGGCCTACGCTCATCAACACGGTTTCGATCCTTGCCAAGGAGGGAAGCTTATTAAAACTGAAAAGCTGAGGGTAGATAGGTGGGGTGATGCGGGGAGTCAGCGAAGACGCGAGATATTAAACTTGATGCACCCTCGAAAGATAGCAACGCTAACCTGCAGTCAACGCGGTATTGAATACAATGTGGTAGCTGAGTATGAGTGACCAAATCACCAAGAAGGATATTAAGACCTTCTGCTTGTCTATTCTGGCAATTGTTGTCTTAGCAGGTACCGTATTAGCGAGCTTTTTCTATGCAGTAACTCCTAACAAAGGGGAGGATCTTGAAGCTCATATGCTGACCAAGTACGTGGTAATCGCAAGGCCTGAAGTGATGGAGCATCCCTTTTGCAAGCGAAAGAAGGCTATTTTCTATGAGGGTAAATACATGGATTCAAATACGGTCGAATTGACCGTTCGCTGTGAAGATCAACCCTCTTTCAAGTTGCTGCTGAATATTGGACGTCGATGGTAAAGAAGCTTGTAGCGTGAAAGTTGAAAAGCCGGGCTTTAGGGCTTCAGATTGAAATTATAAGAGGATAAACGCATATGGATCAAAAAGACCAAAGATCACTGTTGGCAGTGGATATCATCTCATGCACGGGCGAGTGGCGAGAAACCACCCGGTATAAAAGCGACCTTAGAATTCATCAGGATATGTTTATAGCGATGAATCAAACGGTGCGTAGACTCGGGATTGTTGATGGCGATGAGGGTGAGTATATCGACTTAACTCCAGAAGAATGTGATCGCATGATTAAGCACTATGATCTGAAAAGAGAAGATTCGCCTGTGTTTGTTGATACGTACACGTACCGTTCGGCACGTAGCATGGAGCTAGTTAAAAAACTAAAGCGTGATGCTGGCTTAACTGGGTAGATGCATAAAATGCCGAATGAAGATAACTATTTACGTAGTATAACCTTTCCTACCTTACTATATCTCACCGCCTTTGCTGCATGGTTAGCAGCAATGGCTAGGTTTGAGATATCGGAGGTGCATAACGTCGGTGTGACTGTGTGGGATGTACCTGCGGCAGGTGTCATTCTGTGGCTTATTGTGCGGGTCGGCGAACTTTATGATCCTAAGGGTGCTAAAGAGGATAGAGGTCATTACACTCTCTTTGGTAGTCTCATTTTTATCATCGTTTTTGGTGTGACGGGGATGATATTAGTGGCGTCCTAATCAAGGGAGCTTAATCTTAGCGGCCAATCCTGTTATAATTGTTATAATAACTAAAAGAGAAGCCACGCCATGTCTGTTGTCCTACAGAAACCATCTGATGTTAGTCAGGTGGTGAATACCTTAGAGCAAATCTTTGCCGAGCGTTACCGTGTATACCCTGATGAATGCATGGATCTGAAACAGCGTTCATTGATGTACTGAGAGAAGAGGGGGTTACGGCTTTAGTGATCGCCGGTCAAGGGCCAGAGGATTACGATTTCTCGGTAGATACTCTTGTGATTATTACTGATCCCGGGAATAAGCTGGTGGTGAATCAACAGTAGCATAAGTTGGAGCTTCTAAAGCAGTGCGATGATGGCCTGCCTTACAAGCACGCCCCTGAAGGGCCTCACGACCGTGGATGGCTGGCATATTGCAACACGCTAGGCTTGGAGCCATCTGAGGTGCTACTGGAACTAGAGCAGTGTTCTAGGAGTCTTTGAACACAGAGTGTTCAAATGTAATAAAATAATGAAAGGAAGGTGTATGGCGGACTATGAACTCTATATTTGTGCCTATAAGTGCGGCTGCAAAACATTGCTAACCTTCAGCTGCAGTGATGATGCAGAAGCGGTTGAGAAGGCGAATGCGGCGATCTGGGCCTATGAGGATGAGGCTAACGATGAGATTTATCGTGAACGCCTGTATAAGAGAGTTGCCGGTGAGCAGATAGAACTTTCTTTATAGTTTCTGGAATTGAAAAAGCCACCCGGAGGTGGCCCTGTAGAATGGCAATCGGCAAATAACCACTCGCGATAGACTCGAAGGTCAATATCGAATGAAGCTATTATTATACCTATAATTAACAGAAAATCAACCCTTGATAAAATATCTAAGTGTTATTGTATTAGTGAAAGTAAGCACGCCATAGGGAAGGTGTTATGGTCAGGAGTGATGCTACCCTATAATTAGAGAAGCCCGGCAGCCATAGGAAGCCGGGCTAAGAGAGGAGAGGGTGGTTTATTTGTTAATTAGGGATGCAGAAGTTGGACACCGGAGTGATCGACGAATACTTGTCGAGGAAATGACCCGCATCACCAACATCGGATTCAAATTTATCACAATCCGCCTGACTCTTTGGTGGCTCCTTCGAGAGGCCAACTGAATTGGCTAGCATCAATAGCACGGCCTCATAGATCACCCAACACAACACAAGGTTGTAGAGGAGAACGCCCGGATCTACGAAATTGTAGTTAACGAGCCCGACGCCGATGACGATTGCGATATGTAAAACGAGCTTTGCGAGGTACTGGAACATGACACGCTCCGTTCTTACCTAATTAACTATCTGACACTAAGATTACTTTTAGTATCAACCTATTTATTATTATAATAATAATAAATAGAAAGTCAACCGTTATTTGAGATTTAATCCACAAGGCTTTAAAAAAGTGCGGGTGGTACGTGCATCCACGTCCGCCCGCTTGAGAGAGAAGGTTCGTGAGGGGAGAGCTAGTCATCATCGTGCAAGCGATTCTTAACCTCGAACTCATCCTTTAGGATGTGAGATAACCGCACTTCCATACCTTCAAGTTCAGCACGCAAACTACGAATCTTGGCTTCTGTGCCTCCACGAATATGCGCTTTAGCCTCATCGATGGCCATTTCAATCTTTGACTCAGGAACTACCAGTTTGTAGCTGTGGTGAAACGCGCCGTCTATTGGACTTAAACCTTCTACTTTTTTGCGAGGTAGATGACTTTTAACGTTGAGGCCTGTTAAGCGTTTCTTGCCCACATTATACCTATAGGGGCCTTTGACTATGATGTTTGGAAGATTATCTTTACCTGCACCTGTACCGCGGGTGTTATAAGTGACGGTGCAAAGCTCAATTTCACCACCGGTTTCAAGCTCAATCTTATTAGTTTGTTCCGTCATCTTAATCCCTCTCACTTAGCCTTTGATCTCAATTATTTGCTCAATTGGCAATACATTACCTTAACGCTCTGAAGAAAGCACTTCTTCGACGATCGCGCCCATTGGCAAGGCCAGCACTTCGTTTACCTCATCCAGTGTTACATCATGCTGTGCATCGTACTGCAACACTAAGTGTGCAAAGGTTTCAGGCTCATCACCACCGGTTTCAGAATCTCTTTTGGGCAGGCCGCCTACATCAGCAGCCTCACGTAACGCTTGATTAATTAAAAAATTAATCCATAGCTTTCTCTTCAAATCCATGGTTACTTCTCACCCTTTTCAAGTGCTGTGACCTGAGTTGGGTAGCAGTCGTACTGACCATGAAAGGATAAGATCTCTTCACCTACCGCAGCTTCAGCCGTTTCCGCAAACACCATTAACTCAACCTGCTCATCAGGGTTGCTTAAGTTAAACGCCGTCAGAGGGGTACTGTTAGTAGGGACAACAAGGCTCTCTGCCTTGTCATTTAACATCTGCTTGAGTGCAGCAGCGTTCAGTCCATCCATCTGCTCTGGAAGTTCAGACAGCACCTTCTCAAGCTGCTTAAGCTGAGGGTTGTTTGCAATAATGCGCTCGGAATTAAATTCCATGACGATTCTCTCTTCTGCCTTGTCTGTACTTAGAAGCTCTCTAGAAAGAGCTTCCCTTCTGTTAACTGATCATCCGGACGGTCGTCACGTAAAATTAGGTAGTCTACAGGAATAGCCTCGTCAGGCACCAAACCTGTCGCACAAACCTTATTGGCCATGGAGAGCGGGTCACATTGATCCAACGTGGTTTCCCACTGATAGATTGATTCCTGCTCTTGCGAAAAATACACGGTTACTTCAATACTGGTAGGCATCACTTAGCTCCCAAGGTTGGCGATCATGTCCTGACGTTCTGCTTCAAGCTCAGCAACATCAACACCCAATGATTTGTGGATCAGTCTATCAACCGGCTCTTGAAGTTTTACGGGATCACCTGAAGTGTTAAAGTCCATCAGCGCAAAACCATTTTCCTGACACCACTCCAGAAACTCATTGATAGATTGAACTTCATTGCTGCAGGAAGATAGCTTTTCACACTGTGGGTAATGTTTGTTAGTCATGGTAATCCCTCTCTCAACTTAGATTTATTATTATAATGAATATATTATAGATAACAAGTAGATCTAGTGAAAGAAACTCCTTCCGGGATTAAGGATATCTATGTCAGTCTTAACTTCAGGGGTGGGGGCACCGGGCTGTATAACCCGGTGTTTATAGAAATCTAAACGTTCTCGTGGCGTTCCGCCCATGTGTTACGTCGGTTGTTTTCAAACCGATTGAAAGACGTCGAGATCAAGCATTTCTCACCTTCCTTATTAAGGTAGGATATCTCCACCTCGCGATCATAATTTTTGCCAGAATTGGAAAAGTGCATCCCACCGACTACTTTGGTGACCTGTAAGCCTCCAATCTCAATTGTCTTCTCCCCCTGAAAGGGCCCAACAATATTCCAGAATACGTCTGAAATCAGACCCGGTATATGGAAGTCCCGCTCAGTAATTGTCTCGGGATTCTCCAGTAAGGCCTTACGACGCTCTCGCTCAGCCATCTGAGCCTTTGCGGTTCGATACGCCTGATTAAACAGCTTAACGTAGGTGTTTAGGGCGTCGCATTTCTGTTCTTTCGTGAATGGCAGATTGCGACCTTTGTCAGCTTGAGTGCGCTCCACATAGCCTTTATCATAAAGTAAGACTAAGAACTGTAAGCCGCTAGGGGTAATGACACGGGTGCCAGAGAGTTTATCTTCGGTAAACTCATTGACCCAGTTGCCGTATTTATTGATCAACTGCAAACCCTGATCGGTGCAGCGCGCCTTATCAATGACATAGTGTTGTCCATCGTGTTGGATTAGATCCCATGTCCCTGCTTTATGCATATTGGGGAATTTTGGCGAGATATCCTTGTACTTAGGCAAGGAGATGTCCGATTTGGTTTCATCATACTTCTCTCGCATCTCTTTGAAGATCGGGTGCATGCGTGCTCCTATGTGCAGTTGAGACTTACGTAGTGTAAGCCTCATATCTAATGTCGTGTTTTCAGATTTCAAGTCAGCTAGCGGATGGAATCCATCTCAACATATAGCATGAAGCCCATCAAGGCCCCGGATTATACCCACCATTATACCTTGAATTTTGGAAGGCAGTTCATTAATATAGCTTAAATAATTAAAACAATAATTGGGTTTATCTCTTATGAAGACTCTCAAAGGCGTCATCGCCTCCCTTATGTTTGCTGCTGCGATGCCAGCGGCGGCCGATTTTATCTATCGCACTCCGGCGGGGATGGATATTGATTCCAGTTCTGCTGTCGAAGAGGCCACTGGCTCCACAGGTGCGCTTATCGCTTCAGTAATTGACGGGTGGGATGGTAGTGCTATTTCATCTGCAGCGACACTGATTTCTGGCAACTCATATCTAGGGCGTAACTTCTGGTATAATGCCGTGGCCGATCCAGAGTTTATTGGTTCTCATGGTCCACTTAATGGGGGTATGGAGATTATCTACGATGCGGGGGTTAATAACGTTTGGTCCGCAAGCTCAGCTCAAGTTTACTCCCCTAGTGGTACTTATCCGTACATTTCCCAAGTACACTGGTTTATGTCTCGTGATCAAAGCAATTGGGTGCTGGTGGGTGAAACCGCTAATGATGAGAGTGCTACTACATCGACGTTACCCTTCACAGACACCCAAATGCGTTACATGAAGATCGTACATGATGAACAGCCAAGTAATGGCAGCGATTTGTCTGTAGGTAGCTATCGGAACTTCGACATGAAAATCTTGGAAGCCGATCAAACGACAGTGGCTACTTTGCCTTCTGTGCAGTATGCGTCGCTCTATGAATATCAGTCAGGTTCCAGTTATAGTAATGCAAGTTTCTACACTCATGAGGCAGCTGTGCAGGTCGGGAAGGAAAAATACGCAGCGGCAGAAAATTTTAACTTAACTGTAAGCCTTGAATCATTAAATGATCAGGTTGATTTTGGCTCTCTTCAATTAGTCTTGTTGGATGGTGATGGTAACAGGATTGATTGGATTTGGGATTGGGCAAGTTACACAGGTAAGAATTTTGAGCGTTGTAATTTGCCGGGCTACAGCTATGAAAATTCGCCTCATCCTCTCGCTGGTACGTCAAAAACACTTACCATTTCGCGTGTTGATGGGTTTGTACAAGTTATTGGACCTCTAAAAGGGTGTACTACGTCTTATAATGGGGAATTGAAGCTCGGTTTCTTTATTGGTAATGGTGGACTTTACGAGCTTGGTAAGGAATTCAAGATTACGGTTCAGTAAAGGGTTTGAGTTTTAAAAAGAACCGGGCATTGACCCGGTTTTTTATACTTCACGGCAAAACCCGCATTGACAGCCTTCAAAATGCTTTGTTCCACACTCCCGACAGGGGGAAGCGGCCATGAATGCATTTCTTTGGGCTTGCGGTAGGCACTAAGCCTTTCTGATTGCATGTAGTGCAATTATCCCGTTCCGGTGCCCGATCCTGACAGAACGGGCATTTCCGATACCAGCGGGAATCCTTAAATAAGGGTGTGCACTGGTCAGCCACTTAGTTGGCTTCCATCAGGGGCATAAAATTGAACCCCTGCAAGAAGCCAGCATACTTGGCACAGCGTTGACCCTCGCAATTTGCAACGATCGGCTCACGATTCTCTGATGTGATTACGTGCACCACTTCACGGCACGTCTGATTGTAGATTTTTGATAACTCAGGGTCATTAATCACCTCATCAAACGTTTTACCTTGCAGGCGAGGATCTTGACTGACTGTTCCGCCATGGATGCCGTCTTCCTCAGTTTCCGTCCAGAAGTCATAACCGTCCATAAGGTTAGTGACGAATGTGTCATAGTCCTCATTAGAGAGTGCTACAACGCCAGCAATTAGTCCGCGGCACGGGCGCATCTGAAGCTGGTTCGATTCTAATGCGTACTGCAGTGCATCCCCCATGGAGATGTTTTTGTTCGCAAGAGGTAGGACGATATCAATCAACATACCCACTTGGAAACCTGTTGCAGACGGTTTGCGATCTTTTGTCAGATTGTTGTCGATCAGATCAATCAAGGAACGACGCTTCTTCGCTTCTTCCTCACGCGCGGCAATATCAGCATTGCGAGCATCCTGTCGCGCTTTGTCTTTTTCGTCGTACTCGCTAATCCACTGTTTTACGTCACTCAGGGTGCGTAAGTAATCGGTATCTTCATGAATCATATGGCCCATAGAGCCATCTTCTTCAAGCCAATAGATGTTGTAGTAGTGATGTTTTTTGATACCAATAGGACCTGCCATGCGCTCAGTGCCGTCAAACGTATAGTAAGTTTGATCATAATTATCTTTGCAACGCGTAAGTTTAATCTGTTTGGAATCCATTACCAGCTACTCTCTCATTAATCATCTGAATGGATATTATTATAATGCTTTTAATTGAATTGGCAAGCACATAGGTCATTAAAAGAACCAAAAAGCCGAGCATAGCGCTCGGCTTGAATCACCTAACCTCTGCGCTATTAAAAGCGCAGGAGAAGAGAGTTAAGGCGATTAATAAGGTCTTTAATCCGTTTTTCGGGCACTTGGAGCTTTTCGATAATGTCGTCAGACAGCTGATGGCTAGAAGCCTGCTTTTCTAATGTTTGTGGAATGAAATCTTCATTAATCCGTTGAAGCTGAGCGAGGTAGCTTGGAATTTTCCCAACCCATTTATCTACTCTGAATGAGGCGTTTTTTAAACCAATCTCTAGGCCAACTGCAATCAGTTGATCTTTAATATCTGGTGCTAGGTAGCCATTCTTGAGGCAGTCACCTTTGTTCGAAAGCTCAAGTGGTAAATACATGGTATGCCCAGCGAACGCAGCCATCGGCGTGGAATCATATACCGGCGTAAACTGATATTCCCCGCCATTATGACAGAAGCTCAAGTTCTCGAGATGCAGATCGCCATTGCCAGTTAGCAGTGCTAAACATAGGCGATCGAAAAAATGTTCCCGTTGTATCATTGACAGATTTAGGGGCAAATTAGACGCAGTCAGGGCGGTCGCCACGTTCAGAAAGCTACTAGATAGCCCTGTTTTAAACTCTTTTGCCAAAATTAGATTGAGTACGCTAAAAAGTGACTCTTGATATAGAGGACGCCCCTGAATATCTCTATCAAAGCGCTCGACCAGCAGTGTGGCGTACTTATTGAGAGATCCAAACCAATATCGCGGCACCTCAAAGCCTAACTGCTTATGGAATGCCAAACTAAATGCTTCCAGTGCTGCCATGCCTTGATATTTTTCTGGCTGATACTTGATGATGACGTCAGTATAAGTCTCGTCAAAAAAAGCCGGGCGATTTTGAGGCAGGTTAAAGGTGCCTCGGTAGCCGTCACGGTGAATAGATGCCAGTATCTTAGGAATCATGCCGCCAACGTTAGGCGAACCTCCAAGCGCAGGTGCCCGTGCCACATGGTCATCTTTGTGACTGTTCAGCCATTGCATGTGCTCTGAGAGTATCTCAGTTAAGCGACTATCTTCGGCAAAGAATTGGTCTACTGATTCACGCTCATTAAACCACTGCAGCGCGAGCTCGTCGGACTCGAAAACATTAAGATGACCAATGGTACCGTGGCCACAATACATAAGAAGGGCCCAATCAGTTTCAAAGCCTGCAGGCGGTGAAATATTCTGATCACGAAGGCTCGCCAACAATAGACGTCTTTGAAAATTATCGTTGGTGTTGGGTGGTACTAAATGGCGAATAACAACAGGTAGTGGTTCCAGCTCTGTCACCATATGTATGATGGCGCCATCCCTCATGCGAGAAGGAGGTAGCATGGCACTGAGTCCCGGCATATCGTCCAGCTTAGGTACGTACCTAATTTCGACACGCAAAGGACCACCGTAATCGTGAGCCCGGATCGTGGCGATTTTAAGTGGCTGATCGTTATGATAGATCCAAATAACCGCGTTCTTTTCCATGGGCTACCTACAGCTTAAATTCAAGGCCAAAGGGATTGTCGCTATTCATCTTATCTGCATAGCTATCATCAGGGGTGATCGACACCTTGGAGTTAATCCCTGAGAGTAGACGCTCAATGGTTTTGAGGTCGCAGTTGCCTGACTTTTTAGCGCGAGATAGGGTGCTTTCCGGTACGCCAGTACGCAGGCATAGTGTCTTTTGGGACATCCCTTGGGCTTTGGCGGTGGTTATAATATCTGTGATCAGGCTCATAATTTACACTTGCGTCAATTTACGTAGAAATAGTAGCTTAAATTTACGTAAAGATCAATTTTAAAGAAACTAAAAATTAGCGTTTGCGTAAATTATTTATTATGAAAACACAGAAATTAGCGTTTGCATCAATTTATTTAATGCAGAGAGGTGCATGCTGCTTATGCTAGTGCAGCTATTGCTCCAATAATTTTAGGTATTCCGGACTTCCATACGGATTGATATTACCATACACGCGCTGATCACTTGCGATGTTAGCGCGCATCGCCTTCTTACTCATCCAATAATCTTTGGTATGCGCGTTCTCCATTAGGGGTTTGATTTGAGCTCATATGATCCACCATGGCACCCATCTGTTCAACAATCACTTTCTCATCTGCTGCTTGAGCGGATTTTATGCGGTCTTTGTTGCGTAAGCAGTGGCCGCAGGTTACATGTGACCAATCACCTGTGGTATGACTGGTTTCACCAAGCCATGTACCGCACGGTGCGCGTTCAGTGTCTGCATCACTACACGGGTGGAAATGGGTCTTCATAATGCGCTCCGATAACGATTTATTATGCTGGTGAAAGAGGGGTTGATAGACCCTGCAGATTAGTGAATCCGCTTAGGGCCCCAAGGGTTAGATGTGAAGTATTCAGCCGCTTCGGACAAGGACTCGAACAGCCCGGCATCTTCTTTGCAGCGTGACTCCATGCGCTCAATGGTTTGACACCACATATACTGATCTTGCGCCTGATCCGCGGCACGAATCAGCTCTTCGCCGACCTCGTCAGGGACATGATCTTCAGTGACGTAGTAGAGCGGCTCAAGCGCATAACTGGGCACCGGCTCTTTATACTGCACTTCCTGACATGCATCATACAGGTATACGCAATACACGCGTCCAGCCGCTTGCTGAACCTCCGGGCTGAACTGCTGCGTTCTTTCTACTGCAATTAAGGCTGGCGTCGTCATGAGAAGACCTCCGTTACTCATCACAATCAACAATCTCAACCCAGCATAAGCTGTGGTCAATAATCTTGTTCATTTCTGAAGCGTGATCTTTAGCTTCTGCTTCAGTCATGGGGCCGTGAACGGTCTTTTCCCATCCGGCACAATTATCAATAACGACGTTCTTCATGGCGAATCACCCTCTCACTTAATTCACTATAAATATATTATAATGAAAATAAAGAAAAATCAAGGTAACGCCAAACTCTGTGTCAGCCGTCGCTGGTTTCGGGAACTCCCATCGATTGAATTACACAATCCTCAGATTTCATAAAAGTTAAATAATGTCTATCCGGGTCAACAATAGGGCATTTCATTGTAATCTCAATACCATCAACGGTTTTAAGTTTGATGATCTTTTCTTCAGCTTTTGGTAACCAAAGACCCCAACCAATCACTACTAAGAAGACGGCAGTAAAAAACCAGTCACTTTTAGTCATATCGAACATTTACCTTTAGGAATTAATATATTGCCTTTAAGATAGGGAGGTAGGGAGAGTCACTCGATCTCCTTGGAACTCAGGCTCACTCATATAGCCCAAGTAACTACAGCTCATCAGCATAGCTGAACCGTTAATACAGGCAGAGCGCTTTAACTTTTCGATATCGGGCTTTGTTACCTTCTTATTGGGCAGCCCACCATATGCCTGAGAGGTTTTGCTGCTATGTTGGAATACAAAGCTGTACCAGTGCTGCTTATTTTTGTTAGGCATTTGATTAAAACTCCATAGGGTTATTTGCCATTAAGCATTAGCAGGAAGAGGGGCATGATTTTCCTCCTTAAGGCCGCCAAAGAAGAGCCAGCGATTAACCTCGAAAGCCTTGTCGCTAAAATCAGGAGCGTTATTTAATTCAGTTATGAGGGTAGTGAGGGCCTCCCTATCTTTAGTCTGAATGGTTATCTCCCAGCGTTGAAACAGACCGAATTCAAGTGTGTCATCTCCCACCATCTCTGGTTGTTCCGCGGAAAAATCGCGGAAGCGCAGGCCGATTGTCAGGTCGAGCCTCTGCTCCTCTTTGATTTGTTTGGCATGTGTTAATAGGTGAATCAATACGTTGCAGCAGATGATGTTGGGAATTTTATTCATTTCCACGTAACCATAGCTGATGCCATCAGTGTGGGTTTGGTCCCAAAATCCGATCAGCCATTGCTTGATATCTCCTATGTTAAACGCCTTTTCGCGGGAACGTTGAAGGTCATCCATTCGATTGCGCCATGCGGTTAAATCACGGATATAATCTTCACGACCCTCTTTACGAATTTGTTTCATTTTATCTTTATAGGGATTAGCCATCTTGTTCGCTCTCTAGTGCATCAACATCATCTTTGACAACCTCAACCAGTGCTGACAAGTCAGCCTTAGCCTGCTCAAGTGCAGCCATTATTTCAAATAGCTGAGGGTATTCAGCCCTTATGTCTGCCAGTTTTTCTTGGAATGAAACCCACTGGGTGGGATCTTTCTTCTCTGCGAGGTAGTACGCCAGCATGCGACGATCCTTAATAGTGAGTGCCATTATCATCCCCTCTTAAATATTTTCTTTATATTATAAGGATAAATAAAGCAGAATCAAGCAAGAAGAGTGGATGGGATCGCCTTAACTTTGCTTTATTTTAGGGCGAACAAACAACACCAGCATACCCACAGAGCCTACAGGAATAAGGGTCGCCAAACCAGAAAGTATAAGGTAGTGAAAGGTTTGTTCAACTGGTTGCACTTGAAGCTCCGTAATTCATACCAGACCCTCTTTTAAAGAAGGCGGTAATTTATAACAATGGCTGCTGATATGTCAATATAATCAGCAGCTTAGGTAGGGATCGTCGGATGCAGATGACACATTAGGTTGAGCCATCTAACAGGTGGGAGATTAAGCATTCGTCATTCTTTTCAACGACAAAGACTTTCTTCCCTTCATAGCGCGCACCGTTAAAAGGCTGATTAACTCTACCTATAACCAGCACCACCGTTGCTTCGGTAGTTAACTCTCGACCGGACTTACAGCTGATGTGGGTATAAGTCGTCGGCAACTCGATCTGCGGTCTAGTTATCGCATTTATAGCCCAAAGAGCCATAGCGCATGCCGCAATGAAACACCATAGATTTTTCTGTGTAGTCACGTTCCCTATCAATTTACTGCCCTCTGACTAACGATAGATTTAATGTGTTGATGATCTAGGATCTACTGTGTGGCGCTTATACCGCCATGGTGTCGCCTACAGTATCAAGTGCTTTGATTGCTGCTACTGACTCTTGAGCGCGAACCCGCAAGACATGTGGATAAGAACTGCCGATAGAGAAGCCTTCTCTATATAGGCTGATCTGCTCATCAGAAAAGGTTGAGGGTAGAATGATGGCTTGATTGTCCTTCAGCTCATCAGAGCGAGAAGATCCACGCTCCATACCTAATTCAAAGGCCTGAAGTTGAGAGCTATCAATGAATTCACGATAAACGACATTCTCACCCGTTAAGCCTAGTTCAGCAGCATAAATATTGTTAGATGCAGTTGCGTCATCACAACTTTTTGCCATAGCAGGTGCAGTCGTCTCACTTGCCACCAATTCTACTAAGCTATCCCAGAGTGGGTATTGGGCGATGACTTCACCGTCCGTACTGCCATCCGTACGATCAATAACAGAGACTACGCCTTCTGAATGGTTAACGTTTAAATCATCTGGGTGGTTGCTGGTATTATCATTAAAAATAGTCCAAATAACAGCCGCTTTATCAATAAAATGCTTCATTACTCTCTCCTTAAACTATGCTTAGATACTATAATGAATTTTATAAAACAATCAAGATTTATTATGCGCCTAATAGTATTCCACCAGCATGGTTTGCGCTGTTTTTATGAGGTGGAGAATCGCTTGAGGTGGAGAGCTCATATCGGTTATTATTATTAATATAAAAACAATAAATACAGGCTTTCCTATGAAATCTATTCTGCTTGGTAGCCTAGCTGCCACCATTATCTCATCTGCAGTATATGCGGACACGTTCACCTACCGCGTTCCAATGGGTATGAAATACTCTTTATTGGCTGCAGCAGCGCCTGCGGCACCGGATGGGCTGCATTCAATTTCGTGTGGTCTCAATCATTGCTATGGTCTTAAGGACGGGAATGCATGGGCGGTAGGGTACAACTTTCACGGCCAATTAAGTATTGAGGGTCTGTGTACAGGCTCATCGAATTGCTACATTTCTACGTGGCAGGATACTGGGCTCGCTGCTGATAAGGTCGCTGCAGGTGCAAATCATGGCTATGCGATTAGCGGGGGGACCATCTGGTCTGTTGGTCGTAATGATTTAGGGCAACTGGGTGATGCAACAGCGTCAAACAAATCGTCTTGGGTGGATACGGGGCAGCCTGCCACTGACATTGCTGCAGGACATCATTTTGGCTATGCGATCAATGGTGGTACTGTTTGGTCTACAGGTTATAACCTAAATGGACAGTTGGGTCGATTCTATAAAACTACCCAGTACACATGGGGCGATACTGGCCAACCGGCCTCTAAAATTTCAGCCGGAGGAAACCATGGTTATTCCCTGCGCGATGGTACGGTGTGGTCAATCGGTGCGAATTCTGATGGCCAACTAGGCTTAGGTCACAGCAATGAACGAACTAGTTGGACTAACACGGGTATAGTAGCTTCTGATATCGCGGCAGGTAGTTGGCATGGCTACATTCTTAGTGGGGGTGAAGTATGGTCGGCAGGAAAAGATGATTATGGCCAATTGGGTCGAGGTGGCTCCATCTACCTGTGGCAAAGCACCGGATTGACGGCTACTGCCATTTCTGCAGGTTATGAAGCAGGCTATGCAATCAGTGGGAGTAATGTTTGGTCGGTGGGTAGTAACCGCTTCGGTCAGGGCGCGAGAAGTGGATCAACATCCACATGGGGTGACACAGGGCAGGCCGCTGATAGTATTTTTGCAGGTTTATATAACGTTTATGCCAAAAGTGGGTCCGATTTATATTCGGCAGGTCGAAACACAAAAGGTGAATTGGGTGTAGGGGATACTGGAGATCGATCAAGCTTTACTGCTGTAACCGTTCCTTAATTCATGTATTAGAGCCTGATTTCTCAGGCTCCAATCGTCTAATGCTACATCGCAGCTTCTTCATCTGTTTCAGATCGGTGCTTAATTGAGGCAATATCATCCGCATTATAAGCCTGATCTGCTCTAGACATGCCATCGGCGAGGGCGAAAGCCTCGTTAAATTCAACAATCTGTTCGGATGTATACGAGTCAGGCGGACTAAGCTCTTCATCACTTAGGTCCTCTCCAAAATTGGCCACGCCGACATCAACACCTAACTCAAAGGCATCGCAGAGATCCTTAGAGTCATATTCCCGATAAACGACTTTCTCCCCGGTCATACCTAGCTCGGCCGCATAGACAAATACAGGGCCACGAACAAAATCCAGCCCCTGTGCTTCCAGATCAACAAACACACCATGTAACACACGTAGAGCATGATCAAACTCGACTGAGGTTGCATCAGACACGGATAGGTCAGCTAACGTCCCATCTACGGTAGAAGTGAGGTCGTTTAGACTCAAGCCTTCAAAGTCATCATGCAGGTCTGCTAAAGGCTTCTTCTCGGCATCAATGGCCTGAATCAGGTCCACCAGTAATTGGCAAGCTTCAGGGTGGTCATTCACTAATTTGGCAGCAATAATATTGCGATTCATAGGGATTCTCCTCTCTCATTTCTAATATATTATAATGATAAAATAAAAAATAACAACCATGGCGAGAGAAGGGTGAATTGCATTGCTGATTAATTGTTTATATAATAAACAGATAACAAAAATAAGGTTATTACTCATGAAAAAGTATCTTATGGCTACAGCGATTACGCTGGCGGCACTCCCTGCCTTTGCGCAAACCGAGTATGTCTTCCGCTCACCTGCAGGCATGGACGTACCTTCCAATAGCGCCATTGCATGGCAGCTTCAGGGTCAAATATTAACGTCCGTTAATTCAGGTCAAGCAGTGAGTGCAGATCTGAACGCCTACGTTCAATCAGACACACCGGTCGTATTGGCGTGGTCAAGTGTCGATCTGCCATCAGGATTATCTTTAAGTCAGGGGGGTGTCCTTTCGGGCTCAATCGCTAATGGCGGCAATTATACATTCAATGCTACCGCAGAAGGTGAAGGTGCGACCCATTCGGCGGATTTCAGCCTTGCAGTCGGTTATAGTTGGGCATTGCAAGACACGGATCTCCCAGTCGTATACCACACGCCGGATATGAGCATCGACCTCAACGAGCACGTCGTCACGTCAGGTGCACCTGATTTAGCATGGAGTTCTGCCGGATTGCCTTCTGGCGTTGCATTAAGTGGTGAAGGGATACTTTACGGTCAGCCGACTTATGCGGGGAGGCATGACTTTACTGTGACTGCATCTGATGGGCAGCAGGTGTCAAGCTCAGCATTTAAATTGCATATAGAGCATGATTGGAGTCTTAATGCCTCCAACACTACTATTACAGCGTATGCAGGTCAGTACATGGGTTACAATTTCATGTCTGATTTAAGTCACAATCCTATATATAGTACACCAACTTATTCAGTTACTGGTTTACCTGAGGGGCTGAGTCTGGATTACACTGGTCATCTTTCTGGCATGACGAATGAGCACGGCGCTCATCCGATCACGCTCACGGTCACGGCTGGTGATCGAACAGTCACCCAAAATTATACTCTTCAGTTGAATTTGGACTGTATCGACCCTAACGCGGTTGAGATGGGGACCATATCGTATGAATTCTGTGGATACGCAAAGGGTACACCGTTCATTAAAGGAGCGGAGACTAATGGTAACGCCGTATTATTTGAATACAACACGTTTACGTACCACTGGTCAACGGTATACCAAGATATCGAGACTGTGGATAACTGTACAATTTATCAAAATCAAAGCTTAACTGAGTGCTCAACGGTGGCGCCATCTGGGAAAGAAAACACACTCAATATCAAGTCGCATCATGAGGCCATTGGCGCAATGTCAGCAGCTCAAGCCTGTACGCAAAGAGGGGAGGGGTGGTTCCTGCCTTCATTGGGTGAATTCCAGCAATTGTCCGCAATTAAAGATCGATGGAATGGGTTTATTCCGATGGATGGACAGTGGTACTGGACTTCAACGGAGTTTGATTTCGCTCACGCGAAGGTATTCAACCCTTCGAATGATTACCATACCTATGTAGCAAAAGGGAATGGCATGAGGATTCGTTGTGCCCGCAGCTGGAACTAATGCGCGGTTTGTGTGTTAGCTTATAAAGTCCCCAATTCGGGGACTTTTGTTTGGGGATTTATTCATCAGTGGGATGTTCAGCTTGGTAGCGTATCGCCTGATCGGCGAAACCTATTAGAAGGTCTTTGCTGTCCGGCTTGTGCCCTGAGTGGCGGGTCCACATCTCACAACCGAAGTGAGCGTAGCCATCAGCACCATGTTCGCTTGGTTGTGTGGGGTCGTCATGTTGAAGGCCTGCAAAGCCGAGAACCCGTATAGGGGACTTAAGAAACGCATTCCAGCGTGCTGAGTCTAACTTTAATTGCGCTAATTCTTCTTCACTTACCTGTGGCATACACATCTCCTAAAAGTGTTTGTTGGCTTGATGAATTGCGGCCCAAATCCTGTAGTTTCTGCAGATGATTATATGTGCGGGCACCCGCTTCAGCGGCTGAACTGTAGACCGTTAAGGTCCGCGGCTTTACTTGACCCGTACGGCCATATGCTTCAATGCATTGATCGCTAAAGGCGTAGCTTTCGGCCTCAGCAGGGTCATCGAATGTGGCAACTGACTTTCCGATAGCGCGGTGATCCACCGGTATAAAGACATCAAACAAGGGGATATGCTTCATGAGCCACCTTTAATCCTTTCTTCTGTAATTTTTGCCGTCAGAATACTGGTTGGCAACCAGCTACCGTTGTCCTGCTCTACCAGTACGGAGACACATGAAATCTCACACAAAGAACCTGCCTTAGAGCAGGCGGACTTTAGACTCTTGCTCACGTGATGGCGCGCCTTGACTTCTGTGGCCAGCATGTATTTAACTTCCGTGCCGATCGACTGGCGAGCAAACTCGGAGAAGCCCATAGTGCCAAATTCAACGTACTTGCTTTGATCTTTGTTACGTGACATATCTCAGACCTCAATGCTTACTGTGTAAAGAGTGTAGCGATCTACTGCATCTCTTAATTTCTAAGACTTATTATAAGGGTTTTTGCAGTATTTGCAAGTACTGTTTAAAGTTATGGCCAGTGCATTGAGTCGATCAAAAAGCAAAAAAGCCTCACTATGGAGGCTTTTTGGATTTTTGGGTGAATATAGGTAATTATGCCTGCGCTAGCGCAATCAGATTCTTCTTCATTGCAGAGCTCCTAGGTAGGTTAACGTTCGTGAAGTTCTTAAGGCATTTATTATACAGACTATTAATTATAAATCAATCTCAGCAACTAAAAAGACCTTAGGTATTTAACTTAAGGTCTTTTGTTGCCTATTTTAAGCATTTAAAAGCGACTAACACTTGGATTGAAGTAGTGGTCAGGCAGCCAGTAATTCGTGCCATTAACCTGATTAAAACCCACCAAGAAATAATGGAAGTCCAGATCCTTAATGCACTCTCTTGGCTCTTTACTATTGTCTCTTCGTCGAAGTCGAACGCACCCGTCGTAATCAATGCAGCCAAGGAAGTATTCTACCTTATCAATCTCATTGTCATTAAGGTATTCGACGATACTCTGCATTCCAGAGCTTGATTCACACATAGTGACTCCTTAAGCCTGAATACTTTCTGCAGTGATAGGTAAGTAGGTGCCATCGTCCATAACGCGTACCAGTTGAATATTTGCTCCCGTACCCACGCAGTCATCAACACTGGCAATGACCTTCATGAGGTCCCACAAGCCTACTCGAGTTGCATAATTAAATTGATAGTCACATTGATATAGTGCGGCCTCAGCTTTAGCAGCTTCCGCTGACTCATATTCACCACCACGGTACATTGCTAGCACAATACCATTTGGATCACATGGATTAATTGTCTTTGTCATGGGTAACTCCTCTCTCATCTCAATACAGTATATTATAATGAAATATATTGATTTTACAAGCTATTCACTGAGATTAGTTTAATTAGAAAAGGTCCATAAGGGCCCTGTTGATTTTCATTAGCCGCACACAGCGGATCAATTGCTAGATGCCCTTGAGAGGTGTATTGGTTCTACTTTTTTCAACGTCAGAGTGTACTGGCCTGTAGCACGCAGCGCCGGTCGATTCGGATAACTCAACAAAACATCTTCTGATAATCCAATGGAATGACCTAAAGGCCAATCAAGAACGTATGCTGGTGTTAATTGATGGGTTTTCGCTACGTCCTTAATGCCAAAGGCAAAGTCTGCACCTGATTGAACAAGCGAAGAGAGAAGGAGACGTGCCTGAAGCTCATCCTCATATGTGTTGTTTTTAAGGTCGTAGGTTATGGAAACGACCGGAAAGCCTTTATTGGGCTCGTACGTAGTAAAATAGCCATCATGTTGGGTGCACTTAACTTTTTCGGGCGTATCAATTATGACGGAGCCACCTCGGCAACTGTATAGTGAAGCCTTGGCATTTTCACTGGTGGGAGCGTACTTAGAGGTAGGTACTTTATTTGTTTTGGATGCAGTCGTTTTGGAATCATTATCATTGTTCTGATTGCAGCCTGAAAGAAGAGCTGTTGTAAGCAACATTAAAACAGTTTTCTTCATAAGAGTGTCCTTGGTATGGTTGCGTTCACATTTGGGGTATTTTTGAATACTATAATGAAGAAAATTAAATAAGCAACCCTCTACCTAAAACTTGCTATTTTAATAAATTGTTTTTTATTTCTATCGTTATATTATGTAGAAAATAAAAAATATTTTGGGTAGCGCTATGGAAAAAACAGCATTGGCACTCGCGTGCCTCCTAGGTATGTCAGGAATCGCACAGGCGGAGTTTGTTTACAGAACACCTGCCGGTATGAAAGTTCAGGCCTCTTCGGATGCAGGATCAGACTCAGGGTCGGAACCAGAACTCAATCTTGTTGGTTTCTCTGATGTTCACTGTAATACAAATGATTCCTGTATCGCCATTAAAGATGGTGAGTTGTGGATTACAGGTCAGAATCGATACTCTGAATTAGGGACAGGAAATACTAACCCTGTTTGGGGTTGGACGAATACCAATATGCCTGCCTCTAAAATTGCTATGGGTAATTACCATAGTATGGTGATTAGTAATGGGACACTTTGGGTGTCGGGTTATAACTCTAACGGGCAGCTAGGCTTGGGTGATTATAATCAGCGCTATACTTTTGTGGATACTGGATGGCAAGCTAAGAATATCTCGGCCGGTGGTTGGCACAGTATGTTGACCTTGGCTGATGATAGTCTCTATATGGCAGGGTTGGGTACAAACGGGCGATTTGGAATCACCACGGCGAGTAAAAACCCTAATTTTCTTGATGTGGGTATAAAAGCCACTCAGATGGCAGGTAGTACTTACAGTAGCTATGCCATCAGCAATGGAAATCTGTTTGTAGCAGGCACAAATACAAATGGACAGCTTGGGCTTGGAGATACTGATCACCGATCAGCTTGGGTTGATACGGGCCTTCCTGCCTCGGATGTGGACGGTGGTCAGCAGTTTGCAGCAATTATCTCTAATGGCGTTGTTTATACCACAGGCAGTGGGGATTACGGCCGCCTTGGTTTAGGACATAGCGATCAAGTAACCACGTGGACCAGTACTGGCTTTGCGGCTAATGACATTGATGTGGGTTATTCTCATATTTTAGCGCTGGACTCGAGTGGTGAAATTCATTCCGTGGGTTTGGGTAGTAATGGTCAATTGGGTCTTGATTCCACCTCGTCTAAAAACACCTTCCAAGCGACGGGTCAAATGGCTTCTAAGGTTCGAGCGGGACGCCATACTTCGTACGCATTAACAAGTTCGGGAACGTCAGCGACGGGTCGAAATAGCTTCACTCAAATTGATATGAGTGGTGCTACTTATAAATATGAATTCACGCCGGTCTATACGAACTGATCTGGTTGCTGGAATAATAAAAAGGCGCTCAATAAGAGCGCCTTTTCTTTTAATTGGGAAAACTTAGCTGAACGAGGCGAGTGCTTTTCGGTAGCTTTGCATGTCTTTGGACTTGATAAAGCCCTTAATAGCGCGATGACGGTCAATGTAACCCTGTTTAATGGATGGCGCGAACATTTGCTCAACACCTTCCTTAATTACATTGCGTGGCGTCTCAGGCAGCAGAGCAGCAATAACATCCGCATGCTTGCTTCCAATCATCCCGCGGTACTGTGCATCGACATTACCCGCAATCAGCGCTACATCGTGCATCGGGAGTTCAGACAGGGTCTCGACACCGACCTCAACATACGGACACTCAACCTCCCACGTATGTTGCTTGCCAGATTTATCCACTAACGTGCCAGACCATTCACCTTTGTGAAAGGCATCTCCGATCTTGGTGCACCAAGCCCAATCACCAAACAGCGCATTTAACCAATCGGTCGCGGCATCTTCCAACGCTCTAGGATCATTGGAGGCAAAGTATGCCTCAGCATTAACCAGTACCTCTCCATCCAGAGAGATCCACCATGGTTGAATCTCTTTGCAGTCCGCAAGGGCGCCCACAACGCTACCCCCATCGATACAGAAACCAATATGGTCTGTATGGGTCATATCCCCGTTATCGATTTCAGAGGGTAAGCGACCAATCGCATGGTAGGTGCGGTAATCGGCAAACCCCAAAAGCTGCGCAGACAGGTCATCGGCTTTACGGCCTTTAACACCTGTGCCCATCAGGGCCAATGCAGAAGCAAGGTTAGACTTAAATGACTTAAACTGGCGATCATTCATATAGATCATGACAACATCCTCATCGGCGATACAGGTACAGTGCAACTCGTTAATCTCTACCATCACCTAGATTCAATCATCATAAGTAGTGGTTTACCCTTTGGCCACATGCAGCGCATGTTGAGTTGCGGGAGGGATGGGTTCCCTGATCAGGTTTCCGGCCAAGCCAGCCCCCTGAGTAATATTAACTATAATGAAAATACTGAGTAAGTCAATAAAAATCTAACTGTTTCCGGTTTATTTCAAGGACTTTATGCCAGCTTATAATAGCTGTCACATCCGCATTTTGGGCACACTAAGTTGGAAACTTGGATGCCACTATGGCTAGGATCGGGGATAAGCTTCATTTCCGCTTCGGTGCCGACCCAATCACAGCGGGAGCATGTTTCAGTTACTGGACGCTTACGGTACTTGGTCGCGCCATCAAAGCCTTTCTCTTCCAGTAGCTTTAAGCGCACCATGCGCTGCAGTCTTGAGTAACAAACATGCTTATTATCGATAGAATGGCGATCAAACCAGACGTCATTGGGTGCGTCTTCAAAGACGTCCATATCAATTTGTGAGACTTTCATAGATACCTACTATTTGAATTTGCATGGCCATGCGGCGGCATGCGGTTATTGAAAATTAATATAACAAATAATAACATAAAGACCAGTATAAATAATAAGGGGATTGAACCTTGTATAGCGAAGAAAGAACAGAAGCGGGGGATAGGTTCCGTTTGGTCTTGTTAATGTGTATTCCTCTTGGTGCGATTCCTATAGCACTGGGTATAACATGGTTGATGGAAAATCACGTTTTACAGGCAGGCCACAATACGGTGCTGTCTATTGGGATGATTATGCTGGGTCTACCATAGGTCGGTTTCATCTTTTATGAAAAGAGAAAACTAGATAAGGCCTTAAAAAAAGATAAGTCATGTTAAACATGAAATTCAACTTACTTGGCGGGAGAGACTATTTTGAAACTTGGTCCAAATAACGAAATTCGATTGCCGGATGATGTTTGTAAGCGCTTGGGGGTCTCTGAGGGTGATGACTTAGGTTTATATGCTCTGGACGATAAAACCCTTCGGGTGATCGTCATGCAGAGAGGGGCTGCAAAAGGTATCTTAAGTGACTATGCAGATGCACTCAAGGTAGACGGTAAAAGGCCAGAAGACTTGAATTGAGTATTGGTGCCAGCTCCCTGTATTCAACAAGGAGCTGAATGCTTTTGAGTTAGGAGTCTAGCGTCTCTGGTCGCTGCCAGTATTTTTGGCGCCCATTCCCTATTCTTAGGTGCTTGTAGACATTAGGGAAGCTGCCTAGGTATTCCCAGAACGCTTCATGTGTCATCAGGCCTTCCGCTTCAGTGAAGTCATCGTATTCATATAGAAGGACAACGATGTCTGCTGCTGTGCAGAGTAGTGCAGCTTGGCTATCACCAGCGTCCAGCGAAACGAACCCAACATAGAGGCATTCAGTGTTGGCCAGAGCTGCGAGGTCGTCATCGGTTGCCCCCATGGTTTCAACTTGGGCGATAATCTCAAACCATTCTTTTGAGATTTCAGACCACTGTTGGCTTGAGTTCACCACGGAGTGAGCCCAAGCCCGCTCAGCCCACTCAGGTAGACGTTTATCGGTGCACCCATTTTGCAATTCGTGTTTACTCATGATAGGGCCTAAATCAGTGTGTTGTGTTTAACGGGCATCATAGCCCTTTAGAAAAAGGTTGGGTAGGTCTAATAACCTAGCCTGTCAGCTCATCAGGCTTTAAACGACGGTCCCTTACAATCTCTTTGTCCACAATAGGGAACATAAGGTCTTCTGGAACTGAGATATCAAACTGATTTTCAAACCAGTCCCAGATTTCTTCACGACCTGTGCCAACCTCAAAGTGCAGGAATGGCTCCTCAATGTCTTCATCTGGCGTTACCGGTATGTCACCTAGTTGCGCCCACAGCTGCTTCACGTAGGTTAGGTCACGAGGTAGGGTCACTTGATGCTCATCAATAACAAAAAATGCCTCCGTGCAGGCATTACGCACCATATTGAAGAACCAATTCACCGCGGCTTGAATCTGCTCAATTGTCATTGTGTCCATAAAGAAAATTAAAGCAGGGCCTTCGAGACCGCTAACCGCTCCCTCATAGAACGCAACAATACCGTCTGGAAGGCTGTCTGTATCACCCTCAAGATCTTCAACCATGTCATCGACATTAACATGCTCTTCTGAAAATTCAATGCAGTACTCGCTGAGAATGCGGCCACGTACATACTGCCAAACCTCATTGAGCGCTGACTCTCTTGATGTGTGGATTGATGGCCCATTCAAGCTAATCAGTGCATCTGCATCTGTATCGCGCTGGGAATATATTAGGGTAAATAGGGTTGCATTAGTGGTTGCTGGCATGATTATTTCCTCTCTCAATTCTCTTTATTTATTATAATGAATTTTACAGTAAAGGCAAGAGTTGTAGTAATTTATATGCCTTTAAATAGCAACGTTTAAATTAATTGCATAAAAAAAGCCCCGGAATAATCCGGGGCCCAAAGGTGTGGGACATGGGGGTCCCAAGAAAAGACTGTACAGTTACAGTAAGTGACAACAAAAAGTAAGCAACCCGACTCAATTCAACCTAACAATGAGGCTGCATCACTCAGATGCTTGGTAAGAGGAGCTAAGCTCAACTCTTGATAACTAGTATAATGAAAAATAATATAAACGCAAGACTGTTTTTTAAATTAATTTCTTTTTAAATAAATTTGTAATAAGAGGGGATTCGCTAGTATGTAAGCAGTAGGACGTTAGGTAAGAATACGTTATTATTGTAAGTATCGAAATATATTAAGGATGTGCTGCTATGTCTGTATTGTTGCTTGACCCATCGACAGTCGATTCTGTTGTTAAAACCATGATTGGCTTTTATGACGATAATTTCGGGTCCAAGGATGAGATTGGTAATCGACTGGCAAGCCTAATTTACGAAGTGTTTACTTCCGTTTCTGATGAATTCGGTGTGATGGATATGGACGCTATGGATTCTGAGCTAATGGATAGAATCTGCCGAGAGAATATAGAAGCTTTCCAAGAGAACTGTCAGGGTCGATATTCTGAGGAGGCATTTGATGCGGTAAATACACTCGACTCATATCAAAGTCATGCGAAGCCGCTTGATGCGAATGGTCCAGTCAGTCTTATATCCTTACAAAAAACGATTAATCATATTGCTAGCCAGCTCTCACGAGATACAGAGTTAGGTAAGGCTTTGGACAAAGTTGATGATTATATGCCTGAGTTTGTTTTTAGGCAGCTTCCAGCGTATCCCGACAGTGTGTCGCCCATGGATCAGATAGCATCAGACCTTGTCAGTTTAAATACGCATGGTGATCAGCTTTATCATTCTTGGGGGCCAATTAAGACCCTGTTAAATGCCTTTGAGATCACCCATAGGCCAACAAAGAGTATCGTTTGGGGAGATCGCTATTTCGCTTCTCTTTTTGGTCAAGTCATGGCGGAGGATAGGCCGATCGTCATCCCATCGGAATGGAATCATGTGCCAGATGAGCAATTACCGACGCTTACTGAATTGGCGGGCGAAAAGCTTCCACCTATTGGTATTCAGGCGGACGTACCCCCAGCGGACATGTCCCAGATGTTTAGGGTGGCTAAGGCATTAGAAGTGTTTCGGTCGAAAGTTGAGGATATGGATGTTGATGATGTTATCGCAACAAATGGTGAGCCTTTTTCGCAAGAAGAGCTGGATGAACTTAAAGGCAAAGTGGAGTCCGCAGTATCTGGGCATTACAAGAAGGCATTTAATGGTGTCATGTACCACTATGAGAAAATGGAGAAGGTGGTAAAGCGCAGTCTGAATAAAGATCAGCTGTGTGAAAGTGGAAGTCTAGATAGATAGGTTTTTGAGTGGCTAACTAATTTATGTGCTTTGATGGAGTGAGTGTTTTAGATCATCATCTATTGAAAGCTTAGCTCCACTCCAAATTATTATAGCGACCAAGAAAAACTTGAACTTGCATAGGTGCTCCTTATACTGGAATACGTCGATTAGTTTTTAATCAATTGGTTGATTGCAGGGAGCGCCCGTTTTGAGGGTAGGCCATGTATATTGATTAGTTCATCAGAGAGGGTAAATAACGATGGTACAGTCATTATATCCTGTTACATTACTTGGCTCCGAAGGGGCGATGGCGTCGACGCTGATGTCTTGGTTGGATGAGCGACGTGTTAAACAGCTTGATCTGATTAAATTTCCCAATATACGGACCTTTCATCGCGCCGTTAGCAGTAATATCGCTCACCAAAAGAGAAGGCAGAATAAGATCGATAATACGTTGATCTTAAGTGTACCTTTTGCTGTTTATGAGTCTGCCTCCAACTTGCGAGGTCATAGGGCAATCTCACGTTCTGTGATGGGACATCACGGGAAAGGGCAGGGTAATACCCTCTGTATGCATATATCGTCGTTACACGAGCTGCCATCTAACGTACTTGAGGGTTTTAGTGGCATGGTCATTGGCGCACATCAGATGTACGGGCCTCTCGTGGAAGATGTCTCAGAACAGACGGTTGTTTTGACTGTGCCTGAATCAAAAAAAGACCACCATCTTCATGATTTTGCAGTTAAGGAAGCAAAGGCCTTCTTTGAAAATGCGGGTCATCAGTATGTTACGGTGATTGCACCAAAAACACATGACAAGCTAATGTCCCTGCAGCAGTTCATGGCACACAGTTTTTTCCTATTGTTGGGTATGGTGACTTTGGATTGCCCTAAGGCAGAAGGACAGTGGCTTGAGCACGCTAAAGCTACCGCTAAGCGTGTACTATCAGGTAAAGCGCATGTGTATGAAGGTATAGCTAAAGGCAACCCCTATAATCAGGGTGTTGTTGAATGTTTGAATGATCTTAAGAGAAGCTTGCCTGAATCAATTGGTTTGCAACAATTCATTCATCAGTTGAGTGAGACCCTTCGGGATTACTATGATAAGGCACTCGAAGGCTTGGATGTCACGAGCAAACAAGCTACTTTTATCTCTACGCCGATTTCACGAAAAAGGGATGAATTGTGGTCGGAGTTACCCCAGTCATCGGATCTCGCATCCATTGAAGTGGAAGGTGAGTCAACATTGCAGCGCTATTTAGATGCTGTGAAGGGTAATTACACTGCTTGGTACGATGATATGTCACTGAAACTCATTGCCTGAATCCAGAGTTAAATTACTTTAAAGTTAGTAACGATAAGGCCACATCATGTGGCCTTAATTGATTCAGGGTCTTTGTCTTTAATTCTCTTGTACAGTTCCTTGCCCGCCCAGCCTGCAGCCATGACGGGGAGTGCATAAGGTCCCGCTGCTGTCCGTAAGGCCGCGCTCACGATTGCCGTTTTCATGACCGATTTGCCCGCTTTCTTGCTTGCGCTGTTCAGGGCTTCTTTGTCACCGGTACGCCACGCACGGATTAACGTTCGGATATCCAACACTGCCTTACCTGCAGGGGTAAATGCTCCGATCAGATCTTGGGCAAAATCGACCTGTTTACTTTCATGTTTGCCTGTAATTGCCCAACAGCAGAAATGCTCGCAGTTATTGGCGTGTACGCTGTATAGATCCTCACCTAAGCGAGACTTTGCACGCTGAACGACTTCATTAGGTTTGTACTTAGGTTCTTTGTAGGCACGCAGGTTAATTTCACTGCCACCCGCAAATTCTCTTAGGCTAACGGTCTCTACGGGACCGGACTGCAAACCATCAGCCAGCCCACTGTAGTGGATCACCAGTTTGTTGCCGATATAAATGCCGTGATGAGTATAGCCCTTACGTTTAACCCATAGATGGGAGCCAATCTTAATGCCAAACGAAGAATCTTTGCCGTGTGCTTTGTTGCACGCAATTGCATCAGTGGCCTTCGCTACTGAGTCCATTTTCGCAAAGCCCTTATTTCCCTTTTTCTTCTTAGCCATACACTGCCCTGATCTCAGCACACTTTGTTACTAGTTATTATAAGGGTTAAAAACCCTTTAACAAGGGTGAGTAGGCCTGTTTGTGTTGGGTTGATATTTAAGTGCGTCCCTCTAAAAGAAGGGCGCGTGATGCAGGGGGTTAAGCAGGATCACCAGTCTCTTTCTCAAGGCTTTCGATATCTTGTTTAAGGTTATCGATCCTGAGGGCTTTGCCCGCGTAGTACTGTTCGTCATTCAGTGCATTGGCCTTTGACCAGTATTCTTCGATCAATACGGCTACTTCTGAGCGAAGATCCCTAGCAGGGCCTTGATGCAGACGGATTGAATTAGAACAAAGAGCCTTGCGTCTCTTCCGGTTCTGGCGCTTTCGGTGGTGATGCGATCTTTTTCTTAGTCGGAGCAGGCCCCTTGTCGATATAGATATCGTATCGCGTCTCAATCACCTTAATGAGTGCTGGGTTGCGAGCTGTGTTCTCAACCAAGTACAGATCATCCTCAGTTAGGAATACTGGATCATCTCTAAGCTGGGTTAGTTTGAGGTAGAGTGGGATCTCATCCAGTGTCTCTCGCAGACCCTTAGCGCCACGCCCTTTGATTTCATGAGCATTATCCACAACAGCCTGCAGGGAGCCATACTCATTAAGCCATTCAGCAGCAGTTTTAGGGCCGACACCGGGTACGCCGTCAATACCATCAATGCCATCGCCTTGTAGGGCAAGAAGCTCAGCAATGTGCTCAGGGGGAACGCCGAACTTGTCGATGGTCTCCTGACGGTTACGCATAACCTTGGCCTGAGCATTGTAAATAGAGATATTCTCATCGATCAGCTGATGCATATCCTTGTCACTGGTGACAATAGATACACGGTAACCTTGATTGGCATAATGATTGGCTAGCATGCCCAGTGTGTCATCCGCTTCAATGCCTTTCTTTTCCAACCATGCAAAGCCCAGTGCAGACAACATCTCTTTGCTGAGCAGCTCCTGTGACGCCAGTTCGTCCGGCATGCCTTCACGATCTGCTTTATAGGCATCCGTCATTTCATGGCGGAAGGTTGGCCCATCTGCATCATAAACCGTAATGACCTGTTCAGCCTCACCAATAATAGCCCCTTCGGCATAGCGACGGACATTGTTTACAAACGAGATCGCTGTTTCAACGCGTGCGCCATTCTTAACCAGCGGCGGGCGGGTGTGATAAAAGCGATAAAGGCCGTTATTGCCGTCAATAAGAATAATATGCGGTTGGGACATGGCGTAAAACTCCAAAGCTGTGCATTTAGCGTATTTTAAATATTATAATGATTTTCTATAAAAAAGATACCCTCCAGAACCTCCTATTGATAATTAAATTCATTTTAATATAATTAATAGATTACTCCTGTATATAACGAGAATAACAATGCAGAATTTGTCAACTTCTTTTAAGGCACTTGCCTTGGCTGCTTTGGCAGCTACACCGATCGCGGCCCATGCCGATTTTGTTTACCGAACCCCAGCAGGTATGAGTGTCAGCTCAGCTTCAGAAGAGCCACCAGCTCCCACTGGACCTGCTTCATGCAAGGCCATATTGGATGCAGGGGATTCAATAGGTTCTGGACAGTACAATATTGTGTTGGCCGGTGAGTCGATTAGAACCCACTGTGATATGACAACTGCAGGTGGGGGCTGGACCTTGGTTCAAACCCGCAATCGCGGTGGGGCTTATCAGGTTTCAACAGATCTTCACACGGCCTTTTATGAAACCGGCACCGATGGTAATGCCTCGAAAAGCTTAAGTGATGCAGGCTGGATGGAAATTCGTGACGCCTCAACCGATATGATGCAAATGAATGAGTCTAACACATCACATTACGGCATCATCTCTCTAACGAAAGCTTATGCTGCCAACTGTAAACCACTGGGCGATACTTTGATGGAGTACAGCTTATGGCATCATGAGCCCGACTGTGACTCCTCTCAAACAGACTACTCCTTTATGGGTGCAAACAGCACTACGTGGCACGGAAGCTTGTACAACTATTCTGGATATCTTGATGTAGACACTATGGGGAGTTGGTACGGCTTTAATCACTCGTACATCTATGTGCGTTAATGATGACCTGAAATTAAAAAGCCCTCATCAGGGCTTTTTAGCAAGGGATGCTTAAAGGTCTTCGACAGTCATACCTGTCTGCTCACCAGTTCCTAGAGTGGGGATGGACCACCATTCTATAACCAGTGGATTGCTATGCCCCTCAACCTTCCATGCTTCAATACCGTATGAGTAGTAACCAAGGTGCATTGTGCTGTTTCCGTCACGATCCTGAATGCGGAGCAATACCTCTTCAGACGGGTCAACCCCTTTTTCCCATGCTTCTATGCTAACTTTGCGATTTGGTAGTTTTTTCATAATTTCAACATCTTAATTGGTTTATAGGGCACGTTCAAATAGGTGGCAATTCCAGCCCATCATTTCAGCTTTGGCAAAGGTGATCCGTGCTTCAGTACGATCATAGATTCTACGATCTGCCTTCTGGACATCCTCAAACCTAAGGATGTATAACTCTTGGCCCTCAGGTAACTTCGAAGGGCCGGTGTCTTCACGCTCCATCTGTTGAAGTAGAAAGCATGGCTGACCTTCTGCGCATAGTTTGGCCACGCCTTTAATACCAATCTCTTTATCGGTCAGTACAAAATTAGGACGTGACTCATCTTCAAAAGCCACGAGGTAAAACACCTCTTGGTGAACAGCATCTACGGTTGAGGCGCATAAACGCCCATGTCCACTTTCCATCGGTGTAGGCTCCGGCAATTCTGCTATCCGTGCGTCTATTTCAGCCGTAGTTTCCATGCATCATTACGACTGCGGGCTGGGTTTTACGACTATAAAGGGAACGATCCCAAACTGATCGCGTCTCCACTGAATGTGACTGTCGGCTTGCTGGTAGCTTAATCCATGGGTGTAAAACACCTTTTCACCCGTGTTTTTAAAGGGCACATAAATCATGAATTCCGCTTCTGAAGTGTCAGACTCAGCGGTTTGCGGAACGGCCAGATATTCGACAATATCGAAGTGATCAGGATCATCCAGACGCATACGAGTAAAGCGTGGGCATTCTGCGCTACAGCGGTGTAGTAATTCGCCAGACACTTTGTCTTTTGGTACGTAAAACGAAAACGGCTCTGTGTTCTGAATAATAGCCTGAGGCAAATGCTCATTGAATTCTGATAGTGGCCCATCAATCATGCCAAAAACACCGTATCCTTCTACGCTTACAAGATAGGTATCCCAGCCACAACGCGAATCTTCACCTTCACCGTATTTCTCTACACGAATATCATCTTGTGAAGGCATTGGCCTCCCAAAAGCAACCATCTTGGCTGCGATGTGAGCTTGTAACGCTTTCTTGGTTGGCTCAATATGAATGGTGGTAGCAAGGCTTTGAGACAAGGTTCCGCGCTGTTCACGTAGCTGCATAATTTTACCTATTTATTCCCAGTGAATTTTAGATGGCGATTTCGCATTAGAACCGCGAGATGTGATCGAGCTGTTCTGCGATGTAGTCACCTACAGGTTGGTCGCCAACCATGGCGGAATTGCGATCAACTCGATCTAACAACTCCTGCTCAATACGCCTTGCACTGGCAGAAACAGCGACCTCCACAACAGACTTACTTGGTCTAGGAGCTTCATTCATCAAAGCTGTCATCTCTTCTTCGTGGCGTGCTTGAAGTGCTTCCAACTTTTCCTTGTGTTCAAGTTCATCACGACTACCCTTGCAACAACAGGTATGGCCGATGGTAGGATAACCCTCACTTCGACTCTGAATAGATAAGGCAGGGTTGCCACAATAAGCACAGATTCTACGGTTACCCGCCTTTAAAACCAATGTCGGCTGCAAACCCTCATGGGTCGTATCCCACGAGATTCGGTAACTAGTACCATTCTCACCATGACGCTCACCCACAAAACCGCGGGTAAAAAACTCTTCTGCACGAGGATCGCAATATTCTGGAATAGGCATTAGTTAACATCCTTGGGTAAATGATTTATTTGATAAATATTATAATGATATAAAATAGAAAAACAAGCCACATCAACATCTTTGCCTTGAGGCTCTGTTGTTTGCAGACGAAATCGACAATCACTGAAAGGGGGGGAGGTTGGGTACGCATTAGCGAAGCGTTACCCCGCGTCAAAAAACGTGAATATTATTCAGCCACACCGTCTTGATACTGCAATAAATGGTAGGTAAGGTTGGCTTACAGGGAAAAGGCTATGGAAGGCTTAAGGGATCGGCAAAGGACTGCCAACCCCTCATAAAATGAATGCAACTTAGCCAATTAAGAGTGCGCCCAATAACCAGTAAATCCTTCCCAACAGCTTGCAGGAAAGCTGAGGTAATCGGCTTTACTCACATCAGGGTAGACGGGTACGATAGCATTCTCCGGTTTGAGATCACCCAAGCTTCGTAAGAGTGCCCCAATCCATCCGCTTTTATATAATGTCTTAGCACGCCAATAAAAATCCTCACGATCTGTTTTCCACAACGCACGGACAGCTAGCCTCACATCCTGCTCAGAGAACAAGCTAGGGTCGCAATCCAGCAATGCAGTAGCCCGCTTAGCATCCCAAGGCTGGTCGTAAACCAAATAAGGTTGCAATGCATCAATGATAGCCAGATGCGTCCGATGAATATGTCGCCCACCCTCAAGGTAAAAGGAAATATATAGGCCTTCTACATTGAGGGCGTCTGCAGCTTCGGCAAGCTCACTTAGGTTGTTTGGTTTGGAGGTCATTGATGGAACCTTTGTAATTCAGTTGATAACAATTGGAAAGCTTCAACTCATGAGTGCAACACGCACACACCGCAATTTAAACATAAAGCAAGGGCTGGCAATAAAAAACCAGCCCAACTACACGCTAGCCGCCGTAGCGCACTTCATCAAACTTATAACGCAAGCCATTCTCAAGAAGAACGACCTTATCATCCTCTGTACCCAGCAAAATGCTTTTAATAGCCGAAAATTCACCATCTGCGACCACCTTCACAGGATCACCGATCTCGAGCCAGTCGTCATGACCATTAGGGCAGAAACCGCCCTCAATTTCTGGTGATTCTGGGGTTTCTATATAGCCACAGGTATTACATACGCAAATAGACATCTTGATTCTCCTCTCTCAAAACATAGTTAATATTATAATGCTAATTAAGGTAAAAGCAAGTAAAATAGCCATGAGTGACCCCATGGCTTATCTACGGTCAAATAAGGATCAATCTTCGTCAGACTCTTCCTGCTCAATCAAGAGCGCATCAATCTGATGGGCTACCCAATCCCAGTAACCCTGCAGGGTGTCAAGTTCACTTGCAGCCTGCGCCCAATCTTCGTGCGGGTAGTCTGGATGCACGGACCACGCATTCATGTCGGGATTCTGAGCATCATATTTAGCCTTTAGCTCAGTGCCAGATAGGTTTACGTCTTTTGGATCAGTTAGCTTTAGTGTCATGGTATATCCCTCTCACATCTCATCATTTGCTAAAACGGAATTAAAAGGCAAGGTAAGCTAGCTCCTTTTTAACCCTCTATTTAAAGAGTTTAAGGAAATTCGCACAAATAGCACCGACAGTTGTGACGGTATTTAATGGGAGCTACCGTCAAATTCGCCCCTTGCTTCATCTGGAAGAAGCAGCATGCCCAAAAACCCTAGCCAACCGACAAAGGCTAAGAAACTGAAGATTGAGTAGGGGCTCACCACCATTGGATTTTCCGCCCCCTCAAAATACGGCAGGTACAGTGTCAGCGCCAATAGAGGCAAGATTCGCCACCACTGATCCTTTATGAATGCCAAACGTGTCATACAGGGACCTCTATCTAAATTCTAGATTTACCACAACAAACAGGCTATTCGAATGGTCATGATCAATTATGCGGCTCCCTTGTGAAAAGGGTATCAATGTGCAGGCCATCGCCTTTTAAATCCGCCCAGAGCATAGCGCACAATAGAAGAAACCATGCCCCCAAAAATCCGAACATGCCGGAAAGCATCAGATAATCATCGATCATATGGAACGGACTTGCCGTATTATAGGCGACCACTCCACCGATAATTAGACTTACACTGATCAAATGCAACGCAATGAAGATGCGCGCCATCAAGGTAAGGCTTTTGAATAAACGAATCATGTGTAAACTCCATGCTAAATCAAGGGTGGTTAAGCTTGATACTGAAATCCGGCTCCCAGCGATTACCTTGGTAATATTCCCGCGCCTCTTCAAGTGAGTCGTACAGTGAACCATCTTCCTTAACGGCATCTTCCATACCATCAATGCTGGATGCCCAAATGTAACGCACATCAGAACGTGCAGCCTCTTCATGTAGAGACTGGTCTAGCTCATCAGAGATAGGGTGCTCACAAACATAGTAGATGGGCTCAAGCTCATAGCTTGGAGTAAGCTCGCAGCAATTCACTTGCTGATTGGCGTCATACAGGTAAACAACAAAGAAACGCCCGGTTTGCGCCTGAATCTCTTCAGACAGACCTTGTGTTTCTTCCACTGCAACCAATGCAGGCTTAATGATATCAGACATGAAATTATCCTCTCTCAACTCTTAGTAAATATTATAATGATATTAACCAAATAATCAAGAGAGGATGTATGAGAGTGGGGTATTATAGAAGGGTGCGCAGCATGGGGACAGGCATGCCAGCAAGATCATCCAACGTCAACCGATCCATTTCGTCGCGGTCGTACACGTTGACCTCGATATAGCGATTAGAAGCGGACATGCTAGAGGTATTGTGACGCCTTATATCGTCCTTGCGATCATTAATGAACACTTGAGCTTCAATCCGGCTTTTGCAGAAGGCCCAATCGATCTGCTCATCATCATTGCTGGAATTCGTTTGTACAGCCTTAACATAGCAAGGCGTTGATTTAACACAGCCGCCCATATCTTTCTCAACAAAGCCCAGTTCCATTAACTCATTCTGAAGACTTTGCAGATTTTTATAATGCTTCTGCAGGAAAACTGATGCCACCTTGGCCACCTTCAGTGCTTCCACAGGGGTGTCCAAGTCGATCCCTTCTGCCGTAACAAAGGATTCTAGTAGGCGCGCCGAACCGATACAGCCAATGACTTTGTCACCTACCAGTTCATAAACAGTGTGCTCCCCTACCTTAACCGCCGTTTCTGCGACATGCACTTTAAAGTCACCCGTTATGTAATGCATTTCCATTCGAACCTACCTATTGTCTGTCTGTTGTTTTTGCTAACAAGCGATCTACGGATTCTTTCCAGAGCGCACCTACACGCTCAGCACCAACGGATTCTTCTAGCAAGGTTAGGGCATTGTAGATCGTATGTTATAACGCAATGTGCGTCTGTAGCTGATCGTGCTCGTGATAGAAAACCTCGCAATCATGATTCTCAGCAAATTCAACAGCATCCTCTCTAGTATCAAAACTGTTAACGCTGTTGCCGAATGCGTTTTGGTAACTACCAGCATGGGCAATACACCACTTATTTTGTATGTACCTAATCACCACCGGTACGTCACGGATTTTGTCAGCATCATGAGTCATATTGCAACAATCTTACGGGAGCGCGTTATTCCAAATGGAGCTAATTACGATCAATAAAGCCTTTTAGTCCCAAAGCCCATTTTTTGAAGATGGGATACGTATCAAGCAGTAGCCATAGCGTACCCAGCACTAAAAACAAGATCATCGCGGCAAACACGGACCAGCCAAGTGGTCGATCCACATTTAGAAGATAGTCAGCTCCATAGTAATAGGAAACTGATAGTGAATAGAGCATGGATATAGAAGCCACCGCTGCTAACACCTTGTTGTGATTCCCTCGCAATGAGGCCACAATTAGCGTAACCAGTGTGCAGAAAAGGATGAACTCTGTTGGTATGGAAAATACATAATCAGTCATATCAGTTTCATAACCACCATGAATAAGCGACTCTGTCGGATTAAGGAGAGAGTTTAAAGAAGCCCACTAGCGCAAGGCTAAGCAGGCTTAAATGAATCAATCTTTGTCTGGTAACTGTTCCCACTTAGCGCAGTCAGCGTCACCATCTTCAACATCAAACTGGTTGGCTACTTTCAATGCACAGCCATTCCAAAAGCCACTGATTGGCGCGCCTTCATCAGTACGATGCTTACAGGTCATACATTTACGGTTGGCCGGGTTAAAGACGCACTTCGCTTCATGCGCCGCCACTTTAGTGTGCTCGCCCGTATAGGTGCAAAAATCACACTGCCAAACTTGTTTCATCCTAAACTCCTCAAGTGAGAGCTAAACAGTTAATCGACTCTCTTAGGTGGATTGGGAGGTGCTACACCTACCCGAATCGTCGCCTCAAAAGGCTGGTGAGTAGAACTGCACATATGACCAAACGTTTTAAATAAAACCCAACCTTTCCATACAGACCAACCCTCAATATCTTCTACAGGTGGTACATACTCACCCATGTTTGGATTGATGCTGGAAAGTTCTTCATACTGACGCTTATGCTCAGCCCGACCCGCATCTGTCAGTCGAACGGCAATCAAATAGTTAATGTTAAATTCCAGCACCACGCACCTTCCATACCACGTTTAATTTATTGCACCCAAGTTTACACAGGGGTGTTCCATTGGAATAAGGTAAAACCAAAGCTGTTAGTAGAGTTCAAGCTCACTTGGCTCCAAGAATGAATCCTTGAAATACTGATGGTAGTAGGCCTTATCAGCCCCCGTCAGCGCAGAAATTTCTCGATTGGTTGCTCGCATATGCCTGTAAACTGTTTCCAGCTCACTTGCACGAATGGTGCGGCCAAATTCCGAGTGAGCAAAGCCATTGAGCGACATTTGGTTATGCGCGCCCACCAGATCGTGAACAAGCGACTCATAAAGCTCATGAGTAGCCAGATAAAAGGCATCTTGGTCTGCTGGCTTAACTGGTGTCATTAGCATACCTAAGATGGCCTCAGCGATCTCAAGCAATGCCTCAACTTGCAAATTATGCTCACATGACCAGCTGCCAACTTCAAGCTCATATACATCATCACCAACCCCCTCAAGTACAACACGCTTACGGGGATCGATGTAGTAAATCATATCCGCATCATAAGCCAGCGTACCTTCACCCAAATCTATCTTTGGCGTGCCCGCAGGCATACCGGGCAAACTACCCATCAGCAAGGCAGCTGCACTATTAGCCAAAACCTTGGCCAGTGTAATCGACTTTGCGCTAATCGCGTTGTAATCCAATGGCGTATTGCTCAGCAAATTAATCTCGCGAAGCAGCGCTACACGTCCGATCAAAGATTGAGAGGCAAATACATCTTCACCAGCATCAACCACACCGCCACTGATCAAATCAAACTCATAAGCCTTTCCTTTGACCATAAAATCTACAGAAGGAACGCTGTTCAATGGGGCTGTGTACTTAGTCAATTGCATCTCAATAACCTCTCTCAATTCATATTTATTATTATAATGATTATAACAATAAATGCAAGCTTTATAGGCTTTGTGGGTTGATTTGCTTTGTGGAGAACAGTATTACATATAAAGGCGATGATGTAGGGTGGCAGGATAATCACTATCAGCAGTATATCCACAAGAGACAAGGTTGAGCGATTGAGCACCGGTGCAGTCGATCTCGTTCTTTAACTTTAGGGTAACCTGATAGACACGTCCGTCAGCCGCTCTTTCGAATGTCCATGTCTCACCCTGATAACTTAACTCATCAATCATTAAGCCATCTTCTACCAAGGCCGTCACAGAGGAGGGATCGGCATTGTATTTCACCCGGTATAATTCCGTCACGCCAGCGACATGCTGTGCTTGGCTCGCAAGGGCGGAAAAGCGTGCCTCTCGGGCACTTTGCTCAACAGACAAGCCTTCAAAGTAAAAGAAAACGGTCTGCGCAATCATTGCGAACACAAAAAAGACCTGACTGATCACCAGTGTTCTGGCTGAGATATTGAGTTTCAGCATGTATTATCCTTATCTTTCTTGAGTGGCGATTAATACGGAGTGACTTAGCTAAAAGCGAGCAACTCCAGCACTAACTTTCCTTGGTGCCGCCTAGTTGATGTAATTGGATTTCAGGGTTTTCAAACCAAAGCTGAATCTGCTCAACCGTAAAGTTACCGTAGGTGTTATTATCACCATAATTAACCCAGTACCCAATACGATACTCCGTACCTTCCACCGTCGCATCATCAGGAATCCACCGCGGGCTTAAAGCCATCCAGTAGCGACCCTCTTTACCTTCGGTTTTGCGGTACAGCTCGCGCTGTCGGGTTTTAATATTCAGCATGCCGATATGAGCCTCGTATTTTGCAAGGTTCTTATCCGTTTGCGCGCACGTCAGGGGATTAAAAGCAGACTCAGGCTGCGCATCAACCACCGCTTTTTCACTGAGCTCACTGAGTGCCTTGTCAATGCAGCTATGACGATTCAAATAGTGGCGGATTTCTTCGATTGAAAATACGGTTTCCATAGAATCCTCCAATACTTATCTATTTATGGTGAGCTAAGATTACTCACAAGCCCCAATGCACTTAAAAGATTACGCTCAATTGATGAACGGCCATATATCTTCACACATATACTGAATCATAATCTGACATTGATACGAATCCCGGAAAATTATTAAGATACTGAGATTCAGCACCTTAAACTGAACTCACTTAATGTACTGACGAATCAGCAGGGTAGGCGATTTTCTCGACCGTATGAACACGCAAACCCAGTGCGAACCACTCATCAGGGTCCATCGTAATCTCGTAAGGATTGGCGTCATCATCTGCCATACTATCCAGCATCACCAGTAAATCATCATCCAGCTCTGACTCAGCAGGATCAAGGTGAGGCTCAATATCATTTAGCAGCTGCTTGGCAGCACCCTGAAAACCCGACTCACCCTTAGCTTTCATGTCAGCAATCCAGTTCGTGCAGGCGTTATTCAAGGCCTCATGACGAAGAAGACTGAATAGATTCATTGGGGATGGAATTGGGTTGCCATTGGCGTCTAATAAATTCACTTATAATACCTCTCTCTAATGATGCTTATTATTATAATGATATTATTGAGATAAACAAGCACTGAATAACAATAATTGCGCGAAAACTAGGAATTTTCGTTATGGTATGAGAAAACAAAAAAGGTCTCGCTATGAACAAGACCTTTTCGAATCCACCTTGGTGCCATCTACTCTTTCAGATAGTCTGCAACCGCCTGCATGGGTGTCAGCTCATCATCGTAAGTCCGCTCCCAGTAATCGGGATTAACATCATCGATAATGTGCAATGCGGTGCACAGCTCTTGCGCCACCTGAACGTAACAGTCATAAGCCCCGATCTCTAGAGGTTCGCTAAAGGCCTGATGAAAGGCATTTACTGAAAGATGCTTGCGTCGCACAGTCCGAGCAACAGCACGCTCATAAGCCGCAGACAGGGTAGGCCCGTAGTAACGCTCATCAACCTTAAACGTACCACCATTATCGGATACTGACTTCAGCAAACCATCCAGCCCATCAGCCAATTGCTGATCAACATACTGGGTGACATTACATCGTGCTACACAGAATCGCTGACCCTGTTCATTAGCATCTTCCATTACATAGCAATCATGTTCTATACCACCCGTTACTACAAACCAAACTGCCTCTAAGCTCTTTAGAAGCATAAACGGACTGTCGCGCATCTCCGCTAACTCAGCCGCACGCAACGGCAGTAGGCTGGTAATCGCCTGTTCTGGGGATCGATCGGCATCAAGGGCTTTAACCAGCGCCTTAAGGGCCGCTTCCTGATCATCCAACATATGAACCGTGGAAATCCCATGGCTCGCAAGAGTCAGGGAATCACAGTTTTTCAGGAAGGTAACAGTGCTTTGGCTTATCATTATACGCTCTCTCGCATTAAGGGTATTTTAGGGAGGAATCAGTCCTCGTTGTCTTCAAGGTGAAATAGACCGGTTTCCAGATTAATAAGCGCCAGTTCAATCAGACGCGGGGAATTCACATGAGTACACTCCATATCACTGATTTTTAGCGTTGTGATTGGGCGGCATGTCTTCTCACTGTAAGCGCTGCCATCACAGAGTTGCGCCACCTTGTTAAACTCCGCTTCAATCATGTGAGTTAGGCGATCTGGATCATTATAATTTTCTTTGAGGCGTACAATGTGTAGCTCAGTAGGGTCGCCGGAGAAAAGGGAGTATTCCAGTACCAGCGCATACATAGGAGACTGATTTTCTATCACCAATACCTTGCGGTAAACATCGGTAGGGAAGGAGTCTTCGACAGAACTCTCAAAGAACTCACGGTGCAGCGAGCGAATCAGAATATCATCATCTGTTGGTTTAACCTGATATTTCAAAGCTGTGTAGTAGTTATCACCCGTGGTGCCGCACTTATTTTCAATAGAGGTGTGACCTCGCTCCTCAAGTAAATTAAAGATTTTGTGAAAGGTCGCCAGCGCCTCATGCAACTTAATGCCATACGCATACTGCATGATCTGTGACACATTAAAGTCACTCGAACCGGTTTTAAGGAATTTGGATTCAAACATGGCCTGCACAACCACCTTACAGCCATCTGACCCACTGTACGAGGTTGCTTTAGCTAATTCAGGAACCAGCGTGTCTTTTACCGCATGAAGTGCAGCGGACTTGTCGGCATAGTCACCCTCACTGGAAACCAAACACTCTTTACCGGCATCAATCAGATCACGCATAACTTTCCCTCTCTCAACTCATGCTTATTATTATAATGATAATAATAGCAAGCACAAGCTTTGAGAGGGATTTTTGCCTATTTAATACTCTTCAATAGAGCAAATTCCGCTGTGAATATTAAAGAGGGCATTATCAATCAAAGACGGTTCTGTAGCAAAGTCACATTCCATCTTAGAGACATCCAGAGTGGTCACCATCTTACAGCGATTAAGGTCGAACGGACCACCGCCAGTGCACAGCTTTTCGACGTCTTTGAAGTCAGCTTCAATAAACTTGGTTAGTTTACTGGGGTCCTTATGGCTAGCCCTGAGGCGCACAATATGAAACTTCCCCTGTCGAGCACGATCAATCACAAGCAAGTATGCCGGTGACTGATTCTCAACATAGATCGCCTTGCGTAGGGGCTGACCTTCGGTACATGTCTCTTTGGAATCAAGTGCACAGTAGTAATTATCACCCGAAGCATTAAAACTATTCTCTTCTGAGGTAAAACCATGCTCAGTGAGCTGCTTATGCAGCACAAGGAAAGGCTCCATACTCTCGTGCAACTTAACCCCATAGATATACTGAAGCAGATGCCGGAGATTTGAATCGCGGTCATCCGTTGTTAAAAAGCCAGATTCAAATAAGGCCTGAACAACAGTTTTAGCGCCATCATCAAGACAAGCATTAGACGCGTCCTTCAAGGTTGGCACAAGCGCATCTTTAATGGAGTGAAGTTGCTCAGAAGTCGCCACGTACTCGGGCGATTCATGCTTTATCAGGAATTCAGTAGAGGCGTTAATCAAATCTCGCATAATTACTCTCTCTGCTTAATAGTGGGTAACAGGTTTAATGGGAACAGGCGCACGGAGTGGGCTCAATAGCCCCCTGAACGAGCAAATCGTCAATCTCCATAGCTGTGTTAAAGACTTGATTAACCTCATCAGGCGTTAGCCCTAGGCGTTTAGCCACTAGCTCCAACTGATCTGGCGTGGTAATCAAGGCCAGTTTACTCAGTAGGCGTGGAAAACCGATGTCGACATGCGTTTCGGGTCTTATGCATAAATCAACCGGAGCCTCGTCAGGTGAAGGGACGGTCTCAGATTCCTCAGCATCTCTTATTGCCAGATATTGCTCATAAGGCATTAGCTCCCAACCATACAGCCAAAACGCATTGCCCGCCTTCGGTTTAAAGGATTTCATATGGCCGAGATAACTACTCTCCAACTTCTCTTTGGCTTTTTCAGGGGATGGGTAGTTCAAGAATTCAAACACCTTGCCGGTCTTAATAACTTTCGGGCACCAATTACCACCAACAGCCAGAAGCGGGTGCTTAAGATCAACCATCTCAAAGTCAATGGAGCCAATTGTGAATACTTCACCTGAATTACTCATAGAAAGCCTCTCTCATCTCTTATGGTAAATATTATAATAATAAAAACACAAAAAGCAACAGATGGAGAATGGTTGAAATTATTAAAACAGTAATTTATAGTGTGTATATGACTCCTGTTTTAGGTTGTTATTTCTTGTTTTTGCTTAGGCCCCGGCTTCATGTCGGGGCTTTTTTATGACGCTAACGTCAGCACCGTCACAAGACTAACTCTTTCGCCCATACTCCACGCTGATCACGAACATGCAGTGTTTGGTTGTTCTGCTTTGCCTCTGCCGCCACATCCAATAATGCAATCGCTTTGCGAATGGTTTGAGCGCGATCAACGCAACCTAAAACTGAGCCAAGTTCATCCAGCTTATCCAGTGTTTTTTCATCGAACTGAAAGGTACCAGAACCTTGTTTTCTACCATTGCCTGACATGCACTTACTCCATTGTTTTTTATTGATAAGTATTTTAGTATTAGATTCGTTGTCACCACAACAAAACGATACGCTGTGAAAACGTACGACCCAGAGGCCTCTAGATCAGTTTATTTAGAGGCCTTTTTAATGCCTGAGTGTTAGTGGGCCATAAGCTGGTGGATGTTGTCGCGAATCACGGGATCGTCCGGTGATTCTGATAAGGCTTTAACCATCCTTTCCCAGTGCTTGAGGGTTTTAATCTTTTCTGACATCCCCTTAAAGCCTCTGGCATGCCATTCACCCTCAAAAAAATCAGGCCGAGTAGGGGAGCTAACTAACAGGCGCGTACTGATAACACATACCCCTTTTGCCATCCCATAGTAAGACAGCAAGTCACGTAATGCCTCAGCAGCCTCTTCGGGTTTGGCACTTAGCCAGCTAGATACCAAGCCACGAATGCGCGCCATTTCATAGCGCAGGGTAATATTCTCAATCACCATGGCTTTGTGACCTTGACCTTCATAGCCGTGCTCACGGTTTCTGATCCACTCGATCTCCCATTGCAGGGTTTTATTTTCCGTGACGAACTTATTCATTTCGCAGCTCCACCGTCATCTCTGAATCCGTGCTCACTTCAATTTCAAGTGGACCTAAATCAATCTCAGCTAGTTCTTCAGGCGTATAGCAGCCATTGCGATCCAGCTCACAGGTAATGGCAGCAGCCGATACAAACCAATCTGGCGTACCAAGAGAGCCGCCCGCACAAGCACCGTTACGCTCACAATACTGAAGCGCCACACTTAGGTGTGCCACAGTTTGCTCTTCTCGCTCTTTAAGTGCCGCATTTTGTGTCAATAGGGCGCTGATTAGGCGGTCTTTACCTAAATTGGATATACAGCCCTCATTACGTTGCTCCAGAAGCTCAGAGATGCGTTTATCCAGATCTTTCATGACTTTCTCACTCATTCAGGCTATCTCTGCTATAAAACTCGTTAGATGGGTAGGCAGAAGCGCCTACCCATATTTTTAGTTAAGCCAGCTGGCTAATTAATTGTTTGCGAAGCTCTGTGTTATCGACAGCCGTATCGAACACATCCCCATTCAGGTGCAATTCACGCAGTTCTTGATCGAAGTTATCACCTTCGGGCTCGACATCTTCCTGAATGTCCAGCTGAACACCCGCATAGTAAACGGTGTCACCCTCATGCGTACCGTCAATCTCAGCATCAGATACTTCAATGCCATAGACCTGACCGGTCAGCAGGTTTAGCGTTGCTTTGGTTTCTACAGCACCGCAATCCCAATGGCTGGTGTAGTCCACCTCGACTTTAGAGAACTCAGGGCGTAGCTGCATACCGATTACACGCGCAGTTGAGCTGTCAGCCCATGCAAACATCTCTACGTACTTACCTTTATCCAGAAGGCCGTAGTTACGCAACTCTTGATGCACAAAGCCATACTCTGACCACTCATCTGGGCAACCGCCTTTCATGTCGTCATGGTATTCACACCCCACCCAAATTGCCTGATAAAACTTCTGAAACACCTTAAGGTCATAACCTTTGAGTTCAGTGGCGTTGCTTTCGGAACGCAACACTTCAGGGTCGCAGTAGATATGCTCACCGCTTGGCTTCAGTCCATGCTTTTCAACAGACACTTCACCGTGATACAGCCATAGGCCGTTTTCAAAATCTACAATCAGGTAAGCGCGTGGTGCAAGAACGCTAGGTAGTTGAACATCATCCAACGACACTTCATCCCAATGAGCCACAAGGGTCTGATAACCATTCTTGATCTCAAACTTGGTACGAGCCACCAGTTCTTTTAGCTTAGGGTTGTTGGCCTTCATGTTCATATCCAGCAAGCCGGACATCTCATGGCGGTAAAGCTCAACGGCTGCATCAAACTCAGGGCGGGTAGGGTAAGTAGCAATAGTAAAGGACATAAGTCACCTCAAAACAATTCACTTGGATGGTTAGCCCTTTCCTGCCACCCAAGCAAAACGTGCTTGAGATAGACTTGGTATTGCCATTCATTCAGAAATGGAGCGTTTGCAGCGTCAGTATTGACTGGGCTAGTGCCGAGGGAGCCATCCCCACAGTGACCGACAGCCCTACTGGCTACCTTCCATCTGTCTAATAGTTATTATAATGGTATTAAATTATTAATCAATAGCCAACAGGAGTAATTTAAGAATTTATTTTTGATGGACTGTAAGCAAAAAGAGCCGCCCTAAGGCAGCTCTATTGAGTGATGTGTTGCTTAGAACTTTTTACTTAGCTTATCTTGAAGGGTAATGAGGTCTGCTTCACTGATTGCTTTCTCAAAGACCTGATCCCCTTGTCTGAGATGTTCCCTTACACGGAAAGAGAGCTTGAGATCGGATCGAAGGTCTTCGTAATGAACTGTGTCGACATATTTAGCCATTTTAAGGTCGGGCAGTGTTGACTTAACCTCTCCGGTTAGCATATTTAAATCAGCTTCACTTTCCTCAGGACCAGAGCCAAACTCGCGCACAAGACGTACACATTGATTTTGGTACTCAGAGCGCAATTCAAACCGCAAAACACAAGCGTTGCCACTGGAGCTACCGTGCTCTTGGAAGTCGATATGTTCAGCACTGCGTAAGTACCTTTGGTTTTGCAATAAGCGGAAAATGGAATGCTTGTTAAACCATTCTGTATCACTCACGCCGTCATGAAATAAGTGGCCGACAATGGGTTGATAGTATTTCTTTAAGGGCAAATTCTGCCAATCGCCTATTGGATGAAAATACAGGCCTTGTGACGCCAGCACATCTGGATTGGCTGTTGGGATTGCATCCAGTAAGTTGAAAGGCGTATCTGAATCCGTTACTTCGCCACTGTAAAGCCATGCATTAAAATTGGAATCGAGCACAACGTAGAGAATCGGACTAATCCCCTTAAGGAACATAAAGTCGCCTAGTTCCGTGCGTTGCCAGATCTGTTGGATTATTTTAAAGCCCGCCTTTTGGCGGAAGCAGGTGCGTGCGACCAAGTCCAACAGTTCCTCTTCATCCAGCTGATGATTGAATTCTGTATTTTCTTCCAGTTGGTGCTGAAATTCAGCAACCGCTTCCTGAAACTCGCCCCGTGTCGGGGAGACTGGTGAATCATAAAAAGACATTAGTGAGCCTCGCGTTCAATAGGTTTTTCTTTTTCACAGCACGTATCATCAACCACAATGGGCGTTAAGCTTTCTGGATAGACTTCGCGCAGCAGATCCTTATCCAGATGACGCTTTAACAGTAAGATGAAAAACGGCATGCAGGCAGCAATGATAAACAGGGCTAAAAAAGCCATGCCTTCCATATCTAGGGTCATGATGGCTCCTTGCTTGCGGTATTGGTTTTGGTGGCTACTTGAGCTTCAAATAAGCGATCCGTTTTGAAGATGTTAAACCATTCTTCAATCAGTTCAGGCTCAATCGTTTCTGAACTCCCGTCATCCCAATAGGCCATACGTTCTTTCAGCTCTTCGCGCTTATCGGGATTAACTTTATCGTAATCCAATTCGGCATAACCTTTAGTGGTTAGCGTATGGATGATTGCCTGTAGCACGCCATGACCATGAGATGAAGTGCGTGTTTGATGTTCTCTGTTCTTCATTTGGATTGGCAGCGATTCCTCTTCAGTGCGGTTTATCGCGTCCTCGATATAGAAATCAACAGCGTCCTGATAGCGGCCTGCAATGATGCTTTCCAGCGCACGTTCTTGGTGATCTAGCGGTGAGGCCTGATACACTACCCACTGGATAATGAACGGGAATGCACTTCCAAAGTTAAGAGGGCCACTCGTCAGGAAGGCGTCAACTTTCTTAGACTTTGCTTCATACTTACGCAGGTTTTGTAGCAGAACGTCTGCACTGAAGCGCAGCCCTTTCTCTACATCTGCTTCATAATGCCCCTGCGCGAACCATTCGAGAGTCCATGTGGCATTGTGCATGCTTAGGCCGGAGTACGCTTCGATGAGGAACTCGGTCTTATCGTTATCCATCTCCGAGATCAGGCTTTGGTTGATGGTGTATTTTGTACCATGTACGTCAACCTGAATAACGTTCGGGTTTTCAGTGAAAGTCTTCATTGAAGGTCCATAGTGAATTGCCACTGTGGATACAACACCCGCGATAAAGGATGCAGTAAAGCCGCCCACTGCCAATAATGACTGTTTTTTCATATCTAGCTTGCTCGCCCGAGCGTACATGATAGCGCAAACAACGAGTGCAGCGGCCAACACACCACCCATAATATTCAGGCCATGGCCGAGACCTAAATGTATTGAGAGCAATCCTTCCAGTTTCTCAGCTGCTGTGTCTGAGTCCGTAAAGAAATATTTAAGCGCGGAGGGTACGCTAAAGAATATCGGGACAACAAAAAAGCCCAATAAGAAGGAACCGCCATCTTCATCGGGTTTCGTGACCAGAACTGCAATCATAATGCCAATCAGGAGAAATGATTGAATCAAGCGGGTGGTAATGGTAGTGGAGCCAAAACCATTAGCTTCCATGGTTACTTGGTTAATGTGCTGGTGGAGTTGAGCACTATTGCCCACCGAAAGCACAAACTCCAAGAGGCAGTACATACCAAAACCATACATCAAAGTAATTGAGAGATAAAATAGCCATGTTGGGTAGTTCCCCGGCTGCGATACGCGGCAGAAATTGGCAAAGCCCCTCTCTATACCCAAGGTATTGTGTTTACTGTGTTTAAAGACTTCACACAGTGGAAATAAGATCACGGTGGTAAAGAACGCCACGAGCAACAGCCCGTCATAGGTCAGGTTATAATAGATCTGAATTTCGTCAGACAGGTCTGAAGTATAGCTATTTAAATTTGACATCAGCCAGTGCCAGCCGATCGCGGGTACGGCGAGCAAGAGCAGTAGCGTAATCTTCATGAGCTTATCTAAAGCGTAATTAAAGGTGTTCGTCATCACATGACCTTTTTATTCATTATAATTTTAAAGAGGATGCTTAAATCCGTGTTTGGGAAAGCAGATCGGTAAATCATGAATAATATAACGATAAATAGAGTGGATGCAATTAAAAAGGCCTCCCTAAGGAGGCTTTCCAATATTGAGTATTAACCAGAACTGGTTTGTAAAACTTCTTTAGAAGGGACTCTGTTCTAACATCCAGAGGAACAAAGGACTCATCATCATTTTCCAGATCATGAGGATCTGCACTAAAAAAAGCGTCAGCAAGATCAAAGTTATGTTGGAATTCTTCAACGTCACCCAAATAGAGCCAGAAGGAATCGTTGTAATCGACCACAACATTAAGAATAGGGCTAATGCCAGCAGGAAAGCGTACTATTGACTGTTGATCCACTGACTTCCAGTGACTGGTGAGTGATTGATAGCCATTCTCCTGACGAAAATAGGTACGGGCCACCAGCTCTTTCAGCTTAGGATTGCTTGGCTTTATGAATAATTTGAACAGAAGCCCCATTTGATTACGATATTCTTCAACCGCAACATCAAACTCGGAACGGGTAGGTAAAACGGGATTTGCATAAAAGGACATAAAGTCACCTCATCACTAATCTTGCCTGAGTGGTTTAGCCCATTCCCGCCACCCAAGCAATTCTGCTTGAGATAGACTTTACATTACTGCCATTCAAAACGATGGGGCGTTTGCAGCGTCATTATTGACTAGGCTAGTGCCGAGGGTGCCATCCCTACAGTGACCTGTGATCCGAAACAATCACCTCTCATCTGTCTAATTACAATTACAATAATTTAATATGGAAAATCAAGAGGAGTTTATCGATAGGCATTGTTATTAAATTAATTTTCTTTATACTATTTATTGAAAATAAATAGAAATTGAGAAACCTATGTATAAGCAATCAAAAGAGCTGTCTGAAGAGACAAGGGCGCTACTGGCCTCTGATAAGGTGCGAAAGTGGCATAAGGGCGTTTTTGACGTCGATTATGTGGCAGGGCAGAAGCAAGAAGCGACCGCCTTTCTAAAAAAACAGGCCTACCATTTCTACCTTGCTCTTGCTGTGGTGTTGATTGCCGGTTTTACACTGTTCCCTGCAAGCATGTATGCATTTGGTTATTGGTATACGAATGACTATGCGCCGCAGCCCTACTGGGCGATGGCATCCTTGTTTGTATTCTGTTCGTTGATTGCTGTCGCAGCAAAAATGAGAGAGAAGAAAAAGAGCGCAGAGTTGCCATTGGAAAAGTGGGATATATACACAGGGGCCTTTCTCAATGATCTCCATAAGGCGATTGATGATATTGCAGCAGGTAATCTAGAAGATGCTCCTGACATTGTTGATGCATTATCCCTTGGACTAGGCATGCAGCGTAACAAAAAGGCTAGTATGTTTCTGCGCTCCGTACTCGCGGAAACGGGTGATTCTGAGCAAGCCTATTTGCTAGCAAAGGATTTCAAGGATGAAGGTGATATGGATCATTATTGGCACTGGCTGCAAATCGCAAATGACATGGGTAGCTTCAAGGCTATGAAGGAAGTGCAAAAGATTAAAGCACCTCAGGTCCGAGGTGGTAGTAGTTCAGCCAGTGCATCAGGCCATTTCGCTACCGGCGTGGCTGTGGGTATGTTGTTGGATTAAGGAGCTTATGACTCATGACTTTTTTCAAATACAATGCTTTCGTGTGTAAATTAATAGGCTTCAGTTACTCACGAGAGCAAACGACCTGCTCTTATTTCTTTAGCTCTGTAGCGTTGGCTATGCTGCCATTTTTCATGCCATTTTTGTTGTCAGGCTTCCTATTGGGGTTTGGTTATGGGTGGGCATTTACCCTCGGATCTATTGGTTTTACTGACCCAGTAGAGATGCCTTACTTAATGGGTAATGTGGTACAAGGCTTTCACACAGCTGTGGTTTTTGATTTCGTTTTTAACTGGGCATATAACATGGGAGTATGGTTGAGTTTCTGCTTGATGCTCGTAGCCATCGTGGCGGGACCTATCTATTTCTTTAAAAAGAACTTAGTTCGAGCTAAAGCGGCGTTATGTAAACCTATTATGCTAGGCGAGGGTAAGTAGCATGTTTTTCTATAAGATAAATTCCATTGTCTACAAAACACTCTTCAAGCAAGACTATAAAAGGCAGCAGAATAAATGCGCTTATTTCTATCACTCAGTGGCATGCTCAGTAGGGGTGTTGCTGGCATTTTATGTGGCAATGGTTGCGATGATAGCAGCGTCGTCTATGCTGCTTATCCCAATACTGGGTTTGCAAGGGGATCTTAGTCAAGTTGAGGGCTATATAGATCCTGTGTGGAACTTCTTAGCCCATTTTTTATCCGGTGATGGTTTGGTTGGCCTACTAACGGTGATGGGCTCGATGATCGGTGTACTGCTGATGGTTCTGGGGCCGATTGCTCTAGTAGCTTGGGTTTGTTTCCGTGTGGGTTGTGTGATCTTTAAAAAACCTCTGACCTTGCTTAAGTCATGGTGGAATAAGCCGGTTAATATCAGTGAGAGCCGGATGGGTCGATTTCTGTCGCCAGTATTGCGAGGATTTTCCCGCGTTTTCCGCTTAGAAAATGATCGCCCAACAACGCAAGTGGATTACTTTCTAACGTCGGTGTTTTCAGTGATTGCAGTGGTGGTTCTCTTTGCGGTTTCGTTGGGTGCTCTTACCGGCATCGTGTTTGTGGTGATGTCCGGCCTTCAATACATAGGGTTGCCCGTGGGTGATTGGTATAGTTTTCCTCACTCTTTGCTAGGTTTTGTTGAAGGGAAGTATGGGCCGGTTGGATTCTTCTATTATTTTGGTTTTTTTGGCGTGCTGATGGTGGGTTTTATCGCTATTGGGGGCCTCATTTTATGCGCAGTGATCTGGGCGGCTATTAAATTAGGCAGACCTTGGATCATGAAAGCCTATCGTTCAGAAGGTGTTCAAAAGGTCATGTCTCGATACTTTGAGCACAAAGAAAAGCATTGCACTGTCATTAGCATGGACTAGGGAATATTATGCTGTTTTATAAATATAACAATTTTATTTTATCACTTTTCGATAGAGAGTACGGTAAAGAACAAGCGGCTTGTGAATACTTTTTGCACACCGTATCCCTCGTTGTTCTGCCCTTGATCTGCGCTGTTATGGCATCAGGTGCGTTGTTGTTTTATGCAGTGGTTTTGTCGACTCTTTTGGGTTGGGTTGGCTTTGAATTAACCTATGTGAACAATGCTTATAATTATGTTTTTCCTGAAGGATTTTTGAAACATGGCCCTTCGGAAGTGACAGTGCTTGGGTTTATTTTTTCAATTGGCTTTTTTATAGGTGCTTTACTGTCTTTCTTAGTGTGTACTGCGGTTATTGAACCGATCGCTGAATTTATCAGTGAGCGCATATGGACGTTTGCGAGGTCTTTTTCCGAGGCTGGGAATACTGCTGTGTCTCCAAAGAGATTCTATAACACCCTTAAATCCAAATTGTGTCAGCCTGTTGTATATAAGGGGGAATAAGCGTGTACTCAGCATTAAGTAGTGAAACCTTAGCCACACTAGATCAGGATTTTCGAAAAGTTAAGAGTAAGCTCTACTCTTCAGAAGAAGTGAGTAAGAAGATAGGTGGCTTTGCTCGGCAGCGATCCAATGAGTGGAAGCAGTTTATTATCATGGGCTTTGTCATGATATTGCTAGATATTGCACTGCTTGGCTTGGGTGTGGGTAAAGAGTTTGTTGTTGCCTGCCTTGCTGTGACATTTGCTTTTGTTGCTCTCAGCCTGAAGAAAGTGAACAGGGACTATGAGAGTAATATTTCCTACTGGGAAGACTATGACTTAAAGGGTCGAAAGGAAATAGAAGCCTGCATTGATAAAGTTGCTGATGGCGAGATTGGTTTGGCAGCCAAGCTAATAGAGCATTTCAATCGTGGTCTAGGTCTAGGCATTCCCTGTCAGCAATTTCATTCGTTGTACTTGTATACGGCTCTGGCAGAAGCAGGTAGTGCTACGGATGCCTATTATGCAGCACAGGTGTATCACAATATGGGAGATAGCCAAACGCATACCGATTGGCTTATTAGGGCTAATGGCTTGGGTCATGAGAAAGCTAACCGTGAACTAAGTGAAAAGGGCATTACCTTGCTCTTGGGTGAGTTACCTGAGGGGGTAAAGGTCAAAGCATCAAATTACTTAATAAAGGAATCGTGATATGACTTTCTATAAGTTTAATAAACTTTGCTTTAGTATTTTCCGTAAGGATTACCCTCAAGAGCAGAGTGTTTGCTCTTATGCGGCAACATCTTTTGCATGCATCCTTGGAGTTCTCTGTGTCATGCCATTGTTCATGGCGGGTCTCTTGCACTTCATTTTTTCGGCACTCAATAAATACGGTGTCCAAACAGGGGCGTATGAAGCTCTAACCTTACTGCAGCACTACCTTGCATTCGATTTGGATTGGAACGTAATAACGACCCCATTCGTTGTTTTGCCGTATTTGATTGGTTATGGCGGGGTGATGTTTGTCTTGCTTATAGCGGCTATATGTGGGGCTCTATTTGTTGCGGCGTGGGTTGGTACTGTGATTGTTTTGGCGGTGACGCCCCTAATCCAAACCCATGATATTAGCGGGACTCCTAATTGGTTAAGAACGCGAATCATTAATCCAGTAAAGTCACTAAAACCAAAGGTATGTAAGACTATTCATTTTGAGTAAGTATCAATGAATTCTTATGGGCCTCATTTTGAGGCCTTATTTATGCTCTATTGAAAATAGCCTTGCGCTGACATTAATTATCTTTATAATACAAGTCTTGCAACTTTTGCTGTCATGAAAGTGCCTTGTTAATTGACCAGCTTGTCAATCAACTAAAGGTATTCGCTATGATAACCAAGAAGTACGGTCAGGACTTTAAGTGTGCAGCAAAATGGGATGATAATGCTCTGACGTTGTCTGTCGATGAAGTTTCAGCTCCAGAGGTGGGATCAGGGGTTCATACTCGCGTTCATGCGTCAGGGTGGGTGATATCGGGTGAGGTAAAGGAAGATCAATATACGTGGGTAAACGACTTTGTCGCTTACCATGCACAATTAGGTTTTGTGTGCGGGGATTTTGAGGAGGAGGTTTACGCCTCGTCTGAGGAAGCTTTTAAGCACTTCTACCTGCATCACACTCCGGTATCATGGGATTATGGTGACATATAATCCACAAGTAAGGCTGCTAAGAAATTAGCAGCCTTTTTTGTTTCTCTGTCCAAGCATATAACTTGCTTTAATAAATTAAATCATTATAATAAATTCTAATCTACTAATGGGATGGTTTTGGAATATGGCTCTACGCAAATCTCTTGTTGCACTCTTAAGTTTGACTGTCGTGGCGCTTACTGGTTGCAGTAATGATAATGAACTTACGGAATCTCAGCAGATCGCTAACGACAATCATATTGAAGCGGTGGCGGAACTTCGTAAATGGCATACGAATAGCTTGAAGACAATCTTAGCTAACCTGACGACTAAGGGGTTTGAAGCGGAGTATGTACCCGAACCCACTCTGACACCAATGATCCGTGTCTCTCAGTCTCAACTTAGATTAAAGGCCCATATCCTTCTTGATCTACAAAGCCAGCTGGTGGATCAGGTTGGCACACTACGGGGCAATGCAGAGATAATCAAAAAAGATTTTGATAATACGTTGAAAATTTTACTCAAGACCAAGACAAACGCGTGTCATAATTCAGTTGAGAGTATCTGTAGTGATAGAAGAGAGGAGGATCTTGCCCATTATGATCGGTGGCGGTCTGCCTTTCTGCAATCTCCTCAGTGGCAGCAGATTGATCAAGATATTACGGCCCTGACTGGTGATATTCAGGCTATTCAGGAAGCGATAATTAAGCGTGACATGACACAAAGCCAATTAGCTAAGATGAAAAAGGCGAAAGCTGATAGGAAAGGGTAGGCTGAACCTCCTTTGCTAAAGGCTATGGGTTAGTGGTAGAAAGGAGAATTTAGTAATAAATTCTATGTTACTTAAGGGCCTCACTATGTGAGGTCTTTTTTGTTTATTAGGTAATTTATTTTTGTTATAATTAATACAATTCATCAGATTTAGGAATTTGGTATGCGTCAAAAAATCAATATTACCCGTAATGGTGAAACGCTCTGGTTAAAGGCTTACGCATCAGGCAGTGGTGCGTTAAGTTTCAATGTTGTATCACCAGATGATCCAACAGGTAATGTAGTCACTACTAATATTTCGGAACGAAATGTGCGCGCCTACCGTGACCAATTCAAGCCTGAGTGGCTCATTGTTAACCAGACGTTCAAACATCCTGAACATGAGCAATTCGCTATGTGTCGCGTAGTTGAGCGTGAAGGGGAACTGTTGCGCCTTGACGATCGTCTGTACCGCGTCGACAGCGAAGCCGGTATGCACCCAGAATTCTATCTTGTGGGCCCGAAAGGTGAACATAAGATGGAAAATATCAGCGTGGTAGGTGCGCTTCGTTATTTTATTGCGAATGAGGATACCATTGAGCATGCAAAGGATAAGTACGGTAATGAAGCTGTGCTAGAGGCGCGCAATGAGGTAAAAGCCCCCGAAGCTGATCACGCCATGCAACCGTAACTGCTCGCCATGGCGGTAAGAGAACGGAGCGCCATTACCATTGTGTTTGGCGTTCTGGCGTTCTGGCAGGTATTGTTTCACTCATTTATTGCATAGGTGGCGTGGAAATTATACTAGATAAATATTTCATGACCTGCTCCAAGACGGGTCATTGTGATGAACTCATAGGACTACCGGCGGTTATGTTGGGACTGTCTCATCTTCTCTTTAGTTTGGCGGCCTTTACCGGCATGTTAAATCTATTTAATAAGTTTAGGTGGGATGAGTTTCATCATGCAACAGTTACGTTAATTAAGTTTTTCTTGGCTCTAGCTATTTGTTTGGTTATTGCGACTGTGATTATTGCTTAGGCTTGAACTCCTCTTGGCATTAAAAAACCGGCTTTTCAAGGCCGGTTTTTGTTCAAAGTCAGTAGGGTGCTTAACTGGCGGTGTATTCCCAGCGTGCAGCTTGCATCTTGTCGATACAGAGTTCCTCCTCTGGGTCGCAAGCTTCAGGATCATAGGGGTCGCCATACACGCCCCGAAGAGAATCTAAGCAGAAACGAGCCCAGCCCATTTCAGACATGCCTTTACGTGCACCTTCAATCGTTGTCACAATCATACTGAAGCCTCGCTGATTACCGTTGATGGGGTTTTAATTGGCAATAGAGTAAAACCAGCCGCCTTTTTCAGGGTGGTATGCCAAATTAACCTCAGCCTTCAACTCATTGACTGCAAGACAGATAGTGTCCCCAATGACACAACTAATCCCATCAACCTCATTCTGCAGGTAAGCAATGGCTTTAGACGCCTGATCTGCTTTCAACCAAGGAGTGATAGTCTCCATAACGATGCTTACAGTCGCAACACTGGCGAACACAGTCGGTTTGCAGGCTTTACCTACAGGTAATAGGTGTTTGTATTCACGTACCAGCTCATGCACGCGATCACGTTCATTGCGATCACCTTTGGGATTGATCTGGCAACTGTAGCTCGTTGGTGATTCACCGCAGTTCTCTACGCTGACCAGATGCTTCATTACCAGTTCCATATCCGCTGCTATAGTCATAATCAATCCTCTCTAATTTGAATTAATATTATAAGGATATTTCTGTTTAAATCAATACTGGGTGATTGTAGTCTCTTATGAATATCCTTACGAATTGTCATGTTGAATACCAACAAAGATAAGCCTTATAATATTTTTAAACTTTTAAGGAGCTATTTAATATGCAAGAGAATAAGGGAATTAATCTCAAGAAGGGATTGATTGCAACGGCCGTGATTGTTTTGGGGTCAAGTGCGGTTGGGTATCACTATTTTACCCAGCATGTAGAGGATGCTACCGCCGAGGCAGAGGCGATGGCGACAGAAAAGGCGAATCACTTTTCTGAATTTCTCATCTCAGGTTACAACCAAGATTTCCGGGATAAGGCATCTTATTCGTTTAATACAAAATTTGATTACTGGTCAGGGGAGATGACGTTTAGCGACTATCGTCTTGTGGTGGTTCATCCATACAAGGAGGGGCATAGTATGACACTGGTCGTCCCTCAAGCCGTTCTAACGGGTGATTGTGTTAAGGGTGAATGCGCGATTAAATCTAAGGGCGTCGAACTCTTGGTTAAGTACCCGGAAGGCAAGCGTATTTCTCGCGGTACGGAAGAAACTGAGGCTATCGCTAAGATCGCAGGGTCGCTAGATATCGACTTTTCATTCAAAGAGCAGGATAAGAGGGCTGGTGTTGACGGAGTAATCAGATCATCGAATCTCGGCAGCATGGCTTATAGTCTTACCCTTCAGACAGATAAGCAGGGGCAAGCAGCCGAATTGTGGTCTCTCCCGCAGATAAAGGAGATCCCTCGTTGGGCAAGCGATCTACTGGTGGGCGCAAAGCTTGATCGATTAGATCTAACTTACACAGAGGGTGGGTATCTGAAAGATGTTATCCGTGATTTGGTTGAGCCAGAGGGTATCAAAGCGGACCGGATCTTTGAGCTTTGGGAACAACGAAAAGCCCACTTGAATGAATTGCATCAGCTTAAAATTGAAAGTGGTGATGCTGAAAAAGGCAGTGTAGATCCTGAGGCGCAGGCCTTTGAAGAGGTAATAAAGCTCCTTAAAGAAAGCGGTTCCATCTCAGCGAACTACCGATCTCTGGTGGCAGATCGCGTTCCTGATTTGATTAAGCTGTATCAGGAAGATTACTCTGAGCTTTTAAAGAAGTTCGAGGTGAAGCACGAAGCGCCTACAGTTCAGTAAGTTTTTTTTCGTTCGCATGTCCCCAGTCAGGTTGATTTATGCATTCAGACTGGGGGCTATTTCTATAGAGCTTTCTAAATAAACCCAAACAGCTGATCTTTCACTCCTTCTAAGTGGGCTCTAAAGTGAGCTGTCGTGCGTTTGTGAAGTTCATAGGTTCCTTGATCTGTTTCATTGGCTTCTCCCCACCGTGAACGAAAGGGATTCTAAGAGCCATTACAGCTCAAAGACTAGGGCAGCTTACGCCGCTACCTTTCCCTCTATAGGGCGGCCTAGCCCGACCGCAAGAATGTTCTTGGCCGCGTTAATATCGCGGTCGTGAGTGACACCGCACTCACTGCAAGTCCACTCTCTTATTCCAAGTCCCGCGATACCTTTCGGCCTCGAATCTGGGAGTGTTTCACAGCTCGAACAGGTTTGGGGTGGTTGTCGTTATAGTGAACATCTGCTATCCGACCCATAGCTTAAGCCCCAATGCTTTGAGTACCTTTTGCATAGTGGAGAATGAGACATTAAGGTCATTTTTTTCTAACTTGATGATGGTGGTGCGAGAGACTTCACTTAAGTCTTCAAGGTCTTCTTGAGATAACTTTTGCGCATTACGTGCTTTGATGATGGCTTGTCCGAGCTGATCGATAGGAACAAGCGTTTCCTGTCGCCGTAGTAAGGCAAGTTCAGCTTCTTGCTGATCGAAGCGTTTTTGCACTTCTAGCAAGAGGGAATCTGAAATGCGGGTATGCTTGGGTGAGTCCATGATTAGTCCAGATATATAAACATTAAGCCAAAAAAAATACTTCAATGTTTATAAAATTAAACAATACGGGTTACATTGTCAAGAACTATGGTCTTTATGCGATATATTGTTGGCAAAAGTAAAATAATCTTAACAACTTTGTGCCATATATAGATAAATAGGATTAATAACCTTGCTGTATTTACAAAAAAGGCCTCCTTAGAGGCCAATTACTGTCTGAATCTATCGGGGTAAGGGTAGGCCTACACCGCGCTTAGTGGCGCTCGTATTTCATTTAGTTCGTAGTGCCAAAAAGCAGCTTCTGTGCCGTCTTCAGCCCGTACAATGCCAACACGGCCATGTTGATCAAAGCTGATTATTTTCCCCTCAGTGACTTTCTTGCGGTTTTCAAGCCGCTCCTGTGTCGCTGTGCGTGTCAGTGGTGGTTTGTTCTCACTAACATACGGAATCACGCCAAGGAAAAACCGCGTTTCACGGTAACGGAACGTCCGGGCATCTGTGTTACAGCAAGCAACGCGTTCTGGATCAATCATACATTTGGCCCTTAGAATAATGTTCGTTTATAGCTGATACGGCAGGAAACACCTTGTGGGATGTGATAGCTCATATCATCTCCTGTCTCCAGATCATGCCACTGAATGGAATTTAGCTTTTTGTGAGGTTTTGCTTTTGCTTCTACTTTAAAGCCATTTGAGCATTCAATTTTCCGATCACTTTTTTCAACGTACATTTGTCGACCAAAAGCGATAATCATAATAGCAAAAATGGCCAAGCTGACCTTCGCCCAGACACTCATAGCTAACCCCGAATCAGTATCTTACGCAAACATACTGTTGCAGCTATCGGAAAAGGCTTGAGCATCCTTCAAATTGGCGTACTCATGGGTAATGCCCATAAAGACCACTTCATACTTACCGGTTTTACTATTTAATACAGGCTTTGCCATTAATCTATCCTCTCATTACTTGGATTATTTATTATAATGATAATGATAGAGAAATCAAGCTGACGGTAAAGAAAAGCCCCGCAACAAGTGCGAGGCTTATTAGAGGGCTAGAAGTATCGGTTATTCTTCACTTCACAATGGAAGATCGGCACAAACCATAACAGGTACAGCCGGTGTACATCGTAGTACGATCCCGGATAGCGGGATTTCTTAACTTCGTATGATTCGTAGCGAATAAGCACCTTCACCAGCAGCAAGGGTGCTAACAAGATACGATCTTTATTAGTCATTGAATTAAGCCCTATTCTTATCACCACTAATTGAGTTTTTTAGGTACTACAAGATAATGCCCACAGTACCTGACAAAACGGATCTTCTCATTTTTCAAAAATGCTTTGCTCATTTATCCAGCCCCTTTAGATTGAATCCATGAACATTAAGCTTCGCTTCAATCTCAATGATTTCAGGCCATGTGATTGTCAAATGGTTCTCTTCACGAATATCCGCCCATTTCTCCGAGTCAACTTTAGATTTCTCTAAGTGGGTCAGTTTCTGTATTTCGGCAGCGAGGCTGTACTGTACATGATCATTTGCTTTCTGAGCTTTTTCATAGAGCGTCTGCAGTGCTTCCATCTGATCAGCCGTTGGCAAAAGCCCCCATGAAATCACATGTCTTGAGTATGCCCAAAGTTGGAATAGATTGGTCGGGTGACGTGTAGAGCCTTCAAGCTCGTGCTGATATTGACCTAAAATCAATCCCCAGTAGGCTTCACCATCTCGTTGCTTCAGCGTATCTAATAACGCTAAATTGTACTCCAGTGCGGGGCGTTCTAGCTTGGTAAAGGTGCCTAACCACATGTCATTAAACATCATAAAGCCATATTCACGCGTATTATCATCCTCGTGTTTAGGGATCTTGACAATGTCTTTATGGCGTGGGTCACGCGGTATACGGACAGCATGATCCAAGTTGCGTAAGGCACTTTCCATAAAGGAGATCGCTAAGTCGCGCTGCTGCTCAGTTTTAGCCTGTGGCATTAGGATATCCGCCAAATACTGTGTAAAGACGAAGCTTCCTCTACGGGCTCTTAGGTAGTTAGAAACATTCTTCGACAGCTGAACTTCTCCATCCTTCAGGAAAACATGAGCCCAGCAAGGGTTTTCAAGTTCTAGGGATCGCACGCTCCTCAATTGCCCGTGTGTGCAGTATCCAGCTTGGACGGGATAGACATAGCCATCCTCTTCGAAGTGCTGAGCACTGGTGGCGCTAAAGATGTGAGGTGTCACTAGGTTGGTGTAGAAAATAGGAGCAAGTCCTACATAACCTACAATAAATAAAATCGCTTTAAGGGGGGCGCAATATCGCTTATAGGCTAGATAGCCAATAACGCTGCTCATAACGATGGCGGCAAGTACCCGTGTGCCATTATCGTAGAATGATTGAGTATGTTCAGGTGTGATCCCAGAATGAGCATCCTTGACAAAACCCTCCCAGTCAAACCCTTGAACTAAGCCCAATACTGTTGCCAGAATAACCGCTAATACCGCGCCGCCATAGGCATATCGGCCAATTTTATAGCCTTCACTTTTGTGCGTAAAAACATTCAGTAGAATGATCGCGAGTGCAACACCAGATATCCAATAGGTTGTGATGATATTTTGATAATGATCGACTTCGGCTGGACTGCCTACTGTCCAGAAATATGGGAATGAGTAAAAGCTGTAGGTCCATAAGCTTGAGCTAATAATGCCTAGCTGACACAGCAGCGTCCAAATAGCCAATAAGCCAAGGGTATTGATGACCGCCGAGGTGGTCGATTCTTTTATGAGGATAGGTAAGGGTATAAAGCCCAAAAGGCGACGGTATTCTACCGGGTTTTTCATAAGTCAAACTTCCCACTATTATTTTCCAGTTATTATAAAGGAAAATATTAAAAGGTAAAGTAGAGAAAAAGCCAGTGAGTTGGTTATACTTTAGCCCTGAAAGATAGGGCTAAAAGGGAGGCTTTATGTATCGAGCATGCGCTGAAGTGACTCGTTTTCCGCGTTATTGCGCTCAAGGGTCTTGCGTAGCCGGTTTGCCGCATGCGCCTCAGCGTCTTCCTGAGTGGCGAATAACTCACTTTCATGGAAACTTAGCTCTTGCCAGCCGTCAGGCATTTCACGGCAGCGATAATCTAAGTTAGTGTTGTTCTTTTCTTCGCCTTCGCCGTAGTAAATACCGGAGTGGCGAATCGCATCAATTCGCACCTCTACCACAGGTAGCCGATCATCAAAATTGAAGTTTTCAGGCCGGACAGAACACCACGCGGTATCACCGATTTTAAATTTTGGGTTAAGCTGCATGGAGTTTCACCTGTCTATACGCTTAAGTCGATTAAAAACAAAAGGCCCGGACATGCCGAGCCTATCTCTGTACTGACACTTCTAGTCAGTGCAGAAAATGGGGTCTGAGAAAATCCAATCATTCACGTGATTGCTGTGTTCCTGAGCTTCTTCTTGTGTGTCAAACTCACGTTTTTCACGGAAGATGCCGACTTCCCACTTGCCGGTTTCGGTGTTAAATGTTGGCTTAGCCATCTGTGCTACCTCCTGTAGGCTGTAAATTGGTTTGTGGTGGCTACATCCCCACGGACATTGGCGGGTGAAGTTTCCAGCCCCGGCCTTCCATATAAGTAATGTTTACATCAGGGTTAATGTCAGAGATTGCCATGCAAAGATGATCGGCACTGTCCTCATCTGGCTCTACATAAAGCGAACTCAAAAACGACAGAACTTGCTCACCTTCACCTGCAGCAATTTGACCGCCCAGATGATTCAACACTGCCGCGTCTTCCGACTTGAAGAGTAGGTGTTCATCTACGGAATGCACTTCGCCCTTGTTGTTGACTTCATAACCAAAGCTATCTGGAAATTCGGAGCCTTCAGAGTACTCAGCCAGCACATCAACAACAACGCCAGCGTTTACCTGAAGCTCATTTAACCAGAATACAACTTGACCGAGGGAGTACATGCTACCCATCTTTAACCTCAACAGTGTTACCTAGATATCTTATTATAATGCCAAACAAATAATAATCAAGGTTTATGTTGCGCTAGGAAATATTATTTCAAATAAAAAGAAAGCGGGCATAAGCCCGCTTTTCTTATAGTGATGTATACAGCCTTAAGAAGGCTCGCCTTCACCTACATTAGCGTCATCAGGCTTGGCTTTAAGGCAGAAATAAGGAGATTTTTCACCTGACCTATAGACCGCATACCATGGAGTGCCATCATCAATTCGACGAAAAACCGCATGCCCTTCATCAATACTGTAAAATATGGAATCCCCCTTAATACGGGAATATGTAGGCTCGCTCTCGAGCTCTGCAATCGTTTCACGGTCATTATTTATAACGGCATGATCGTAAAGGGGAAGGTAAATATCACAGGAAACCCGCACAGTGGTTTCGAATAAATCACTAATACTATTAGCCTGCGCCGTCATGGACGTTAGCGCAATTGCCACTGCAACCATCTTTCTCATTATTTACACCTTTATTAATTTTGCAGGGAGCTCACATTGCCGTTTTGGGATATTAACTTAATATCTCGAAAGACACGGTCATGCCATTGTCATAGGTCTTGCTAACCGCATTACCTTCAACCTTAAAGCCTGTCAGGTCACCACGGACACCGTCATGCTCATAGCGCTTAGAGAATACCTTGAATAGGCCAACATGCTCACGCTTCACCTTAGGCTTTAGCCAGAACTGCGTACCGATCGAGACTTTATCGTCAGACACTTCAATATCTTTCTCGTTAGCACCTTGCGCCAACAGCTGAGAGACAATGCTTTCTTTGTACTCAGGCCAATCCTCGACAGTGAGTACGCCTGAGCAGCGCTTAATGACCTGCTTGCCATTAGCAGCCTGAAAGAACTCTTTAGCGGAAGTCAGTACTTTAACCATAATTACGTCCTCTCATCTCAAGCTTATTATTATAAGGAAATTACTTTAGAAAGCAAGCTTAATATAATTTAGAGAGGCTTGAGCATACCACCTAGAGCTTGCTATATCTTTTAATATCATTATAATTACCCCCTTCTATTGTGTTGGGGGGTAATCCTATGAGTTTGAGTAATGAATCGTTATCAGAGCAAACACTTGCCATGTTGAAAAGCGATAAGCTAAAGGCGCTTCATCATGACATCTACCCAGATGAAGTTATTCAAGTCTTTCAGGATGAAGTAAAGAATCGCGAGCGACGCATTTCCAACTTCCTGAAAATTTCTTTTGGGGTCTTTGTAGTAATTGGCATACCTTGTTTTGCGTACGCGCTCTATCTTTTATCAGGTGACGATGGCTCGGCACGCGGCATTTTAGGAAGAAACCCCGAAGCTGCATACTTTATGGCTCCTCTCGCCCTAAGCATGCTGTCCATTACAATTATGGGCATGTGGATAGCGTTAAGCGGTACCCGACGTCAGTTCTATGAAATGCATACCTTTGAAAATACGCAGATTCTTCATCAGGTGATCAACGATCTGGCTGTAGGGAAGGTATATCAAGCTAATCAATTGGCCTTAGCATATGCACAAGGCATTTGTGTGGAAAGAAACATGAAGAAGGCATTGTTTGTTTATTCTATTATGTCAGAGGCGGGGGATAGAGATTCGCATCAGAAGGCATCTCTTCTTCGGCAGGATCTCGGCTTGATAAGTCCTACAGGGTATGCTTTTACGAATGGAGAGATGATTGTCTTATTGGAGGATACATAATGAGTGTAGTTGCGCCTTTTCATCATTTGGAATCAGTTCAACGTAGCGGGCTAATAGAAATCTTCGTTTTAAGCTGACCATTAACAAATAAGGGGCTAGATTCGGCCCCTTATTTGTATCCTTGAAAAGAATTAGATCCTGACTATTAGCTGGCAGTGCCAACCTCAGAGCAACTCAGTTGAACATTGTGAGGTAATTCGCCATTAAACTCTTTACGTATCAGCGCGCTCAACGCATCTTGCTGTTGACGTGCTTTTACCTTGAATCGTACAAAGTTCTCATTACCATAAAAGCGCCAGCCAACACTGAATTCCTTTAGTTCACTTCTTGAGCTTGGTAATGCCATATCTCTCCCTCCCAAATGACCTTATATATTATAACAAATTTAACAAAAACATCAAATATCTGAACTTTGGTGCTACAAGCTTGATTTATTCGTTTTTGCTAGAGATAATAAAGTTATTAAAAGAATAATAAATAATGGTACCTAATATGAGCAATCCACTTTTGGCGGGCATTTTGCTTGCTACAATCTCCATGCCTGCAATAGCTGATTACCAGTACCGCTCTCCTATGGGCATGGAGTTTTCCCCTGCCGAGGTGACTTCTGAAGAAAATATGCCGACAGGCCTCCATTCACTCTCTTGCGGCATTTACCACTGCTATGGGCTAAAAGATGGCACTGTGTGGTCTGTGGGCTATAATAGCTATGGCCAGTTAGCTCGGGAAAGTACGGCGCATCAAAACACATGGGGTGATACAGGCTTTGCAGCCGATAAAATCATTGCAGGCATATCTGGCGGATTCGCGCTGGTGAATGGCAGGCTGTGGGCTGTGGGCTACAACGGCTATGGCCTGTTGGGTCTCGGTGATAGTACTCACCGCCATAGTTTTGTGGATACCGGGCATAATGTCACAGGGGTGGCGGGAGGTCGATACACTACCTATATAATTAAGAATGGGACAGTCTGGTCTGCAGGCCGTAATGATCAAGGCCAGAGGGCTAGGACTACGTCAATAACTCCGGCAGATGAATTCGGTGATACCGGCTTGGTTGCATCGAAAGTGGTTTCCCGTGGTAACTTCGCCATGGCGATCAGTAACGGAACGGTCTGGTCTGTTGGTCAAAATAATTATGACCAATTAGCCCGATCTGGAACCAACTCAATCTGGGGAGATACCGGCTTTGTAGCAGATGATATTGTTGCTGGTGGGCATCATACATATGCATTAAAAGACGGGGTTATATGGTCAGTTGGATACGATCATTATGGTCAGATAGGCCGAGCAATCGGTACTGGAACTCAACCAACGTGGTTTAATACGGGTCAGGCAGCATCCAAAATTGCGGCAGGGTGGCGTTTCGGCTATGCGATCAATAATGGTGAGGTTTTGGTCGTAGGCGATAATGACTACGGGCAATTGAGTCTAGGAGATGGCAGTTCGAGTAAGCAAACAGCATGGGTGTCAGTCGGTCAAGCGGCTAATGATATACATACTGGTTATTACTTTGGGTATGTTAAGTCAGGGGATCAGCTCTTCGCCTCGGGTCGTAACGGTTATGGTGAACTGGGGCTAGGAGATAACATTCGACGTAACTCATTTACGGAAGTTACATTGCCTTAATTTCTTTAGTTTATTGAGACTAAACCCGGCCAAGGGAGTGTAGAGTAAAAGCCGGGTTTATTTTGTCTTTACATTAAGTTACCAGCTCAGGGTGGTATAGGCGTTACTCACTGGGCTGCCCGGATCTGGGTCAGGGTGGTCTGTCCATATGTATTTATCGTTTTCATAGTGAAGACGCACAGCGCGCTCTTCATCGGGTTTTAAGTAGAAGCTTTCACCCGTGCCTTCTTTTGGGTCTCCGACCTGTGGGTTGTGGATACTACCTTTACCATCATTCACCGCATCTTTGATACGCGCATCAATATGCTTTACATACTTTTCAATCGCGGGGCCTTTTAGATTTTCGTTTGTACGACGTCGTGCTTCTTCTGCGTCCATTTTAGTCTCCTGATTGTGAATGCTTATATTCTAAGGCAGCAGCGTGCCTTGTAATGTGGATGATGCCCTCAATCGCAATAAAGCCGTAAATTAGGCGTGAAGAGATAATGTCAGAGGGTCTGAAAGCTTCTGTGAAGTCATTTGTAAGATAGCTGTAGTTATGCGAGGCGCAATAAAAGAAAAGGCCTGCCATAAACGATGAGGCGATATAGAAGAGAAGATCAGGTTGCCGAACTCTACTAAATGCAATGATCACTAAGCCTAATATAGCACCAATTACGATAGTAATTGCCGCCGACATCACCATCTCAGTTTCGTAATACAACTTGAGATACTCTGGGGTGTATTTAGTTTCAGGCCCTATGTTCTGTAGTAATACATCCAGAAAACCAAGAGCTAATAGGCAATATCCCACTATACGTAAGGTTTTGCAGCCTTCAGCTAAATTCATCAGGGATTTGGCATTATTTATGGGTTTCATTCCAAGCTCTCAGTGACCTGCAGTAGCGATAGTTTTATATTGTCATTTCTTGTTGAGGTCCAGATCCAATTTAGCAACTAAGTGGATGTTTCATTGATAGTTCGCTCTGAACATCTAACTCAGTATTTTCTGCTTTTGGATCTGGCAGGTAAAGAATTCTGCAGTTTTTAGCATATTCGCAGTTTAGGCCGATAATGATTGCAGGGGCAAGTGCCATGTTTTGCACTTCATCCCAAACCACAAAGGAGAGGTGGGAATCACGGGTCATATCAATTACATCGGTGCGGCAAACTTTAAATCTCTGTGCTAATTGCTGAATAGTGCAGGGAGTCATGTAAGGCTTATTGGAGTACTCCATTACAAACGTAGTGAGCGCCAAGCGTGTAGCCTCGTACTCTTCGGGTTTCCAGCGGCGCTTATGTAGAAGTTGAGATAGGTAGGCTTGAATGGCTATGCCACCAAGCATGGTGCAGCATCCGGCTACCGGCTGGCCTGTAAGAATCAGAGAGATCCCGATTATTGCAAATGCTAATAAAACAGCTGTGCAGGTATGCTTGATAGTCGTCCTTTTCATGGAATGGCCTCCCTCAATCCAATGTTAATAGCTAAATAAGTGAAGAGTTAAAGCTAACTTTTCAAGATCATCTTTACTTACTAAAGAAAAGACCCGGGCTTCAACGAGGCCCGGGTTCTGGTGTAGATGCCTGCCAAGGCTATAAAGGTCGGCAGGACTAAATCTTATCTATACCTGCTAAAGGTACTAGATCGGCGGGGCTATGTGGCCATCGCTCAACATCTCAACCCAGATCCGACCTGCTTGTTTGGGGTGGCTCATATGTTTTGCCACCCTTCGATATTTAATATAATAAAAAAAACAAAGAAAGCAAGCGTTTTTCAAGATTAATTTTACTTTTGGTGAATTATAATGCCTACCATGAATGGCTTGAGCTATATTTATTATTGCTATATTAAATAAATCCGGTATTATAGCTGTAACGGCTAACCTAAGGAGAATAATAAGAATGGCCTCATGTAAACGTAATGCAGCGATCGCTGCAGCTGTTGCAGTTGTTGCGACAGGTTCTTTTATTGGTGTATCAAGTGTTGCTAACGCTACCGCTAAAGAAAAGGTAGATGAAGTAGTCGCTAAAATTATGCAACAAGTGCCAGAAAAAGAGCGTAATAACTTTTCTTATGAGTACGATGTTGCTCACAGTGTGTTGAGTGGTACAACTGAAATTACTGCTCTTAAAGTGATGGCCAAGAATCCAGATAATGCTGCAGAATCAGTCACTGTAAATATCGATGAGCTCGCATTTTCCGGCGACTGTAAGGCAGGTAGCTGCAACATGGACGTCACAGGCATCTCGTTTGATGCTAAGTTTGAAGAGGGTTCTCGTGATGCTAAAGAATGGGCAGAATACGAGAAGCTGGTAAAGCAGATCGGTAAATTCGATACAAGTTACAACTACTCTGACGCAGACCGCAAGGTTGCCTTCATGCAGAGCGTAGGTGCGCAGAAAGTGGGTGACATCCGTTTTAAGATTGACCTAACAACTGAAAAGCCAATGCAGGCAACTGAAATCTTCTTCACAGAGGATGAAAAGCAGCGTGCTCAGATGGCTGAGCAGGCTTTTGGAACATCAACCCTTAATGGCGTTCAGCTATCATACGTAGACCGCGGCGGTGTAAGTATGCTTATTCAGCATATGTCTGAAAAAGAGGGTGTTACCAAAGCTCAAATGCTGGATGAATTAAAGCGCGAAAAATCCTCTGCTGAACACAGGCATAAGCGCGTAATTAAGAGAGGTAAGGCTGAAGAGGGCTCAACTGGTTTTGAAACCAACATTCTGAATGCCATGAATCAGCTTGTTGAGAACGAATCTGGCTCAATTCAGTTTAAACTCAATTTAAAGGAACCTCTGCCGCTTCCAAGTCTAATGGCTGTGATGTTTGATCCAAACTCAGTAGGTCAACACCTCGAAGTGACTTATCGCAAATAAAGGCCTTTTTGGAACATAGAATAAGACCCCTCACGAAGGGGTCTTATTGGTTTTAAGTACCATCTAAAAGGATTAGCTTGAGAGATAAAAAAAGCCCCAGCAATGCCGGGGCTCAAAGGTGTGGGCCAAGAGGGGCCCAAGAAAAGACTGTACGGTTACAGCAAGTGACAACAAAAAGTAAGCAACCCGACTCAACAATCTCAAAAATGAGGCTGCATCACTCAGATGCTTGGGTAAGAGGAGCCAAGCTCAACTCTTAATACCTAGTATAATGAAAAATAATATATAGTCAACAGCCTGCCTTCAATTAATTCAATAATATTTTAATAATTTACAAATAGAAAGGCCCGCGATGTCGCGGGCCTCAGTACGATCTTGGTTTTAACGGTGATGCGACTTGCACAAACGAGAGCTGTTTCGTCCGGTTTAGATAGTTATCCTTTTAACGCTTCGCTGCATTGATCAATAGCGTTGCTAGATCGCTGTCAGGGTCGATCGGCGGTTCAAGATCCCACAGTAGGTCGGCTTTAACGATTTCATTCATTGCTTCATAAAACTTATCCAGCACCACATCGCTGTAGAGTGATTTTTGCTCATCTGCCACCTTGAAGGTAGCGGCCATGACCTCTTTCTCTTTCCACGTTACATCTGCATTCCAGTCCAGTTCTACGTCCTGCGCTTGTAGATGCATTTCAACCTTTAAGAAGGTGATATTGTTGTTTTCATCCAGCTCTACGCTATCCTGATTGATTGCAACCTTAAATACTGACGAATCACTTAAAGCACGACTGAGGTAGTGGTCTGACTCTGTGAAGTTGGACTTGTCCTTTTGCGCATAGAGGCTCATTGCAAGACGCTCTATCACTTGATTGCGACGCACACGACGAACGGAAATCATGTCTGCATAGTTCTTCTGGGTATTAACCAACTCGATCAAAGCGCTTTTAATTTCTTCCTGACGCTCAAGTTGGGCCTGTGCATATTCAATTGCAGTAGTCATGATCTCTCTCACTTATCAACATTCATTCCATTTATTAAGTATATTATAATGATAAATGGCACAAAAGCAATAAGGGCGTACTTAGGGCATAAAAAGACCCGGCTTCGAGCCGGGTATTAAAGAAGTACAGAAGACTTCTGATCAAAGAAAGTCGTGGGCATACTATAGCAAGATTAATCGCCTAGCAAGAGTAAATTTTCACTATACAATAACTCATTACTCAGATAGATCTGAAGATTTAAAGTTAGCGCCATAGACTGTTTCTTGAGCATTGCGCAAGCGATGAACTAGGGAAAACGAAGTATTCGTCTCGTTAAGGATGCCTGAAACTTCAAAATTCATGAAATATCGGCCATGACCAACCACCTGATCGCGGTATTTGGCAACATCTTCAATACTCATCAGGGGAGCAAGCTCTAAGCAGCTTGCATCGGGTGCTTTTAGCAAGCTGTTATAGATGCTCTTATAGTGGTTTGCTTTTCTGGTCGCTGAGCCAAACTGCACTGAGCAAACAACGGTCAGTAGTACACTTGCCAAAGTACTTAACATCATTTGAAGCGACTGGTTGGAGTTAATTAGAAGAATAGCTCCTGTGCCTGCGGCTAAAAAAATGAGGGCTAATGAATAGAGGGGGGTTTTCTTCCTCTGGTTAATTTCTTCAGCAACCAAACAGGCTGTAAGAACCCCTAACATAATTAGAAAAAGTGTTCGGTTGAAAATCTCAGTCATGATACCTAGGTGAGAATCAAGGTGCAGAACGCCAAGCCCAAGCCATTGGTAATGAATGATCCCTAGAGTTAATAGGGTGCCTATTAAGAACCAAATATGGGCGTGTTGTATCGATTGTCGAGATAAATCGTTATGCTCTTTTCGGGCGTCTTCAATCTCTATTAAAGAGGGGGCCGGTCCATGTATTTTGAACTTCATCGTGTGCTAGTCCTTTGTATAATCCGTTCCATGCACTGTTTTGTGTGCACGATTAATCTGATGATAGCGCTTCATCTTGAATATTACGCCTTATCTCCAACCAAGTTCTCCATGTACACAATGCGACAGGCCTCGTCCTCTTGGCGTTGTAGTTCGGCAGTGTTCTTTGACGCTTTGTCTTTGGTGTAATGCTTTGACATAGCATCTACTTCAGCATTCGTGAACAACCGTGCTTCAGCCTGCACCTTAATGCGGAATTGATTGACTTCAGGTAGATAGAGCCATTCTTTAATTTGTAAGCAGCTTCGTTTGGGAGCTTCTTGCAATCCGTGCCATACATTCCGTGCTTCAATCAGCTGCTTATGTTTTATGACCAGCATAGTCGCAAGAATGACGCTAGTAATCGAGATAACTAGATGCGGCAATTGGTACCAGCTCAATAGATCGTAATGCAACCAAGGAAACATTATACCTGTTGCTACACCAACTATTGGAAATAAAATGAAGGGGTGGTATTCATGTTGTTCTTTACCCGGCACAGTCTTATCTAAAGCTCCTGTAAGCCCCAGTAATGCTAATGCAAACCCACCTGTAATAAATACTGCAGAGCACATCAGGTTATCATAAAAACTATTCAGCGATTCAGATTCCTTATAGCCGATGTGCGATCCGACAATGACTGCACAAGCAATCAAGCATGAAACGATAATCATACGGTGGAAGGTTTTTCTTAGCTGAGCAACTTGTGCGGATTGTGCTTGGCGCTCAGCTTCCAGTTGATCACGGGTCAAAGGAGGGTTATTGATGTCGATATTCATGCTTATGCTCCTGTAAGGTTGCCTGTATAGACCTTGGCACACGCCGCATCGATCTCAGCTTGTTTTCGGTCTTTTGCAGCTTGCTCTTCGGCCTGCTGGTAGAAAGTGCGCATAGCCTCAACTTCACCAATCGTGAAGCAAGTCCTGTCGGTTCCTTGAAGGGCATTGCGATAGGCTACGATGTCTTCATTGTCTAACCAGTGTTGAATTTCCAGACACGATTCGCTAGAGGCATTACTTAAGGCACGATGAAATGCTTTGTGGCTGCTCAATAAATTAAATTCTTTATAGATTTGGTAAGCTAAGAGTGTTAACGGTACGAGCATTCCTATTTTGAGCCCTATATAAGTTGCGGTATTATCTGTTAAAGGAGCAAATACTGCAGCACCTGCAGTAAGTACGCCCATGATAAAAAGCCCAAAATCGAACTTAAAGCTCATCATCATGGTGAGCCCCATAAGATGAAAGATTAATGCACCGGTAAGCGCTTGAGTTAGTTCAGCCGTCTCCTTAAAGGAGGTTGTAGCAATGCACAGCATTACTAATACGGGTATGTAGAGTGCGGGAATAATTATCAATAAGCTCTTAACTTTTCCCTTGGATGCTAAATGCCTAGCCTGTGCAGATTTTTGTTGATCATCTATAAAGGATTTACTGAAAGGTTTGCTAAGAATATCGAAATTAACCATAGGGAGCCTTGACGCTTTTATCATTAGGTAGCTTGCTATTATAACGGTAATTACTTAATAAGCAAGATGGCAAATACTCTATTTAGCGCATCAAAAGACGGCATGACTCTTTCCATGCGATTTTCTGACATAAAAAAAGCCCCAGCAATGCCGGGGCTCAAAGGTGTGGGCCAAGAGGGGCCCAAGAAAAGACTGTACGGTTACAGCAAGTGACAACAAAAAGTAAGCAACCCGACTCAACAATCTCAATAATGAGGCTGCATCACTCAGATGCTTGGGTAAGAGGAGCTAAGCTCAACTCTTGATATCTAGTATAATGATAAATAATCAAACGTCAACACTTTTCTTGCTTATATTTAAATTTTATTTTAATTATTGTCTGAGCAATAATATATAGCATATTAAACCTTATGAAAATCTAGGTGTCTTTTATGAAGAAAGTACTTATCGCGCTGGGTATAGCGCTGACGTCTCTGTCTGCACACGCGGACTTCCAATTTCGCACTCCCGTGGGTATGCAGTTCACAGTATCGGATGCAGCGGCATCCGCACCAGCGGATCTGACGGGCATTAGTTGTGGCGGTCACCACTGTTTGGGTATTAAGGATGGTAATGTCTGGGGGGTGGGCGGCAACTATTTCGGCCATTTGGGTGTGGGAGATTCAATCGATAAGTATTATTGGATTGATACCGGCTTACCTGCTACGCAAGTGGCGGCAGGAGATGCTTTTTCCTATGCGTTGAGTAATGGTCGGGTTTGGGTTACGGGGCATAATGGCTATGGGCAATTAGGTCTGGGTGACAAAACCCGACGTTACAATTGGACGGATACGGGTCGGACAGCAACCGATATCGCAGCAGGCAGCCTTCATGGCTACATATTAGAAGGCGGAGTGGTTTATGGTAGCGGCTACAACGCGCATGGGCAGCTGGGTTTAAATCATACCAATGAGGTGTTGAGTTTTACGGCCTCTTTAAGCGGCGTCAAGGACATTGAAGCTCACTACTACCATGGGTTGGCAGTGCTTGATAATGGGGAGCTTTATTCTGTGGGTCATAATAGCTACGGACAGCTAGGGCGAAGCGATGTATCTATAGCCAGCAATGCTAATGCTCATCAGTGGGGGAGTACAGGTCAGGTAGTTACGGAGGTAATACCGGGTTACCGTCATACAATAATCAAAAGTGGCGGTAAGTACTTAGGTGTAGGTGCCAATAATTTGGGTCAATTAGGTATCGGCGCGAGTAACGTTGTTACAACGTGGTCTGAATTCCCCATATCCTTTGATAAGATGGCAGCAGGTCACTACCAAAGTTATGGTATGGTTGGTAATCAACTGTGGGTGGTAGGCTATAACACCAATGGCGGCTTGGGGACCGGTAATAACACCGACTTAACTACATGGACCGACTCGGGGCTAACCGCACAAGCTATATATGGGGGAGAGGATGCTGCGTACCGTATTGATACGGGTGGCACAATATTTTCAACGGGTAAGAACCTTCGAGGCAATGCAGGGATCGGCGTGACCGGTGCTCAGCTAGACTGGATGGAAGTCACTGTGGGTGGTGAAGAATAACGGAACAGCCTCATTCAGCACATTAAAAGCCCAGCTGTGCTGGGCTTTTAATGGGGCGCATTTCTTATAGGGTGGGTTCATTCTCTGCTTGCTGATCTTGGTTAAGCTGCAGCATATGGTATTCCAGATCATCGATCCCGCCTTGAATGTGAAACAACTCTTCTTTCCGTTCTGTGATCTGGCGGTCGAGTGCTTCCATACTTGGGCGATAGGGCTCCATCGCGTGCGTGGGTTGTTCCCGTTCCGCAGTTAGGCTAACGCCAAGATCGGTTTCAATCTCTTTTAACTCACCTTCAAGCTCATAGATTTTGCTCTGTACGTCAGTACGTCGCTGACGTAACTCAATCAGATTGTTTTTGTAGTTTTCTGCCGGTCCGTACTGGTAATCAAGCACGTCAAGCCCATTATTTTCTTTGCTGTGAAGCAGGAATAATGTAGCGCCTTGGACTTTAAAGAGTCGCAACTCAGCCCCTTCTACCAAACCGCCTGATTCAGCGATCTGACGCAATGCGCTTGGACCACCGGCTGGTTGGTAAGGCTCAATAGAGTTGGATTCAATGCCTACGGCAAAACGAACGCCCTCTTGATCGGTATAGCACAGTGCATACTGGTCCTGAGTTGAACTGGAGCGGTGAAAATGAAATTTCTCTACCGATAAGGCCTGATTGAATTCGGGTGTGACAATAATCTGTTGTGTGTTCTCAACGCTCATGATGCTATTCCTGTGCAACACTGTTATTTATTATAACAATTTTAACATATTCATTGATCAGGAGTCACTATAAGACTGCTCCTAAAGGCGTTGCCGTGACGTACAGTGAAACGTTGAATGTTAGTCCTATTTTAGCGCTTTAAATAGCCATGATAGGTTTGGACTTTTTTGAACTGCCAGTAGTGTGCAGGATCAAACTCAGTAAGCGATGAAGCTGTTTTTAGATTAATGCGGCGCTCATGAGTGGCCACCATAAAATAACCTCGTACCATCGATGCGGCTAAAGCCGCAAACAATCCACCCATAATATAGGGCTCTGAGGGCGTAAGGGGCTTGATTGCAAATAACGTTGAGGTTATTAAATAAGCGAGACTGCTCGTGCCAATAAACAATGCGATCTGCAGTAGGGCGGTAGGTAAGGATACCGGAATTATCCATGGGTTGTCGCGCCCTTGTAGATAGGTCATAAAACCATCTACAAATAAAATACCGATAGCCGAGGCTACTACCACCAACAGGCACTCAAAAGCCCAAATTGCATCAGGATAAATCATGGTAAGCATGGTCTATTTCTCCCTTTTCGATGTGAAATAAGCATCGCGAACGGCATGGACTTTTTCACTTGTATCTTTCTTAACAGATTCCATGTGCTCTTTGACTGCTCCTACCTGTTCTTCTAGTTCTTCTAAGCGTGCATTGTAAGCCTTGCTGTTCTTACGCCCAGCTTTCTTAGCCAGAATCTCCAACATCAGATCGTAACCACGCCCATAAGGCAACTCACCTTCATCTAAGGTGCGGGCGATACTGTCGCAGAAGCCGCCCTTTCCATCACGTAGGTCTGCCGCGAAACCGATTAGTGTGTACAAGTCTTCAGCTACTACTTCTTTCGCCGCATCCTCAAGCGCTTGAATGTCAGCCTGCATCTGCTCATAGTCCGTTAGGCCGCCATTACGTTCACGCTGCGCTTCATGCTCAGCATCTACTTTAGCCTGACGTTCTTCCTGTTTTTTCTGGCGACGCGCTTCACGCAATGCTTTCTGACGCTCTTTCTCTAGACGCTCAACCTCAGTGATCAGCTTGGCATCACCGCGCTTAGTCACGCAGTCACAGCCTACGGAGAACTTAACGCCGTCTTTGCTCTCAATAAGGAAATTATGTGTTAGGCCAGTGCCGCAAACCAGACACGAACCGCAGCCATATCCGCGAGGCATCGCGTTCAGCTGGTTATTGTAGGCAGTAGGGTTTGCCTCAGCCAAAGCTTTCGATGGAAACGAGTACAAGCCAACACAGCGGTATGGTGGCTTACCGCAACCACGATCTTCCCACTTGTGAAATAATGATTTTGATTCTGTAGCTGATGCTGTAGCAGTCATGTCCATATCCCTCTCATCTCTTAATAACTATTATAATGATAATAATAAGAAAAGCAAGACTATAGTTCTCAAGAGAGGGTTTTAACAGCTAAAAATTCGCACACTAAAATACGGTTTCACCCTTAATGGCGAAGAGGGGAGATCTTAATCCGATCGTACGCTCTCATTATTTGACAAAGTCTACCTGCTTTAGGGTCAGAGGTGCTTTGAAGGATCGATCGTAAGCGGATTCGATCTGCATTAGTCGGAATAAGTTTGTGTCTAACGACAATGCAATCCTGCTCAGCCTTGAAAAGCCAAGATGAATTGTTAAAAGAACGCTTTAGATCTTTAAAAGCTTCAGGTGAGATAGTTATAGTTTCCATTGAAGGTTGGTGGGTATAGTGCATACAGGCTCCAGCCTTATAATCGTGAAGCTAAATTATAACGAAAAACAAGCATAGAGCAATTAATGGGTTGCTTTATTTATTATTTGCCTTTTTAAATATCATTTAGCATACTTTAGTTAAATAATAAGTAGAGATTTACCATGAAAAATCTAGTTCAGGGCTTGTTGTGCGCGGCCTTAATAGCTCCTTCTTTTGCAGCTTATGCCGATTTCACATACAGAACCCCTATGGGAATGAAATACTCAGTAGCTGCTGCTGAAGAATCTGCGCCTGCTGGGCTTCATGGTATCTCCTGTGGCCAATATCACTGCTTAGGTGTTAAAGATGGCACAGTATGGGGTGTGGGATATAATTCAAATTTCCAGTTGGGATTGGGTCATAATACCTCTCAATATTCATGGTTAAGCCTAGGGATTGAGGCTGATTTTGTGAAAGCGGGCTACCTTTCTAGCTTTGCGGTTAAAGATGGGGTGCTTTGGGTAGCAGGGGGCAACTCTTATGCAATGCTGACAAACACTGTCGCGGGTGCTGTTAAAACATGGTTTAACACTGGATTGAGCGGTGTTACCGATGTCGCCGGTAGTGCATTCCACAGCCTTATTGTTAAAGATGGTACAGTCTGGTCTGCCGGTCGAAATCAGTATGGCCAGTTAGGTTTGGGGTATGCCTCAACAGAAGAGTCGTTGTCCGATACGGGTCTCAGTGCTACAGCAGTGGCGGCCAACCGCTATACAAGTCATGCAATCAGCAATGGCGTTCATCACTTTGCGGGCTTTAATAGCCACGGTCAGGCGGGAGTGTCTGGAGGCGGGGCTTATTACGATTGGACCAGTTCGCACCTACCTGTAACTGACTTGGCAGCAGCTAAGCATTACTTTGCCGCATATGCTATCAGTGATGGTCAGTTATGGGTCGCAGGCTATAATGCCCAAGGGCAGCTTGGATTAGGTCACAGCAACAATGCCTCTGTATGGATAAATACGGGACTGTCTGCGAGTGATGTCAAAGCGGGCTATCAACATGCACTTGCCATTAGTAATGGTGAAGTTTACTCCGCCGGAAGTATAACCTATGGTCAGTTGGGCCGTTCCGGCTCTAACAACACATGGCTGGGGACAGGTGAACAGGCCGATGAAATTGCGGCGGCAAACTATACTAGTATTCTTGTATCCTCTGGCGTGAGAAAAACGGTAGGTTATAACCAACATGGTCAGGCTGGGGTAGGCCATACGAATAATCTTAGTGAGTGGACAGAGGCATTGCCTTTAGAATGATATTAGAGACCGCCCTTAATTCCTGAGGGCGGGTTATTCCGATAATAACAGGTAGTCGCTTTTTGATTGTGAAAGCTAGCCGAGCAAAGCTGCGGCTTATTAATATGGTGGTTGATCTTGTAGGTTAATTTCTGTTCCATTCAACCAGTTAGGGTGGAGGTGAAAAAGGATCTGCATCTCAAATACGTACAGATAATCCCGTTCTTTCATAACCGTATCGAAGTATCCAGAATCAGGCCCAAACTCACTTAGGACTCGTTTAAACGAATCTCGCTTATCTTCTGGAATGTAAATTTTTGTGATATCAAATTGCCTGATATGATTATGTACGACATGGTCATTCACCATAATCCTCACACTTTGAGTTTTTAGGAAGGCAATCTTCCATGCACAAACCCCCGCGACCAGCAGAGAAGTAAAGATTAAGGTGCCCAGTACGGGCCAACTCAACGTAGGTAGGAAACCGTACTCTGTATTTAACGAACCTTGTGTGAGTGCGCATAACCCAGCAATAGCGAACATAAGTACGCCGGTGGCGGAGAGGTCCCTTATTCGGGCATATACGTGATGTAAGTGTTTACACAAGGCTAGTGCTTCGCTTAACTTAAGCCCTTGGTTGGCGTACTGGTGAGGTGTTTTTTTAATTTCCATTACGATTCAACTTTTAGTGGACCAGAGATCTTTTCCACTTCTCCACCGACGGAGGTCATTCGCATTACGGGCACCAGCTGATCACTGCCATCGCAACAGATTTTCTCCCAGCTAATCTCAACTGCACCGATGGACTCCGGCGAAAACCCTAACGCCGCCACGGTCTGGGCAAGGGATTCCATGCGCTGGACACTGGCAGGCTTTGTGTCGTCGTCTCCGCTATTCACAGCATGGGCTAAATTTGCAACGGCATTTATCGCCCCGATCATCTGCTCCGCTTCGCGTTCTTTGCGACTTTTAAACATTTATGCGCCCATCCAAGTTGGTGGAGGCACTACGCCTTTAAGAACATCATCATCAGAAGCCTGCTCTAGTGCAGCGATCTGTTGATTACGAACCTGATCTGCCACCAGCATTGTGAATACTTCATAAGGCAACTCTACCGGTGTGAAGCTATCGTCTGAAGGTTTGGTGATCGTCACCACACTCTCAGCATCTAAAGAACTGTCGTGATGCGCAACTAGGCCATCAACCAGTTTCGTAGTGTGTGCCATATTTAAACCTCCAAATTAGTCAAGCGAACAGTGATAGGTGAGCTAAAAGAACTCGCGATGCGATTGCCGTAATGTGTTTTGCACATTCCAATAATCTGATTCCAATAATGATCAGGCATATCGCACTGATGCGAGCCTTCACCACTCAAATCAGGTGAGACCAGAACAAGCACGTCGCTGTATTCATCGACATCTTTACACTTTTGATGCCATGTCATGACATTAGTCTCAGGGTTATTCAGCCATGCAACGAAGTCCTCTTGTTCAAACCACTCAGGCACATTGCTTACTAGGCCTAATGAGTGATCAGGCTTAATCAGAAGATAAAGTAGACTAGGATTGGTGTTCATCAACCATTGGCGCAACGCCAATTCATCCATCTTTAATGTTAATTCGGTCGCAGTAGCGAAGCGCGCCATAAACTCTTGAACTGGTGCAAACAAACTTTCTTTCATGCGTCCAACCATGCTGTATGGCAGGGTCTTACGATAAGTAAGATCCAAAAAGGACTCAAGCAAAGCGTCCTCTTGAATAAACATAGTTTCAAAAAAATCTACCGCATCAAATGGGAATAGGAAGGTGTGATCACCATTTTTAGCGGTCAGCTCTGCAGGGATAATAGAATCAGTCATGGGAAATCCTCTCTCATTTCTTGGATATTATTATAATGAAAACACCAAAATAGTCAAGAGGGTGGATATAGATGGGTAGTCCACATTGCAAATGACTTAGAGTCTCCAGCGACTTATTTGAAGAATAGAGCGGCAGGGAGGTCGGCACTTCGCTCAATCATCAGGGGATATAGGAGTTGCTTACTTAGATGCACTTTAAATGCGCAACCTTTTAATATAATATAACAATAATAATAACAACAATATGGTTACATCACATGAAAAAACTACTTATGGCAACTTTGATTGCTATCACCCCTTTTTCTGCGCACGCGGATTTCGTCTATAGTGTGCCGTTTGGCATAGATTTTCATTTGGATATATCTGGGTCAGGGGGAACACCTCCACCTCCGCCAGCACCAGTAGGGCTCCATAGTATAGATTGCGGTCAGCAGCATTGCTTAGGCATCAAGGATGGTGAGGTATGGGGTGCCGGTGACAATGGGTACCTGCAATTTGGTTATGTGAGTGGTGATCATTCTGAGTGGACTAACCTAGGTATTGAAGCTGACTCTGTCTACGCCGGGTACCGCTCTAGTATGGCGATTAAAGACGGTCAGCTATTCGTGACCGGTGATAATCCTTATGGTCATTTGGGTGTTAGTATACACCCTGTAAGTTCATGGCATGATACCGGGTTGACTGGCGTTACAGATGTGGCCGCAGGTAGGTATCATTCGGTTATCGTGAAGGACGGCACAGTATGGTCGGCGGGCCGAAACAATTATTACCAGCTGGGACTGGGTGATAATAACTCGCGTAATTCATTTCAGGATACAGGCCTGCAAGCTTCCAAGGTAACGGTAACTCGTTTTTCTAGCCATGCAATAAGTAATGGTGTAGTCCACTCTGTCGGCTATAATAGCAATGGTCAATTAGGGTTGGGCGATCTTGTAGCGCGACACACTTGGGCTTCTGCAGGCTTTCAAGCTGACGACATTGAAGGGGCGCGAAACTTCTATTCAGTCTACGCAATCAAGGACGGTAACTTGTGGGTAGTGGGTCGAAATGATTTCGGACAATTAGGCATTGGGAATAATGATGAGAAGACCTCATGGTTTAATGCAAATATTCCTGTAGAGGATATAGAATCAGGGTATCGACACGCAGTGCTTATTAGTGGCGGAGAGGTTTACACCACAGGTGATAGCGCCTTTGGTCAGCTTGGTAGGAGTGGCGAGCATAGAGCTTGGACTGCCACGGGAGAGCAAGCCAGCGAGGTCGCGTCGAGTGATTATACGACCATTCTAGGGAATGGAGAGACTGGCAAATCAGTAGGGGATAACTCTTCTGGCGAGGGTGGTGTGGGCCATGTTAGCAATCTAAGTTCTTGGACTGAATGGGCGTCATTTGATGCAGCACCAGATTCATAAGACTATGCTCCTAATGAAGCCCTAAATACTTAAGTATTTAGGGCGTTTTCTTAGGCTTTACTCAGAAGCGGATGCCCACTCACCATCACTCAAATAATGGATATTGTTTTCCGTGAACTGTGTGACATAGTCACCGTAGGCAATCACAACCTGTAAGGGGTCAGTTGGATGCGGGAGCATAACCCATGTGCCGCAGAAGCCCGGACATCCATTCATATAATGGAAGGTGCGGGCATACTGACTGGCGTAGTGAAGACGACCTGAGCCCGGTTCAAACCACGCTTGACCGTCAGCGGGGTTGTCCATCATTAAGTCCGTCAGCTTTGCTGCCAATAAGGATGCGTTCTCAGCATCCTTAACACCCGACTCACTCAGCTCAAGCGTATGGATACTGTTTCGGTTGGCAATGCGATCAGTGATCTCCTTGATCAGATCTTCTGCATAGGCCTCACGCAGCTCATTAATGCGTGCGACAGGAGTGTCGTCATAATTCACCGCATCACAAAAGCTGTGCATACGATGCACTGGGCCATCTTGTGCCTCTACGTTGAACTCAGGCATCTGAATGTATTCAGGTGAACCGTCCCAGACTATTACCAAACGCTCACCAGAGACTAAAACGTCGACCATGCGAACCACGTCGGCAGGTGTAGGGTAAAAATCGCGGTCTTCAAGACCCGGGTCGGTCTCCCATAGCATAAGGTAGGCGTTGATTAGCTGATCCATCATTACTGGTGACATCCTGAAGCCCTCTCAAATATTTAGATTATAAATTATAATGAAAATAATCATACTTGCAAGAGAAATGAGGGAATAATGCATCCTAACCTTAGCTTGGAATCTTCACACCCACCTGTAGGCAGGGCTTTTCACGCCAAAGCGCAGGCTAAGCTTTATGTCGTCAAACAAACCAAATTAAAAGCGCCACCGAAGCGGGTACAGTCAACATGAATAGTGCGAAAAATATAATGAAGGCGAAGGAGAAATAATCCGAACATTCCCAGTTTAGAAAGTCGGCTTTTATTTGAGTAAAGTTTGATCGTATGGCCGCAGGGGACAAGTCATTACGAAAGATTCCCAGCAATAGAATCAATACACTTAGTGAAAACAATAAAAGTATGCTAGCCACAACATGGGCATAGATTGGAAGATCGTTCATAAAACACCAAATTCAGGATTAGAAATAGGCCTCATGTATAACTGAGGCCTAAAGTGGGGATTAGCCTTTGATATTGATAATTGGCTTCACGTGAGTCACTACGTCTACCAGATGACTCTGCAAATGCATTACATCAAAGATGGATTTGTAGACAGCTGGGGACTCATCTCGGGTCTTTGTGGTGACGCGCGCGGTAATCCCCTCCATAGTTTTCTCAAAATCCCCCATAGATATCTGCTCTTTTGCTTCTGAGCGCGACAGAACGCGTCCAGCACCATGCGAGCTGGACCATAACGAATCGGCATTCCCTTTACCACGAACAATGAAGCTGCCATCACGCATATTGCCCGGTATTACGCCCATCATGCCATCTTCTGCATGTGTAGCTCCTTTACGATGAATCCATAGCCCATCTCGTTCTACAGCGTGATTATGATTGCGGTTAATTAGGTAATCCCAATCCGCCTTACCGTGGCAAACCGTAGCCATAGAGGCTACGATATCTTTCATCATGGCTTTGCGGTTCTCTAGTGCAAAGTCTAGGCCCCAGTTCAGGTCGTTGATGTAGTCCTGACCGACATTAGAATCCACATGGAATCCATGATGACCTTCCAACGGCTGATCGGAATTTGCAGCTAACTTCATGTACTCGGTTGCTAGACCGTGGCCTACTCCACGTGAGCCAGAATGGATTATGACCCAGACTTGGCCGGTATCGGAGGCACCAATCTCTATAAAGTGATTGCCACCACCCAGCGTTCCTAATGACAGCGCCCCTTTGCGTGACTTATAGATACCCTGACCTAGTCGAGTCAAATCACTTACGTTCTTATCAAGTGGCAGGGCAGTACCACGAAGGCTGTTCCCAATAGGCACGCGACGGCATACCTCATCAAAAATAACGCGGCTATTCTCTCGAATATCATCAGCATCAAATGAGGTTGGCAGTGCACACATTCCACATCCAATGTCATAGCCAACCCAAGCTGGAACAACAATATCTCGGGTTGCAATAACAGCACCAATTGGCAGGGAATAGCCACTATGTGCATCTGGCATCAGCGCACCACTGATCACAAACTCTTGCTTTAGTGCATCATGAAACTGATTTAGTGCACGTGGCTCAAGAACTTCTGCGTAAATATGATGTGGCTTAGCCATAATCCTCTCCAAATGGATCGAGTTATTTAAAAACAAGGCAATTATTATAAGAAATATAAAAACAAGGAGCAAGTTGTTAATTAATAAAGAGCCCCGTCTAATTCGGGGCTGATTCTAGCCTAAGGCTGATTATGCTGTTGCCAGCTCCATAAGCCTTTGCTCTTGATTGTTGATCTTATGGAGCGCTTCTTCGACAGTTTTAAAACGATCGCGAAGCTCCAGATTGTTTTGTTGCTGGCTTTCGAGCTTGTGTATGATATTTAGCATCAGCTCACGAGAATCTTTATCCTCGGTTTTAGCTACCTTCTTAAGAAGGCTGATAAGGTCTTCTGGACTTACGCCGCTATGCGCGCCGATATCGGCACTCGCACGGACAAAGTCTATCAAAAATCCGTGACCTTGAATTCGGTGTTGATCGATAGGAGTTGAGTTGGCTTTGTTGGTCATACTATGTCCTTAATACCCGGAGTGGTAAGAATGTATTCTAATGCTTCTTTGTCCCTTACAATTTCACACTGGAAGAACCATTCAATAAACTCAGAATCCAGTGTGGCAGGAAATCGCTTGTTTTTCATAGGGCTACTAATGATCCCTAGATTTATTGCTTCCTCTACAGAGCGCCTTAAATCTGGATGCAAATCAACAGAATCGCTCTGAGCGCTGCGAGTTAGAGGTAGCACAACACCATTAATCACGTATCGCTCTATGTAATCGTCAGGCCCTCTAAAATACCGAACATGACCTGTGGAATCAGGGTCATAATTACTAGCGATAAGCCACCCTTCGGACCATTCAGGAGACTCTCGTTCCTGCCAAAACTCATCAGGCTTCTGGAAAGAGCCATCGGAGAACTCAAAGCCGGTATTCATGAATCGAATACTTACCCCCTCTCCAAGAAGAGGGTGCGTAATCCATTGGTTGCGCAATGTCACCCAAAGGGCGTCATCTTTATTAAGTGGCATTTCATTACCTTAATTTAGTGCAAGCCGAACTGGGCTAAGTTCGACCTGCTGAAGAAAAGGATTACTCAGCGGGAGTGGAACTCTGATCCATGCACTCAAGTAACTGCGGGAAAACACGAGCTGCTAACTGAGCGGTGGCGTAGCTGTAACTATTGCTCAGTTCCTTTATGGCTTCTGCAAAAGGCTCAATGATTTCCGAAGGGTCTTTGTCATCAAAGTCCTTCGCAAGTTGATCCGCCAACATAGCTACATCTGCAGTAGAGTTGTTGGAAATCAGATTAACAATACGGTGGTAAGCGAATGCTGACATGATCTGTTCCTCTCTCATTTGGATAATGTATATTATAATGAGATTAAATAAAACTGCAACCCTATTTAATATTATATAGCTAGATTTCCAATCGCTGAAGTTAAAAAGCCCCGGTCATCCGGGGCTTAAAAGCAAAGTAAGCAAAACCTCTAGCAATGGAAGTTATGCGATGTTAATAAACCAGTTGCCATGACTTCTATAAGCGGCAGAAAACTGCTCATCTTTTGAAAACAGCTGTGTTGCACGATGGCGTGCAGAAGCCTCATCGACCTCACTAGTCTGATACTCTGCTAGCAACTCACCTGTTTCGCGGCTTACGATCTGGCAAATTGGTGCTTTTTGAATATTCATAATGGTCCCCAATTAATCCTTTGTACTCGCTGGTGGGGGATTTACAATCTTCTCATCCTCACTGCCAGCTTCCTCTTTTTCCTTAAGGTAATATGTTGCATACAGCAACCCGTACGCTATACCGGTAAAGAACCAACCTAGAGAAAACATAATCCCTACCTGAGCAATAATCAGGGCCGGTATAAATGGGTTGTTGACCACTCCATCCTTTGCGTCTTGCTCCTGCTTCTTTGACTTAGAAAGGATAGCCACCAGCAATGCGAGTGCTAACACCAGTATCACTCCATACGACAGATTGCTAATCGGCTCACTACTAGTTAGTACGGCAGTCGCCAGCAGTGCTGTAATACTAGGATGAATAACAATCGGTGCGTACTTCTTTAATTCCATAATAATCTCTCTTCCCGCTAAACGGTGATTTTCATGCAGCCCAACAGGTTTCGACAATAATCATAAAAAAGCAGGGCGCTAAGCTACCATATACTCAATGAAATTCATTATAATGATAAGTATTACTATAGCAAGTATTATTTAACAATAAGGCACCGGTGATCTTTTTGATCAATAAAGATAAAGCGCGCAGGGGAGATCTCGATAATTGTCCCTGCATTCAATCCGTGACTGATGACATGCATCGCATGGTTGAAGCCGATCTGGTTAACTCGTTGCACATTAGAGGCTGTAAAGAAGGGTTTGTCGCCGTCTTTCATGAAGCCTCGCATCACCGCTAGTTTCTTTGGGTACAGAGCCACCCAATCAGCATGAGAGGGCACTATGAATCACCTTTCATATATTCATGCTCTTTCAAAAATAGCTCGCCAAGGGCCGTGAGCTGCTTGGTTTCAGAGGTTTTAGCATCTTTCAGAAGTCCAGCATCCACCACCATGTGATAGGCAGTATGTCCAGACCAAAAGCCATTTAGCTGATCCGTTAGCGTTTTAACAAGTTGTTTGCGCTTTAGAGTGGTACTGTTATTGATGGGCTCACCGAAGTTCGTACCTTGAAAAAGTTGTTCGATAAAGTCATCGGTAAACGGACTTGATTGCTTTGATGAAAAATCTATGGCTAAGACTCTTTCCCGGCGCGCAGCCTTTTCGGCATGGGTCACACCCCATTGCGTTGAGAAAAGATGGTCACATTTGGGGCAGCACTGATGATGTGCTTTGCGTCCACGGCCAAAACGGGTACGTACATTCATAAATATTAATTGCTATAGTAATTAAGTTATCTCTATTAGATGATAAATTATTGAAAACCGCAACTTACTTTTATAACAGCTAAGGGCAAGGCTTATTCCCATGGCGGGCGCTGAATTACAACCAAAGATGTCTGGATGCCAGTGCCGGATTCGCGGAACATACCTGCAGGAATATCTTCTTCGTGAATCAGATACCCGCACTCAGCCCATTCGCGGAACTCTTTGGCGAGACCGTCGGATGCAGTCTTCCAGTTGCGGGACATGATCGCAACAATCATTCCAGATTTTTTCAAGAACTTATACATGTGATCGACATGTATAACATCCTGATTTTTACTAAAAGGAGGATTGGCTAGAATTAGATTATAGCGATCTTCCTCATTCTCCGGAGGTGACATTGCCATAAAATCACTGCCTATGACGTTGTAGCCCTTGCCTTCCAGAAGACTCTGAAACTCGGGTTCCATCTCGCAGACATCTAAGGTCATTGAATCTTGATAGCTCACCTGTGATGCAAAGTCCTTCCAGTAGTCACATAAGTGACCTTGACCTGCTTCTGGCTCCAGTACGCGCATGCCGTGGGTGGGGTAAACCCACTCTTCCATACGCTCAAAAACAGCCTTAGGAGTGTGAAAGAATTGAGTCCGCTTTTTAAAACTACGCTCTAGCTGGATTGACTCACCAGCCTGAATGCGTTTTAGCAAGTCAGAAGGGTCTGAATCAAACAGAAAGGCTTGAGAAGAGCTATTCCAATCACCGCCAATACCCTGAATAGCGCGCTTAACCTGCGGGAACACAGTCGCATCAATTTGATAGCTTGGCAGCTTTACGGATTTACCGGATACAATGCACTCATTTAAATGCTCTGCAATATTTGCTGGCAATACAGAAGACATGGCCTAACCTCTCTCAAAACTTAATATTAATTATAATGATAATATAACAAAAAGCAAGATAGAGGCTAAGATTTCACCGCTTATTACAAATGGGAAATTTAACTGATGATAGTTACGCCTACCTTCTTTGTGAGCTGTTTCTCAACCCATTCGACTGCATGAGGCACACAATCATGACCATGATCAGGGCAAGGCGGGATTGCATTAAGCACTTTCAGTAGGCTCTGCTCGCGAACCTCCATATGATTAATCATGGTTACAACCTCACTAAGCGCTAGGCTATTTCCCCTATCATCTGTGACCATGCCTTCTTCATTTATATGCCAGTGCGTTTGGGCAGTGGTCATGTGTACAATTGCTTCGGGGGCATTATTCCGGAGCCATAATCGTAGTTTTTTGCTATCTATCTGCAGTGACACTTCGCAGGCTTCTTCGCGACGTTCTGCGGCATCAACCAGTTCCATAACTGGGCGAAGGGTAGTATTACCGAGTTTCTCAAGCATAAACCGCGGCAACATGTTTTCGCGATTAGCAGGATAGAGCGAACGAGGGAGCTTTTCCGGTTGGTCTTCCAGTATGGCTTTAAAGTACTCGACAGCATCGAAGTTGTAGGTGACACTATTGCTAAGGGACTCGCCATTAATCCTTGCAGGAATAATAAAATTTTTTCGCATAATAAGTACTCTCTCTTAATACTAAATTTGGCCTGAACCTAGCTCAGTGAACCACAATGGAAGCTTTAGGTGCACCGGGGTGGTTGCCGCGCTTAAAGTCTTCGATCTGCTCTTTTGAGAGCGGCTCGCCAATGTGAAGCGTGATCGGTGTAACGGATACAATATGTTTAAAGCGCGCAAGCTCAGAAAGGCTCTTAATATCCGTTATTTTGGGCATCCACTGGTTAGCGTGTTTGCCTTCCCCTAGGACCTTGTGACGAACTCGATAGATCTGCTGCTTATTAGTCATAACTACCCCTCAATTTCAGGCAATTTGGGATAAATATTAATGTGCAGAGAGCCTTCTCCGACTACAACGTCTGTTTTGCCTAGCAGGTCTAAGTGGATAAGATATTCGACAGGCTCATTCCTGTCTGCAAACTCATCAACGGCCTCAGCCATTTTAGATGGGTAGCAATGCTCCATCTGTGTGCCCCATCTCAGTATGGGTACACCTTTCTGGGCAAATAATACAATGACGTCCGTAGACATGAATCACTCCAACAAATAAGAATAAATTATAATGAAAATTCAGGATTAAACAACCAGTACTTTCGTGCACTTTTGGAGAAAGCTCTTGGCAAGGCTTTATTTTTTAATTTCTATTAGTATAATGAAAAACAATTAGATAGAAAGCAACTGGAGAGATTATGCTAGAAAGCTCACAAATCTTTGGCCGCCAGAGCAGTCGGAGTGATGAACTTAATGCCCGTGCCTATAACTTTGTTGTCGGCTTGGTCATTCTTTATGGATTTATCGTTAACTGGGCGATGGTGTCCTTTATTCCCGTAGAATCTATTCAGGCGATGAATGTCTGGGTATTGCTGATCGGTTATTTCGTATCCTGTATTGCGGGTATCATGATTTTCACCAAGTCGGACAACGCGCTCGTCAGCTTTGGTGGTTACAATCTTGTGGTGGTCCCCTTTGGTTTATTGCTAAATCTTTTTGTAGCGCCTTATTCGCCCGATCTGGTGTTGCAGGCCGTAATCTTAACGGGTGCCTTTACAGCAATCATGATGGCTTTGGGAACGATGTATCCCGCCTTCTTTGATCGACTAGGGCCGTTGCTTTTTGTGTCCTTACTGGCGATGATTGTTGTTGAGCTGGTCATGATTTTTGTGTTGGGAGAGGCTTCAGAATGGACCGACTGGGTCGTAGCGGCAATCTTCTGTGGCTATATTGCGTATGACTGGCAGAAGGCGAATCGCATCCCGAAAACGCTGGATAATGCAGTGGATAGTGCAGCAGCGCTCTACATGGACATCGTCAACCTGTTTGTTCGTATCTTGTCGATCCTCGGCAATAGTAGCGGAAGTGGTGACGGTGGCTTTGGTGATGATTGATCATTAACCTCTACCACTAAAAAGCCCCGTCAATACGGGGCTTTTTTATTGCTTTAAGTAATTGATGTGTTAGTCATCGTCAGAACAAACGTGTTCTTCACCTTCAACAATAAACCCCCAGCATTTGCGGCATTCACCAACAATACGTTTGGCTGGTGCGCGAAGCATTGCAGCCTGTTCTTTTAGTATGTCAACCAAGTCTTCAATGCTATCCACTTTGGGTCCACTAAAGTGACATTCCATAGTTTTGCTACTGAAGCGATAACGCGTGTTTGGATTCATCTTATCCATCACGACTATAGGGTGGTCATCCGGCAGCTTATCAACCTCCAGTTCTTCACTGGGAATAGTGGATGCGTCAAGAATTTCAATACCGCCTTTTTCTAATATTGCTACTAGATCCATGACCACAAGCGCCAAGTCTTCTTTGGTCTCTGATATTGGTGCTTTTAGTAAGACTGCGTAACCGCTGCCTTGCAGGATGTATTGCTGCTTTGCTTCAGAAGCCTCCATGATTATTTTCTCCTCATTATTAATGGATGCTTAGGTATCAGACAATACTATAACGAAAAAAAATAAATAACTATTCTCTATTGGGGTGTGGGTGTCAATTATGAGAGGGACTTGATATTCGGTTGATTTAAGCAGATAATAATTTAAATCATAATAAAAAACAAAAGGCATACGTAATGCTTAAGTCACTCGTAACAGGTATGCTGATTGCATCCCTGTCTTTATCAGCCGCAGCTGATTTTGAATATAGAACCCCTATGGGTATGAATTTCGCATTTTCAGAGGATGCTTCTTCGCCTCCTAGTGATGCAACCAGCTTATCGTGTGGCCACTATCACTGTGTTGCAATCAGTGGGGGAACCGTTTGGTCAATTGGCCGAAATACTCATGGGCAGTTGGGTGTAGGTGATCTGGAAGCCCGTTCCTCTTGGACAGACACAGGTTTGTCAGCTACGTCTGTCGTAGCGGGTCTGTATCAGTCATATGCTCTATCTGGTAGTCAGTTATGGGCCACTGGTATGAACGACCGTGGTGGTTTGGGCTTGGGACATAATCACTTAGTTACTGGTTTTACGAATACTAATATTTCCCTCTCTCAGATGAATGAGAATACTGTCTCAGGTGGAAATAGCTTCACTTATTTAATTCAGGATGACGGTAATGTTTGGGTTACTGGTCGTAACGGGGAAGGGTGTTTGGGTCTAGGTGGGGGTGGAGATCGTTATAACTTCACTAACACTAATATTCAGGCCGTTCGCGTGGCAGCGGGCGGTAGTCATGGTTATCTAATGCAATCAGACGGGAGCGTCTGGGCAGCCGGTAATAACTGGAGAGGCCAGACCGGGTTACTGGGTAGTATTGGTGGCACTGTACCTACGTGGGCTGATACGGGTATTGATGCGACCGATATTGCTGCTAGCTGGGATACAGGTTATGCCATCTCAAACGGTTCCCTTTTGGCGGTAGGTAGGGGTAATAAAGGTCAAACCTTGGCTTGGGCTGACTATGGGAATTGGACAGATACAGGATTTTCAGCTGATAACGTAGTTGCGAATGGGCAAAGTGTTTATACACTTAAGGGTGGAACAATCTGGTCCGCTGGTTGGAATAATTACGGGCAATTGGGTCGAAGTGGTAGTGTGCAGTTTATGACCGACACTGGGCAGGCAGGGGATGAGATCATTGCGGGCTCACTCATGGTTTTTAGTAAAACTGCATCAGGGGTTAAGTTGGCGGGGGATGGTTCTGAAATGGGAGATTCGCCGTCTTCTGTTTTCCGTGATTTTTTGTTGCCTTAAGCAAGTATTTTAATAAATAAAATAATAATGGATTTAATTATGTTAAAGCGTATTTCTACTGCTCTTATTTTGAGTGCAATATCAGCCTCTGTTTCTGCAGGCTGGGTTTATCGTGTGCCTTTGGGCATGGAATTTGATATCAGTCAGGCAGCAGCTGAAGCGCCGGGGGATATGACTGGTATTTCTTGTTACCTCTATCACTGCTATGGTTTGCGTGACGGGGAGATCTGGTCAGTGGGTCGAAATCACCGTAGTCAGTTAGGTCGTGAAGGCACAACCGATCAGCATACATGGGGCAATACCGGAGTGGTGGCTGATAAGGTTATTGCTGGTTACGACCATGGTTACGCTCTCAAGGACGGTGTTATTTTAGTTGTGGGTGCTAATGATGATGGTCAGCATGGTATGGGGGATACCGTCCAGCGGAGTCAGTGGACCTCTTCGGGTCAATCCGCCGATGATCTTGTAGCGGGTGGTTATCATGCTTATATCTTGCGAAGCGGATCTGTATGGTCTGCAGGCCATAACGGTTTTGGTCAATTAGCTCGGACAGGTGATACAACTGTCTGGGTAGATACAGGCTTTGATGCTACGGAGCTGGCTGCTGGCATTTACCATGGCTATGCGTTATCAGGCGGCACGGTTTGGGGTGTTGGTTACAATGGTTACGGACACTTTGGGATTGGAAGTGTCTCGAACTCTGTGTCAGCTTGGACTAATAGCGGTGTTTCAGCCTCTAAGATCGCTTCTGGCACCTACCATGGTTACTTAATTAAAGACGGCAAGATATGGAGTGCGGGCCGAAATGATGTAGGCCAGTTAGGTTTAAATGACAAAAACGATCGAACGGTCTGGACGGACACGGGCGTTGCTGCATCGGAAGTTTATGGTGGGGCGATACATGGTTACGCGCTCAGCGGGGGTAATCTGTTGTCGGTTGGCTATAACGCCTATGGGCAATTAGCTCGTGAAGGTCAGAGTGATCAGCAGACATGGGGTGATACAGGATACGATGTCACTGAAGTGTATCCGGGTACGCATGGTGCGTATTTCCGCATCAATGACAAACTTAATGCTATCGGATATAACGAGTTTGGTCAGTTAGGTGCGGGTGATGTTAGTCACAAGCTTGAAATGACTGAGATCAGCCCATAGATGCGTTGACTGCGACATTACAGAGGGAAGAAGAACGGCGGTCTTTCCTAGGTATGCCTGAGTAAGTTTTCACACTTCAGTTTTAAATTCAGGTGCTAGACACGGCCCGGTGAAAAACTCCGGGCTTTATTTTGCCGACTAGTTCTAGGTTAAGGCTGCCAAGTCATTGACATATAGGCCAGATGAGCCATGAATCCATAGCTAGTATATAGTGTGACCTTGCGCATCTAATATTCCTTTCCCGGTTCTGGTGTTATTTCCTCAGCAATGACCGTAATGCGGTAATGCTTACCCGCTTTTAGAAATACGCCAGAGTAGTTATCTTGTCGGTGATCCATGTTGGAGACGGTAAGTCCATCAGTCCAGATCGCTGTTTCGCCGGACCCGTCATCACATTTAGCCTGTTAGCGAGCGATAGCTTCAAAGGTGTGTTCCATTTTCTCTGTCATTAGATCTGCCCTCATATTGCCTTATTGCGGTGTCTTTTGAGCAAGAGTCTTAAGGTCACCTACCGTCATTTTAATGAACGCCCGGAATTCTGGCAATTCTACACCGGGCAGGCCCGTTGGTTGATTCTCCCAATGACCAAGAGATAAGACGAAGTCATCCGGCTTATCTCCATATTCATTTAAAATAGTGTGTAGGTACTCATTCCACTCCATAATGCTCAGCCTTTAGATTCAGTGTAGCCAGTTCTACCAGCACTTCCATCGCGCTATTCATGGTTCGCCAACCTTCATGATTTGCTTGTTAAGTGATATGAGGGCTAACAGGATTGCGATGAAGATTATTCCTGAAAAAACAACTCCGCCAATGATCAACGGGCCAACAAATCCCCAGATTTTTTCTGCGATTAGGGTTAAAGCTTCAATCCCCGATGCTTGAAAAGCGGGAGAGATTATAAATACCGCTGTTGCGACAAGTATCGTGATGAGTTTCAGTGTTGCTATGAATTTGTCATGGTTCATTAGGCGCTCTATTCTTTGTTAGGTTGCTTAGAACTTAATCCACTGCATTCTGTTCGGCCTGAAGGTTCAGTGTGGCTAATTCTACTAGCTCTTCCATTGCTTCATGCACAGTCCACCAGCCTTCAGGATCTACCGAATAGGGCGTTAGGGGGAAGCGAGTTACTTGAAAGGCAAATGCCTCAGGGTAACCAGCGAGCGCGATCATGTCGTTGATTTGTTTGCCACTAAACTTAGCGGCTTCGGTCTGGCAGTGGTATTCACAATAGCCAATCAGGGCATCTGCATCTTCAAAATTGGGCGCTGTTAATCTGTACTCGCTAGGCTTTACGGCTTTGGGCTTGCACTGGCCACAGCAATTGCCGTTACTGATGCAACGTTGCTCTGTTGCAAGGGGTGAAATAGGTGTACTGCACATATCATTCTACTCGTGGTGTATTATTGTTTTGCTGTGCGATGTCTTGCACAGGGGTATTACTATCAAAGACATGAACAATAACTTCATTCATAGTCTCGATCCAAACATGGGCTCCGCAGGGCAGAGGATTATCAGGTCGATAGACTACTTTAGCGGTAGGTTCGCCGTGCTCATCTAAAAGGATAGCTTCATGGGCATAACGATTTTCTTTGTAGTCTTTGCAGGTTAGGACAGGTTCAACTGAGCCGGTTTTCCGGTTGCGCTTAATCACGTGTTGATTTACATGAATAATGGTTTTCTTTGGCATGCCTGAACCTCTCAATCAATACAGGGCGCAGAAGGTCAGGCGGGAGCCTAATGAGCGTTAGGTAAATTACCCGACCCTCTGCTTTGACCATAAGGCCAGTACTGACAATTATAATGATAATAATCATCAGGACAAGTAATTACTGTTAAATTATTTACGCATAATTCAGCCCTCATGGTGGATTGTAAGGATATTATTTGTGCAGCTCTTATTGAGCTAAAATAGAGCCTATTATTATATCTAAATTAAGTAAAAAAGCAAGAAAACATACACTGCAAGGCGTTGAGAAATAGAATTATAAGGCAAATAAAGCACGACTTGCTTATTTTTTAAACGTTTTTTAATTCTTGCTACTTGTACAATAAGTCTTTAGGATTATTTTATAAAAATAATAAATATGAGGCCTGTGTTATGAGCGCTGAAGGTTATACCGCGTGGTGAAACGCTGGTATACCCTTCAAGTGTATTGAAATTTACAGGCTGATTCGGGCTAAAACTACTGAATCAATTTGATGGGTAAGAGAGATATGAAACACATGGTTTTAGGCGGTCTGCTGATGGCCGCAACATTGACTGCACACGCTGATTTCCAGTACCGTACGCCAATGGGTATGGCATTTAATGCCAGCGAAGCAGTAGCTGGGGCACCGGCCGGTGCGGGTTCCATTGATTGTGCTGAAAACAGTTGCTTGGCGATCATTGGGGGGACGGTATGGGGTGTTGGTTATAACGTTGATGGGCGATTAGGGCTTGGTGATACCGATTCCCGTTATGAGTGGACAGACTCGGGGCAGCCTGCCGATAAGATTGCGGCCGGTGAGCGCTTTAGTTATGCCCTTCACCAAGGGAAACTCTACGTTACCGGTACCAACTCATCTGGCGAACTCGGGTTGGGTAATGCGACATCTCAAAACGCTTGGGTTGATTCCGGTGTAACTGCTGATGATATTGCTGCGGGTATTCATACAGGTTATATCCTGAAGGATGGTGAGGTATGGTCAACAGGGTCTAACAGCTGGGGAGGCCTAGCAAGGAATGGGTCGCAAACGGAATTTATAACAACCGGTTTAAGTGCCACTAAGGTTGTTGCGGGTGGCTACTTTGCCTTAGCTCTCAGTAATGGTACGGTCTGGGGTGTTGGTATGACTTCACAGCACCCCTTTGGAAACTATGGTGGTGTTACTCAAAATGCTTGGGTAGATACGGGTTTTTCCGCTACGGATATTGAAGCAGGTAAGTACCATAGTTTGGCAATCAGTGGCGGTGAGCTATATACAATTGGTCGAAATACTGAAGGTATGCTGGGTCGCACCGGTGCTGCCGACCAATGGTTAAGTACGGGGTTGCAACCCTCAATGATTGAAGCGGGGGATTGGGATAGTTACGCCATTGTAAATGGTACTATCTGGGCCGCAGGGGCCAATTCCTATGGTGAACTGGGTTTAGGATCAACTGGTGCAATATCTACCTTTGCCGATACATTACTTGAAGCGGATGAAGTCTCAGGTGGTTCGTATTATGCGTTTGCTAGGAAGGGTGGTGCCCTTTATTCAGCAGGTAGGGATTCCTTTGGTAAGCTAGGGAATGGGACAGGCACATCGGTTAGCATACTGACCTTTACGCAAGTTTACCCAACGCCCTGATAGAAAGCCCGGTATAAACCGGGCTTTTATTTACTGTTTCGAACTCACTAAGAAAATAACGCCAGCCAATCCTCACCTGAGGTGTTTGGGTCGATGGGTTCTCTGGGGTGATCTAGGCCGTTTATGTAGCCAATCGTGCCTTTCTCGAAGGAGCCATCGCGCACTGTCCGATCAATCAATTGCAACGGAGATCCATCTTTAGCTTCTAAATCAGGCTCTAGCGTCAGAGTGTCGCTATCACGAATATCTAGAGTATTTTCTTTGAATCCCCAAATTATGACGCGACAACCAAGGCCATTCGGGCCAAGCACATCAAGGCTTTTGTATTTGCCTGTATCTTCAATTTGTTTAATGATGGGCTTAATGATTTGCTCGAACCAGTAATTTTCGTACTGATCCTTAAACTCGGATCTCAGGAGGGTTTCAACCTCATGACGGTCTACACCTTCCTGCTTGAGTGCATCACGGCGCGCATCAATCTTATTCTCACTTACTAGCCAAGCGTTGTATAACTCAGACACTGTTTCCATCGTCTCTTTCCACGATAAAAGTATTTATGATTTGAGCGGGGCGGCGATCACTCGCCGCTAAGGTGCTCGGAATGATTTTCAGTGATGTAATTGCTTAGCGCGCCCTCAGGCAGCAGGCAGGATAGAGCATCGATCATACCTACCAGCGCATCATACTCCTCATCATCTGAAGTCTCTTGAAGGCCATCTTTAAGCTGGCAAAAAGCTTCTTCATCACTTAAAGAGCCTTTAGCAGCAATAGGGATTTCCTTTTCTTCAAGCGTCCAACTGCCACGAAAATCCACGCCGTCCTCAGGATCATCATCAAAATGGTGAATATTGTCTGACATTTGACCTTGACGCTCACCTTTAGCGAATGCATTAAGCGCAATCTCTTCACCGCAATCCTTCAAAAACGGAAGGTATCGCTCAACATCTACACTAGGATCTAATGCAGTCCATGACTGGGAGATAATTACACTATTAGTGAGTTGTGCGGTTTGTGCTGACATCTTGATATCCTCTCTCAAACTTATGCTATATATTATAATGATATATTACTGTAAAGCAAGCAATTATTAGCGCATATATTAACTGCCTTTTGATTTTTGGGTCATGAATTCATATAATGATTTTTAACTAAATCTAGAAGAATAAGAGCATGCCAATATCACAAAGCAATCCCACTATAGACAAGCCGCCGTTCGACAAACTTATTGATGAATGGCTCATGATAATAGGAGATGAAAGAGGTAGCCAAATGAAGATCGGCGTTCTTCCGAATGAGGGTGCAAAAAAACCTTACCGGACGATCAAGATCACGGGACTTAAGCCGTTTCTAGCTTTAACGTCAAATTTTGTGGAAACAGGCTTTTATGACCACTTAGTTGAAAGCTTCACTGACGCCAATGGGTATGACTGCATGTTTGAACCAACCGAAGTCACAATGGCGGCTTTAAGTCAGGCTGAATAGCGGCAGCCTGACCTTATCGGTGAGCTTACAAAGTGTGACCCGGCTCACCGCATGAGCCAAGTGCTTCCGCATAGTTTGAGAGCTCTTCATCCGCATCATCATCGCCAAACAACACGTTGCGAATAAAGTCTTCAAGGTAGCCTCCAGAATCTATATCGCGCCATCCATTGCCTGTAATCTCAATGCCACCGATGGATGCATAGTCTGTAGTATCAAACTCCAGCCCTGATATAAGTTTTACGGTAGATTCGGTTAGCTCACCAGTACTATTAAAGGCTGCCGTGAAGTGGCGTTCACTTCCTTCTAAACCATATAGGTAAACATCAATGCTCTGACCATTAATGCATGCTGTATTGCGATATTCCGAAGCGCTTGAACTCATAAGGTAATCCTCTCTCAATGCGTACCTTATATTATAATGAGAAATACAAAGAGTGCAAGCAATCCTTTAAGGAAGCCCTGTATGGCTAGCATCAGGAATTTATTTTTGCTATATTATTTTTAATAAGAATTATATACGAGCAGTCAATGCCAAAGCATACAGATCAAGAATTACACAAAACGACTTTTTGGGCAAAACTTAAACACGTCCTTTTTCACGATTGGGCGAAGTGGGAAGACGTTGGTGAAGGAAACATCACAAAGGCGGCATAAGGGTAGGCACCTACATCCGACAAAAACGGTACTGCAAAATGTGCGGCAAGGCTCAATTGAATGACATAGAGCACTATGATTAATTCATTGAATAATTATGAATATTTACCAAAAAGCCCGCTATAAAAGCGGGCTTTTATCAGACTTAAATCAGCCTATAGTGTGCGCTTACCATTGAGCACCCAAGCACCGGACTCGACCTCTTCAAATATGAAGTTAATGCCGCGCATACCGCCAATTGCCACATCTACCTGCCCGCCACCAAGATTACGATGCAGCTTCAAATCGTCACAATTGGACTGAGCAAAATACTCACGAGCCTTGTTATTGGCCTTTAAGGCGCCCAGCTTTTCTATACCCTTCTTATCAAAAGGCATACCGCCATCCTCAGCGATCTTCAACAGACCATCCACGTCTGAATCGCGCAACGCCTCGCAGCTCACCTTTGCCAAAGACTCTACATCAGTGGGTGTGCCACCACAACCTACTAAGCCTGCTGTTGATGCTGCTAGCGCCAGTGCAATAATTGAACGTTTCATAAGTAATCCTTCTCTCATTGATTTGGTTGATACCTATTATAATGAAAATAATGGATATTGCAAGCATTAACTTCTTTACTTTGAATTATAATTAAAATAATTGAACCTTTTTGGTAATTAGATTAATCGACCAAGTTTAAAAGTCTGATCGGCATGCCCCAGCTGTGCAACAATGGCTTCAGGGTCGTGTAAAATATCCTGTAGGCGGTGACGTCTAATCTGAGCACCCATTTTTAACATGCGGTCATAGTCGCTGTGAGAGCCTTTATAGATACTTACCACGCCCAAACGGAACAGATAGTCTAATCCTGCTGCCGGTTTATACATGGGTTGATTGTACTGCTCTAGTGCCCAATCAAGCTCCAGATCCAGAAACGTCTGCAACTCTTCATGGTTTACCTTAAACTCAACATCAGTAGGCACGTGCATGTACTGTCGACCACCGGACTTCTCTATTACCGTCTCAATACCTGCTGCTGCGGCCTGAAGGTCTCTAAGGCCGTTAAACTCATCATCATAGCTGGTATCCGCAAACGGTACTGATACATCAGGGAAATCATTCAGTAGTGGAAACTCTGGTAACTGCTCCTGATCTAATGGGGGTAGGGTAAGCTGCCCATCCTGCACCACATCTTTCCACACTCGTAGAGCCTGTAGGCAATCGTTAAATCCATATCGCGCCCACAAAACCTGTACTGCGATCACTTCTTCAAAAGAAATGATCTGGAAGCGAGGAGGAATGCCTTCCGAAGCGGCCCGCTGATCTTCTAATTTCTGGATAGATAGGGCCATGCGCAACAGCTCTTCCGCAAATGCAGGGCTATAGGCATTTGGTTGAAGTTTAATGGAACCATCATCTTCTAGCTTGCGCGCCAACCAACTGCGTTTTGTTGGATCATTATGGTATGCCTGCAGATAGTTGCGGAACGCCCATAGATAGCGCATATAATCAAATTGATCTTCTTCCAGCATGGTTTCCATGCTTTTATCAGTGGCATTCTGAAGGCAGATCCAACAGCCGTATCTTGCCCCGCAGCCAGCGCTGCCAGCCTTACCGTCCAACGCATTAACCATGCATTCGCCACCATTAGCTGCGCGGTATGTTTCTACCAGTGAGCTAAAGTCGGAGTAGGTATCAAGCATCTCAGATCGAACCATTCCAATGACCCAGAAAATATCATCTTGGGTAAAGTGAGCAATAGAGGATAGGACTTTCTCATCACCACGCGTAATATGTTGGTGTGGCACCTCGCCGTACTTAATCATATCAGCACGACGCGCATCACTTTCATCATAGCGTTTACCAACTAAGGTAAGTACTTTCTCACCATAGTTATTGTGTAAGCGCTTGAGGATTTTCTTCTTCAGTCGTTTCAGAGGCTCAACTTTCATCATCTTCGCACACTTACGGCTGGACGTTGCAGCGACGCTAGCAATCGTGCGTCCACCTAGAATATTGACTATGTAATTTTCAGACATGGATGGGATAGCGATATCGACTTCAACAGGAAGATTGTTTGCCGCCGCATAATCCCGGATGCGCTGAATTTCAGCGAGGGTGTGTTTGTCGATCTCTGGATTTTCAAGCAAGGTGTTGCTGTGAATAACCGACAGGACGGGACAATTATCTCGTCCATGCTCTGAGATATATTCCTTTAGGGCTTCCATTGTGAGGGCGAGCTGTACGCTGGAGTCCTTGCCACCCGAATACGCTTGAAACAGCGCCCATCCATTAGCAAGGTATTCCTTGATTTTAGCCTTTAGCGTGGCAATTTTGGTGTCAATATCATCGTCCTGACGAAAGCCGTCAGGCAGCTCCATCGTGATATCAATCGCTGCAATTGGTTCCGCTGAACCAAATAAATCACCACTCATCGCATTAGTCATAGAATCACCTCTCTCAATTTCTTATTATATTATAATGAAAATAAACAAGAAGGCAAGCAAGACGCTTCAGAAGTAACCTTTATTTTATTAGTATGTGGCGGGGCATGTCTCGCACCTTGCACACAAAAATAGTATCGTCATCACAAACATCAACCATATTGTTATTAGTCAATAATGCTGACAATAGAATCTGGTCCATGGCGGCTAAGTTCTGATTTGATTCAATCTGAAGCCACTTCTCATTATAGCTAGACCCCTTAATGCAGATCGCATAGGTCTGAACCTGATCAAATAATCCACCCTCTTCAGGCTCGTCAGACGACTCCACAATAACGGGGTTGTCAGTGTGTTTGAGTGCGTAATCCGCAATAAAGTTTTCGCTTAAGCACTCTCGCAAAGTCTCATTAAGACCATCAGCAACTTCTTCAGGATTGGTAGACTGAACTGCAAACTGCAAATTCACAAGGGCGTAAGGGGTATTAGGTTTAATCTCATGCATGATTATCTCCTCTCAAAAAATCATTTATTATCATAATGAAAATAATCACAAAAACAAGGGTGAGAATTTGGCAATTTGGCTGAGCACGCCTCAAGCAAGTAGTGCAATAAGGAATGACGTTTTTATAGGTCGGTGTTAATTACTTGATTACTCGAGAGAGTTTCGAGGCATCCTGTTCGGGCACACCGTTATAATTCAAACGGGTTATCCAATCATTCATTTTAAGGCCTATTTGATCCGCAATCGCCTGAGCCTCGTTCTTTGTTAGATTGAAAGCACTTGCCGCCTTTTGAGCCTGATCTAAACTAGGTAGAAAGGTGTTATAGCCAAACCCTATCTGTGGGTACTTGTTTAATTCCAGTTCCGGCACAATGTCATAGGCGGGCGTAAGTCGCCAACCTTTAGTGGTGTGCATGAGGGAGAAATTCCGTAAATGATCATCCCGATTATTCAGGACTTCATTTAAAAGCATTTGCCCAAAGAGTTGCTTTAAATCGGCTTCTGGATCGCAGGAGTAAGAAATCAGAATCCTTGCTAGCTGGTTGTATGTAGCATTTCGGTTATCGCTTTGTTGCTCTTGATCTTTTAACAAGGCATTCATGGTAAGCATGTGATAACGACCGCCATCAGGGCTGGTATCAAAGCGCTTGGCGAGCAAGTAGGGCTTAGCTCCAATCTGGCCAGTAATAGAATCTGTCGTGCGGATCTGTGCGTCTCTCGCTATTTCTAAGCAAGTATGTTCAACAAGCACTTGGTTGAACGTGTCTTGCTGGCGATTAAATTTAGCAAGATAGGTGTGCTGATCATCATATACCAAGGCTTTTGGCCTAGCGCCTCCAACATTACTGCCTTGAACCAAGAGTTGTAAGCCAAGGATTTGTAATTCATCTTCGTCAACATACTCATGCCCTTTGTTTGCGCCCGTATCGAGCAGGCTTAGCCGCTCAATAGGGAGCCCCATTCCATAAACAGGGGCTGTCGAGATCGGGTTGTTGGGGTCGTGCGGTATGGCACGTAAAGCGCCAATACCGCTTTCCGGTAAGTGGTTTAAAATCTCGATATTATCATTAGGATCGATCTTGCGTTTTTCGAGTGCACTATAATGCCTTGCGATCAATGCACGGCCCCACTTATCGGGTAGCATATCATCCAGAAAGCCCGGAAGAGTTAGTCCATCCGTTCCATATTCAAATACACTCTCTTTTAGAGGAGCATGAATGGGATCTAAATCATGTGCGGCAGGGTGGGCGAGGTATTCGTTAGTGTAACGGAAGTTAATCTTCGTTAAGCGCCCATTATCATGTGCTGCCAAGACAAAACTGCCACAGTGCACACATTCGCCTGAGGGGAGTTTGTTCCAAAGTTTGTATGCCGCTTCCTTCATGGCTTATAGGCCGAATTTATCGAGCAGGTTAGGTTGCTCTTTAGGGATAGTAAAAAAATCTCTCAACTTATCTTCAGTGCCAAGCAGGATTGATGCCTTAACATAGTGGTTAAAGTGAACACTTCCGTTTCCCTTTTCCATTTTCTGATAGGTTGCGCGACTGACGCCAATGCGACGGGCAAATGCCCCTTGGTTATCGGTGGGAAACTGCATTTTCCGCGCTTTTTTAAGTGCTAATCCCAGTGTTTCAAGGAGAGGTTTGATTTGGTCATCAAGCATGCAAAGGCCTAATTAATTGTACAATAGGTACATTATAGGCAACAAAAGCCTAATTTACTAGGCTTTTGCTTCTCTCCGATTGAGCGTTATGGCAATACACTCATTCGTAGGGTACATACTGTAGGATTTCAGTTCGAATTTCACAATCTTGGGTGCCATTTGAAAGATTAAAGCCGCCCAGTTCCTCAAAGGCGCGCTTAGCGACCTCGATCTGCCTCGAATGCAAACTAATAAGGTAGCCCTGATCATGTGCAGTAAGAGTAATAAGGAATTGCCTTTGTAAGTCACTCACATCCCATGCAGAATTGTTTTCACAGACTAATAGCGGAAGATCTTGAGTGTGTGCATAGTATGCGCGTGCCAAAACATACACCGCTATTGCTGAAAGCTCATAAGGTTGAGCCATTAGTGAGTTTTCGAAAGCGCCTGTAGAGTCAATAATGGTGTCGTGATAGGCCCGCTCGGACTCGAGTAGGACTTCTCGAGAAGGCAAAGCCAGTGCAGGCTTGGATTCTTTTTCAAGCTGACCACCCAAATAAGCATGATAGAGATAAGTTTCTCCCGAAGATGACATGCTCGTAGTTGAGTCGATATAGGAGAAGCCTTCTTGTATATCTTCTTCCCCGTATGGGCCTGTTTTGTAGACAGCAACGCGATATTCAGCGAGAGGGCCTTCAGGATTGGAGGGTTCCTCGACCATCAGAAACAGATCACCATCAACCTCACGAAGCGTAAGGGGTCTTGAGTTTTCATAGAGTGAGAGGGAATTTTTACCTTCTTCCACATAATTAGTGGTGATGGTTCGCATTACATTATTCCTTTTGCCTGAGAGACTTACCAATCCAAGCCTTCTACGTTAAACTCGTGCTTACACTGAGTGCACACCACCCCCTTTACAGAGAAATTTTGATGCGCTTCAGACCAGTGCTCACCATTGGGGCAGGCCTGCATCAAAACTCCGCATTCTTCATCGTGGTTATGCCCGTTTGTATCTGCCTCATCTCGAAGGTTAATGTCCGATTCACAATTAGGACATTCAACCCAAACATCGATATGCATTGAGGCTCTAACGCTTTTTTTATCTGTCATATCCGTCCTTAATTCACGTCTTGGCAACGAACGTATTTTGGTCCATCCGTAGGCGGGTTTTCATACACCTGATGATCACTGGTGAAGGTCATGCCTTCTTCGGTCATGGCACCGCATTTCTCGCAGCATTTACGTACACTGCCATAGGGCTGATTGTCTTGTGTGATAAGGTGTAATGTGACTTCTTTCATCAATACGTTCCAACTAATTAGTTAAATGGCTTGTCGCAACGGAGACCTGAATCAGGGTGGCCAAACTGATGTTCGCACTTTTCTCCGGGGTCTATTCGGCACCAACCGGACTCGCAATACTCACATAGAGCATCGCGGTTCACCGATCGATTGAATGCTAGCCTAATGCGATCCTGTTGACGGGATTCGTCATCAATATCCATAACGTGCAGCTCAACTTCATCAACCATATCAATGCTTTTAGGCTGGATAAGGTGATTTGTAGCCAACATCACCCAACTCAATCACGCCTTCCAGATTGAGAATGGCATTAATTACACGGACGCTTGCTTCACCCAACTCTTTTTGCAGCCATACATCAAGATCGGTGTACCAGAAGCAGCTACGCCCATGATCTTGAGTAAAACGCGCCAATAGTGACTCAGGCGACTCAGAGCCATCCGAGCATAGCCCTGTGGACGAAAAAGCATTTCTTATTGATGACAGCATGTGACACCTCTCTAAAATATTACCTTTATACTATAATAATAAATAAAAGAAATACAACTCTAGTCAACTGAGTTTTCGGAGAGTAATTGGTCGAAGGGGTGAGGATCTACCATTCATTCTCGCGCAACTCTTTTGCGTACTCTCGTAGCAGCACATTACCTTCTGAAGTGATGTTGTTATGCGAGTTGATCAAGCCTCTTTTCCTCAGCTTGCCTAACCAACCGCCTGCCCACAGTCGCAACCCTCCACCTCTACAAACACCGCGACCGGCGCGTGCGGTACGCTGCCACCCTTCATGATCAGAAGGGAAATACAGTTTTGCAAACTGCCCCGGGGTTACACCGGGATGCTTGGAGACAATTTTAAGACTTTTAATGGTTGCGTTCATAGCGGTAAGAGGGGAGGGTATTAACCCTCCCTGACATCTCAAGCTTCTTCCTGCGCCATAGCATTGAAATAATCATCACAGTAGCGCTGTAAGTGTGCCTGAAGGGTCTTGCGATTCATGCGTTGCGTAGCCGGGTATTCATCCAAAAACTGAAGGATGGCTTTATGATCAGAAGATAGCGCTTCAAACCATGTCTTATAGGCATTCTCATCACCCGCATCTTCAGCCACCAGCACCTCACCCATCTGTTTAACGCAGGCATGAAAATAGCTAAGCTCGACCAAAGTACGCCCGATCATGTCATGCGCACTATGGTTTCCAAGCTGATCATTGAGGTCAGGGCAAAGGCGGAAAAACTCAAGCACGTAGGGCATTGTAATGTATGGAGTGACTTCAAGCTTAGGGTCATCAGCAAGCGCCAAGCGAATGTTATTCAGCTCATGCTTCCATGTGCCATTTTCAACATAACCAGTAACGCGAGCCTGATATTGATTGATCGCATCACGTACGCCATTCATACAGTTCTGATAGACTTCAAATTCAGCCATACTGAGCGTGCGGCCCGGAAGATTCATCTGTACCTGTGCAGGTTGAGTGCCGAGCTTAGATTGCACGCCGTCTTCAGCATACGGGAGCTCCAAGGTGTGATCGCTCCGGACGGAACTAAACATATGCCCCAGCGAAGGATGTATAATGCGGAAATTTACCGTCCGACCTTCTTTGCTCATCATGCCTTCACGCACGGTTACCAAGATGCCGTAAGTGCCTTTATCAATCATCTGTCCACGCATAATTCCATCCTCTCCATCAACTTTATTGCAGCCTATATATTAAGCTGCACGCATAAGCCCATTAATACAATACAGTAAATTACTTATCAGCCAAAGCGCACACTACGCTCAGCTTCATCAAAGAGACGCCATTCATTATCACCGCGACCCCATGCAAGGGTGCCGTATGCTGGCTCTTCTTCTGCCCAAACTTCCAGATCGACCGCATCATTGGCCGCAATCTTTTCCGACAAACGTTCTGCAGCAGACTCTGATGAAAACTCAACTGGGTGAGAATAGCGACGACCATCACGAAACTCTAGCGCAACGAAGTAGAAGGAGTCTGGCTCAGGGCACGGCTCAAACATATCCCCGCCGTAGCTAGCCTGCTCATGCCAAGACTCAATAGCGCGCTGATTGCGATCCAGTGCTTGCACACAAACGCTTCCACCCACTTCCGATAGTACAGTACGTTTAGACATAACCCAGCCCTCTCTAAAACTTAGGATATATTATAATGATAAACTGAAATAAAACAAGATCAAGCCAAATTAACCTCTAACTTTTTGACGACTCTACATCCAGCTTATCAGTCTAAGCAAAAAAGCTGTTGGAAATTCGCTATAGCTGAATTAGCTGATTAACAGGAACGGGTGGTCGTACGAGATTATCAGGACAGCTAAAATCATGATTTGTTGCTGTTACACGACCTGCATCCTCACTGTGCGTTGAGCGATCATAGCGGTGCTTCTTATCGCTACAGACCAAGCACTCGTAGCCCCTTGAAGTGGTTCGATCCAACACCTTAATGACTTTACCTTTTTGAGTTGCGTACGACTGGCCTACCTCAAACATGAATGAGGTATTATTAACCGCTTGCTTAGCTTGATTACTCACATTTCACCTTAATTATTTTTGAAGGGGTTTACGACGCTTACTGCCACCACCTTGCCACTCTTCCGTTCGACGCGCTAATGCAGCTTTCGCTTCAGTAGGCCACTCAAAGTCACGCCCGTAGGTAGACACGCCAAATTCAGACTGCTGCTCTTGCATGGCTTGATCTACGGTCACCACCTTAATATCCTGATCTTCAAGCAAGCTTGCCACAGCCGTTCCATGATGGGTGCTAACACCACCGATAACCACAACTGTTTTGCCACTCATTGTGCAGCACTCCCTGATTCATCCAGCAATGCTGCAACAAGCACATCAAACTCAACCTTACTCATCTGATCAGAGTAGAAGTAAGGTGTCTTAGAACCACGATCTGGAAACGCTGGCACAAAGGTATCAAACTCACGGCCGTTCACATCCATATCGCAGGTATTAACCTTGCCTTTTTTGACCAGTGATCCAACAACGCCTTTAACCTCTGCAGTGCTCATACCATGCTCATCAGCCAGCTCTGATATTTCCGGCCCACAACTACCAAACACGTAGCTGCAGATAGATTTCAGGACTTTGGTTTCACGATCTGTTAGTACCGGCATGCCTTTACCCCCCCCTCTCATTGAATAATATATATTATAATGAAAAAGAAACTCAAATCAAGAGACTGGGCTTATCTTAGGCCTATTTTGTCAGCAAGATAGCCATTATTGCCATATACTAACGTCCCCATTGCAAATAAAGAGATCATGGCGCACGCGGTTAGGCCAAGAACCCAGTCGGGCAGGGTTAAGGTTGCAAACGAGTCAGTTGATGAAAGCCCTACCACAGCAACAAACAGCATAAGTGCTGGAATAAAGAAGACAAACAGGTATTTAATCTTGGATTTCATGGATCACCTTTTTATAGCAATTAGGCCGTGATGGGCGGGTTCATTACTAGGTAGATTAATATGCCGCCAAAGATAGCCGTAAGAATCCAATCTAACCACTTCGACCCTGCTTTGCGGCCCTCATATTGCTCATAGACCCGAAGTGCCTTGACGATCCAAAAGCCAAACATAAATGTGCAAATCACCCAAAAGAGCGGGATTGTTATAGCGGTGGTGACTGTTTCGACCAGTTGGGTTTTTAACACCATCATTGCAGAAACCAAAACCAGTACCGGCGTAGCCAGCATTAAGGCTGTGAACTGCAAAAACGTCGTATGGCGCGTTTTGAATCCAATGCCAATGCCCTTAATCGCTTGTGAAATCATTTTTTTCACTCCTTTAAAGCCAAATAGATAGTGGCAGAGCATGCCTTATGCTCACCTTTTATTTTAGAATAGCCTTACCTTGTTTGCCTTTTCCTTTCCAACCTTCACCGTTGGAGAACGGATCAGCTGCTTTTTTCTTTTCCATTCCTAGTACAAACTCGCCAGCTTGAGCGCCAATTTTTGTTGCCTCTCCGAATGCATGTGGCATTTTAGCTGCAATTGATAAAGACAATAATTTCTTCTTATGCATTTCTCTCACCTCTTTTACTTACATTTTATTATAATGAATTTTAATTTAATAACAAGTTATTTTGTGATTAGTGAGAGCTCTTGAAGGAGTCTGCATATTTTCGTTATAATTTCAAAAACAATAACAAAAAAGGCTTAAGCAAATGAGTGCGGATCTCGCAGACATTCTCTACAACGGTATAGGCTTAATCGGAACAGCGCTTTATATTATCTCTTACACGTTGCTTCAGTTAGGTAAGCTTGACGGTAATGGTCGGGCGTACATCTTATACAACCTAGGTGGTGCGATTTGTGTATCAATCAGTTTGATTCACAATTTCAACCTTGCCTCTTTAACTATTCAGCTCTTCTGGATTGCTATCAGTATCGTGGGTTTGATTAAGATGCAGAGGGAAAAGAAGGGTGATCCTTCCCCTGCGGAAGTCTAGTCCACAGGGGAGAGTGCTTGCTAGTGGTCTTCACTGCCGCAGTGGCATCGGGTCTGGTTGGGTACTTCAATCATCGGCATAATTTGTAATGAAGCTATCGTACGGCGCTGAGGATAGGGCTTCATGACGTATTGGATGTAGCCGAGGGAATCCTCCTCAAGCTTACCCTCTCGATTAAACACGCGCATAGCCATCGCATCAGGTGCACCATTTTGATCCACTAGGATAAAGAACTCGAAACGTTCACCTGATGCACCTTCAGACAAGTGAATATAGCCGATATTTAACTCACCATATTGGATGGCGCGATCAAAGAAGGTGGCCGCTGTCGCCATCCCTATATAGCCCTGTAGTACGTAGGCTGTGAAAGATTGGCATATCTGTGCAGTTTCTCCCTGCCAGCAAGGAAGGTCTGCAAAGGGGTAAACGGTAAAGGGTTGGGGTGATAAGGATTCGTTCACTGATTAATCTCCGTTAGATGTCGCACATTCTATACGAATCAATACCTGCGTGCGACATTGACCCGCTTCAATAGGTAACTAAGGTGCTGTTCCTATACCTACTCCTCTCGCGGCACCATCTGCTTGTTTTCAATATTGTTGTGATTGAGGCCTTCTACAATAGCCCACGCCCCGCAGGCGCCATGATGCGAGATTATTGCAGGGACATATTGCCCGAAGAACATTTGCGCTCGGTTGTCCATGTCATTTTCGAGAAGGTTTGCGAATTTCTCAAGGCAGGCCGATTCAGCTCGGTAATCATTCGCGATCACCCTGACTTGTTCTTGTGTGGTTAAGTACTCCCCAAACTGTTCTACAGGAGATTTCATACCTGCAGCTTGTGCGGAGAATGCGGTAAGCAATAGTGTGCAAAAAAGGATGAGCTGTTTCATGATCACCTCTGGGTTATTAATCGATTTGTTTTAATGTTTTGTGCTGCACTTTTAATCTGTGAGTACAGTCTTTTTAGCTGCTTGCGGGCTGACCCTTTAGGGAGGATTTTAATAATTGATTCTGCTTTACTGTATTCACCTTCGCGCACTAATCTTAGTACTTGGCGAGCGACATCGGAGTAGAGTGACGCGTTTAAGTCAGCAATTTCCAGTTTTAAATTAGATAAGCGTTCAGCGTGTTTTTGTGACTCTTCGCTCAAAAGGCTTATTGCGTCATCAGTATTTGCGTTTTTGTTGGTATCAGTCATTAAAGTAATCACTCTGCGACAATTGGTTCTTTAGGGCTATTACATGCCCCCTTAAATATCTTCTTGCTTATCAAAAGCATTAATCTTACTCATCAATCTGGATTTTGAGCGTGCGTAAAGAACGGCATCCGTATCGATGTGTCGAGCAAACCAGCGTGATCCTTTGTTTTTAATTTCCCACTCCATGCGAGAACTTGGTGTAATATTTGCCATAAATCCTCCTTTCTCATCACATTAATTATAATGAAAAAACACCAAAGATCAAGTACGGATATTAATCAACCCCTTGTTTTTGATGCGAAATTAATATAAGGTTAATTAAAAAAAGAAGATCAGCTATGAAAAAATTACTTGCTTGTGCTATTACTGCGGCTGCGTTATCGCCTACAGTTAATGCGGATTTTATCTATCGTACCCCTGCGGGCATGCAGGTAGGCTCCGGTGCCTCTGAAGAAGCTAGTGGGTCTAGTCCATTACCTTCTAAGCCAAGCTACAGTTCTGACTGTGCAGGGGCGTCTATTGGTGATTCGTGTATGATTAATGATGATTCCGTTATTTATGCTGGCGATCTCTCAGGAGAGCGAATATACATGGCATCGAATACTGAGCCTGAGAATGGTTATTTTGGGCTACGGGGTTATAGCTACGGTTCAGTTTTGGGTGATGGGTATGGTAATACACCTAAAATGATTGGCGGGTTATTTGATCATCAAGGTTCTAGCAACCCTATTTCGGGCTCAACCTATGTAAATAACATTGCCACGATGTGTACGTCCCATGGGTCTAATTGGTATGTTCCAAGTGAATCAGAGCTATCAACAGCTTTTACGAATTTAAGTCATAACCTTTCAGGATTAGGGTTTGCAACTAACTTAACGTACATTACGTCAACCGAGCATGGGACGCTCTATGCGAAAGGGTTGAGGCCGCAGAATAGCACTGCTCCGGCGGTCGATTACCTTGACAGGAGTCATCAAAACCCGATCCGCTGTTTTGTTAAAGATACAGAGAAGAAGCTCCTCGCTGTAGGTCCGCGTAACAATGTTGCTCACAATGGTATTAACGGGCTAACTGACGCGTCTTTTACAGCCAGTTCTAATTATAGCAGTGATTATGCTTATTCAGCGTTTGATGGTGGTGATTACAATAATGCAGGTTTTGATTATGGTACATTGCTAGGCTATAAAAACCGTAGCATCTGGCTTGTTTACAGAGGTCAGGATGAATGGATTCAAGTGGACTTTGGAGATCGGAAGGTCAATGCTGCGGGCATCGTGATCAGGAATCCTTCTCTTTATCCGAGTTGGCTTACCTACATGCCAAAAGATGTAACGGTGCAGGCTTCTAATGATGGGGTAACGTTCCATGATGTGAAAAGTTTTAATGATCTGCCGCAAGAGCCCATGAGCACCTTAACTTTCGACTCACCGGTATATGCGCAATATATCAGGCTTGTGGTGCACTCTAACTACGGCAACACATATATACAAATTGGTGAAATTGAAGTGTTTGAATAAATCGCTTCTTTGAAATGTAAAAAGGGCCTAAGGCCCTTTTTTGTTATCAAATGGCTTATTTATAATAGAACCCACATTGAATTGCGTGGCATCTCTGGATCTTTTGGTGGAGCCTCACTGCCTGAATCATCCACGTCACTTCCGCCCGGATTGGAGAAGTTTGTGCGGATATTCTTTTCAGCTTCAGCAAGCGAGCCGAAGGGGCCATAAGGGGTACACTCATCCTCTTCATAGGCATCTTCAAAATTTCCCAGTAGGACGTACCACTGCTCATCAGTAGCCAGCCAAAAAGAACACCGCCTACGCATGCTCATATGCTATCACCTTTGTTCTGTGTTTTCGGCAAGGCGTATTGCCGTCTGTTCGTTCTAAGCGTGGATCAATATGAGCAGCACGGCTAAAACCACAATGTGCGCACGGCTTACCTTTTATTCCTAACTTATAAAGAACGAGATCGCGTGCTTCATCGAGCCATACATTCCGGTACAGAGAATACAGTGCCAATAAAAACGTCCCAATGAAAAGAAGGAATGGCACTCCTGCACCAATCACTATTAACCATCCTGCCAATGTCATGATTATGCCTCCAATATCATTTTGTATGGACGGCGCTTGTAGTGGGTAATCTGGCACAAGGTATTATTCTCCAAGCAAGTGAAGCGTGTTTTCCGGCCTTCTTTTCTGACACGGAAGCGTTTTCCAGTGAACTCACCCGCAGGGCCACGGAACGTCAGTGCGTCCTCAAACTCCACAAGATCACCATCTTTCAGTGGCTCCATGTCTGCAAACTGCCGACAGCGCTCACGCCAAGCCACCGCAGACTTCTTATCTGTTGGCGTCAGTTTATCCAATATTGATTTGGGGCACTCATCTTCCGCAGGCCCTGCATCTTCAGACACATATTTTAGGCACACTTCAGAGCCCTTTTGTGAGATTAGTGCAACAGACACCCACACTTCTAGCACCTCATCAGTTTCGACACGGCGATTCTCTATAGCTAAATATGCTACACAACCCTTACGGCGATACTCAATCACATTGCGTTCAATACCATTCGCTTCCCACGTATGGTCTTTAACAATTTCATCTTTAACGGATTTGACATCCTCCCCGCCCTGAAGAGACGGGGATTCCTATAAGTAGGCGGCAATACTCTTGCGAGATTGCACAGGTTCCTGCTTCATAGAGCTCCCCAACGGAGGCTCTCCACAGGCTAAAACGGCATGCCCTGCCGCTAAAATATTTAAGGCCGCATTATCATCCGCATTAAGTTCTTTGCCGCAATTAGTGCAGCTAAAGAGTGCCTGACTGACCCGGCTTGCCGGGTCTATATGGCCACAGCATGAGCAGGTCTGGCTGGTTCGGGCAGGGTTGATCGCCAGTACATCACCGCCTTTCCACTGCTGTTTGTACTCCAACTGACGCCGTGTTTCAGACCACGCCTGATCAAGAATAGATCGATTGAGACCTGATTTTTGGCGGACATTGGAGCCGGGAGAGTCTTGCGTGCCTTTTGCAGATTTTGACATATTCCTGACCTGCAAATCCTCAATAATGATCATGGCGTGGTTATTGCTGATCTTAGTGGTGATTTTATGCAAGTGGTCTTTACGGCAATCCGCGATCTTACTGTGAAGGCGCGCGATGCGCGCCTTCTGTTTCTGCCAATTGGCAGAGAATTTTACTTTACGTGCGAGATTTTGTTGCTCGCGTTTCAGTTTCTGTTGGTGTTTTTTAAAGCTATTGAGGGGCTCATAAACAACGCCATTGGATAGGGTTGCGAAACGTTTAACGCCTAAATCAATCCCCACAATGGAGCGAGAAGGGTGCTGTGGTTCACTGATCTCTATTTCACATTGAACCGAAATATACCATTTCCCGGCGCGATAACTTACGGTCAGATTTTTAGGTTTACCTTCTAATTTCCGGCTGTTTCTAAAGCCAACCCAACCGATCTTCGGAATATAAACGCGGTTCCCTTCAAACTTAAAACGCTGTGGGATGCGGAACGATTCATCTTTGCCTTTCTTTCGCCAGATAGGAATACGTGTATTCGGCTGCTGTTTATCAAATCCGTCTTTAAAGGCGCGATCCAGATCCTTCAAACGCTGTTGTAGAGCCTGACTGTCCCCGGCCTTTAAAAACCCTAATTCTTCTGATGATTTCCAGAGTTTTAACCAAAAACAAAGCTCTGCAAACCACAAAAGAGGGAGCCCATCCTTTAATCTACGTAGGTTCAGTTCTAATGCTTTATTCCAGACAAAACGACAAAAAGCAGCCTGCTCAAATAGCATCTGCTCAATCTCAGGCATTGTCTTTAACTGGTACTGAAAAGCCTTACGTATCAACATGTAGCAAGAATAATACTGTATTTATATACAGTCAAGATAATCATGCTTTGCATGATGCGCTATCCATCCCCCACCTGAAGGAAGGGGCTTTCCGCGCTTATTGGTAATACTGTCCTTCTGCATGCAGGTCCAACCCATGGCATATCTCCTCTCTAAATCTCTACCTATATTATAATGATAAATTATAAAAAAGCAATCAAGGCGATGAGTTTTAATCTTTTTTAGGGCTCAAATGACTCAATATTTGCAAAGACCTACTTCAGCACGTGAGCATTACCATCCACCTAATAATTGGAGAATAGAAATGCCTCTGCTTCCTCTTCAGTCATCACAAAACCAAAATACACCAGCCTTTCTTCCGTGGTTTCAATGGCCTGCCAACCTTCTGAGCTATTGATATCAAGGTCCTCAATGTTCACATCATCATACATAGGGCAGACGCACCATGAGTGCTGACACCATTGGCCATCTTCCGAGAGGGCATAGCCCGTCGCTATTCGCACCTTGTCACGGTTGGCATCCCATAGGTTTGCGCTATTCATGTGGCATTGAGAAGGCTCCCCCAGCATCAAACCTGAATTGTCACCATCAATCACAAAGCCACGAGTAAGAATCTTATCAAGATCTTCTTCATACTGAGCGCTTAACATACCACCAGCGATGGATTGAAGTTTTTCTTTCAGTTCTATCAATCGTGGGTATCTGGAGGCAGCGTCATCGAATTTCCGATCAAGTCCAGCGCGCCATTTAAGATCGCAGTCACACTTATAAGGTCCAGCGTAATAGGGTGCATCAATATATGGAGACATTGTTGGCTGCGATTCCGGATTTGACATGTATTTACTCCTCTCTCAACTATGTATTTTATTATAATGATTTTAATTCATTCTGCAACGCATAGTCTTGATTCTTTAAGATGAATCATTATAATATTTAAGACCAAATCAAGGGAGTCAGAAATGTTTTACCGATTAAATGCATTGGTTTATCGTTTATTTGGTAAGGTTTATCCGTGCCGTCCTTCAGGCTGTTACTATGGGTTCACCTCAGTCTGCTGTGCAGCCTTCATGATATTCCTCCCGGTAATTATCGCAGGTTTTATACTTGGGGTTAAAATTTTCTTTGACTTATTTGACGTCAATCCATTGGCAGCTTTAGGTGTGAATACGGTTGAGCTTGCAATGCAAGTCAAAGCGGGCTTATGGATCGTGAACGATTCGCCGGTTTTACTGTATGTTTTTTTAATTGCAGCAATTATTGGATATTTTGTTCTCGTAGCAGTGCCGATTCTCTTGGCGCTGTGGGCTGCTTTTCATGGTATTAAGTATCTACTTAAGTCGATTGGCTTTTTGATAAGCTTGTTGCCAACACCGAGCATGCCTAATGCTGTTAAGATGTCATGTCAGCTTGTGAAGTCCTTGCATGCCCAGCTTTGTAAGCCGGTAGAACTGGGCAAGTAGTCCGTTTTACTGGGCTAATAGTGATGCCTGAAAGCGCTTTTGCTTCCCAAACAGTGCATCCCCATTGTAGTGAGGTATACGCACGGTTTTTTAGTGCTTCTCTAACTCCGTGACTGATCCCCATCTATGTGAGGTAGGCGCTTGAAGTGAGGGATGAAAAGACTCGTGAGCAGATTTGATCCCCATGTTATGGGGCAAGAGTGTTGTTTCAATTCATACTTCCTAGTCTTAACGGTTTATCCCCATGGGTTTCGGAGTGTGCTTGCTATCATCAAACACTCAAGAAGCAGAGATCCGTCAATCCCCACCGGTGTGGGGTAAACTCTGTTTATTGAAGAAAGACTCACACCAAACTCAGGTTAATCCCCACACTTACGGGGAGGGTCTGTATTCGATACGGATGTGCCTAACACATTTCGATCAATCCCCATGCCTGTGGGGTAGATGGTGTTATAGGTAATTCAAGTCTGCGTCCATTAGATTTATCCCCGTACTTTCGGGGCAGACTCAATGTGGGCAGTAGCCTCTTCAGCTGATAGCGGTTAATCCCCGTTTCTTCGGGGCTGACTCCTGATAGTCATCCATAAATGACATCATCAGTGATTTATCCCCACTCCCGTGAGGTTCACCTAAAGCCGCAACTTCATTGACTAGACTATCCTCATAGCAATGAGGGTGTAAGCCAGTAGGCTCATCCCCGTGCTTACGGGAAATATAGTAATTAATAGGAGACAGTTTTACCCTACCACACCAAGCTTGAATATCTAAGGCTTGCAGAAAGTGGTTAATCCCCGTACTTACGGGGCAGATGCTCTTGTGCTGTTTGCACCATGAGTTGTTCAACGGTTAATCCCCATACCTACGGGGCAGACAAGGAGAGGCGTTTTGATTGTGATGATATTCTCGATTAATCCCCATGTGTACGGAGAATATCTTATTTCGGACAGTTCTTTTACATCATCCCACGGTTCATCCCCATTCATATGGGGCAGGACTAATGTTGTTCGAGGTGCATCGCGCTAGCACTGGTTAATCCCCGTACCTACGGGGCAGACTTCGGTCTTCGTATACAAGCTTCGCCAGATGCCGGTTAATCCCCGCACTTACGGGGCAGACTCTTTCACCAGTTATGAAACCGCCAAGAATGCCGGTTAATCCCCGCACTTACGGGGCAGACAAGGGGACACCAGATTCCATCTGTTACTCACTGCGGTTAATCCCCGCACTTACGGGGTAGACCAGATTAACGAAGTCAAGGAAGCTAAGGGGTTCGGTTAATCCCCGCACTTACGGGGTAGACTTTTAGTGAAATTCTAAATGCCTGTTCCAGAGCGGTTAATCCCCGCACTTACGGGGTAGGCTCTTACTGCAATATGTTGATTAATCAAGCGAAATTTCAACTGCAGCAATCTACCAGAATCTTTAGGACACCTGCCGCCGAAGCGGCAGGGTGTTTAACCCACATCAGTGGGCGCATTAATACCATAACGGCATATCCCCACAGGGTGGGGATAGTCAGCATATCACACCTTTTTAATCTTGCCTTCGACGGTCTTGATTGGCTGATCCCCATTCAATGGGGTTATTTATGGTTTGAACGGCTACGTTTTAGCTATCCCGGTCGATCCCCGTACCTACGGGGAATACGCTTCGAGCTTCCTCAAAATCCTATAAATTGTGCGGTCTATCCCCGTCCCTACGGGGAATACTACTCTAGATTGCCCAATTGCGAGAACATTTCCGGTTAATCCCCGCACTTACGGGGCAGACGTAGGGTGCTCGATTTCAAAGGTATGTTCTAGCGGTTAATCCCCGCACTTACGGGGCAGACTTTTTCCTTTACACGCCAGATGCGGCTGTTTTGGGTTAATCCCCATCCCTACGGGGAGCATCAGGTTCCGGTTTTGCTCCCTGAGCTGCTCTACGGTTAACCCCCATACTTACGAAGAATACGACATTCGTGAGGACATGTAATGCCGTGTTTTCGGTTCATCCCCATGTGCACGGGGAATACAACGAGCTGCATAGAACGAAGCCTCATTACTACGGTCAATCCCCATTTCGCTGAGGTATGCGAGAATACTTTTTATTAAGACTCATCAGTTATACCTCTGCTGGTTAATCCCCATACAGACGGGGAATGCTGGAGTCAGTCCATAAGGTTGTTCCAAGAAACCGATTCATCCCCGCACCTACGGGGAGTACAGATTGTATGCCCAGTTGAAATGCGGCCTTTCCGGTTCATCCCCGTATCTACGGGGAATACTGAGGACTTACTAGAAGAAAACTATCTAAGTGACGGTTAATCCCCGTGCCTACGGGGAATACGTTCTAGGACGTTATTGCCCTGCTGCAACTAGCGATTCATCCCCGTACCTACGGGGAATGCGTAGATGAAGCAGGTCAGCTTGGTACTAGGCAGCGGTCAATCCCCCTACCTGCGGGGAACACGATCATTCTACCTGCTTCCCTTAGCTACCATGGGGTTTATCCCCACCTGCATGGGGTAAGTTCACCGCTTGCCTTCAGCGGAGCCATGTCGTGCGATTTATCCCATGTTTATGGGGTGGTACGCAGATATGACGTTTATCCCGACTACGATGTGCAAGGTTCATCCCCGCACTTACGGGGCAGATATGCGCTCAAATATGGAGAGGGTATGTTCGTGCGGTTAATCCCCGTGCCTACGGGGCAGGCTGGAGTTTAAGGATTACACTTTCTAACTCCTTCGGCTAATCCCCGTATCTACGGGGTTGGCTGATTAACAACCGTTCTGTAGATGTTTTTGGACGGTTCATCCCCGTACTTACGAGACAGACAATCCGTACCCTTTGCGTAGATGAAGCAGGTCAGCTTGGTACTAGGCGGCGGTTAATCCCCGTACCTACGGGGAATACACCTCTTAAGCTCATTCCGTTTATATTCATAACGGTTCATCCCCGTACCTACGGGGAATACTATTATCGTCAAAAAGAACGAAAACACCTTTCCGGTTCATCCCCGTACCTACGGGGAATACAATGGTGCTAGAGCAGTTGTCTAGGTTGAAGTCGGTTCATCCCCGTACCTACGGGGAATACATCATCCGTGCATATAGATCAGGGTCTACTACCGGTTCATCCCCGTACCTACGGGGAATACGGTCACAATGAATACCAAGCAAACCCAAACTACGGTTCATCCCCGTACCTACGGGGAATACTCTAATGCTAATCCATTGATGTTAAAGAGCGTTTTGCGGCTATGGATATCTACCAACCATAACGGCAAACGGGTGACTCTATGAATCACCCGTAATTTGTGCGATGAAGCAGCCTAGTCGTTAATCATAAAGGCTTCAAAATCAAGCTCAGCGGTAGCTGGATCACTTTTGACTTCATCCCACTGGCGTAGTGCAGTCTGCAGTACCTCACCTTCAACCGTAAAACCGTCTTCTGTGAAGCCTACAGTGCCCACAATTTCTGGTGCATCTGCATCTTCAGCCCATGTGCGCACGGTCCATTGGCCCGACACTTGACCGAAGTTATAGTTTTTGTGGGCACCCATGTAAGGTTTGCGCGCAAATTCACGTAACGATGCCAAGGCAAGGCCCAGCTCTAAGCCTGTGCTGTTTTCAAGGATCATCTTATGATCCATGACGGTACCGCGTCGAATTGCTTCAAAGCCATCCAGTGGGCGCTGAATACTATTTTGGCTACCTTCTTTTGCTTCACCAATCTTTTTGATTTCAGCTTCATGTGCGCGAATTTGATCAAATAGCGATTTTTTGTCCCCTTCCGTAGAGGCATTCATCGCTTGTTTTTTCAGCTGGTTGATTTGCGATTTGATCGCATTTTTCTTCTCAGACACTTCTGAGTCTTCATTGATCATACGCACCAGCAAATCCTGATCATCTTCTTTCAACCATTCAACCTGATCAGGGCTGCGTACAAATTCGTTGGTGCGGGCACCCGAGCCCTCAAGGTATACACAGTTATCCGATTTTGGATGTGCGTTACCAATGCCCCAGTGACCTGCTAGCTTCCAGCGGCCAAATAGGCTTAGTAGTGGGTTCTTGTCACGCAATTCACCTTCTTGCGACACAAGGCCGGAGGTTTTTTCGTTCAAGGTTTTGTCGGTAATGTCGACGCCAATGGAGTTCATCATGTGTGTGGTGAGTGTCCATGGTTTTTCTTCCTGAGTGCTTTGCTTGCAGGCGCGGTACACTAAGTCACGGCAGGCGCGGCGAATCGCACCACGAATGGTAGAGCTTGGGAAATATACCGGAGAACCGTGCGTTTTGGCACCCGCACGCGGTAGGCGAGCAGTTTTGTCACTTGGAGAAAAATTATCACCCGGACGGCTTACCGCCAATCCTTCTTCTGCAGTAATTTCACCAGTAAAACGATAAGTAGTAGCTGTGTTAGTCATTGAATGTCTCTCCAAGGGTTAGACGATAATCTGTCGACGAATAGTTTCAGGGCGTACGGTTTTGCATAGGGCTTCTTTTTGCCAGTAAGGTGGAATCAAACGCCCCTGATCCAACATTTCAGGTGCAGGATCTTCGTTAAATAAGGTTTTGTAATCTGCTTGCGGAATGACGCGTGCTAATTTGTTTTGCGCATCCACTACAGAGTGATCTTGTTCTTGCTCCATGACGTGGATGTGGCCAATATCACCAGCACCGGGGCCACCATTGGAGCCAATTGAAAGTAAGTAGAAACGGAAGAGTTCGGCGATCTCGTGACCATTCCCATACCCCTCAAAACATACAAGCGGCGCGTGATAGGCCAAATGTTTTTGTAGTCGAGGTGCAGTAGGGCCGCCATCTTGAATGATGCGAGGGTACTTACCACCTTTGCCGTGGGGTTTGAAAAGTGACGGGTGTAGGTCACGTTCACCTTTTAAACTACGCACCGTATTGAATTCAGTGCCAAATAGGCCGGTGTCTGCATTCACGCCAAATGATAATGTACTGGCATGGTAATAGCCTGAGTCATTCATCAAGAGATAATCACTTAAACCCTCGATAGCACGTTCTATATCGCCACCATAATGACGATGAAGCACTTTGCTGAGCAAGCCATCAAGAGCGGGAGCGTAATGCCCGACTGTGATGCCTGTATTCAGTTCGATGCGTATTTGGAATGGGGCAAAGCTCATACGATCATGGCCTCCAGTTCTTGTTTTGTATGCTTTGGCTTCATGGCCTCAAGCATGCCGTTTGAAGTAAATATTTCTGCGCACTTAAGTTCTTCATGGAAACGCAATGGCACTGCCTTTGATGCACCTTTGATTTTTGGTAAAGCTTTTACGCTGGTGGTAAAGCGGCTGTCACAAACCCAGAGCGTACCCTCATCGGATTTACTGCGTAGAAGACGGCCAATGCCTTGACGTAACTTACGCACCATTGCGTGGTGCATGGCTGCTTGAAAAGCTCCGCTTGCTTTTTCAAAGCTGTACCCACGTCGCATAAGGTTGTCGACAAACGTTTCTTCGTACTCGAAATCGGGGGTGCTGTTAGGTAACCTTGTGATCACTAAGTTTTTAAACAGCTGATCACCGTTTAGGCTACGGATCGATACGCCTTCCCAAACAGAAGGGGATATCAAAACTGCGGACGGTGCTTCTTTGAATGCAATAAGGCACTCATCCAATCGGCGATTTGCATGATGGACAATCACAGGGGTATTGCCGATCGCTGTTAATTGCTTGCCTAATGTTTGTGCTTCACGGAAGCTGCCTGTAATCACAAGTGTATGTGAGCTATTTTCACTGGCAGCATTGATTATGTCGCAAGTATTTTTGACCCAAATATCACTCAGGATTGCGCCGACTTCTTCATCTTTGACAAAGGGCAGCGGGTTATTTAAAGGACTTAATGCAAACTTCATCTTGCCAAATGACTTCGGGGAAATTTGAACACTTTCTGCAATATTGTCGGGGTACAGGCCCACCATTCGACAAAGATTGTTGAAGGTTGGAATGTCAGCATGGCCATCTGATAAGGTTGCAGAAGTCATCATCACCGGCACATCATGTTGATGCCAAAGTCGGCTGATAATGCGACCCGGATCTAAACGGATGGTGCTGAGACTAGGGAGGCTTTTTATTGGGCTCCATGACAGTCCTGCACGCGCCATTTCGCCTTCATCCCCTCGTTCGGAACAGAAGCGCTGCACCCAAGACTCAATCTCTTTCAGCTCAACTAATCGAGGTAGGTCGCTGTTTTGAACTTTAGATTTGCCCGCTAACTTATTAACTGATTTCAATTGAGAGAGCAGTTTTTTTAGCTCTTCTTTAATAAGCCCTTTCGCTTCAATGCCATCAGCACTTTCATCGAAGGTTACATGGCGGCTATTACTCCAGTGAGTTTTCAAGTCACTGAGTCGCTCATGCATAGAAAGCGCACAGTCACTTAGTTGCTTAGAAGAAAAGCGGAGTGCGCCATCGGTATTTTTAATCAATCGCTCTGCCAACTTGTGGATGTGGTAGGGCTGCAAGCGCTTATTCATAATTGCTTGAGCCGCCGTTTCTATCCGGTCAGCCTCGTCTACAACAATGGCACCAAATTCCGCTGTTTGACCTCTTAACTGCTCTAACAGTAAGCTTGAGATCGAACACACAATCACTTGTGCTGATTGGCAGTCTTCGCGGTCATTGGTGTATTGCGGATTCTCGTACTCTTTATGATGCTGAAGCAAACAAACATCTTGTGAATGGATATTGTCTGGCAAAGCGCCATGTTCAGCTATCCAGTCACTTACCAAGCCCGTGCCACTGCTTACGGAGCGTTTAACCCATTCATTAAAAAAGGTCCACTCTTCAGGCATAAGACCTGTTGGAAAGCGCTCTTCAATCAAAAGTTCAATACGACTGGGTGCGAAATATTGGTGTCTACCCACACGCAAGGCTGTGTCTAGATTTACATCCAGTGTTTCTTTAACAAACTCAACAGCCACAGGGATATCACTATCAATCAGCTGGTGCTGTAAAGCATTGGTAAAGGTGGCTACGGCCACACGCTCATCGGTGATGGCAGCATAAGCCAATAATGGAATGCTGAACCCAAGACTCTTGCCTGTACCCGTATCACCTTCTAAGAGGCTTACAGGGCGCGCGTGACACAACCAATTAACCACATGCTTCGCATAGCTTGCTTGCTCTGGTACATGATTGAAGCCGCGTGAGACTAACCATCCATCTTTGTGAAAAGCGTAGTCCACCAGCTCACGTAAACGAGATTGCCAAGTCATTAATCCAGCACCTCAAGTTTGATCATGCCGGTGCCACAAGCACGCTTACGGCCAATGCCTTTCAACATTGCTGTTTGAGCAGCAGAAGGATCGACAACTTTGACCATTGCGTTATAGCGACGTGTCATAAAAGAGAAGCGCATCGCACCTTCTTTTTTCTTGTGGTTATTGGCATGGAAGAGCTCTGGCTCTGACCACGTAACACCTTCAAGTTGAAGCCCTTGATTCTCAAATACGCGAGTAGCCCAAGTATCTAGCTCATCTTCAGGCACGAGGATCTCTCGACCGTCAACGCGCTTCAAGGTCGCGATACGGCCTTCAATCCAAACAATCTCATCCTGATCAAACTGATATTCTTTTGGACGCAAATGCTCTCGTAACTCGCCAGCCACTTTCGATTCTGCCGGAAGGCGCACCTCAACATAACTACAATCAGGCTGAGTAGGGTGGGCGTAACTATTGAAAACATAATCGCGCAAACTTTGGTTTTCACCTAGATGGCCATAAAGCACTTTCCAAACAGCTTGATGGACGGCATAGGCATCTTTCATATTAACAGGGATTGTAAAAGCCCCTTCAAGACATTTCATGGGCAGTCCTCTATCGGAATAAGGTTAATAAGCTAAGACGCTCATGCGGATTGACAGGCAAGCTAAGCGCCGCAACGCGACATGCCTCATGCTCCGCAAGAAAGGATTGGAACTGCTCATCGCTTGGCGCAATAGTTCCTCTGCAGTACTTGGCCATAAGCTGGTCAAATTTCTTGTAAGTGGAGGGCTTAAGTTCGCTCTTCAGCAGTGAAAGGGCAAGGTAAGCCTTGCGATTAACCGCGTATTGATGGCTTTCACCACAGACCTGTAGAACATTCTCGCCTTGAGACATTTTCAGATTTTGTACCAAACTTCGTTTCTTGCGACCAAAGTCATCGATAAACAAATAGCGATCAGTAGGCAGATTGTTGACGATATGGTTACGTAGCGCCTTTGCACTTAGGTTTTCAAACTCAAATGGCGGTTCGGCTGCTTCCACAACTTTGTTGTAGTAACCATTATTCAAGAACAGTTTAAAGGATGTGTCCGTAACCAATGCACCACAACCGGTAAGCATTCCCAGCTTAACTGGCGATGGTATTTTCTTTGCGCCACGATAGGACTCAATGCCCGTCTTGTTGATGTCACCTACATAGAGGGTGTGACACGCGGTGCAATGAGTGCTTGTTACGCCATACTGCTTAAAACGAACCGTTTTGTTAGGCTCAAGCCATTCAGCAGCTGGTCGCTGGCAATTAGGACAAAACCCCTCATCAACTTCTTCTATTTCATCCGCAAAGATTTGTCGAAGAGGATAAGAGCCATACGCATAAAGGTAATCGATAGCATGCGCACAACCGTTATCGACTTGCTCCCCATAACGAGACTGCAATTCTTTCTGTGTTGGTGAGGTCATTAATTAACCTTTAATAACATAACTTAGTTTGAGTTTAAAAATTATAATAATAAGTCATTGCTTGTCAATAATAACATAACTTACTTTATAACTTTCCTTACCCTAAATACTTCCCTGTAGCTCTAACGGAGCCTAGGAAGAACTCGCCATATCCATCGACAGTGATACACCGGAACTCAGTGCAAGCTCTGTCCACGATTGAGACTCGACTACCGGATCGTAGTTCTCGTAATCGCTGGTTTCGTTCAGGACATTGAATTGCAGATGACCTTCAGGCGTTAGCTCAACAAGACAATCATCTTCAGGGCGCACGTAGTCCATATCAATGATGTTATTCTCCTCAAGATACGGAAGGTCACCGCATTGCACTTGCTTGGCTAGATAGACACCTTGATGCCCGGGGTACTGTTTCTCTTCAAAACCTGCGTCAGCAAAAGCCTGAATCACGGCCAACGGCAGGATTGCGCACGTATATGCAATTGACATATCTACACCTCTCTAACAGTAACTAGGGGCTCAAAAACCACCCCCATAAAACTTACTCTGTTCCGAATACTTCCGGCTGATCTAGTACTATCTCAGCATCAACAAGACTCTCACCGGGGAAATGCAACGCACCATCTTCTTCACTTAAGTGGCCCGGTAAACCGACCACAAACTCAACAGACTCACGTTGCTTTGCGACAACAGTGAAAGCAGCACTAGAACATGAAGCCTCAACATGGTCACAGACCACCTGCCCACTTTCGGGATAAAAGCTGATCACTGTAAATGGGAATTTTTTCATCACTCTCTCCTCTCATTCAATACCTATTATTATAATGATAATAAACAAAATAACAAGAAGAAAGTTGGCTTAATGACTCTCTGTTAAGGTTCTGCAGTGCATGGATGGCGCGATCGATCTCTGGAGTAGGGGCCCTAGTAAGTCTCGTGATGCACAGCGTTGAGGTAGCGCATTCCATCACGGATTTTACCTTTGTTGCTGATATCTGATTTAAGAATGCCGGATAAGCCGAGACCCATACCCGGCACATCAATGACTGTGACCTTCTCAGCCATATGCCTAGAATACATGCGAGTTTTACCCATGCCGGGCGCTTCACAGATGGTGATCCCTCTTTCACGACGATCACGCCAGTCATACTCAACATGAGAACACAAGACATCAATTGGAGGGGATGTGAACTGAGGCATTTGACCATGTATTGCTGCAGCTACGGCAGCACGAATGGTTGTAGGATGCATTCCAAAAGGACGGTATCTCATGGCTTTCCCTCTACTAACCTTACGGAAATTGGCTGCATAACGCTTCTCTGCTTCAGCATACGCCAGCATAACGTTACGAGCGGCTTCTTCCATCGTACGGCCATAACCCATAATGTCGTTAGTATCATCAAATGGCAGGCCATCAATTTTACCTTTACCAATCCCCATAATCCGAATTTGGAAGGGGCAGGGACAGTGAGGGTGAAACGCTATTGTGTGCGTTTTCTTATACAGGGCTTTAATGTGCTCATTGGGCTCATTTTCAACCAGTTCTTGCCCCCATGTTTTATAAGGTCCCGGTCCGGTCTTCTCAGGATGACTTGGAGAGGTCACAACTACAGCGATCCCTTCACCGTTTTTACTGTCTTCCATTTCATAGGACATATCCATTATGACTGTTCCTTAGTGACTGGGTCTACAAGGTCAAAGGTATCTGGATTGATTCCAATACGGCGCATCACCCGCTCAACTGCATGCGTATCGTTTCGTTGCATCAACTCATCTGTAAGGCTGTTGCCCAAGATGCGCACGCTTACATGGTCGTTCGAATAACGTCTGGTATCTGCATCCAACTCAAGTTCTTTAAGGGCTTTTCTGAAAATGGGAAGCGCTTCAGCATAGCAATGCTCAGCATAACTAACCACCAATAAAACCTGCTCCTCATAAGACAAAAAATCGATACACTCACATAACTTATAGCTATTTTTAAATGCTTTAAGCTGGCCTAAGGTATAAGTGCCAATAGTATCTTTACGGCTATTGCGCTGAAGAGGAAGACTTTCTATTTCAAGGTTCATCAATTCAGCCATGGTATCCATTTTCTTTAAATAGGCGTTGCGACTGTTGACGGCTTTTTTAATTAGATCGCGGTAATGCATAAGGCTTCCTCTCTCATAATATAGGCATTATTATAATGATAAATAACAAACAGTCAATGCATATTCGTGAAAAGCAAGACCTATTATTGGTTAAATACTTCAAGGAGAACTGTAATAGTGAGTAGGGGCTTTGTGCGAGGGTGGACTATACTGGGGCATCAAAATAGAAAATAGGCTTCAGTTGTGTGAAGCCTATCTTGCAGTAACAAACTTATTCGGTCCGTTACTATTTGCAGGCAGAGAGGGTAGCATCAACATAATCCCGATCAAATCCCGGCATAGCGGGCAGGACTGTATCTGAAGGCACTGCATCAATCCATTCTTGTTGCATCTGGTTGACCTCGAGCAGCAGTTTAACTTTAGCTGCATCGGTCAACTCTAACTCCGCAACATTCCACACGTAGCATCCGTTTAGCTCTTGCTCCAGTAGTACTGTTCCATCAGCGATCTCAAACAGTGGAAGCTTAATCGTCGTACAAGGATTGCTTGGAGTGCCATCGTCATTAACAGTGACGTATGGTGAAAAATCCTTCAAAGTGACTTCTGTGCCAATCTGAAACACATCCATTTCATCAAAAGACTCTTTGAAGAAGTCGTTCTCAACCATCTGTTCAATAGCCTTAGGCCAATCCTCCTGTAGTACAACCTCCAGTTCATTTGCATCGCGCACCATCACGTCACGGAAGCATTTAACGCACTGATTACCTGTACTCTGGCTGCGGAATTGCTCAACACCCTGTATGAAAGTGTACCGTCCCATTGGCGTTTCAGGATTGCACGGTGTATTCCGGTACGTCACAATCTGGCCAATTTTCAAGTCTTGCGCCTTGTTGGTAAATCCCGATGTCATGGTCTTACTCCTTATCCTTAATCCATTGAAGCAGTGTAACGCAGGTCACGCCGAACTAGAACCTTAAACTGCATTAGCTAACTCACCCAGTTTGAGTGAGTACCTGTCGATACCAAAGGCCTGAAACATGCGCTGCAACTCATAGAGTGAGTCCTTCTCCACCAACGTCTCTTTGAATGCAGTCACAATAAGATCTGGGCTTTGAAGGACAGTAGCCAGATCACCTGCAGTCAAACCTGTCTTCTTGGGTATTGCACGCTTAATGACATCGCCATACCCGTGATCATCAAGCATGTTGAATAGCTCATTGCCTTTATTGGTGAAACGATCATGTAAGTAGCCACACAAGTAGTTAACCCCATCTTCCATACTTAGGAAGTCAAAAGGGGACAGAGCATCCATTTCAGCTTCTAACTGATTCATGCGTTTATCCATTGCGACTTTCCGCGATTCACTGTCGCAACCACTCTGAACCGGCATCTCATTCACGATATCCCGCATTGCCTGTAGCATCTCTTCCAATACAGCGCGCTGCTGGTCACAAAGATCGACTGCCTTTTTGGCGATTTCAGAGTACTTCATAACTCAAACCTCTTCTGGAGTTGATTTATATTATAATGACAATAACCATAATAGCAAGCAAAGAGGATCATGTAATGCCTTATGTCCGGAGTGGGAGATTGATCTTCAGGCGAAGATTGCCTTTTATTTAATTTGTGTTTTGAAAAATGAGCACTTATTATAACAGTATATAAAAAAAATAAGAGAATTATCATGAAAAAATCAGCGCTATTTGCAGCATTGCTGCTGGCCTCAACAGCCGCGTCGGCTGAGTTTGTGTTTCGTTCAAATGCGGGCATGGAGTTACCTACTCAAGAAGTGGCTCAAGAGGAGTCATCATCTTTTGATGGTACATGTGAAACAGCCAGTGTGGGTGATTTATGTGATATCAATGGTAGTAATTTCTACTACTCGGGGGTATTTAACGGTCAACGTCTTTACCTAGATGCTGTTGATACAGCATCAACTCGTACCCATTTCTGGGGTGCCTACGGTTATGTAGTGGGTGTAAATAATACAGATGGATATGCCAACACCCTTGCAATACGTGATGCTGTTAATGCAGGTGAAGGTACTGGGAACCCCGATGACGGCAATACAAACAATGCTGCTTTGGCTTGCGTAAATAAGGGGGCTGGATGGTATTTGCCAGCTAAGGATGAATTTGAAACGGCCTTTGGCAACTTGGGTGCTTTAACAGGCTCTTCCACATGGTATGAAGGGTTTGGCCTTCAGGGTGCATACTATTATGCTTCGTCAGAACAACACCATGATTACAGTCGATATGCGTATGCAGTACTTCCAGCAAATACTGCACCTTGGGCTTATTCATCTTACGATCATAAAAATAAGGCGTGGTTAGTTCGCTGTGCCTTCAATCCAGCGGTACTCTAAGTGTCGCTCACGCTGAAGTGAGTCTATTTTGTAGCAAAATAGACTGGGGAGTTCTAGGTACAGGTCAGTGGACTTGTACCTAGCGTTATTTAAAGAGCAGTATTTGAATTGATTTTGAATGTAGAGGTTAATGGCACATGGAGGTAGGTACCTTGCTTTATAGTTGCTACGGCGCTGAGGAGCCAAAAATATCATCGTCCACTTTAGTATATTGAACTCCGGGTGCAGTCTTTGGAAGGGAATTGTCTTCTAATTCCGATGCCTCTATAGCAGCTTTTTCAGCTTCGTCTTCATGGCGTTGCTTTTGGTAGAGAGCATTTGCTTGCTTAGCAGGCATGTTAATTACAGCTTGTAGCTCAGGGTCAGTAGTTTCCCTGTCTGCGAGATCAAAGTCCTGAATCATACGGAACTTAAGTTCACGCTCATTCTTAACAGCGTTTGCTTTCTTGATCTCATTTACGAACTCTTGAGTAGGGTAGACCTCATACACTTCATCTACAGTGCGCTTACGGCCATTCGAGCCGGTTTCCTTGATAACGCGCAGGAGCCTATAAGATTCAAGCACGCCCAACTCAATCAGTTCATCAAAGGAGAAGATGAGAGGGTCGCGGCGCTTATTGATCTTCATGTCTTCAGGGGTGTTTAATTGGCCCCAATCCCTTGTCTCCATTAAGAAGATCTCAAACATTCTACCTGTAGCGGCCCAGCGGAATTCATTGCAGAGTTTCTTATAGAGTAGTCGAGTAAGGCTGCCTTTAAACTTCTTAAAACGAGAGTGGTTATAGAGGCGGTATTGTAGCTTTGCTATCTCTTCAGTGATCATGCTGTTAAATACAGCAAAGAACTGATCACCATCATTTGGGTTGTCTCTCTCACCACTGGATAATATTTCATTAATGTGTGTGTATTCCCATTCTTTGAGTTTACCATCTTCACCCACACGCCGGAGTGTGTAGTCAGCCTTCTTAAGAATAGAAAGAGATTCCTTGATGTTGGTAAGGCTCATTTTCTGATGGTCATCAGAAATACGTCGGGCTAGCTCACTGAGAGTAAAGGGGACGCCTATGCGATTCCCATACTGTTCAAGCTTTTCACCTGCAAGCTTCATTAGGGCAGCGAAGACATTTTCTTCTGGAGTGCCCGGATAGAAGTCATATTCTTCGCCATTGCGCTTGCCCGCCGTTGGAGAGATTTCTAGCGTGTAAGCGGTATCATCTAGAATAAAGCTATGTGAGCGCACGCGGTCTGAATCTGTATTTTGAGCCGCTGGGACCTTGGCGTGCTTGCCATTACACCAGTGAGGTAATGAATCATAATGGTTCATTAAGTTGCCGTAATGGCTTTTCTCACTAACGCCGATCTGAAATAGCTGGCCCTGTACGGTCAAGCTCTGATTTTTCTCATTATTTTCTTGAACAGGTACGCTCATTTTTCAAATTCTCTCCCTCATGTATATACCGAAAGATATGAGGTACTTTGAAAGCTGTCAACCGGGGGTTAAAGTACCCCGACCAATCAATATTAATATTTGATATATTCAAAAACCCGATTTGACTAGTATCTTTTTGTGGGTGGGTGGAGAATGAAAGTACCTATTAAAATAGAGGGTGTTTTAAGGTACCTCCATTCTAGGGGTGGGTGGTATATAAACGGAGCTGTAGGCCGCATAATATGCGTTATTCATTAAATTAAAATTGAATTCGGTGCTTCATATAATAATCAAAACTAAATTTTGATAGGGTGGAGAATGAAGGTACCTTTCAGAAGCCTATTTGTCTTAAAAAAAATGTGCTTTTAGTGAAACTTTTTTCATGATTTTATGACTTTTGACTTCAGGTACTTTCATTCTAGGGGGTATTTGGTTGAATTTCGCACAAAAAGTGCTTCCATTTGCCAAGATAGTCCGTTCAGGGGAGCTGGTAATTTGATTTCTCTGAGGTCCCTTCATTTATTGGGCTGGTGAAAGGTAATTACTCTTCGTTTTCATACTAATTTGCTCAGGTACTTTAATTCTCTGGGTGTTTTTGTGTATTTAACTTATTGTTATTTAAAGGGTATTCTCCTAAGGTACTTTCATTCTATAGGCCGATCGGTGTTGGATTTATTCTTCAGAACTGTAGTTTTTTGGCTTAAGGTCCCTTCATTCTAGCGGTTTGCGGCTAGTTTTTAGCCAACATCTGCTTATTTTTATTGGTTTTCTGGTTAAAGAATGCTTTTGACTCAATGAGTTAGTCGATTAGGTACTTTCATTCTCTAGCCTTTTTGAATGTGAGGTACCTCCATTTATCGTCCGTTGTTTAAAGTGGTTGTTGAGCCTTATCGAGCCCTGCATCCAGCGTATTTACTGGGGATTGGGACTTTAGGTACTTTCATTCTATGGGCTGGATTTTTACGCCTATTCTGAAATTATTGCCTTAAAATGTCTGAGTAATGGCGTTTAGGTCCCTTCATTCTCCACCTTATTGGAGGTTTTTTGTTGGTTTACAGGGTGTTTTGATGGTTTTGACTGCTCCGAAAGGCCCGTATTATCAGTCTTTCAGAGTTTAGGTACTTTCATTCTTCACCCTTAAAACGTCTGAGGTACGTCCAATTATCGTGCTATTGGGGAAACGTGATTCATCAGAGTATTTTATTGGAATGTGGCCTGTGCCCCTCGTATTTACTGGTGTTGAGGAGTTTAGGTACTTTCATTCTATGGGCTGGGTTTTTACGTCTATTGGGAAGTTGTTTCCTTAGAATATTTGAATAATGGCGTTTAGGTCCCTTCATTCTCCAACTTATTGGAGGTTTTTTGCTGATTTGTAGGGTGTTTTGATGGTTCAGACTGCTCTGAAATGCCCGTATTATCAGTCTTTCAGCGTTTAGGTACTTTCATTCTACCCCCACCTTTAAACGCCTGAGGTACCTCCATTTGTTGTGCTGTGGAGGGGGTGTGATTTATCAGTGGTTTAGTTGCGATGTTCCTGTATCCCCCGTATTTACTGGGTTGAGGGCTTTAGGTACTTTCATTCTATGGGGGAGGATCAGGGGGGTGAATTAGTAGAGTCGTAATAAAATCGGCTATTTTTTGTGCTTAAGGTTCCTCCATTCTCTAGCTATTTAGCCTCTCAGGTGCCTCCATTTGTCGAATATCGAGGGTTTTTTATCTAGTTTCTTCCTTTGCGGCCTTTGGTTGAGAGGCTTCAAGTTAATTAGGTACTTTCATTCTAGGGGTGTTGAAGTTTAGGTCCCTTCATTCTCCAGTAGCAGCTGTTTGCGATCAGATTTGACGATCTTATGCTGAATAAGGCCCTCTGAGGTACTTTCATTCTCCACCCTAAACCCAATTTACAGCCTAGATGCACTTAAAATGCCGACATTCTCAATTACCAATGACGTTATTGACCATGTTTGGTGATCAAATGATCAGAATGTAAGTAACATGAGGTGTAGGTAGATTATTGGAGGGACCTTTCGTTCACTTCATAAGCAATTTCCTCAGATAATGATGATTGAAGGTACCTTTCGTGAATCTATCTCGTGTTGATCTCAGGTGGGTTGATTATTGGAGGGACCTAATCTCTGATTACTTTGCGTTCATTGATCTCTTTGTGATCAGCGATATGTTAAAATTGAAACCACCTAACCTGTTTAACCAAGGTTTTTATGAAAGCGCACACGCGCGCCCTTTGTGATTACTATTTAAACGATTTTTTGTTTTATTGGGTAAGAGGGTATATGGATTAAGGGTAAAATCCGCAATTTATTGTTTTGGCGGGATTTTTTGGCGCTAAGGACCTGTTAATAAGTGCTATTAGGTCCTTTCAATCTCTATCCAAGGGATTTAAACCTTTCTCTAAGGTACTTTCAATCTCATGGCAAAATGGCTCAAAAATGGGTTATTTACAGTTTTGCACCAGTTATTCATTATTTACTAACAAAAACAGTGGATAAAATTCTAGGTAATTTCCCACTCTGTTGAAAAATCCGTTCATTTGTCCAATAAGGTCCGTTGATTCTAGGGTTTTAGGTCTGCTTTAGTGGTCATGCGGTCTGTAGCGCGATCTTATCCACAGGATGGTGTAGATTGGAGGTACCTTATCACGAGGTTGGCCGCTCGAGATGGAGAATGAAGGGACCTGTTGTTGTTTAGATATAGTTTAGCCAGATTGCCGCCTTGAAGTGATGTTGGTTGTCTTATTAGGCTGGACTTGCGATAGGTGGAGTGTGCATTTATCGACGGCATTCTCGATTTCACGGTATTGCATAGATTGGGACTTGTTATCGTGCCATTGAATAATGTTGCTCCCGATCATTGCGGATTCAGTTAACCCAGTGCTAAAACCATTCTCGCAGATGATAGAGAAGTGAATTTTGGATTGCTCTTCATTTTCTGTAACTTCTGCAGATGCGGAACTAATCGACAAGGCAATTAGGCCTATGGTTAGAAGTCCCTGCTTAGCGATTTGCGATGGGTTGGGCGCCATAGTGCTGTCCTGATAATTGACCTTTATATAATATAATGAAAATCAATATCCAGACAAGCGCTATTTTGGTTTGTGGAATCCTTTGCCCACAACCTCTTCATGGAGTTGGCGCATTTCAGTCAGTATCATTTTTTGATGTGCTTCATTTAATAGGCCAAAGTCATGGCGGTAGCGGGTTGCCATCGACGTCAGGAGTGCTTCGGAAGGTTCAATATCGACCTTAACGGTCCCCTTTTGCTGTTCAACTCGCTGTTCCAGCTGGTTAATCCGGGTGCGGAGCTTCTCTGAGGTCTTTTTTTCTTTAAGTAAGACTTCCTCATAGCCTCCAGCTAATTCCTGCCAGTGCTCAACTGTTTGTGGCATAGATGTGCCTTTTGGGACCAGCGAGGGGATTCGAATTGCCATAACCCCTTCTGGTAGCTTTACAGGGTCTATAGTTACATAGTTCTCAAGGGCTCCCCATTCAACGCCACCGCATTTTTTACAGCAAACTGTTTGATCAAGTACCTCTACATCATCTTCTGTAATGAGGCCGCAGGTTGAGCATGTGAAGAGTTGTATCATCGTTTTTATCCTTTATTAGCGCTTGCTTTACCGGCATCATAGGCCGCTTGCCACATAGCACCTACTTTACCTTTAAATTGTTCTTTTCGCTTCCGTATTTCCTGTACTGAGGTGTGATTACCAATACAGAAAACCAAATTGAAAAGTTCTTCAAGATCCATCTCGCTTGGGCCTATTGCATGAGTGTTTGCATTAGGAGGATCTGAATTTTCAGAAGTCTCGATCAGGCACCATACGCAGTTATTGTTGGTTGAGGAGCTGTGCTGCTCTACTTTTCCTTCAAGTGTTAAGGTAAGCATAATTCTGCGTGCTGACTCAGTGCTGCAAATACCCTGTTCACGGAAGTATCGTGTCGGTAGGGGGCCGTGAGTTTCGAGTTCCTTAAGAACAATAAGCCGTAGTGTTTTCATCGTACACCCAATTCTTTCATAAGTTTGAAAGTTTTCAGCGCTTTTCGGCTTTGGTGCTTATCCCAGTCGCCTACTTCATCGTTTAGGCAGCGTGTTAGCTCATCCCAGTGGGTGATTAGTTTCATCCACTTTTTTGAGATCATTTCAATTTTAGTGAAGTGTTCTCGAATTTCCGGAACCGCTTCCACCAATTTCATGCATCTGTAGAGGTCACGGGGATCACACGGTGGGGAAAGTTCTTCTGGTTCAATGTTACACGCGGTAAAGGCCATGGCTTCCGAACTGATGCCTGTATCACCAGCTGCCATCCATTTAAGGATTTTACGTTCTATCATAAGAGTATTGCTCTTTGTTTTATATTGGATAATATAAAGTAAATTAATTGCATGTGCAATTTTTTGGGTAGCCTTCACAGCAACGCCAAGGTTCTCCTTTTTGCTTAGCATAGTCAAACAGGCTGTGATTTGTGCTGCAGTTCTTACAGGTGAGGGTGACGTTATCAGCGAAGTTGATGCCGTCCAGATCAACCCCATTCTTTTGATGTTCCCATTCCCATTCGTCGTTGCAGCCGCAGTTGCCGCAAATTAGGTGTAATCTTGCACGAGCCATATGCTTGTTCCTATTAGGTTTCAGTGATTTGTTACATGGTGGGTGAGAGGTTGTCTTCTTTTTCCAGCTCCTTCCTTTGTAAATAGAGGAGTGTCTTAATCGGATTACCTTTAACTTCAATGGTTCCCGTTAGGTTTTCGCCACGTATTTTGGCGGCAAAGTAGCGATGATGCCCATCTTCTAGACAGATTTGACCTTGCTGGTTGATGCTGAATTCGACGGGTTCTGATAAATCAACACTGTTAACCCAGTCCATGCCGTCCATTTCAAAGCGATATTCTGGGTTTTCTAGATCAGGATGGATAATGGTGACGTCATTGGGATTGATTTCTATCAAATCATCTGTTGTAGCCCCGTAAGCGGCCCGGTCCAGTACGTCGCAGTCAACGTCAACTAGTGAGTCGTAGGTGTGAGGCCCTTCGGGTAGTGTGCCGACAGGAGTCGGACTTATTAGGGTGAAATCTGGCATAGTGAGCATGTAAAAGCCTTGAGCGTCTAAGATGGTGATGGCTTTTTTTATTATATAATAAATAACAGATGGAGGCAGTAATAGATTCGAGCTGCATTGTGCGTAGTTGATTGTCTTCCAATGCGACAAGCGGTTCTTGTTGGCTGGAGTCTTGTTTTGCGTTGTATCTGAATTCAGGAGGCGGCTTAGAGGTTTGTAGGTGGCTTTTATGTACAAAATTGATATAATGTTATCAAACATACCTTTATTTTTATGGTTTTTGATATGGTTATGACAATTCAGAATGCCAAGGACTTGCAGGTAAGGCTGTCTACTGACTTTAAGGCCAAGCGGAAGTGGTTAAAGCATTCACGGGATAAGGCCTCTGAAGTAACAGGTGTGCCAGCAGCGACCATCCGCCATTTTGAAAACACCGGTGAGATATCACTAAGGCAGTTCCTTATGTTGGCTGAGATCTATGGGGACCTGTCTAACTACGAGAGTAATTTTACTAAACCTAAAGCCAGAACGATGGCTGAGTTAATTAAAATGTCTAAGGACTGATCTATGAAATTACTTACGGTAATGTTCCATGGGTTGCATGAAGGCTCGGTAAGGCTAGGGCAGTTGTCCTATGACAAGCATCTTGGCTATTTTGAGTACGACAAAACGTTCCTTGAGCGTGGTTTAGAGATTTCTCCATTTGCTCTCCCTAGTGGCACCTTACTCTTTGAAGGTGAGTCTGAACCATTTAATGGGCTTCACGGTGTTTTTGCAGACTCGCTGCCAGACGGCTGGGGTTTAAAGCTTATGGATCGTGCGCTAACTCAGGCAGGTATTGATGTGGCTGGATTAACGCCTTTAGATCGCCTCGCGTTTGTAGGTGATCGTGCTATAGGGGCTTTATCTTATGAACCGGATGAAGGTGAATCTATTTATGGTTCGAAAGGTGAGCTACTGGATATAGATTACTTGGCTTCAGAAGCGATTAAAGTCTATACCGGTGAGGTTGATGATGTGATTGAAGAACTGGCTGACAGCTCTGTCTCTCCACAGGGTGCGAGGCCTAAATCATTGATAGCATTAAATGGTGATCAAGCTGTATCAGGGGCGCATGATGCGCCTGAAGGATTTGAGCACTGGTTAATTAAGTATCCGTGCTCTAAGTCTGCAGAGGATAGGGCAGAAGGGTCGATTGAGTACCTCTACTCAGATATGGCTCGTGGTGCAAACATTGATTTCCCTGATACTTTGCTTAAGCCTAGTAAAGATGGCCAGAATGCTTATTTCTTAACTAAACGCTTTGACCGCTTAAATAATCAGCGTATCCATACCCATACCTTGGCAGGGCTAGTAGGTGCGAACTTTAGGGTTTCGGACTATAGCTATGAACAAATGCTCCGGGTCTGCAAGCACCTCTGTCATTCACATTCCGAAATGCTGCAACTCTATAAGCGTATGGTGTTTAATGTCATGGCGGGTAATCGGGATGATCACACTAAAAATTTCTCTTTCGTGATGGATCATCAAGGTCAGTGGCGAAATTCTCAAGCGTACGATATTACGTTTAATCGCGGCATCAATGGTTGGCACTCTATGGCGATAGCTGATGCAGGTCGATTAGTGACGGGAGATAATTTACGGGCGGTGGGTCGTGCCTGTGGGATTCCCAAGAATGAGTCGTATGCTGCTTTTGATGAGGTTGCTACAGCTCTTGAGCAATGGTTTGATGAAGCACCTCACTATATGATCCCGAAATCTAAGTTAGTTGAGATTTCAAAACATATATGTGATTCTAGAAGGTTGATAATGCCTAAGACATTTTCAGTTGATGATCCGGGTAAGCTAGAACCAAAGTGAACGTATCCCCTTTGAAAGTTGGAGTCTTTAAGGGCTGGTGCTTATATGAGTGCACTAGGTCTCGGTTTGTTTCCGCATAGCCCATTCGATGATCTCACGAGCTTCGCTTTCAGTGTAGCCGAAATAATCCTTTTTCATGCGGTATTTGGTCAGCCAGTACCGTAGCCAGACTACGCCCATCATCATCAAGCTAATAATACCGCCAACCCATGCATCTAACCCTAGCGTGATGCTGCCGATGCAGATCGCGATGGCTAGGCTCAGTATGTGGCTAGCCATGGTGGCCTGTTGTTTTTGCTCTTCGAGCATCAGCTCCAGCGCTTCCTGAAGTGTTATAGATCCCTGCATAAATTTGATACCCCAGTTATAATGCGTATTTTAGTCCAGATCGATATCAAAGGTCATCGGTGGCTCGGGTGGCTTAGGCCCATCAAAGACCAACATGGGGCCGTTAAACGGCGATCCCAGCACTTCGATATGGGTGCGTGGTTGGGTGGAGTCGACTTTCGAGACGACGTCTTCATAAGGAACGTCATCAAACCGACCTCGATACCCACTGAGGTAACTAACCCCGATGAAATTCTCACGCACGTAGCTAACGGTGCCGTCAAACGCTTCCTTTTCACCGTGAGCATATTCTCGGATCTTACATAAGACGGTATCACCGACTTTGATGTTATCTGGGCAAGCATAAAAGCCTTTTGTGACTTGAGCTTCAGGGTAGTCCATAATTGCTTCCTTATCTCTCTTTGTAAGCATCTTGCAAATGCACTGAAACTGCAAGGCGTTGCATTAAATTATTCAGGCACGCGTCGATCTTCTCCGGTGCCATGGCATCTATCGATGCCTGTGAACCCCAGAATTTGAGGTCACGACTATCGCTGCGGTTGTACTGGACATCCACAGGGATCAGGTAATTCACTTTACCATCAACGTTAACCTGACAGGACAGGTCGTTCAGAATGTTGGAAGGGACCCGCATCGAACGATTGCCATCCAAGGCTACGGAGTAGCTATCGTCGCCAAAGCGGTATCCTACAGCTTCCACTTCGCTGCCGAGCGGTAATATATCAGGGATCTTATCCACGTTTATTTTAGCACTGCTCGCAGGGGGCGAAGCGCCAACCATATAGCGGGCAATATCACGGGAAATAGGGATTTTGTCAGGCAAAGCGAGGCTAACCTGCCCATCAGCATAGGCAGACGCATCCGGCGCATTGAATGCGCGCTGTATTTGGGGAACTGCATTCAATGCCAGAATGCAGACTGCTGCCACCGACATGAGTTTTACAGTAGACGGTTGTGGTTTTCTCATGAGCCACCTCCGTCTAGTGGTGGCCTCAACAGTCTTCTAAGGTACTTCATGGTACCCTCCAGTATTAAGCTGCTTTTTCTATCTCGCTCTTCATTGAGTCAATAAACAGCTGATCGTATGCATCCACTGCATCTTTCGCAACACTTAGTTTTCTATCCAACTCACTCAGCAAACAGGTGGGCTGTTCTAATCCAGTCACAAAGTCTGTGCCGCCAACAATCTCTCGTACAGTTTCTGAAAGCTTGTTTGCAGATTCCAGCATCTTTGATTGTAAAGCTACTTGCTCAAAAGCCCATCGTTCAGCAGGGCTGGGAGCGTAGCTCTTAATCATTCGGCCTTTTGGGCCTAGCACTTCTACTACATCTTCTTCCGCATTGTACTGGTAGCTATGAGGCATAATCTTTTACCTTTTGGAGATAGGTGCTTTAGTCGAAGTGCTCATACTTCAACTCATTGCTGTAATTATCGGGTGTTACAAAGGGGTCGTTATTTTTGGCGCAACTGGCACAGACTTCACCCATATCATTTGGGCCACCACAGATCGCACAGGGCGGGAACCGACTATCTGATTGTACAGATAAACAATCAGGTCCATTGTCTGGATGTTGGTTACTCATAACAATCCTTCTTGGGGTAATGGCCGCCCTAAGACGGCCAAACCGCTCTTATTTAATCAACTCGCGCTTGGTTGCTCGCACCTTCCAGCGAAATTACATGTGTTGGATCATCACAATTTACATCAGCGTAAGCTCGAAGTTGCAGCTGCCCGTCATATACTTCCACAAACACAGGGAAGCCGCAGTCATCTTCTGAACTATGATCAGTGTAGCCTTCGAAGCACAATGATAAGCCACCAGATTGTTCCATAACAGCATTGCCATAAACCGGCTCACCACCTTCACTTCCAGCACCATCATTAATAATAAACGGTACTTTGAAATCGCGCTTGATTAGCATGGACTGACGAAGCGTGCGAATGTATTTAACGTCCTGATCAGTCAGTGCTCTTCCCAGAGGAATATCTAATGCATCCGCATCTTCCTGCTCCATCTCCCAATCATCCTGTCCGTCATATGGGGACCAGATGTTATTGCGCAAGCTTGGAAGTTCGCCATCTGGATAGACGGAAACCAAAGCAGAGCAGCGCTCTCCATCATCCATCTGCTCAAAATCTTCTAGTGGCGATACGCCTACAATATCACCGCCACAACGAAGGGCAACCGCTCTGGCAATATCCTGAATGAAGTTACTATGCTCCTCTGGGTGGTTCATATGCATTTTTGCATCAGGGTCTACTAGAAGGGCGGTTACAATCTCAGCCAGCTCAGCGGGGGTAATATGCTTAGACATAGTTAATTTCCTCTCTCAATTTAATATATATTATAAGGAAAATAATAAAAATGTCCAGTTATTGTAATGGTTGAATAACAGGTATGTAGACGATTTTCGTCTATTTGGCGGGGCGTGGATTGAGGTTTTCTTGGAAGAAAAGAAAGGAAAAATTAAGCCCAGTATGCAATATTAACTGGGCTTAATAATTTGGTGTTGCTTAGGAACCCATCAGTAGGGTGTAGGCCGGAATTCCCAAATGCTCACCAATTTTGATTAGCTTCTCCGGTGCAGTGTAGTCTGTTACCGGCTTGCCAGAAGCGCCATAATGGAATTCTAGTTGGATGTGGATGTCAGCATAGGTCGGGTTATCCAAAACATAGGTGTAAACACCCTCGCCCTTAAGATCGCGTACCGTGAACGCACCGTCACCCGAGAGTACGAGGCAAATCTGATCTTCACCAACTTGTTCATTATGAAGGGCGATATACTCATCGGAATTAGAATCTAGGTCAGCCTTCATGAGTAGTGAAGGTTGGAAGTGACCCATACCACCCCAGCGCTGTGCGATTAGGTTGGATAGACCTGCAAATAGATCGTCATAAGACCCACGTTCTGGCACCTCTATAGGAGTTTCAGGGAAATCAGGCTTTGCCTGATCCACTATCTCTTTAACAAGTTGATCATGTGCATTGCCCGGAATTGCTGCAAAATAAGAAGGATGGTAGAGCAGCTCAAAATCTAATCCTTCATCCGTGCACTTCTTAGAGAGCTCTTCGTAGTCCTGATATTGAATTACACTTAGCGCTTCCCAATCCTCGTCTGCAATGTACTGCTGAATTAGCTTATGACGTGCTGCATAGAAGGGCTGTAAATTATCTTCAATATCTTCAGCATCGCCTATATCTTCACCTTCACAACTTGGCAGCAAGGTCGGCATCAGTTCCCAAAGTTTGCTGCCAATCTGATCGCCGTAAAGCTTTTGGAAATTGGCAGCGATGAGTGCTATCTCGGCCGCACTGAGCATCAGGCTTTGAATTTTGCCGGTCACAAATAACGGGCATTCAATATGCCACTGAATCCTTTTGCTATCACTGTCTTTAATAATGCCACCCCACTCACCTTCTTTGGTGGCGCCCACGATCTCATCGTAGTACTGATTAAGTAAATGCTGATCATCATCAAAAACAGACCAGAGCTTAAAGTCATGCTCATGGTTTGTGAATCGATCTTGGGCTGATACAGTGCTATGGTCGTTTAGTTCGACGCGAAGCATCCAGTAATGAAATTCTGTTGTCCCCTCTAGCAATCCAAGGTAATTACCAGCACGTAGATATTCAGAAATCCGTTCCAGATGGACTTCTTCTTGTTCATCAGTGATGGTTTCAAGTAGACCAATAGCCTTAAAGGTGTTGTAGTCTTTAAAGCCCAGTAGTTTTGAGCAGACATCATTGGACTTGCTGGCTTTCACGCCAGTACCAAGACAGCTGAGGGTAGTGTTTAGGCTAGTTTTAAGTTCGTTAAACTGATGTTGATTTACATAAATCATGATATCTCTCCTTCGGTGACATAGTTGCAGGTGCTGCTCGTTAAGCCCTAACCATCACCTTATGAAAATATCATGTTGTGTCAGGTTAATCCTTTTACCGACATCGATATGATGTTGAGCAGCGGCGGGATAGGATGTCCCGGCCAAGTTTCCACTAAGTGACCCCTTGGATGCTTTTAACTATAAGGAAATTTATCAATAAATCAAGGAGAAATTGAGGGCTGTATTCCAATGTAATAATAAAAAACCGACATAAGCCGGTTTTATTTACTACGGGGCTTGATTCGCCCTGTGCCATTCATTAACAGTTAGCATCACACTGGGCCAGTCCTTCTCAGACATGTCGATCTCATTACGATGAAGGCGAGCTTCAATCTCATCTACAAGCGCTATAACTTCTTCGCCGTCCCGGCAGGTCGCCAGTTTTTTAAGCGCGTCATCCAGTGTTTTGAAGTCAAACAATTCAGGACGCGGCCCTGCACGAAGGGCTTTCCGAAGCTGCTCCTCGGACATGTCCTTATGCCCTTCAGGGTAAGCGAGATCAGGGTTGTCGTACATCCAGTTGTTGTTAATTGTAACACCACCTACACTACCGCGAGATCGAAAGTCAGTCGTCATACTCAACTCCTTTTAAAGCACACCATGCATGTTTCATAAGGTGTTTATTATAATGTAAAAATCAGGATTTCTCTCTACTGTTTGGCAATATCACCCATGAGAAGGACTCTCGGAGTGTTTCTCTATTTGGAATTCATAGTAAAAATCCTCGATTCGCGCAGAGGACAGGCTGGGACTAGCGTTGCAATGAACATTTCGGTCCATGTATCTATCTTGGCAATATATCTGAAAGAGGGAGCCGTCTGATTCAGGATCTATGTAGGGCATTAAGCGAAAAATTAATTTACCAGAATTCATTCCTGATGAACCTATAGGCACTTGTTCAATTCGCCAGATTGGATAGATACGATTACCCAACAGGTAGTCAATGCTGTACAAGTTCATCACGCTGGGTTCATGCTTCAGGTAGAGATTAATATCTCCAATATCGCCGTTAGGCGGAATAAAGGCCCCTACCGCATAGTTGTGCTTAATTGAATCTGACAAAGCTTCAGCTGTTTCAATAAGTTTTTCTGTGTTATGAAGCTCATTAAGTCCCTTAATACCAAGTGAGGTATTAAACAATATTCCAACGATGATAATAAATGGAGGAATAAATCCTGCTATATGTGCCAGTAGTGCGCGAATCATGGTGTTGGGTGATTCTGGATTGGTGGTCATATTCCTTCCTTCAATTTCTTGTTATTTATCTAAATGCACGCCTATGCACGTTCTTCAGGCCTATGAGGCGTTCCACCATAGGCTTTTAGGTTGTACAGGTTACGGATCTTGGCTTCATCCCATAGGGAAGACTCGTAATGAGCAAACTTTACTCGTTTAAAGCGAATTTGTTCTAATCGGGTTAACTCAGACCAATATAAGCCAAAGACTTTAAATTCATCACACCAATAACGCTCTACAGAAGTGAGGCGCTGCTGACCGTCGATCAGCCAGCCAGAAAAGGGCATTGCAGAAGCATCAGAATGCCAATCGCATTTATGGGCAGTAAATGTGCCAACATCACCACTAAGCCAGCAGCTTTCAATAAATCGAACCTCTTGCTCTAAAGTCCAGCAGAGATCTCGCTGAAAACTTGGTATGGGATAACCGCAGACATATCGCTCAGCACTATCGGTGCTTAATGGCTCACCCGACTTAATCTCTTCTTGATGCTTCTCCCAATGATGAAAGATGTAATCAAAATCTGAGTCTCTGTATGTGCCGATATCAATTTTTGCTGGGATACGCATAGCCACTCCTTTGTTTAACTACCCTATATTATAATGGAAATAAGATATAAGGCAAGCTATGTACAGCAGTATTGCCTACGAGGACTAAAATTCGGCAGTGCAACCTCTCTCTTTTAAAGCAAGATAGATCATGATTTTGTGATCTATGGAGTAAATTTTCCTTTCTTGGCCAATGATTTTATCCATGTACTCTTCAGCCAGAAGGGAGGTGCCATAATCGCGCTGCTGTAAGTAATGTTCATCAAAGGCCGAGGGTGATATTTTGCTAAGCACAAGGTCATTCCCAGCGTATATTTTACAGGGAAGGAATGTGTTAATAATGGCCCAATCAGAGAGGGAGGCCAGTACCAGCATGACTGCTGCGGTAAAGTTCCAGTTAATCCAAGTTTCAGGAAAAACCTCTCTATTTGCAACATAGTTTGTTATTACAGCGGTAATTGATGTAATAAAACAAATTATGACGGAATAGGTTAAACCTAACCGCAACCTGTTCCGCAGAAGGGTGTGCTTCATCAGTGCTTCAATGTCGTTATCGCCCAAAGGCGTGCTTGCTAGATGCTCTGTGTTGTCGCGTTTAATCTTCATGGTAATGCCTCACTCATTAAAACCTAACTCTGCTTTAGAGATCTCATGCCTCTATAGCATTTACCATCTCTTGAGCAGATAGCTGCAAATTTTTCGGATGCTAAACTCGGTACTGAATCTGGTAGTGGAAGTGGATATACAACAAACAGAGAACCTTTGTCCTTGATCACTTCTGCACTTGGCACGGCATAAAAGACGCCTTGATCGGTATAGGCATGAACCGTAGGACGTCCGTGTGTATCTTCTTCGACGGTGCGCTTAGTAACCTTGATTTGTTGCGCTTCAGGGGTGTTGATTGCATCAGAGATAACCTGATCTGTTTCAGTCAGCATCTGATTGGACATATCGCTTAATGCGCTGGACGTGGCTTTAATGCCTACATAGCCTGCGATTGCGGCGACAATAAGGAAGAAGAGGGCCTTAAATTCGGATGATTGATAAAACTTAGCAGTTGATGTTTCGTTCTGTACGTTACTCATATGCACCCTTATTTGGATATTTTCAAAGTTAATTCATCTGGCATGAGTTAGCTATTTGATGTTTTTGATCACGTTCTTTTAGTGAGTTTTAGGCATTCTTGGTTGGTTTTTAAGCAAGTTCATATACATTTTGATGCATCGGTCACATGCTTATCCAGCCAAAAGGCTTTGCAGGCCCTCTTAAGGTCCGTACTTACTCATATCAATTTGTCTTATTGGTCTTAACGGCTTGGTAACAAGTGCCATTGTTTGTTGAGCACAGCGCAGCCATCTGACTTGCATAAACTTCAGAGATATTTAGCGATTCAGGAATCTTGAGAGGAAAAACTACGAACAATGTACCTTTATCATTAATAGCATTTGCGCTCGGTACTGCATAGAAATCCCCCAGTTTCGTCTTGGCTAGCACGGTAGGCCTGCCGTATTCGTCTTCAGTGACTGTTCTCTCAGTCACTGAAATTCGTTCATCAAGAGGAGCGTTGATCGATTCAGAGACCACTTTGAGCGTTCCAGCATGTTTCTTCTTAGCATTATCAATCAATGCAGAGGATGTAGAGGTAAGCGCCCAGAGGCCTAAGACTGCGAAAAGGCCCACTATTAAAGTACAGAAAAAAACTGTTTTTTTAAAAGAATCAATGTCGCTATTACTGCAATTATCTTGGCTCATAAGGCTTCTCAGTGTTAAATGCTTTTGGTTATAAGGTAGGTAGATTTATGATCCATTAGTCAGAGGTTTGAGCCGCCAAATCTTGACGATATTTAGTAAATTAGCTCGGGTAGGGTGGGGGTCATGGATAAAGTAACCATTCTGACTCACCACGCAATGCAAAAGGTCTTTGCCGCGCTCACAATAACCAATGGAAAGGTAGTATTCATCGTTTTGCGGGTGCTCAAACTGCTCTACCAATTCATAGTTTTGCTTCTTCAGCCACTCCACGAATTTTTCTTTCCGCAACCCTTTTTCGAATCGCTCAAAAGGCGGAATGCTCTCCAGATCTAACTCAAGGATGGAGGCAATACCGGCTCTCAGGCAATTACCCTGATAACCTCCTACATCCATCTTTGTTTGATCTACTGGAATCATAATATTTGTGCACTGCTGAATAATGGAATCTTGCTCCACCTACCTTATGGCAAACAGAGCGAATTACAAATAAGTAAAAGAGCCTTCATTACGAAAGCTCTTTACATTTAATTTGCAATCAACATCCCGCGAACGGGATGTCATCATCAAAGTCGTCAAAACCCGGCGCGGCTTGTGGCGCTGGTGCTTGCTGAGGGGCCTGTTGTGGCGCTGCCTGTTGTTGCGGACGCTGCTGTTGAGCCTGTTGCTGTGGGGCCGCCTGCTGCTGAGGGCGCTGCTGTTGAGGGCGCTGCTGTTGAGCCTGTTGCTGAGGCTGTTGCGCATAACCACCTTGCTGCTGTTGTTGTGGAGCATAACCACCGTCATTCTGACCGCCGCGACTATCAAGCAACTGCATCTCATTTGCTACAATTTCAGTGGTATAGCGATCCTGACCACTCTGATCTTGCCATTTGCGTGTGCGTAGTGCGCCTTCAACGTAAACCTTGCCGCCTTTACGCATGTATTCGCCAGCGATCTCCGCCAAGCGGTTAAAAAATACCACACGGTGCCATTCAGTACGCTCTTGCTGCTGACCTGTCTGCTTATCTTTCCAAGACTCAGACGTTGCAATAGTGACGTTAGTTACCGCATTGCCGTTTGGCATATAACGAACTTCCGGGTCACCACCAAGATTTCCCACCAAAATTACTTTGTTCACTCCACGAGCCATAACGAATACCTTCTTCTCTCAATTTCTGTTAATACTTATTATAATGGAAAATAACTATAAATCAAGCCTGCTTCCCATTTAATTGTCAATATTTTGCCTTACACAGCTTCCGTGACTTGATAGCCACCATCCACCCATTCGATATCGCCATCACTTTCTAACTCAGCAAGGAATTTTCCATACATACTCCGGGTTGCATTACGCATTTGCGCCTTAAGGTAATCGCTGCACACAGGAGTACCACTACGCTTGATAATATCGAACAGCATATCTTTTTGTGTAGGTGCGCCTTCAAGAGATCCTAGGCTGACAATATCGGCAGCAGGAACTGAATAGAAATGAATACCTAGTGCATTGTTGCTTGAGCGCAAGAAATGACGCACATCCTCATAGGACACGTCGGGAAGCGAAGGAGAAATAGCCTCGAAGATATAATCGAGGTACATCATCGATCGGTTATGCTTTGCTATATGCTCCCTAATAGCAGAACACACCTCAAACTCACGATCAGAGAGATGGCTGTGACGCACATGCTTCATTATCTGACGCGCGATAAAATAATCACAATGATTTACGCAATTGCCATTGTTGTGCTTAAATTTATGGAGTGATTTAAGGGCCTCAGCACGGACCTGAATCTCTTTCGTCGACTTAAGCTGATGGTATGCTTCTTCAACCGTTAGTCCGTCAGGGTGATTGTAGAGTATATATGGGATAGCGGTACTAAGAGGCACTTTAACCGGCACCACACGGCCATCTTTTAAGGCGATGACGCCTTTATTGACTAACCATTGGACATAGTCAGTCGTAACATTCCCCCGATCAATAACACTATCAAGCTTGTAGGCAAATCCTTTGACGGTTAAGGAATCACCATATGCTGAAAACAGATTGTTTATCCCCAGAGGATTGCTGCCTAACTTTCTAGTTTCTGTGAGGAATTCTTGCTGTCCAGTCAAACGAAAATAGAATTTCTCAAACCCTTTAGTGTTATGAAATAAGGATCGGGTTTCGGGAAAGAGGTCTTCATATTTTGTCGCAAAGCTTTCACGTGCAGCCTCCAAAACATGCCCCCCACTAAAAGGAAGAGAGGCTATATAGCATTCCATCACTCGATCCGTAATTTGGCGGACACGCTCGCGGGAGAGGCCCTGCTCGCGCGCAATCTCACTACCAGATTTTGGCTTGTCGGTAAAAAGACCATACATATCAACAAACATCAGGCGCTTGCGCTCATCTGTGTTCTCAAAAAAATTCACCAAACACTCACGTAGTGTGCTGTCAAAGACGCTCATTGGAATTGCCATACAAACCCTTATTACTGCATTTATTCTTGCTACTTTATTATGATGGAAATTAATTGTCAAGACCGGGTGTGAGTATTTAATATTTGTTATAATGGATATAAAGCCTAAAAGTATTTGCATTGGAATTCACTAAGAGGTGTTAAGTGTCGGATATCTACTACCATGGAACGCAGCGATTTTTTAAAGAGTTTAAATTAGGCCAAGCTGGCGTCAATAGTACATTTTTGGGTAGTGAGCCAGTAAGGCGAGGAGTTATCTTTGTTGCAGAGGATTATGATCTTGCCCGTGAGTTTGCAGACCAAGGTGGTTCTAAAGGCCATGTGTTGGCCGTTAAGGCAAATATTAGTGCGACTCTAGATATTAGTGAATATGGGTTTGGCTGTCTCCCAGAGTCGTTCTTCGAAGACCATGGGCTGAATCCACGCTATTATTATCAGTTGAACCCTTGGGATGCTTGGCAAGCGTTTGATTTAGAAGAGGGCGAATCAGAATGCCTGATTGTTGAAGCGCTTAAGGCCGAGGGTTATGACTCCGTTAAGCTTATGGATGTGAGTGAATTTGATGTTGAGAATACTACGTCGATTGCGGTATTTGATCCCAAAGCACTTTGTATTATTGATAGAAATTTAGAGAACCGACCGAGGACAATGAGCTTCGATGATGTGGGTCCTACTCCGTAAGAAATTTGACTATATATACAAATTTGTATAATATTTTAATGAATTTGACTATATAGGCAATTTTATGGGTCGCGTAAAGATAGGTAAGCTACTCGCCGCTAAGCGAAAAGAGCTAAAAATGGGGCAGAAAGATGCTTCGGAGCGCACAGGCTTAGATGTGAGCGTGATTTCAAAAATCGAGACCGGGAAGTTCAGGGGGTCAATTCGTATCCTTGAGGCCTATTTAGAGATCTTGGGTTTTGAATTGTCTATTCAGCCTAAGGTTCATGTGCTGCCTGATTTCGATGATATAGAGGAGCTGTTTAAGGATGACTGAATTGTACCTACCGAATCGAGTTCGGCACGTTAAGGTTTACTCAGGCGCAGATTATGCAGGTCGACTGACTAAAGAAGCGCGTCACAGCTTCGTCTATCATGATCCTGATGCGCCGGTTATCTCACTCACCATGGCGACTAATAAATCAGAGTCATATAACTACGGGGATCTCCATCCTATTTTTCGTCAGAACCTGCCGGAAGGCTATATTCGTCGCTATATTACGGAACGCTTGAGTAGGCACAGTAAGGATATCTATTTGGACGATATTTATCTTCTAGCCTTGCAGCAGGAGAATGGTATCGGGCAACTGAGTTATGAATCAAAAATTGTGTTGCCTGAGGTTGAGGCTGTTTCTCTTAGTGATATTCTTGGATGGCAAGGAAAGGAGCTGCTCTTCCCTCAATTGCTCGAAAAATACTATCTGCGAGGGATGCTTTCAGGGGTTCAGCCTAAGGTTGCGATAGAAGTGGGTGATCGGACCCTGCCTCAAAAAGAATATATTGTTAAAGCGTTTGATGAAGAATTTCCTCAACTCACCGTTAATGAGTTCGTGTGCATGAAAGCGGCTGACCATTGCGGCTTAAATCCTCCCGCTGTGTATTTGTCTGATAATCAGGAAACATTTGTTATTGAGCGTTTCGACGTCGGTGAAGAGCCTATGGGGTTTGAGGATTTCACTACGTTGATGAAGCGCAAAGATGATCCAAATGCAAAGTACGAGGGTAGTTATGAGGCTTTACTCCGTGCAGTGAGTATCTTTACGGGTAGTGCTGAAGAATTAAAGCGTGCATATCAATACATAGCCTTTAATTGCTTAATAGGCAATGGTGACGCGCACTTAAAGAATTTTGCCCTTCAGTACTCACAGGATTTATCCAATATCAGAATGTCCCCTATTTATGATGTAACCCATACGTGTATCTATGGCGGTGCAAATACTGAATTGGCGTTAAAGATCGCTAAAAGTAGGCAGTTCCCGGATAAGGCTGCGCTTGTAAAACTAGCTAACCAAACGGGCCTTGAGATATCGAACCCTCATGAGCTACTTGATGACCTAGCTGATGGTATTGTTGAAAGCGTTAGGGGTAGTGAAGAAGCGAAATTATTTAAGGGGCTTACTGAGTCGATAGAAAAGTCGGTTATGCAAGGTATGGGGGTTGATTACAATCCCAAAGGTTATCGGCACCAAAAACGGAAAAAATTTAAACAACTTGAAGAGGATGCTAAAGATTTGGGGATTAGCTGAGAATCCCCAAATCATAGCTAAGAGCTTTTGGTACATGGGTTTGGAATTGAGTTAGCGTACTGTATGCAGTTCTGCTTTGGGTACAACATTCTCCTTGTCACCCTTAACGAAGCTGGCAATGTATATCAGTTTCCTTTGACTGTGTTTGGGGCCACAGGCTTGCCAGCGGAAGTGGCCTTGTACCTCGAACCCGTGTGAATAACCTCTGCGGTTATCTTCTGCTTGCTTTGTTGTAGGAAGTGATCCATCAGAGTCGTTGATCCCTAACTGCGTGTGGGTGAATAGGGAAATGCCTTTAGGTGCACGCTTTGCCGCTTTAACAGAAGGGCGGTTGATGCCGCCTTCCACACGTTGAATAATCCCGGTATCTGATGCGTCTTGCTGAGTCCAGTAATATACGGCCAGTGTTCTGCAGAAGCTCCAGATGATAGATTCAGCAAGGTCTTGAAGCCCTTCCATGTATTCAGGATGGGTGCACAGTACTGTTTCATGCTCACCCTCCTCAACACAGCCAAGGTGGATCTCTCTCATACCCTCTTGCGGCAAAATGAGAGTAATGATGTTCAGGCCGATGGTGGGCGCGTACACGACGGATTTAACAAAAGCAGGGATTTTAATATCGCGTCCATTCGAGAGATCCAGTGCATGATTAGGAAAATCGATATGCCAAATCTGGCTTTCAATATATTCCGCGATATCCGGATTGCTCTGGGTATCAATGTTCCCAGCGTTAAACATCCGCTCCACTAATTCACGGGTAGGATGTAAGGATGTAGTTGGAACCCCTACATCAGAATCATTTTCAAAAAAGCCCTTGTCTGGATTCGTGATCTTGTATGCAAAGAATGAATGGAGGAAGTAGGCAAGATATTCAGCGCGGTCTTGCTCGGAACTACCCTCATCATAAATACGGTCATAAAACATATCGCAAATAATTTCAGATACGGTTTTTATGCGGGCACCGTAACCTGATTTGCGAATCCTGTTGTACGTGGATTTAGGGCTTTCGTTGTCTTTGCCCGCGCCAATGGCTTGTAAGGCGCGACCTAGGGACAACTGGGATTCTATGTCGCTTGAGGCAAAAAGTTTTTGTGAATGATGTGCAATCGTACGATCAAGGTAAGTTTTGCTCATTGACTCGGTTCCAGTTATAACGTTCTTTATAGGCTCATAAAGTATAAAGTTAATTTAGCCAGACTTCACTATTAATTTATTTTTTGTATAATATTTCTCAGTTTGATGCCTGTCATAGCAAAGGATCGTATGTATTTATGGGAAACAAGATATTTAAAAACGTAGCTAAGTTTGCAGTTGTGTTATCACTACTTTCAAGCCCGATCACAGCACTGGCGTCCTCTGGGAGTAAAGACCTGAAAGATCTGCTTGGGAGTTACGACAGTTTTAGTGCACGCTTTGAGCAAACAACGCTGGGTGAATCTGATCGCATGGCACAAAGTACTTCAGGCAGTCTAAAGTTAGCAAAACTGGGTCGTTTTGTTTGGAAGACTCAGGCGCCTTATCCTCAGGAAATTATTAGCGACGGTAAGCGTGTTTGGCTGTATGACCCCGATCTCGAACAAGTTACGATCCGTGCTCTTAATGGCTCTCAGAGTAGTGCGCCTGCGATGATTTTGAATGGCGATATTGATCAGCTGCAAAGTGCTTATCAAATTATGCTGGTGGGTGATATTAATAACATTAAAACCTTCGAACTGATCCCCTTTGAAGAAGGAGAGTTTTCTATTATCACGCTGGTTTTTGTTGGCAAACTCCTGACGGAGCTATTGATGGTCGATTCGCTTGAGCAGCAGACACATGTGTTGTTTCGAGATCAGGAGCTTAATCCTAAGATTAACCTTGATACATTTACGTTTGTGGTGCCTGATGGCGTAGATGTATTTACAGAATAAGGTGTTTGCCTATTCAGTATTTTCACAATCTTTATTCGATTTCTTATCTTGGGAAATAATTAGGGTTTAACCGAGCTTTGTGATTGATTTATTTAAGAACGGTCCTATAATATTTCCAAGGTTGCTGGTTAACCTCTGACACCGGAACAGTAACGACTGTAAGTGCAGAATCCTTGAAGGAAGCCAGAGTTAGATAGTTTTTTGTTTATGCGGCTTAATGTTAAGTAGGCATAGTACACAAACCCTTGGTAATCCGGAGCCGAGTGGATTCGCAAAAATGCCTCCTTAATGTGCCTTGAGCTGCACTAAACGAAGGACATTTGCTATGAATTTTCCGTTTGATGATGACCCTGCACTCCCTTTCCGCCCCGTATCCCTCGACGATTTCTCCACCTATGCAAAAAACGTGAGTTGGCTGATCGGTCTGCCGTACCAGAAATCCCAAGCGTTTCTTGCGAAGCTCTACGGCTATTCTGGCTATCACGAACTGCAACAGATCATGAAAAAAACCGGGGAGCCGGGACCGTTTGATGGCCCCGCACGCAATCATCGTGTGGATGAGGCGGACGGAGATTATGCTCAAATTACTACGGGGCAATTTATGGCCCGCGAACACCGGATTTGGGATGTCGTTCAGGAAATGCCTGAATATTATGACCTTGTTAACTCAAAAGGTGTATTTAAGCTTAAGGACATAGGCCTCTTTGATGAACCGGCCATTCATCGACAACTTTTCGGTTTCGTAAAAGGGGTTGTTAATGTTGCAAATGGTGCTCAGCGAGCAGCTCGTGATGCTACGGTTCATGATTATGCGACCCTTGTTTGTCGGGATGATGGGGAATGCTTTATCCCTTTTACAAAAGAAGGGAAGATGATTTTTGATGCGGCAAATGATTGCGTGCCAGATCCTTACAGGACATCGTATGAAGATCGTCTGGCCTATGAAACTCGCCTCCAAGAGATGGCAGATGCTTATCCCCAAAATCCGTGGGTGGTTGCATTGTGGCTCTACAACAATGCAGATCTGCACTGGCAGGATGACTGGACATCCAACTGGGATTCAAAACAAAACCCCTTTAATGCCGACGAAGAGCGGATGGAGCAAGGTTTAATTTGGGGTAATAGGTTGTACCCCTATGCGCGTCGAGCGATAAAGCAGTTTGAGACGCTCTATCAGGGGCGTGGTAAAGATGCGCCCAACCCAAAACTTGCCGCGTGGGGGTTTGAGCATGATGTGGATTGCTTCTATTGGCCTGCAATGTTGTTTATTGGCGGTATGATTGCTCTGAATGCGGGTAAATATGAGCAAGCATACAAGTGGTTTATGAAATGTTGGAAAATACAGGGTTCTGATGGATTTGGGGCCCGTTACTATGTGGCCATCCTTCGGTTGATTCGAGGAAAGGGGAGTGTGAGTAAAGCCTTGATCCATCCGGAATATGGTCGTGATACTCGGCCTATTGCAAGTCTGGCCTTTGCGTTTGATGCGTTCATTAAGAAACAATTTAAAGAAGCGAAAATGTACTTTGCGGAAGCCATTAAATCGACATGGGCTGTATTAACGGTCTTTACCTATGATGAAGTGCCTGAATTGGAATCTTTGCGTCAGTTCACTAACGTTAATACGCCTGCCGCCATACAGGAGTTTCTGTGGCATGTAATGCCCCTTCGGGATGAGCGTTATGATGTGGATGATTTCTTCTGTGTTATTGCTGAGCAGCCTGAGGTCATACAGGCTACTATTGCGCTGCATCGCGCCGCTGATGACATGTCATTCAAGGAAGGAGAGAAATTTAACCCGGTTAAGTACAGTCAAGGTGAACTTAAAGTTAAAGCGCTTTCAGATACGCTAACAGAGATCATTATGAAAGTTGATACAACTGAGTTTGAACAAGGGCCAAATTATGAGTAAATAGACGACGTGATTGAGAAGTGCTTAAAGTGGTCGGCCGGTGAGAGAATGTGAGAGAGGTCCGGCCGACCCTGATCGGTGAGGTGCCTGTGAGAGAATGTGAGAGAGGTCAGGCACCTCTGTTCGTTTTGCAATCCAAGTGAGGGGATTGCACGTGTTAGGTCGAGACGTCCGGCACTGAGATTGAGAGAGTATGTGCCGAACATCTCTAAACTTTTCTATAGTTACTAGCCTAGCAGAGCATTAGGCCGTTGCACAAGATCATGACGTTCCATTGCAGCATTGATAGCCTCTTTGGTATCTTGTTTCACTCACCCGACGTCAGAAGTTTTACAGACTTCAGGATATCGCCTTGTGGCAGGTTAAGGGTTTCTAGGGAACGTCGTACTGATCGTTCCAGATCTCGCTTAATTAATGCAGCGGATTGCTGTCCAATATCTTCAAGCTTATCCAAGCGCGAGTTCATTGCTGCCACATAGCGCGCTTCAAACTCGTCCAGTAAGGCACTGACCTCAGCCTTGGCAGCTTTATTGGAGATCTTCTCTTCCAGTCGGTTTGTTAGTTCAGTTGCCAAGACTTTAAAGGCTTCTACAGCCTCATTGTTATCCTCCGCCTGTGAAAGGATCTCAGCCTGTTCGGCATTGTGGTAGTCGATGTGGTCAACTCGACGACCGGCCAGTGTGGTCATTGTACAAGGTACGTAACCCCCATTGGCAAAGCCACGCAGGGCATTCATAAGGTCTTCTTCGACGATCTCCAGCGTCATGATGTTGTCATTGGCACGAAGATCAGTGTCACCAAACTCATCAATCAGCTCATAGCCATTATCGAACTTAAACGTAAATACTGAAGAAAAGTCAGCATCGTATTCAGAGAACAGGCTATTGCCTTTACCATACTTGCCGCGTGTAACATCAACCGAGAGGCAGGGGGCTTTGTCATGCGCTACGGCCTCAAGAATATGTGCATTACTGACCCTATTAAATTCAGAGCATAGCTTACCTACATAGGTTTCTAGCGCATCCTTTTCATCCTTGCTCAGTGCACTTACCGGACCGCTGTGATTTATTTGGCTCCACAGTCGTCGGCCATGGGCATCATAGCTTTCAGAGGAAGCCAGATAGATCGAATCACCCTCTTTGCCATAAGTCTCGATCAGGGATTTCAACTCCAGCTGAATCAGGCTGTAAACAGCTTCGCGTTCAGCCATCGTATCATAGCCACAGAGCGCATCATAAATGGGGTTGTTTACGCGAGAGATCCCTTCCGGAGCGGGCAAAGCCTCAGGCATTGTGCGGCCATCCAGTTGCGCTGCCAGCACATTAGCAATCTCACCCTGTAGAGCAACTTTATCCTTCGCGAGGTTTTCCATAATCCGGCGGGCATAGAATTTGTGGTTAACACCCACGTTCTGCATCGCCTTATTGATTGAACTCAATATGGCTTTTGCATCAGACTTCTTCACGGCACCTGATTGATTTAATACCTCACGGAAACGAGCAATACCGTCATTCACCATGCTGGTGGGATCGTTTTCCTTACCGGAGACTGTCCCGATAACAGCATCGACGGCACTGCCCCGCGCATTCTCAAACCGTTCAATCTGTTCTCCTAAAGCGGTTACTGCGGTTAGCGGAATCCCTTCAGAGTTATTGGTGTTAAACGCCAGACGACATAGGTTCTGATCTGAGATCAGCATACTTAGAAGGTGTTGTCCGGGGCCGTAGCCGCCATCCGCTTGTTCGATGGCTGTAGCGACAGTAATTTCTGAACACGCTAATGAAGGGGCTTTCTGCCCAAACAGATCAACCGGCTGCTCAAACTTTTTTGGCGCCACTTTAATCATGACGCGAGATAAGTAAGGGATATTAGCTAGCTCAACACGCGCTGCTTCACGTTCAGCTCTGCGCGCTAGCATGTACTGTTGCGCTTCAGGTAGCTGATCTGCATGTTTTTTTATCAATTGATTAATGATGCTCATCTAACTCTCCTTTTATCCCTTAATGCTATTGTGCAAGCATCTATCTGCACTGCAAGATTAAGACATCTTCGTGTATCTAAATCAACCTCGAAAACCCGGCACGAGAATCAGCTCGGACTTTTTAAACGAACTGCCTGCGATAAACGCTTCTGCTTTAGCGCGAGAGCAGCGATCACCGTCTACATAAAACGTGACACCGGCACCCGTTTTAATCAGGCATACATCGTACTTAGTGTCCGAGAGGCGCATCCCAGCAATAAATTTCGAACGTTGGTCGTTTTTCAGGCGAGCAACCATCTGCTTCACGATGTCCTTAGCACGTACGATGCCGATTTCAGGGTCTTTCTCTAGCGCTTTCGCGCGCTTAGCTTCTTCTTCCGCCTCACGCTGCTTCAGATCTTCTTGATACGCTTGATAGCCAGCTTCCAGTAGGTGTGCTTTCTTAACCACTTCCTTGGCCGTCGATACTGCATCCACCACCGCAGCAGCAAAATTAAGCTCAGCTTCAAGCGCATCCTTGTGGGTTCTGGTATTCTGCCCACCGGAGGAGTGAGTAACTTCCGCATACCAGTCAGCCCTTGACTCACCTTGAGCATGTAACCATTCAACTTCTCGATGCACTATAATCTTGACTGGCTCAGACCAGAAGCCAACAACGTCGTACGTCATTACAAACGAAGGCTGACGGCAATTTTCCTTACGGAGGCAACCTCGCTCAAACTGATCATTCTTTACGGCGTCAATAATGGCTTTCATAGAAGTATCTCTTCTCTCAATTCATTATTTATTATAATGAAAAAACAAAGGAAAGCAATCATAGGCGCGGATTAGTGAATGCACTCTTGGATCAGGTCGTGGGTTTTCCGTGCCGTTCCAGTTGCGCCCTGTTGCCATTCAGGAATTACCGCATCGAGCATATCATGAATATTACGCCATTCTTGAATCAACCGACCCTACACATCCGAACAATTGCGCATTGTCCAAAAATCATCAACTAGGCTAGGTTCCGCCGCCAATAGCTTTAAGCAGCGTACAAAATCCCCAACATCATGCGGGTGCGCATAGCGAACTTCATCAGGGTGCTTATTAAGCGCTTCAGGCCTTAAATTCTTAAGAATGAAAAGTGAACTATTGCCCACGTCATTGCTGGTCAACCACGCTTCGACACCCGACTCCGGTTCGGCAGGTTTTTTGTCTTCCTCATTGAGTAGGTCAGCGATCTCTTGTGCCTTCAGCAGTAGTTGATTCATCTTATGTAGCTGCGGGGAAAATCCCGGATGCAGCTCATCCAAGCCTGATTTGACATCCTCCCCCACCTGAAGGAAGGGGCTTTCCGCGCTTATTGGTAAGGATGGTGAATACAGCCATTTGTGTGATCGTAGGTTTAGTCATTAAGCTTCCTTAGTTGTCAGTTTTAATGTTGGGAAAATGAGTTCAAACTGATCTCTAAGTGAGCCACCCAGAGAAAATGCATCATTAGCGTTTTTGCATAGAAGTTTTACGGAATCTCCAGAAGCCATCATGACATTAATATAGGCTGAGTATTGTTTTGAGCTTGAGGCATCAACATGCATCGTCACATCCAAAACATCACCAAAGCAAGCAGTGACCGCATTAAAACCTTTTGCATAAATTAGCTTCTTTTGTTTTGGATATAAATGCAGCTGGTATTTTTGAACCACTACAACACCCCCGCCAATCCAGAAGCAGGCTTCTTGCTCAAGCCATTTTTTTTCAAGATCTTGTTTGCCTTGTTCACTGCTTGCATGAGCCCAAAACAGCATAATAACAAGGAGCCCACTGCACACTACTATGACAATGAAAAAAGGGTTGGTTACAATATCGTTCATAAAAATAACAGCCATAATTTATGCAATATTAGGATTCTGAAGTTCAAGTTAGGAGAAGTTTTTCAGTCGCGTTAAGCGCATGGTTATATTTAGCTAATAGCTGCATTTAAAAAGCTATTCACAAACAAGGGCTCTATATAAGAGCCCTTTTAATTTAAGGTCTAATTACTGGTTTTCTTGCTCTTCAGCATTGCGCATACTGTTACTCACACCTGCAATGGCCGAGATCATAGCGCGATCGGCAAATCGTTTAGTACGACGATCTAGACCGTTAGTGGAGTCGTTATTAAACACCAGTTGTGCGCGTACCCCAAGAACGGCTTGACCACCAAAGCTGTCAGACTGCTCAACCTTGTAAGTGCCTTTTGGGATGACTACGTCGTAGTAGAGATCATTGCCGTCGGCATCTTTTGCTGCATCAAAGTCACCGTCCGTCATGGAACCAAGGACAAGGTCTTTGCCGAAATCATTAAAGATTTTTTGAATCGACTCAGGTTTGCCCGGACGAATCCCAACAAGCGCGCCTGCGACCTTAACGCGCTGACCATCAACCATTGCAAACCCTTGTGCTGCAAGTAGGCCAGCCTGATAGGAGTCTGGGGCTTTGATAGCATTCTTCAAGTTAACTTCGTAACCACTATCTTGATCGGCAATATTTTGAAGGAAGACTTGACCACCGGCATCTTCAACGACAACAACACGGTACTCGATGTCTTTTTCGATGTCTGCGAGGTCGTGCTTGCCATGGGCTTTATTGGCAATGTAATGCATGGCTTCTGTATGACCCGGGCGAGCAGTGATAAAGGCAGGTAATTTACCCGTTCGTGTTGCCCACGCAAAGCCATCACCGGACACAACACCGACATCACATTCGCCTGATTTCATTTGGTTAATAATGTCCAGTGTACCAAAGTTTTCAACCTGAACAGCTTTAACAGGTAGATTTCGCTTAGCCATATCTCGATTAAAGCGATCAGCAATCCAGCCTGCAGCCTTATAATAATGACCATCCATTAGAGCGCCACAAACTTTTAGCTCAGTCATTTCTGGTTTTACTTGATTGGCCATCGCCATAGGAGTTGCCATTGCGGATGCTAGAAGTGCGGCAGTAATTAGACGTTTTTTCATGTATTTTTCTTCCTTAAGATAAGTTTTGGAATACTATAAAGAAAAATAATATAAAAGCAAGATGTTTTTGTTGCTTTAAAGTTTTTATATTAAATTGAAATCACACGCCGTTTGAATCGACAGAGACATTCAAATCGTCCCAGCTATTCATTCCGAAAATAGCGGCCAGTTCATTCTGAGACTGCTCTAGGGTGCGGGGTTTTTCATTTCGGTCAAAACAAGCTTGGATGTAGTTGGGTACTAGATTATCTAGATCAGCAGTTGTCAAAGAGGAAATGTCTATAGTGTACATTTCAATACCTATTTTATACTTATTTTTGAGAATAGAATTATGTTTAAATCTAACACCATTTCAGGCATAGCAAGAAAACTCTACTGATAAGATAAACTATAACATAAATGAATTATTTATAACAAAGAGGGGGTGAGAAGGGTTGACATCCCCCCCCACCTAAAGGAAGGGGCTTTCCGCGCTTATTGGTAATGCTGGGGCAGATGCCCCAGCCGGTCTTTGGGTTAGTGAGGTTGTTTACTTATCTCTGCGTACAGTCAGTTTTTCTTCATCACTGTGCTGTTCAAAGTACAGCAAAGCGATTTCTTCGCTGGTAAGCTTCTTCAGCAGTACTTCAGTTGAGATTTCACCACCATTAAGGCGCTGAATGTGGTAGGTTAATTCAGCTATACGCTCGGGTTCAAGGTCGATAGCAGACAACTCATCATGGATAGTCTCAACCCCCTCAAACAGATACCCTTCATCAATGTCCTCCGCCACATTCTCTTGGCAGAAGTTACAGACCTTGTCGAACAAATCCTCACGAGAAGAGCCGGTAAAGCTTTCGGTAAAGGAAGACTCACTGTGCGTCACTTCACGCACAGCCACCCAGACCTCATTAGGTTCTGACTTGCCTGCAGCAGCCACAAGGCTGTCCCAGCAGCGAGCGCCAAACATCTTAGCCACTTCATTTCGCGACTGATTCAGCTTTTGGGGCTTCTCATTGCGATCAAAAGCCGCCTGACGGTAATTGGCTACCAGATTATTCAGATCTGCAACAGACAGGGAAGAAATATTGATAATATGCATAACACGCACCTCATTCATAACTGGATTGTTGAGTGTTGGCACTTGCTCTTTCCAGCTGAATAACATGCAGTCAGGAAAGTAAATCAGAGTAGGGGTTTAGCCGGTTGCCCGGGCCAACGCTAGGTCCTCACCTTTGATATATATTATAATGAAATAGGCACTTTAATCAATAGCTAATAGCCAATCTACACAAAACCCGGCAGCATTGCCGGGTCAAAACATTATTGCCGTGAATCTATGCGACGTGGGCCGAGGGGGCCTCAACTTCTAGATTCTCAATTGGAATTCCAACGATCTGATCCAATGTTTGTGGCTCCATCCCTTTGCGCGGCATCATCATGGTGTGGCCGATCTTCCGCTCCGTCATAACTACACGACGATACTGATCAGGACGCAGGCGTGCTGCGGTACGTAGATCACTCTTATTGGACATGATGCAGAAGACACAGGATAAGCGGGACATACCCTCATCGTAAGCCCAGTGGCGATACTGCCCGGACTGCTCGATCAGTTTCCAGACATCGCCGATTAGGTGCCCATGAATAGGTAGCCAGTCATACCATTCTCGACCCGCTTTAGAGTTCTGCTTGCTGTATTTCCAAGGTTGCGCCTTGGCACGGGCATTACTTTCCTCACCCCGGATGCCGGTACAGTTCACCACCAAGCCATTATGGTCAGGATGATCCTTCAAGTAATGACGAATCAGTTTTTCCAATGGACCACGCTTCAAATCCGATGTGCACTGACGGTACTGAGGGCTTGGAAACATGCCGCGATGCAGCACCATGTCCCAGAAGGTCTTCTTAGCACGCGTATACAACAGAGGCGTAGTATCTACTACATTATCTTCAATATGCTCACGTAGGCCATCCCAGTCAGCCTCAGGCAACTCGGCATGCATCACTACAATCTGAGAGTCAGGAACCAGCTCTCGAATGACTGCATACATAGCCTGCGAGTCTTTGCCACCGGAGTGATTGACGACAAAAAGTGCGTTACGCTCGATTAGCGGCTTAATGGTATTGCGTACAAATTCCAGATCATCAATTGTTTCCGGGGTAAACACATCCAGCAGCGAACCTTGCTCACTCAGTAAATCACTCATATCCAATCCCTCTCATTTCAGATGCAATGATTATTATAATGAAAAACCAATTAAAGGCAAGCGCAGATGTATTTCAGTGGTTGAACCTCGCTTACAGTTAGGCTATGTGTGTCCAATATTATTGCATATTGACGAAAAGTGACTTGATATTTATTATAACTAAAATAACAATTCAATCAGGATCGTTCTATGAAGCATTCTATCCTTGTAGGTGCGCTATGCGCTGCTATCTCTATGCCAACGCTTGCCGAGTTCGTTTACCGCACACCTGCCGGTATGCATGTTACGACGGCTCCAAAAGCTTTATTTGATTTCACATCACACACCTTTACGAACTGTGGCATGGATCGTTACTGGGGTCCTAACATTTATAACTGCCTCGCGCATTACACGGCTGACTGGGTAACGGATACCAACAACTTTAACGTTCTGTCTGAAATTCAGAAGTGGACCGTGCCTATTGATGGGCGTTACCTCATTGAGGTGAAAGGGGGTCAAGGGGGGTCCAATGAGAACGGGGATGGTGGTCATGGTGCAAAATTGTCAGCCGAGTTTGATCTTGTAAAAGGTGAGGTGGTATCCCTTGTGGTTGGTCATGCCGGGCAAAGTCAATATACAACCAACGGGATTTCCGTAGGCGGTGGCGGAGGTGGGAGTTTTGTCTTCATGGATCGTAGCACACCTTTGATTATCGCAGGGGGTGGTGGCGGTGCCGGTGCTGGGGGAGGCTCTTATGGATACAACGATTTCCGGTCGAAAGGCTTGGATGCAGATCCGACGAATGAACTGGGTACGTATTTTGGAGGGGTTTTTAACTCCGGTCAGCCGTACCCAAACTATTGTGATGGGACTTCTTTGGGTCAAGGGGGTGAAGGCACAACTAGTACTGGCGGCGGTGGCGCAGGTTGGTTAAGTAATGGTCAGGGATTTTATCCGGGTTTATCATCCAGTTTTCGAGGTGGTAGGGGGGCATCCGTCAGTAGTTATTACAGTTTAGAAGCCGGATTTGGCGGTGGCGGTGCAGGAAGGGCGGATGACAATGCGGGCGCTGGTGGTGGCGGAGGTTATACCGGCGGTAATGCTGGTTGTGTGGGTGATGCATACCTTCCGGGCCGTGCTGCTCCGGGTGGCGCAGGTGGCTCTAAGTCATGGGGTGAGAATACCCAATTCTTGGGGAATGGTGCAGGCCATGGTTACATTAAGATTACTAAAATGAGTTAAGCGAGATCAAAAGGCCCCTAATTCTCATGGGGCCTCTTCTTTATCGATATTTAAGTGGTGATCAACTCATGGTAGGCAAGGGCAGGCGTTCCGCTTTCTTCATCCACGCACTCGTCTGCCACAGCCTTAAACACCTTGGCGAGGAGCCGCTTTGATGCGTCATTATCCCGGCTGACAATAGCCTCGATATAAAACTCACTGACACCGTTGTTACCAAACCCGTTCCGCAGCTCATCAATGGCTTTCGTTAGAATATCGGTGCCTAGCCTTTGTTTGCGGTACGCTTCGGGCACCGCATAGCCAGCACTAAAGCAAGACAGTCCCTTTAGTGGCTCCGCCAAGATAAAGACTGCGTACGCTTTGACCGTAGTACCTTCCAGTGCCGCAAAGGTTAGGCGTAGCGTCCCATCGGGCTCGTCCTTAAACACGGTTATGTCTTTATGCACCTCGCAAGGTGATAATTGTATCAAGCCCTGATCGAGAGCTTTCTGAAATTCGACAAGTCCATCATGGGGATTGGTCATATGCGGCATAAGTTATTTGCTCTATGTTTTAATTGACGTTATTCGGCATACGCACTGCCTTTATTGCGGAGGATTTAATCGATGAATGTAAAGCGATAGGTTCCTACGTAGCTCGGATACTCAAGCTGGCATGAGTGGTACTTGTCTCGCTCACCGTGCCCGATAAAATCCCAATCCTGCGTATATTCTTCTATACACTCACCTTTTACATTGAGCGCCGATTCTAGCGTGGAGACCCACGCATCGAGTTCGGAGCTATCATTGCAATCAAAATTATGGATTTGGAAATTAATTACGTCACATGATTCTTCATTTAAGCATGAATAGGTGCGTGCGAGAGGTGCACTTTCAGACCAAGTTTTGAAGTTGTTGTACTCAATAAAATTGATGCCGTGCTTCTTCAAGTAGTTGGCGAAGGTCTGGGGGTTGCTAAAACTGGCCTTCGTGTCTGCATCGACTTTATCGTCCCTCCAATCTGGACCTGCTAGTACCAGCAAGAGCTTATTGGAAACTTTGTATCCATTAGCGCAATCCCACTGTATGTCCAGTGAGTAGCCGTCAGGCAATGCGTCTTGTAGGTACTGATTGAACAGTTCAAGTTGAGCCAATGAGTCTGCGCCATGACTCATTAAGAATCCATTGATGTCTGGATATGTGACCGTAATGGTTGACCCGTTCTTTGTCAGGAAGACATATTGCTCATCGGTATATTCGTAATCATTCACAGCAAAGCAGAAGTAATGTCTATCACTAGCCACCCAGTCATGAACTAGGAACTCAAGTCCTTTATCGATTTCGTAAGGGAGGTGGCTAAAAAACTCCTCGACATAGGCATCAATCGTCTCAATAGAGGCCTGTACCTTTTCGCTGAGATAAGCTTCATTGATGTTGCTGGGGTTATGTGGAATGTGCGCATTGCACGTTTTGACCGCATCATCGAGCTTTTCTTTTTCGTCTACGGCTACGCAGCTGTACAGTGAAACATCTGATTGTTGGATTCTAAAAGGAGAGAAGTTTATGGCTGCTTCTCTTTCAATAATCATCAATGCAAATACATCGCCGGTAAAAAGCTTTAACGGGACACCAAATCCAAGTTCCTCTGATCCGCCAATCATAGGCTTATCATAGAAGAATTTAATCTGACGTCGTGGATCGTCAGCGCACCATGCCAAATAATCCCTTAACCCTTCTTCGTTGAAAGCTTTATCGGTCAGGAATAGGTCACCATTAAAGGCCTCAATGAGATCCTCGTTGAGTTCGTGCTCATAAAGCCCCATGTGCACAAGGGCCTCCTCGCAACTCAGGGGAGGCAGTTTATCAACTTTTTCAGCATGTTCGCTGCGGTGGCCATGGTCGTGCTGTATGCGTAGGGCGACAAAATATGATTCCAACGGCTATATCCTCTACGGGTTAGGGTGCCCTAGTTAGGCAGCGCGATGCTGGTCTTTTTGCTCTTGTGCAGACTGACAGTGAATGCACATAGACGCTGTTGGGTTGATGTCTAAGCGTTTAAGGCCAATTTCATCTCCACACTCTTCACACCAACCATAGTCCTCTTCACTAATGCGATCCAATGCTTGATTGATGGCTTTTACGTGGTTTACCTTACGTTGGCGCTCATGGAGGTTGAAGCCCATGTCCTCAACTTGCTGTGCTTGATCCAAGGGGTCGGCATGCTTTTCTGCGCTAGATTTCACGCCATTGTCTTGTCTTTCAATCTCGAGAGTTAGCTCTGCTTTTTGGTGAACTAATTTCTCTTTAAAATGATGAACCTGTTTTGGGTTCATGTATTCTTCAGAAGGCGCTTTAGTGTATGTGTTGGTATTAACTACTGTAAGAGTCATTGAGTATCTCGACTTAAAATTAGTGTATGGGCCCATGATGGATCATTAAGCGCACTCGACGGTTGTGTAAAAATGAGTCTGTGCGAACTTATTCAAGGGCGATCAGTTATTCGATTGTAAAAGGCAAAGGTGTTCGACTTAGGTCAGCCTGCAGATCATAGATAAGGCCTATATCATCTTCCCGTGTTCCAAGGAGCTCCGTCGGTATCACGGACTCATCTGCTGGTAGAATAAACGAAAATGGGCCTTTCAAAGGAACTGTTGTAAAGGGCCTATATGAAATAGTGCCGGTTAATAAATTAATCTCCCCTTGCCATGAGTTAGGAGGCTCAGTGGCAAATTCATTTAGCACTTTGACTGGCACTTTAAATGTGCAGAACCGCGGATCTTCCGCATCATCGATTATCTCCACCTCAACGAAGCCCTTGGAAAGCGCTCGTGCCTCTTGGTAGAGCTGCGCCTGTTTAGGAGAGCAAACTTGATTTTCAGTTAAAGGCTTTTCTTTTAATCCTAGGCTATATGCTTCCCGATCTTCTGCATTCCCAAAGATCTTAACGAAGAAATTATTGGGATCATCTTTTAACTCTGGCGTACCGCCAACTACGTAAGCTAAGGGATAAATCATCAGGCTAATCTCATTCTCTATTTCTGAATTACTATAATGAATTAATCATTTAAGTCAACTTATTCATTATAGTAAACAACTTTTTAATTTTGGTAGTTGCTGGTTTTTGAGTTGAAGGGTAGTGTTACTTGACCTTTAATTTGGAGTCTGAATGCAAGTTGCGGGCAGTATAGACATGCATATACATGCAAGGTTGAATATATTATTTTTTTATTATATAATTCAATTTATATTCACTATAAAAATAAATAATTAGTTGATTAATCATGAAGTCAAAGTGCTCAGGTTTTACCCTACTGGAAACGCTTCTCGTGCTTATGGTGATGTCTGTAATAATTGTGATGTCAGCGCACTATCAGACACATGAAATCAGGCAAGAGAAGTCACGCCAAATCGGACAACAACTCTACCAATACCACAATGCAATTAAGGCTTACACCATGAATGGGGTAGCTAGTTTTGCCTTACTCCCTACGGGAACATACTCGGGTGTAAGGTGGTTGAAATCAACTACGTGTGGCGGGAATGCGGCGCGTGAGTATTTGCCGTGTTCGTTCCCTGAGGTAATAGAGTTCGGACAACTGGCATTTACATCCGTTGTAACTAAAGGTCTCAATGCGGATTCTGACCCAGTTGTGAGAGTAGCTACATCGACAACCCCCTTTAAAACTGGAGATGGAGTTGAACGATCAGACTTGGCTGGCCTAGCTGCTATTGCAGCTGCAGGATATTCTTCAGTATTTGCTCCTATTTCGTCCACTTTTGGTTCTGTCTCCTCTGATCCCAAGACGGCTGTTATTACCATGACTGCTTATAATGCACCGGGTGGTGATGATATCTGGCTGCGCACGAATGGTACAAATGAAATGAAGGGCTCCATCACCTTCTCCGGCACGAATCCTGAAGATAATAATCTACAAGGCGTTAATCGGATTACGGCTGAAAATGGAGGTACGTTAATCTTAGGTAATTCAGGCTCTCTAACGGGAGACTTGGTCGTAGAGTATGATTCTGAAATTCTAGGTGAGCTCTATGTTCAAGATGACCTTAATGTAGATGGATTGGCCGCTATTAAGGGGGATGTGCGCTCAGGGGCTAATATTATCGCCAACAACAATGTTGTTGCGGGTAATGATTTATTGGCCTCAAGGGATGTAGTTGCAGATCGCGATCTGATTGCAGGGGGGCAGTTGATAGTTGATAGTGATGCTCGAATTAAGGGAGATACATCCATACTAGGAAAAACGACAATTAGCGGTGATGCGATTGTGAAAGAAAGGTTGATTGCCTTGCAGAATTTAACGGTTTCACGTAATTCTCTCTTTCTTGGTAATGCTACTATTAACGGTCAAGCTGAGCTTAAAGGTGGGTTTAGGGCAGGTAGTGACTCATATATTGATGGCTACCTTCATCTAGGCATGACAGTAACGGAAGGTGCACATTGCAATGATTTAGGCACTTTGGCAAAGTTGGCGAATGGCGCAGCTGTTAGTTGTGCATCTAACAAGTGGGAGAAGCTGAACGGAAAACTTGAGGTGGCTACGCATTGTGAGGCGCAAACACTAAAGTATGAGAAGTATAATAAAAAAATAACGGATTCTAATTATAATAAATCATCTTCACATAGTACAACTGGCTCCAAGAATGTTCCCAGAGTGGCTGTTGGTAGTATTGATGGAATGATCTATGCCTCAGATACATATGGTAATACGTGTGGTCAATATAGGTACACTGTTCAGACAATTTTTACTTGTTTAACTACAGGTGAGTACAGTGAGCCGGAGATATCCTATTCTAGAAGGAAGGTTGAATGTGAAACGCCGGGTTGGGCAGCGGGAGGTGGCATCGAGAATGGAGCTTAAAGCCACAGTTTAATCCGTCGAGCATCAATCAAGCAGAGGGTAAAACCCTCTGCTTGATTGGGTTAGCAGGTAATACGGATTTCATGACAAGATGCGGCTTGCTCCAATAATTTTGGAATGGTTGTTGATTGTGGATCTTCTTCGAGCAGAATCGAAAGCAGATCTTGGCCTACGCCCAAGTCACCAACATCATCCATGTCAAAAATAACCATGCGGTCATTTTGAGCTTTCATGCAGCATGAATCACCAAATTGCTTGTGAAGCTTATCCATAACCGCCGCATTCGTAGAAATCTCACAGGTCTTAATATCGTGGATTCGAATATTCACCTAACACTCTCCTTAATCTTTAAGGCATATTATAATGAAAATTAAACAAATAGCAAGCTATAAATAGTAAGGCTAATTTCAAGCATTATCTGTGCTGAGATAAGGGTCTGCTAAAATCCGTTTGACGGTTTCGGCCATATCCACAATTTCACAGCAGCATCCACCTCTTCCGTACGTCACTTGTCCAGCAAAGTTAGAAACTAACTTTGCCTTGGCCTCTAGCTGGTCGGAGTTAATAATTTTCAGGCCTGCGATTGCATGCAGTGAGTAGAGGGGTTCGTCAGGGGAGATGATATCCACAAAAGTATCCTCAGCATCATCACGTTTCGCGATCTCATAGGTTGCTTTTGCTTCATCGGAAAGTGAACCTGCAATTCCAAAGCCATACATGCAAAAGAGGTGTGTTTCATCAATAGCGTGGCCATGTTTTTCACCTAATTTACGAAAGCCTTCTAAACGGGATTTTTCTTCTTCACGCTTTTTTATTAATTCTGGGGTCATTTATTTATTCCAATATTGTTTGAGTAATAAAATTCAAGCAATTAGTTAGTTGAGTTTTTAGTCATCTACATCTTTGCTAAGGCTGTAACTGCTTTAGCCTTACTTATTGTTAATGATTCATCGCGAAGTAGGTGCTCTGCGGCAACAGCGGTCGACATTGGTGATGACATACAGCCACCAGAAGAGAACTGGCCTATAGCGTCTATCTGGCTAACTACGGCTGTTTGTACTGCAAGCTGCGGTGAGTTAATAATCTTCAGGCCTGCCAAGGCATAAAGTGATGCCTCAGGGTCCGTCTTGACGATATTGGCAAGAAAAATCATCTCTGCATCTTCTTTTAGGGCAGTGCGATAAACTAAGAGAGCACATTGATCATATGTGCCAGCAATACCCACAGGCTGCATCGAAAAATCGAAGTCTGTCCAAGGGCGTTTCGGTCGAGTGTACTCATGAATGAAGTTGCGAAGTCTGTACAGCATGGCTTGTATCGTCCTATTTAACTTAAAAACTATATACTATAAGGCTTAAGTTTATCACCCTTAAGCTCATTTTCTAATCTCTTCGTAAGTGTATGAGTACGCGAAACCATATTTGGAGGTTGTACAACTTACAGCCAAATAAGTCGTGTTGACAGGCTATTCTATATGTTAATGAAAATAACGGTATAATCAAGCACCTGAAGTAAATGAGTGTCCGTTCAGCCTTATTTCCGATAAAAAACTGCAGCCCGATCACATCCGATGCCACCTCGGTCGTATTCGATAAGACAGCTCTCTTCATGTCGCTCTTCTACTTGTGCAAAGAACTTGTCAGTCGCACAGCCGCCAAGAAAGTTCTGGTCGTAGTCGGTGATTTCACCGATAAAAATTATAGGAATATCCTTGGAAAGGTATTGCACAGATTTCGCCAAATCTTCATCGGTAGTAGGCCAGACGACAAGGAGAATGTCGAACAGTCCAGAGTACTCTTTGACGGCCGATAAGCAGCTTTTTTCCTCAACCCGGGTTTTGGTTCCGCGTAGCCATGTTGCGTCGTGAGAATTAAATAGGCTGGTTGCTTGGATAGTGATGCCTTGTTCTCGCAAATAATAGGTCAGATAACCTTGTCCTGCATACACCTCCAGTACTTTGCGCGACCCAATATATTTTTTTAAACTCAAGATCAGTTCCGGTGTAATGTGCCCAAAGACACATTGGGATCGCAGATATGGTCGGGTGTACGCTGGTAAGTCTATATCACTCATTTATGATCCTATCTGATTTTCCTTAGGAGTGTTAATTCGCCTAGGTTATTTTGAGTTAGCCCGTATAAAGCATGCGATAGCTGCGGAGGCGATTTTTTGTACGATCATAGAGTTGTTTAACTTCAGCATAAGCTTCAGGATCAGTCTTGGCTAAGTTTTGCTCATTGGCACGCTTGAGTTGCAGATAGTAATCCATCATATCATAGTGAAGTTTGTATACGTCATAGTTATAGATACTGGCTTTAACCCAGTTACCATCATAGTCGGCAGGTAGAGCCACCCGTATCGGCTTGCCAAACTTAATAATGCCAGATCTAAACAATACACCTCGCAGAGCATTCGCAACTTCTAAACGCTGATAAGAGGATAAGGCAAACGCATCGTCACCATAGTCTTCAGGAACAAGTTTCCGTCTGTGCTGCGCATTGGTTTGATATAGAAGGTTCCATCGACCGAATTCCCATCCAGTATCTTTTGTCTGCATTCGACTCAATTCAGACCAGCGAAGATCGGCATAAGCATCTGAATAAGCCAATTCTTTCTGAATCTGATAGTTCTTTAGTTGGTTAGCTGCACTCCACATTTGTTCTGCATGGTTGGAACGCTGCCATTCCTGCAGTAGAACAGTGGATTGCTTATAAGGCATAAAGTAATGATGTTGAGCTAGAATCCAGCCCAAAAACAGAACTCCAAGCACCTGAGCGCAAATCCAGTTTGCTGTGCCATTGTGACCGTGTATCAGTCTATGGATTTTATTCCATTTCTGAGGTCGGTTACGCAGGAAGTTGATACGCTTACAGAGGCGATAAGCAGACCATGAGTTGCCACTATAAACAGTACGGCTTTCCCACCAATTGCCATAAGAATCAGCATCAATAACTACGATACTCTTAAAAAAACCTACGGATTTTACCGTGCATGACTTAATTTCACTGTACTTGAGTTCCGCGATATCAGCACTGCAGCCAAACCAAGGGCGGTAATCAAAGCTGTCAGTGCCAACTAGTATAGGGGGGCTTGTTTTTAGCAAACCATAATAGGTTTGGTAGTCACGCTTGTCGATAGCTCGGTAAATAAGGTCCTTGATCTGTTTGCGCCAATATCGCTTAAACAAAAGATACCGCAAAACCACAAATCCCATCAGTGAGGCCCAAAGAAGGCCGTTTTCTGACCAGTCAGAAATATACACTCCAAATAGATCACGAAGAAATGAAATGTACAGCGTCACCAGTGAGTTTAGAGCGCTAAACGCAACACTCTTTGCTTCATAATAGCCAGCGCTTGCGAGCATGTCATATAAGCCAAGATCAACCAGCCAAATTTCATTTCCTGTCATTCTGAGAGTCTCCCTTTAGGTTGTAAGTATAATTATAATGAAAAAGACACAAAAGGCAATATGTTTGCAGGCTATATACTATAGTGATTTTATTTGATTTCAGGGCTGTGTTTTATTATCTTGAATAAGTTAAAACCACTCTTTAAGGGGAAAGTACTATGTGGGGAAAACCTAGTTATACAAATCTGCGTATTGGTTTTGAAGTAACGATGTACTTCGCCAACCGCTAGCTTGCATTTATTAACAAGGGGTAGCTTTGTTGCCCCTTCTTACTTTCTTACCTAATTGAGATAAAAGAGTACCCAAGACTTCATTGTCCGTAGTTTGGTTTAATCTTTTGAAAATATTGAAATTTCCTGCTTTATTTGGTATTATAATAAAATAATAAAACAAACCCTCGCGGGAGTTATAATGAAAAGTAGCTTAATCGTTAGTCTTGTTGCGCTTGCCTTTGCGTCTTCGGCGCAAGCGGAGTTTCAGTATCGCGTCCCAATGGGTATGGATTTTTCACCACAGGCAGCACAGGAATCTGCTCCAATAGGATTGTCCGGAATACAGTGTGGGATTTATCATTGCTTGGGTGTTAAAAACGGTACAGCTTGGAGTGTGGGCCGGGGGGATGATGGTAGGTTGGGTTTGGGGGACGTTGACTACAGGTCTGTTTGGACAGATACAGGATTACCCGCTGACTCTGTTGGTGCTGGATCTCATCATAGCTTTGCCATTAAGGATGGTGAGGTTTTTGCAGTAGGACCTAATAATTATGGGCAGTTAGGTCTTGGTTATGACGGTGGTTTTTTAAAGGAATTTGTTAGTACGGGGTTTACGGCATCGTATATATCAGGTGGGGATAGATTTAGTCTAGCCATCTCTAATGGAAAGGTTTACGGTGCTGGAGCGCAGAGGGGTACTGGTTTACCTACGAATAGTTATAACTTTGCGGATACGGGGTTGTCTGCGGAGAGTATTGCTGTAGGGACGTATCATTCATTTGCTATTAATAATGGGAATCTTTATGTAACAGGGGAGGGTTCTTACGGACGAATGGGGACCGGAAGTGGGACGGACGCGCCGTCTTGGGTTGACCTTGGTATTTCCGTAGATGCAGTCTCTGCAGGCCACGCGCATTCTCTAATTTTGAAAGATGGGACTGTTTGGTCTACGGGGGAAGGAGCGTATGGACGAACGGGTCATGGGGATAATGGGGATAGAACTGTTTTTACTGACACGGGTTTTAGGGCAAGTGCGATTATTAGTGGGCATGTAAATTCATATGCCATTCAAGACGGTGTTGTGTATTCCGCCGGAGCAACTAGTAACAGCGCATTGGTTTTGAATGGTGAGGGTTATACTTCTTCAGAAGGCTTTAAAAGCACTGGTCAGGCTGCCGATTCACTAGAGGGTGCCGGATTTCAATTTCTTTATATTATGAATGATGGTGCTGTCCTTGCAGGCGGTAATGGTGATTACGGCAAGTTAGGTCAAGGAGCTATTCAGGACTCATCTGTTTTCCTAGAAATGACACAATAATAATTCAGAGGATTTTATGAAGAAGTTATGTTTAGTTAGTCTTCTTGCCCTTTTCTTTGCGTCTTCGGCGAAAGCGGAGTTTCAGTATCGCGTCCCAATGGGTATGGATTTTTCACCGCAGTCAGTGCAGCAGTCTGCGCCAGACGGGCTGCATGGTGTTCGATGTGGAGTGCATCACTGTTTGGGTGTGAATAATAATACAGTTTGGGTGGTAGGTGGTAATAATGATGGTCAATTAGGTTTGGGTGATAAGGTCGATAGATATGCTTGGGAAGATACTGGCTTTGCAGCAGATTCTGTTGGCGTTGGACAGTATACTAGTTACGCCATTCTCAATAGTGAAGTTTATGCGGCGGGTAGGAATAATGCCGGGCAGTTAGGGCTTGGTACCTCTGGAAGTGATGTTCTGTATTTTGCTCCAACCGGCTTTAATGCCTCATATGTCGAGGGCAGTACGTCACATACCTTGGCTCTATCTGGAGGGAGGGTTTATGCTACGGGTGCCGTCAGTGGTTCAGGTTTGGAGACACCGTCGTATAGCTTTGTAGACACAGGTTTGTCTGCGGAGAGTATTGCTGTAGGGACGTATCATTCATTTGCTATTAATAATGGGAATCTTTATGTAACAGGGAAAGGTTCTTACGGGCGAATGGGGACCGGAAGTGGGACGGACGCGCCGTCTTGGGTTGACCTTGGTATTTCCGTAGATGCAGTCTCTGCAGGCCACGTGCATTCTCTAATTTTGAAAGATGGGACTGTTTGGTCTACGGGGGAAGGAGCGAATGGACGAACGGGTCATGGGGATACCACGATTAGAATGGTATTTACAGACACAGGGTTTGCAGCGGACTCGATTATGGCTGGGTATTCAGCTTCGTATGCTATTCAAAATGGTATTGTTTATTCGACAGGGAATAATGCTAACAAGGCATTAGTGTTGAATGGCGCAGGTCATCACTATACTGATGGATTTAAGAGTACAGGTCAGGCTGCCGATTCACTTCTATCCGCTGGTAATCAGTTTATCTACATTTCAAATGGGGGCGACATACTGGCAGGTGGTAATGGTTCGGCTGGTAAACTTGGGCAAGGGGATACTACTAATCGAGATACATTTGTGGCTATTCCGCAATAAAGTCATTTAGGTGATGGAAAATCTATGGCCCCTTTTGGGTGAGCGAGTTTATTATATCGGGATTTTATAGGACTCTATATTGACCCACGTGACCGCACCGCGTGGGTGATTGTAGGGAATGGGAGAGTCGAATGAGAGGGTATTGTTTAATACCCATGCGGTATGCCATTTTTCTAGCAAGGCTAGGTTGTCTACCTGATGGCGATCTTTGTTATCCTGTAGGGATTTCGCAGCTAGAAAAGAGAGGCAGTCGATGATTTCAGTTCTACCAACTATCAACCCACTACCAGCCTCGATCAATCCGATAGGGCCTCGAACCTTGGTATTGCGACTACGCATTTCCCAATCTTTATGGTTATAAAGGATCTTGCTGACCCATGGTTGTCGGACAACCAACGCACGCTCTAGATAGTTCATTTACGCTTCTCTTTGTTTGTTGGGGGGAGTTGGTATCCATGTTCGCTCTTAGCGATGAGCCCACTGTTGACCAGATCACTGATGTAATTCATTAATGTACCATTCGTAGATGGGCGCATATGTGTTCTTAATTTACTTTCAGGAACAGGTTTAGTGCTGTTTCTAATGACATCAAAAAGGATGTTTGCTTGACTGGTATATGTCGGCAAGGGTTCGGTGCCAATATAATCTACCCAAGAACGGCTTTGAAAATAGAGGCCGAATCTTTCCGCATGTAGTCTTACGATTTGCCGTAGGTCTTGGTAGCAAGCATTGCTGAGCGTATCCCTTAAATCATCAGCGATAAAATCCAAGAACATAAGGGATCGAGAAGATCTTTGAATGTGCTGCTTGATTGCCTTGCAGATAAATGCTTCTTTGCCTAAGAGGGTATTGAAGCGACAGTGCTTATTTAGCCCTTTACTACAGTAGTAATGGTTGAAGGAATTTGCGTTATAGAGCTGTTGTCGGAAAGATTCAACGCTCTTTAATGCAGTGCCAGAATTTACTTTAAATTCGACATCTTTTTGGATGATGTTATACAGGTCTTCGGAAGACAAACCATCTTTGTAATCATGAAGCACGAATGCAACTGTTGGTATTAAGGGCATTGAAACAGGGTGTGTATTACCGTTTCGCAAGCAAAGAACGCCCTTGTTGATCAGCCATTGGATATACCGAGTGTCATATGTATCAGTTCCTATAGTTTCGTTAAGCTTAGCAGCAAAGGCGTTAGGTTTAAGGTGATTGCCATGTTCTGAAAATATTGAATTAAGTTTAACTTTATAGGGAAGCATTTTCTTTGCTTTTGCGGGATAAGTTCCTTGGCCTGTTATTTGGAACAAGAAATTATCAAAAGCCTTTTGATTATGAAAATGTTTTGCGGTAGTTGGAAAGAGGTCGATGTATGTCGATGTAAAATTAACCTCTATGCTTCTCCAGATTTCATTGCTGGGGATTTTAACTTTACGCACACAGCTTTCAAGCAATGCTTTCATTAGGTGACTGATTTTTGTCCTAGAGCTGCCATATTGATCTGCCAGTTGAGTGCAACTGACAGGAGGGAGTCCGTCTAAGCCATAACGATCCCTAAAGATTTTAAAATCCTGATGTTTGATGCGAGTTGTTACCTTTACGATTAAGCTAGATAAGTGATTATCAATAATGCGCATAGGCAAGGCTGGCTTGCTTGACTCAGTGCTTAGCTCTGAGCCTGTCTTAGGTGAACTTTGACGCTTGAGGCGTTCACGGAGGGTCTGAGACTCGACAAGGCGGCCGGTTAAAACATGCCCATAGATTTCCCGTTTGGTCACTTTAATATTATTAAGTAGATAATATTGAAGTTTTGCTATTCGATATAGGGAGATAGAGTTAGATTTATCACTTTCTGAAATGCTTTGTTTATTACAAGTAAGAATGGCGCTAAGTGTCGTTTCAAGGCCAGCTTCTTCGCATAATGCGATTGTTTTCTGGTGAATCTGAGGTAACTTGTGAGTGAAAAGCGTCCACTCATCAAGCTGAGTAAGTTTGATTTCTTCAAATAGTATTTTATTGGATACAATTTTTGAAGGGGAGAAATACTTCAGATCAAATACGGGCTGGATTGAACTGTTTGACACGCACTAAGCCTTAAATCTATAGAAATTAATCATTGGCATTATAGTAAGTGTGCTTTATGGATTAATCAAGGAGGGGAAGTGTATGAGTTCGACTTTCCGGCTCATACCTTCCTTGTTGGGAGTTTTAAGATACCCCTTCGACCATGCAGTGTCGACCATGCGATAATGCAAGTAGCCTATCGACGCTACCTCTATCGGCCTCATCACCTGTGATCTGGCTTTCACCAATAGGCTCAAAGGTTTTCTGGCCAAGACATTCTGACAGCTCGTACACCTGACCTGCTTGGAGCTTACCCGGAACAGCAGCACCAATCAGTATGACGCGGCCATTCCCAGCATCTTTTGCATAAACGCGCCCAATCATGTCCTTCATAGGATTATGACTTTGATAGATCAGTTAAAGGGATCTTTTTCTTCTTAGGGGCCTCTGTTGTAGCCTCCTGTTTTTCTGAGTCGGACTTTGAAAAGCCGTCAGTAAGGCCTTGCATTGTTTGGCAACCTGTTAGGGAAAGTAGGGATGCTGCAACTGCTGCTGCAATTAATGACTTTTTCATAAGCGTTATTCCTCGTTAAAAAAATAGATATTAAATGCCTTCCAATACCGTTTCAAGGTAATGAGGGGCGATAAATACAATAGTAAAGATTGCAAAGGCAATCCCAAGATGAAGTGTCGCAAGACCGAAGCACGCTAAATTGTGTTTTGTGATCATAACTTCAACCTCATGTAATTAGGGTAGGCAAGCGCCACTGCAATGGGAGTCGCGACTTCGTATCAGCTGTGTATACTTCACCTCTACACGCTTTTTTTGAAGCTCTATAATGCCTGATCGATCCAAGGGTAAGCCGTTAGCGCGAAGTTCCCGATGGTTATGCGTACACAAAATGCTAATCTGCTTTTCTGTACCGCCTCCATTTTTCAGAAAATGCGCTCTTTTTAGATTCTCGCGGGCTGAGAGAAATAGTGTGCGGCACTCATATAGTCGAGCAAGGCGAATAGTTTCTTTCATGCCACGGCTAGGCAAAGCTCGACCATGCTCAATATCACGCTGAGCGGCGCGTCGTCTCAAGTTTTTATCACTACGTTTGTTAATTTGCCCGCATGCATTTTCTGCAAAGGTTAGCCCACTTGAAGTAATCTTATAGCCAAGTACTTTCATGACAGATCCTCTCTCATGTCTTATTTATTATTATAATGATTATAATAATAAATGCAAGTAGTGGTTAGCTATTGGTTGAATTTAGGCCACAAAAAAGCCCGGAAAACCGGGCTTCTAACGAATATTAATCGAGTCTACTTAATACTCAGTCGGCAATTACCGCCCTGAAACCAGCAGCGATCGTCAAAAGACGGCTTTCGCATTTCTTCGTCAGAAATGTACCCTCGCGCCTGCGCTGGAACAGAGGATGATGTTTTCCATGTTGCTACGTGTCGACCATTCACCGTTAGTGTTGCGTGTTTCATAATTTACTTCCTCTCAGCAATCTTTAATTGTCTTTAATTATAATGAAAATTAAGATTAAGTCAAGTTACATATAACGCCTTTTATTTATCATTCCTATGTAGGAAAGTTTTTAAGGAGGTGCTTCTTAGTTGATAGTCCTGTTTTATTTATTATAATAAATGGATCATTTGTTATTGAGAGAGCAGGATTATGTCATTGCATGTATGTCATTGCATGTTGCTGAAACTATCAGAAGCCAATTAGGGCCACAGGCCCTTGCTTTAATGGGGGCATTCCGTTTTGTAGCCTCTGAAGCTAAAGACGACCATTGTGGTTTCCTGCAGTTTCTTATTCAGGGTTCGGAAAAAGTACAGAAGATCCGTATCTCACTATTACATTCGGATACGTACCGCATCGAGTACTTTAAGGTGCCTTCGATTGACCAGATGGTCAATATGAGTGAGGAAGAGAACTTGAAGGCTATTGAGGCCGTTCAGGTAGATGAGGGGGTGTATGTAGAGGATATGCATCGATTGATTGTGCGGGCGACGGGTCTATTCCTTCATTTCTAATTTCGGATGAAGGCAAAAAGGCACCTTTGGGTGCCTTTCTTAATTCTCTTAATTAAAGCTGTGCATACTCTGCAATAATCATTTTTTCCAAGCCAATGACCGCTCTTGTGTCACGTTGGATTGCATTAAAGAATCGCCGATCTTTTCCATCTGAGCTTAAGGCATTCTTATTCACAGAGACATCTGAAAAGATATTGGGATGTAAGTGTATGTCTACCTTATTCCCATCCAAGGTTACCGACTGGGTTGGGAAGAATGCCGTCAAGCCAACTGCAAGAGCCATCGTGAGAATGAATGACCCTAGGAAGCCTAGAGAGATCATGTTCCGGTAATGCCCAATATTGTCTTGGGTGAGGGTAATCCCTAGATCGAAGCCAGTAAAATTTTGCAGTGTTAGTGCTAACGTAAATCCCCAGATAGGCGAGAGGAATACTGCGATCGCTGATATTAGTAAGACTTTCTGGCGCTTCTCGGATTCTTGCTTGCGTATCCGTAATGTTAGAATTTCTTCTGATATTAATGGATTGGTTGCAAGATCTTCACGGGTGTAGTTTGCAGACCAGTTCTCTGTGAATGTTCGGTGCGTATTAGGCATTCTTTAAGCTCCATTAAGGCTTCTTTTGAAGGGTGTAGCCCATTTGTTCTGCCAGATCTTTGAGAATGGCAAACTGCCCCTCAGGAGTGTGATGATCATCTCGGCCAACACTTGTACCCAATACGGATGCATGGTTTCCACCTGTAGCAATGACGTGTGTGTAATTAGCATGGTGTGTCGCCACCACGGTCGCAGCATTGCAGTGGTTGCCGCTAGAGATAACAATCCCTTTCTCACGATGCATTCGAGCAATTGCAGCAGAGACCTTCCGGCCAAATTCGGCATCATTTTCAATTTGATCCAAGGCATCATTTAGAATGATGAGCGTCGTGTTGTACCCCATATCAACCTCCTTTAACGGGCTCGCCGTTCATGCATGTTTTTGTAGCACTCGTTGAGACCCGTTGTAGCTTTGGGCACCAATCTGGCGTGTTGGATTCTTTTTTAAGATGATGGGGCCGAGCAGAGCGTGCAATAGAGCGATACACAGAGTGATCGGAGGCCCATTTTGAAGAGGTATCGCGCTCATCGTTCAATGCGAGCTTGCATACAACAGCCTTATCGTCATCGCAAAACCAATCGTCTGGATCAGGATCAGGAATTACTTGGTGTTTGGGACAGTCCAAGCAACTGGATTCACCTGCAGTTGGATTAAAGTTATCAGGTTTGTCGATACCGTCTGAAGTACCTATGTAATCATACCCGCATGTAGCTACCATAATGACTCCATTTAATATGTGGTGGTTAACGTACAGGACCGTGAGTGCCGCTTCGCTCTAAGAGCTCGAGTTCACGCTCGGATAATTGCTCATCCGCGGCATTTTTTAGTCGCGCGAGCGCAAGGTCCATACCGAGTGACGTAGGCTTCCCGGACAAGCCGGAGTTAAAGACCCTCGCTGAATAGCGGATAATATCCAAAAGAGCCTCTTCTGATAATTCTTCATTATTAATTGGCATAGTAAACCTCAATTGAAACCTAGTTTAGAGTGTGTCATATATTCCTGCACGCGCACTTCATCCAGATAGGTGTATTGCAAAGGCTGGTCATTAGCAACTGCCCATAAAACCACACAAGCTGGACCGAGCTTTTTCATTTTTTCAGTGACGCAGCCATTTTCATAAATTCGTAGAGCGCCGTAATCGCACATGTACAGCACATAAGGCTCAGGATCATCCTTGAATTCAACAGGCTCTGCGCAATTAGGTAAGTATTCAATTAGGCATTCTACAGCTTCGTTGCAGGCCCATATGCAGAAATCCTTCCATGCATCCTGCCATGAGGAGTAAGCTTCAAAATTGGCAGAGTTTACAACAAAGTCCTTCCATACCAGCTCCATCTGGCGCATAAGATCGGAATGGGATTGAGCCTTACGGGCATATTGCTTAAATGCAGGTATAGATTGCATTTCAGCTAGCAAAGTGCCATCACTTACAGTCGTAAGCTCTTTCAGCCTTGGGTGATCTTGGTTGGCTATGCGCATGGTTGGTGATGTCATAATTTATCCTTCTCAGTATACGATTTAAATTATAATGATAAATAATCAAACATCAAGAGGGTGACTTATGACATTATTATCATAATGTAAATTTATAGAAGCGTTTGTGAATTTATTAGCCTGCGGATATTATGTTGCGCAGAGTTGGTTCAGAGCTTTATTTAATTTTGCGAATAATGTAAACATGAGAGTAGAGAGATGACAAAGCCATTAGCCCCTTTTGATGCCAGTCAAAATTTAGCGGAAGCCGTAACAGCGCTAATCAGAACGATCAAGTAGTTCACCTAGATCAGTTTGTTAAATATCGCGAGGGGTCGGGTCATATGCCTATGGCGCCTTACAATCCTACTCGGGCGTTGTCTTTAATTGGTACTGAAAAGCCTTGCGTATCAACATACAGCAAGAATAATACTGTGTTTATATACAGTCAAGATAATCATGCTCTGCATGATGCGCTATCCATCCCCACCTGAAGGAAGGGGCTTTCCGCGCTTATTGGTAAAAACACTAAAGGTCAGCTGGGGTTAGTTGCGTCAGATACCGTGGATCATGTTGAATTTACGGTAGTAGCGATCTTAGAATAATTATAAGGCGCATTAAGGAATGCGCCTCACTGAGTTTTATCGCACATAAGGGCCGTGCAGGCTGTCGATCTTGCGCAGCCCTTGTTCCACTAGCGTTAAATTAAGCTCAGCGCAGATACCTTCTACAAAGCTCTCTACATCGCCAGCGGCCTTGCGGATCTGTTCGATAAGCGCACCCATCGTATCATTATCAGGCCCAAAGGTATCTGACTGCTCCGGAATGATATACAGCTGCCCATTCTGATCCACAAACCATGGAATTAACAAAAATTCATCATTCCATAGATACCTGCCTACAAAATTGTCAAAATAACACTGGGCGTTTACTAATTGGTAATCCATTCCACCTCCTTTCTTTGGTTAAAACTTATTATAATGAAAAAATTTACCGTGGCAACCCTTCTTGCGCGTTAACTCTCTATTTCTTCAATCATGAGCGACGGTGATTGAAGCGCCAGTGCGAGCGACGTGACGGAAATATTCCATCGCTTCAGGCCAGTGATAACCATCGGTAAATCTAACCAGTGTGCCTTTAAATGCTTCGCAGTTGGCTTTATGGGGCCTGTCGTCACAGAGAAAATCGTAGCTATCACCCAACGTGCCTTTATCATGGGTAATGATGATCTTCTTTTCCAATTCAGGTAGGTATTTTAAGATCCATTTAACTTTATCAGAGTAGGCATGAGGCACGCCAGTTGGAGGCTTGGTGGCAATCCAAACGTCAAATCCAAGCGTTATCAGCTCTTTGACGGCATCGAGTGCACCGGGGAGGGGGGTCATGTCAAAATAGGCTCCCGGTTTGCGCTTCACAATATCGGCACTAATCCCGTGCGCTTGCATATAGGCGTCAAAGTCAACAATCACGCCGTCCATATCGACGTAAACTTTGCGCTGACATGGGCTGAGGCTACATGAAGGATTTGCTATAATGGCGCGGGAGGCACGCTGGAGGGCCTCTCGTAAGCCAGAATTAACAAGTGATTCTGCATTCTGAAGGACTTTTTTTGTTTTCAAATTGTCAGGAGGGTAGACCTCCTCAATATCAATACTATTGTCTTCTGAATGTATGATTTGTTCAGCCTCATCCTTTGTAGTCTGGGTTTCCATTGCGACGGGTTTTCCGTCGATGAGGACAATAACGTCGTCGGAGTTTACTTCCACGGTTTTAACCTCCTTTTAGGTTTTGTTTTCTTAAAATGTTTTTCTTTGCGTAAAATGGGTGAGTTTCAGCTGTTTATTTAGGTGGTGGATTAAATATAGTTATAGTATTATAGTTTTCCCTAATTATAAAAATAAAAATGCATAAGTTGGGAAAATTATGAAGCACTACAATAAGGGGTTTTCACTTCTTGAGACGATGTTGGTTTTAGCAATAGCTGCGGCAGCTGTTATGCTGGCTAGCCATTATCAGACGCATGAGATTCGTCAAACGCAGGCGCGTCAAGTGGGCCAGCAGATTTATCAATACCACAATGCGATTAAGGCTTATACCATGAGCGGGGTGGTTGACTTTGCTACATTGCCAACTGGTACGTTTGTAGGTGTGAATTGGCTTAAATCTACAAGCTGTGGGGGCACAGCTTCACGCGAGTTCCTTCCTTGTGATTATCCAGACACATTGACCTTTGGTCAGCTGTCGTTCTCTTCGACAGTGACAAAAGGAGTTAATTCTGATGGAGATCCAGTGATTGATATCACGACAATCACTTCCCCGTTTATTACAAATGATGGCATTGAGAGGTCAGATCTTGCGGGCTTGGCTGCCATTGCTGCTGCAGGCTATTCATCTATTTTTGCACCAATTTCTTCAACCTTTGGTAATGTGACCTCTGATCCAAAAACCGCAGTCATTTCTATGACGGCATATAATGCACCGGGTGGGGATGATATCTGGTTACGCACTAATGGTACCAATGATATGAAGGGTTCGATTAATTTCTCAGGTACTGATCCAGAAGATAACAACTTAACAGGCGTCAATCGTATTGCTGCAGAAGATGGTGGGACGCTTACGTTAGGCGATGCAGGCACCTTAACGGGCGATTTGGTGGTCGAATATGACTCAGAGATTTTGGGTCAATTGTATGTCCAAGACGACCTGAATGTTGACGGTATGGCGGATGTGACCGGCAATGTGCGCTCACGGTCTAATGTGCTTGCAGATAATAACATGATCGCTGGTGGTGATGTTGCTGCGGGTAATGATGTCCGCGCATCGGGTGAAGTTAGGGCTGGAACTAATGTTCTTGCTGGTCAAAACGTGACTGCTGCTCGTGACTTAAGCGCGGGTGGTGACCTGTCTGTTGCAGATGATGCTACAATTCGTGGGGATACGTCTGTTTTGGGTAAGGCGACTATTAGCGGTGATGCGGTTGTCCATAGCCGTTTGAGTGCGATGCAGGACTTAACCGTAGCTCGTAACTCTTACTTCTCTGGTAATGCGACTGTGAGCGGTTATACCGATCTGCAAGGGGGATTCCGTTCACGTGGTGATTCGCATGTAGATGGGTACTTGTATTTGGGCCGTACCGTGTCAGAGGGAAGTGGTTGTAGTCAACGAGGTGCGCTCGCTAAACTTTCCAATGGGGCGGCGGTAAGTTGTGCTTCGGGTAAATGGGAGAAAATTAATGGACAGGCGCCGCCTCCGCAAGCGTCTCACTGTAAAGCGCAAACATTGAAGTATTATAAATTCAAAAGGAGTGTAAACTCATCCACGTATAGATATTCTTCTTACCATACATTAAGTGGCTCATTTTCTGTTGCAATTACACCCATTGGAGGTACTCGGACAAAATCCTATACGCAAAGGAATTGGTCACAGTGCTCATATAATTATACGATAACCACAACGTATACCTGTATGGCGCATGGCAAATTCGGAGCGCCATCTAAAAGTTATTCTAGAAGTCCAACTGCTTGTGATCCGGGCTAATCCTGTTCTGTCGTTCCTTGATGGTGGAAGGTGCTTTGTTTAAGTACCATCCTTTAATTATTTCAATTATCAGGGTGAATGTAGTCAAGTATGATTCTGTTGATTTTACCTTCTAGCATATAGACCTCAATTCGATGGTATTTGTTGGATTGTATTCCTATATCTTTCAGAATTTCCATAGGATGGGGATCGCGATTGCTGGATACCTTAGGATAGATAATGGAGGGCGTATAATTCGGATGCGATAAGCCAGCGGTAGTGCCAATTGAAAATTCCAGACCATACTCCTGTGAAACTTCCATGAGAATTGCTTCTAAGAGAAAGCAATTTTCACACCGGTCTTTGGTTTGTACAGCACTAGCTGACATAGCATAGAATAGACAAATTGCTGCTAATAGTCTCATTGGTTTATTCCTTGGTTGGCTGAATTACTTGGTTAAATATCAGCTAGTTTTGTAAGTTTTTACTTCTGCACTTGCTCTAGTGTGTCTACGAAACTAAGAGAAATGTCTTTGATTTGAAATTCATTCTTCATAGATACGTTAATGCGATAGTTAGAGCCTGCTTGTAATCCGAGCTTTTCCAGCTGGTTCAAGGTTGTACCGGATCGCTCAAGTGGACTGACAAAGACGGGCTCTTCTAATACCTTGTCCAAAGTTTCTGGGCCAGTTAGATAGAAAGGTACACGCTCGCGATAAGCAATCTGATGAAGAGCGCTCTCCAGTGTGGTTGAATGGTCGTGAGAACTTTGAGCTTGAGACGTGCTTGCTGCAGTCAGACTGAGTAGAATTAGGGTTGTTGCGCTGAATTTCATTCTTATTATGATCCATTAAGTTGTTTGAAGTGTCGTTCAAGGGTGATGTAGGCCTGATCTACACCGTGAGTCCAGCTTTCACGGCACTGAACTTGACCTGAAGGTGTTCGGATATCGGCAACACTATTTAGTATTCCCTGTCTTTGTTCCTGTAGGGCGGACAGGGCAAGCTGCATCAACATTTCATCAGGAACATCAACCTGAATTGTTTGAACGCGCCAACGGTCGTAGGGGAGGGCTTTCTGCCCACGACGTAGGCCTCGTAGTTTGCCGCTCAGTGCTTTGTAGCCCTTAGTTTGAGCAGTCCAAGCGCGCTCAAAGCTTTCGCGTGCGGCACGGTAGGCCGCTGCACGAGTGGTATGGGTGGATATCGCCCATGCGCCGTCTGGAAAAGATTCATGCATTGCTTGATAGAGCTTCATCTTTTACCTCTTTTGTTTCAATTTTTGGGCTGTTATTTAGTAGCCATCTGACCGCAGCCGGTATGTTCGAGGGGTCGAACTCCTGTTCGCCAATCGACATTAAATTGAGCTGATTCTTTGTGCCTTGAATTACGGGATACTCTGATAAGGCTCCAGCATTACAATGGGTGTAGACGAACACATCTGTCTCAGCCCATGTCTTAGCAAGAAAGCGAACTAAGTCCAGCACCTCAGGGGGAATGGTTTCATCACTGAGTATACTTGTGGGTTCTGCTTCATTTCCTTTTTTTGGGGGGTGGAAGGTAGCCTCATCAAATAATTCTGATTCTGTAGGTGAGAGATTCTGTTGATCGACAAAGCCCTCCCCTTTACATAAATTACAATGCTGCTTTTCGATGGCGTAATTGCGGCAACATGGGCAAGTGGTTTTAAAGGTCATACAGTGTTCTCCTGACGACGATCTTCGATCACTTTCAGTAGTGCTTTTTCATTAGCTTCATTGATTTGCTTCTTAAGATCTTCTTCAGCCCAGAGTTTAATTTTGCGCATTTCAGCCGTTTCTGGAAGAGCGATACTAAATAAACGTTCAGCAACGTAGCGAGAGGCAACTTGCTTGTGCATGCGATCAAATTCATTCCCAAGTTTTCCAACATTATCTCGCGTCTTTTGTTGACCTGCCTTAAAAGCTGCTTCAGCCAGTGCAAGAGGGTCGTGGAGCAACTCTTTTTTACGCTCCAATTGAAGTGATTTGAACCATTGTTGAAATTCACTCATGCGGGCTCCTTAAGCTCTATATCAAGGGTGGCGGTGTTTGAAACCTCTATCCATCCGCCACAGCCATTTAGGTAATGTTGGTATTGCTCACCTTGAATATCTTCAATGCCTTGACCCTGAATAGTCATGATAGCGTGGCAATGAGGGCATTCCACGCTAAAGCCCCACCCGTCGGCGTGTACGTGTTCGACACTAAGGATTTTGTCAGATGCTGACATTTGTAAACCTTTTTATTAATTCTGTATTTAGATGAGCAGGTGCAAGTGCTTGGTTGATTCTTAGTCTGCGGGATTCCGATCATAACGTCCTCCCAACAGATACATCCATGCGACGTTACCAGTGGCCAATCCGCTTCCTACACCCGGCACCCACTCATCTAAATGCAGCATAGGGCCACCCTAAAGACGGCCTTGCTGGAAACACTTAATTGTCAGGCGCTTTGCACCACGGGCTATCTGCACCTGCGCGATCAGCCAGCTCTTGGATTTGCCTTGCATACTCTGGGTCTTCATCCTTGACCGATGCTACATAGGCTTCAAGTGCAGCTTTGGCATGTTTGTCTTTTAGCTTCAGGACAAAGAACTCATCCTCTGTACCCGGTAAGCCATATTCAAGGCGGTCATCTTTAAGTCGTTCAACAAGCGCGTACTTACAGCGACCATCTTTTGTTGTGTTGCGAATTAAATCCATAGCAATAAAGACTCTGTAGGTTTTTTCTTATTATAATGATAAATGGTGGTTGTTCAAGTGGAGTATTATCATTGCTTGCAATTATTTTAAAAACCGTTATAAGATAAGAAAAAAATGGTGATTTAATGAAAAATCCAGAATGCGGTAATCCCGTCGACCCCGAAAGCCTAAAATGCAATTCATGCGGACAATCTGATTGTGATGATGTAACGGAAGGTGAAAAGATCGGGTTCTGGGCAGCCATCGTGTTTATGCTGTGCTGCTTTGCCGGTACAGCCTTTATGTATATTGATTTTACCGATCAGACGGATGAAGAGGCTAACTTGCGGGCGCAAGCGCTTGCTAGAATGTCGATCCGTGAATCACTGTTGTTGCCGGATCTTTTTGAAGGTATGGAGTACACGATGTACTACCCGAGGCTGGGATATCGACACTACAATCCCTTTAGGGATGCGGTTAATCGTCACCTCGTTAAAACGCGCAAAACTGCACCCGCAGGCACGGATTACTTTTTCTGCTCTGCTCAGGACCAACAGTGGATCAAGTCCTTTATGTCCCACGGAGAATTTTACGGGCCTAATATATGGGGCGCGCAGAACACTATTTTAGAAACAATCAATCAGCACTGCGCCAATTAACTCAGGAGAAATTGCATGAAAGCGGTTTGGAATCGATATGGCAAGGTTGAACAGCCGCCTGAACCTGTTTCAGAAAAACCTATTGCGGATACAAAAGGTTCAGAATCTTCTCCTGATAAGCACGCAGTTTCTTCTGAAGACAGAATAGTGAGTGTGTTTGCTGACTTGGTACTTGGGTTAATAGTGGTTGCGGGTTTATTTTGTCTTTTATCACTGTCTTTTGTAGAGAGCTGGGATGAAAAGCTCCGTCGTGGTCAGCAAAGTATGTCAGCGGCCGAGAGTGTCGTCCTTCTAAACTTATTCGACATGACTAGCTACAATGAGGTAATCAAAGGCCGTCAGTTGGTAAAACATAATCCATTCCGTGATTATGTTTTGGAATATCTTGCTGATTCTAGGTCAACCTCGCCTGAAGATCCTACTTACTTCCTGTGTAAAGATAAGGATCAGAAGGCTATGACCCGGTTTTTTAAAAAGAACCGAGGGGAGCTTGGTATTTATCTTGGGGTAGAGCGTGAAATCAATAAAGCTATTATTAAGTACTGTAAATATTAGGTGTTAAGATGGGTAAGTATTTAAGGAATCTAGGCAAGAACAGGGTTCGGCAGTTTGCGGTACTCACGATGATAATGATTATACTGATCATGATTTCATTCATGATTCATGCTTTTTTCGATAAGCGAAAGATGGAAGGTTGGCGGGCGAGTGCGCAGGGGAAGATGTCGACGGTGGAGCAATTAGTGCTCAGTGAAGTTTTCCAAGAGACAAGCTTTATACCGCCTTTCGAGTCAAAGGTGCATAATCCACTGCAGAATGCACTTTTGCTGCATATTGGCAAAACGCGTTCAGAGGCCCCAAGTCATCAATATTTCATGTGTAATGATAAGGATAGGACCGCTCTATCTGAGTTTTTTATGGCTAATCAGGGTCGAATGGGCGTTTATACACGCATTGAGAAGCGGTTAAAGGCTGAAGCAAGAAAGTATTGCGTCTGAGCTCATGCTTTTTACTATGTTTTTAATTAATTTGGAGATAGGCAGTGGCGATGCAGGATAAAAACTTAGATCGTAAGCACGAGGGCTTTTGGGCTTCGGTGCTAAAAGATAATCAGTCTGTACGGGATGTAACTTATGCAGAAAGTTATGATATGGCAAAAACACTGCTTTTGAGTAATTACACGCTAGCGCTTAAAGCGGAAGTTGAGGTTATTCCTGTTGTAGTTATTCCATTATCAGAGTATCAAGAAAAAGATTAAACGTGGCTGCAGAGATTTTATCCGACGCCTCTGCAGCCTTTGTTCCCGGCCCGAACAAAGGGTTTATGCAGTCATGCTAACATATCCATGCAGATCTTTTTTGAGTCAGGAGATATAAAGTCAGAACCATCGGCCATCCCTTCATACACAAGCCAATAACTATCCAGTGAGTCAACATGAGAAACTTCAATGTCGCCAGATTTGAGTTCCACCCTTGCGCGAGCCTGATCAGGCTCACTAGCTAGCTTAACGCACTGAATAAAATCTCCTTCATCAATGCCGTGAGACTTTAACGCGTCGTTCGTACTAAGCACTTTCGCAAAGAACGCAGTACCTTCAGGTGAATGTCGCATATTGGCATCAAACATAGCTCATCTCTTAATAATTCTGTGAATTAGATATTTTAATATTATAATGAAATTAATATGGCGCGCAAGGTCTTGGGTGTATTTTAATTTTGAAGTTGGGCTATGTTTATTTCTTTAGTCTGTGTTGGATTCATGTGGGGTGAGGGGTTTGAATTGAAGTTCAGAATCGGCTAGATTAGCTGTGCTTCTTAATTTGATATCGGCGGGTATAAATGACTGATTACGTGAAAGTGATTCCATCACCGTTAATGAAGGCTCTTGCGGCCATTCTGTAGCAAGAAATTAAATTGCAGGATTTCCATAATAAGGTGGAAGCTACAGATTACATCAGTCTTAATGGGCCTGATGTAGATCTTGTGGGGTTGGTGCTGGATGCACTTGGTTTTCCTTCAGATAACACCGTTGAACTTAATATGGATATCAGTAATCCAGAGCTTTGTTGCCGAGATATGCTTTATAACAAATGGCATGATTTGTTAGAGGAAGGCGTTAATTCACCTGACTTGGTTTATTTAGCTTGGCTGCAGGATGAGTTGCAAACTGATACTTGGAAATAATTCATAGGCCCGGAAAACCGGGCCTTGTTATAGGCATGCTAAGGGGTTAGTTGATGTGCTTCGCCTTTTCTCCATAGGAGGATCGAAGATTCGCCCGTATAAGGCTCGTATTGCATATCATTCATATCTCGAACGCTTTCAGCGCTATCGAAACCGACCTCAGCCCAGATTTCGGCGGTATTGGGTCGAGCTTCAATGATTTTGGCAATATCAGTGAGATAAGAACCTTTTGTTGTTGGAAAGGTCCATTCATCGGATGCGGCTATAATGGTCTCACCTTTGTCATCAGCTGTGCTGATAACGACACCGCGACTACGATGACATCGCAAGTGGGGGTTTTCTCGTTGTACGGTACGCGCCTCATGCTCAGCTTCAGCCCGGATACGCTTGAGGTAAGCCTGCACATCTTGCCAAGTTTGTGGCAATACATGACCATCGAGCGTAAATTCACCCAATTCCATATCTTGCTCATCCTCACCGCCAAGGAGCTTTAGGCTTGCACGACATGTAAGAATACTGTCTTTCTTAGCTTCTTCACTCGCAGCCAAGCACGCCATGTCACTATCACCGGCTTCCACAACAATTTTGGTGCTGAGGTTTTGTGTTTCTGTGGGGAGTGTTATCTCATACAAGCTCATCGTGGTTCCTTCCTCTTACTATGCTGTAGTTATACCGCAACTGCCTTATCTGTGCCAATTTGCACGGTGATACAGTCTAGGTTATCTAGGAGACGCTCAACGGTGTTCCGGTCACTCCCTTCCGGCCTGCGGGCAATGATAATGTCTTTTAGACCTCTCAGTGTGCCTTCATAACTTAGAGGGCGTGTATCGATCTGCACGGGTTTCTGTAGCATGCCGTTGAAGATACTCACTATCATGTCGATATTAGACGTGGCGTGGTAATCGATTTCCCAGTAAGCACCTACGGTGAGCCGCGTTTGGTCTTTTGTTTTAATGTGAGCGAGATTGCCAAGCACTAACCGGCTTTGACGAAGGTGGCTCATAGCTGTTTTAACGCATTCAGCACCCAGTTCAAGCATTTCGGGGGAACATTCTTTGTCGGCAAAGCGGTTGCCAATAGAGATGCGGAGATAATCGGAATGTCGATCACCGGGCGCTTCCGAGTAAACTGGATCTTCGTTGTTAACTGCTTCGCAAAATTCACCAGCCTCATTTAGCAGCATTTCAGGATTAACGAATGGCGGCAGGATGATTGTGAATGTTGAAGGTATTCTAATGGTGTGTAAGTGCATGGATAATCCTTAAATATGCATTCTAAGATCTAAAGAAGTTTAAAGTAGGCCAGTCCACCATATGAAAGACTGGCCCTATAATCACGCGTAGTTGCTAGCAAGTAACTTATCAATCATTTCTTTAGTTCGTCCGCCTGATATAAACTCTAACCCAATTGAGCCAGAGACGTCGGAACTCGGCAAATGCTCATCATCAGTCTTTAGGATAAATGCATCTAGTTCTGCGCTATATACGACAGTGCAACCGGAAGTCGATTCTTTGGGGAGTACGAGAACATCGGTCTCATCATTAATAAGGTTGTGAGAGTCTTTGTTAAGTAATTCACGTTCGCTATTGCTAAGGTTTGGTAAGGCATCTTCAAGTTGTTCTAGGGAGTATTGATCCAATCCTTCTGCCTTAAGGTGGGGTAGGCATTTTCCATAGACCTCGCATAGCCTCTCGGGATTAGGGCAAGTTCTGGATTCAAAGATGGCTCTAATGAGTGCCTCATTAACGTTTAACTCTTGTCCTGCGGTCTTGAGTTGCTCTTTCAGTTCAGTGATGGCCTTCGAAGCTGCGCATAATGATTTAAAAGCACCATTAACACCCGATTCACATTCTTGAGATAAGGTAATGTCTTGATCGTTTAAATCAAAAGTGGCTGGTGTGAATGTTGAGCTTTCGCCTACTTTAATAAGGGTTAAGTTATCCTCTACGAATTTTATGCTAGTGGTGGTGACGCCATCCAGTACATCTTCGAAAGCAATAATTATTGAACTCACTGTTGGAGGAAAGAGGCCATCATGATCATTGATTTCACCTGAGCAATAATACGTTTCAATCAACTCAATGACTGCCACAGAGGTTTCAAAATCAAATAGATTAGACAAAGGCCCAACATGGCTTAGTCGTACGGACTCTACACCAAAATCGAGATATTTTTGTTTGGCGAGCAGGTAGCGCTTAATCGATGTCTCAGCATGGTTGCCGGTAGCATTTTTAATGCGTTGAAGCTCACTCACTTCTTCTGCTGTGCGAATAAAAGGAGTGTAAATATCAGAAAGGTTATTGTCATCAAGACCAAAAGCAGTAAGGCCCGGAGTATAATTACGTGTTGGCAGGGCCTTAATGTAATCTTGAAAACCACCAAGACTCATGGTGCCGTCAAGCTTCTCAATGTACTCACCATCTTCATCCAAATCAGTGGACATGGTAAGGATAGGTAAGTCAGGCGAAAAGAAGTAGAAAAACTGCTCAGTACCAAGTAAATAATGCGAATTTAAAACCACAAACAGGCAGGGCTTATCACGAATCACATCGATCAGTTGTGGTAGCTGGTCTTGCAATCCATCAATTTCATCTTCCTGTAAATTACGGATGTAAAACCAGCGATTAAGTGCATCATGATTTGCCAGCGATTTTGTAATTTCTTTAAAAAATTGTAGCTGTACGGTAACGTCAGACATGGGCAGCTCGTATTTATTTCAGTTAATTTAATTATAATGAATAAAACGGAAAATGCTAGCTAATAAAGGTCAGGTCAAACCTGAAATTGCTTTATTAATATAAAGAAAATTTATATTAGCAAAGGTATTATCTTATTCATGCCGAGTGTGAATTGCAATTAGTGCTTAAAGTTTGGCCTGCATCGTAACGATGCACCTAAAACCATACCGACACGCACTAAAAGGATCGCCTCCAATGCAGCTCACGCTGCATAAAGGCGTACCGAAACCCATTCAAATTATGAAACAATTAGTGTGGGTAGTTCATTGTTTCGTTAAGTACGGCAAAGGATGCGAGCGTGCCAATATCTTTGATTTTCTCTAAGTACTGGGAAAGCAAGTCAAATTGAGCCTTGGATTGGATTTCTATGCAGTAGGATTTGTTCGACATATCAAACCCTCTGATTATTAATTAACTGGATTGCGACTGTTAGTGATTTTTGCTGCGGTTTTGCACCATAGCTTCCGCCATACTCCACTGGAATCATTCGGTGGGAGATAGAGAGGACAACTTCTTCACCATTGTGCATTGCAGGATACAGATTGACTCGTGTTGGATTCATTTTTAGTGTCCGTATTGGCCTTTGAAACAATAGGTTGTGTAGTTGAAGTTCAATTCAGGATCAGGTCCGCTGCAGGAATCCATTACCAAAACACCTTGTCGAACAGCTTCTTTGAGCACCTCGGCATCCAAGTTGGAAGGATTGCAGTTTATCTCAATTGAAGTGACGGACCCATCTTCACGCGCCTTTTTCTTAGGTTCTACCAGCGTAAACGTAGAATTTTTAGGCTGCTCTAGAATTGGCTTAATAAATTCCGGTGTTTCGCGATAGTACAGCGCTTCTTTACAAAATTTATCCTGCTCTGGGTGCTCTGGAAAATCAAAAGCGGGGCAAGTTTCGGTAAACCCATACTCTAAATACAGTGCCATCAGTTCATCTGCACCTGCACGAGCTGCCAACTGCTCATCACCTTCTAGATTATTGACCAGTGTTTTAAGGTCAGGAAGGATCGGGGCGGCAATCGCAAGCATGCGTAATGGGTTAACGATCACATCCTTATCCTGATTAACCAAGTGGTGCACGCTATTGTGACGTGACATTGTGTACTCCAAGGCACCACGTGGAATCGCACTCTTTTCGTATTCTGCTTGCGCCATACCTGTGTTGCGCTCAAGTAGCGGGAGTACTGAGGATAATGCGTCCTTAATGCGGCTTACATCTTGTTCAACCTGACTCATGCCACATCCTCTTTCCAAAATAGCTCTACATGGCTTTCAAATTGTTCTGTGGTGCCTTTGAAGCCACAGGACAGGCATTCACATTGCCCATCTTCAGGCCATTCAGGCTCACTACCCAGCACTGCATCAGGCCCTTCATCCGTCCATACGACAGAAAAGCGATCACCGTGAAGTGAGTCCGTCATTTCCATACGGAATTTTTCTTGGGCATGGCAAGCAGGGCATTGGGTGGTTTCAAGGCAGCGCTGCGCTGTATGCTTAGCCGTCCTTTCTGACATGTAGGATTGGTAAGCTTCGCGCCAAACATCAATCGCATCCAGTGGTGCGCTGTAGCCTTCAGGCAGCCCCATAAATTGAATTTGAGTGTGGTCTGGCGCTTGATTTATAAAGCCTTGCATGGCTTCAGCTGTGATATTGAACCGTGTAGCAGCATTTGCCAGAGCCGCAGATTTTGACTCTCCTACACCTAGAAGGTCTTGCATGCCTTTAAAGAATGGCTGACCAACAACTAAGTAAACACCCGACATAACACTTCCCTTTTTCATTGGATGTTATTTATTATAATGATAAATAACAAAAGGGCAAGGCTATTCTTTTAGATTTATGTATACAGGGAGGTTACGAGCTTCACCTTCACGAAGGGAGCGTAGGACATCGAACAATTCATACTGAATCAAAAGAATCTTTCTTTTGTTTTCAAGTCCTTTCATCGGGCAAAGCATGATATCAACCGGCGTCAGGTTGAGTAGTGAAGAAACGGGTAATTCGCTGTTTTTTAATAGGGCAGTGAGCGCATCAGACAGTTGGATGGGTAGCTTGCGTTTATCAAATTGATACTTGCCGCCTTCATATTCTTTTATGTTTGCGAGCTTATGATGATATCGATATTGGAAGTCATCCAATCGAGAGAACTGCCCGGTTGTGCTTAACATCTCAGCAGCCTGTTCTTCGTCAATTAGAAGTAGGTCGCCTACGAAAAATGGACTGGTGAAAATCAGTGATCGATTTAACTGCAGCAGAACAATGATCTCGGCAAGCCCTTTGGGAATATCAGCAGATGAAAGGGGTGTTAGTAAATCTAGAAGGGGGTAGGGTATATTTTTGACAGAAGGAATTACGCGGCTTTTACGAGATTCTACCCGACCGGCGCGTTCGTCAGCCCTTGCTTTTGATAGGGCAATGCCTCTCGAGTTGGTAGGAGTCAGACCTCTACGCATGCGGCTTTGGATCTTTGAAAACTTTCTTTGGTTTGTTATTTCTACTTCCCTTGGGATCTCAGGCGCAGCCTCTCGACTCTTTACAACGGTAGGCTGTATGAGGTCAGCTAAATCTGGAGTAAAACTTTTTTTGCTCATACGGTTCGGGAAGGTAGGAAGCTGATTCTATATTTAGGGTTGTAGGGGTATTTATGATTACATTATAGCCCATAGAACCCTCTAGGCTCCATACCTGCTAGACGTGTATATCAGTTTAATATGTTTGGATTGATACAAAAAACCGGCTTGTGAGCCGGTTTAATGGGGATTATGCGTCTAAGAACTCGACTTCTAACCGAGAGCGCCAGATAGCTCGCCCGGAGTCCAGCTGTATTTGGATATCGTTGTAGGAGGGATCGCTATACCCGGCAATGACAACACCTTCTTCGCCAGAGTATTTTTCACCCGGTTTAATCTTTACGCGTTGAGCCTTACTCTCTTTGCTATTGGCCATATTAGGCTGCTCCCTTTACTTCTTTAGGCAGAACGGGTGCATATTCGCTGCTGGACTCATGCTCATCGAGCAAAAAATACTCAGAGCCTAATGCCTCACCAATACGTGTAATAATTTCAGAAGCGTTGCCCCATGCGCCTATTGAAAGCGTGACTGCTTTCTTTCCAATTAGAGGCCCTACATCTAAGCTATCTATAAACCCAAGCTGGATTTGACGCAGAGTATTGGGGAATATTTTGCCTTTAAAATGCGCACAGCCGTCTTCTTGTTCACCATAAAATCCAACAACGATGTTGAAGTATTGCGCATGGGTCAGCTCACTAGGATCAAGACTAAAAGTAGGCTGAAGCGGAAGGTAATGAAGAGGATGAATCTCCATCTCCTCAAAGGAGGTGTGAACCATTTTAGTTAGAGTGCTTTTCACCAGATAGAGAACTTCTCGTTCACTCTTGCCCGTGGTGTCGGCATCAAATTGCGCTTTCATCTCTACAGTCATCAATTCTCTCCGTGAAGTGTTTAATTGCTCTATATATTATAATGATTAAATGCAAAGAAAGCAATGAATAGGTTGTTTTCTTCACTTTTGTGGCATTGGATTATGGTTACTTAGTGAGGCGGTATCTTCAGACCAAGAGCGTTGATTCTTGGAATGGGTTATACCTTGTGTTAAATCGCGATAAGCAGAGATTGCAACCCCTTTAAAGAAGCTAGCAAAACATTTATCGATAACTTTAGAATCAATCCTTTCCTGTTGGTAAGGATACAAGAAGACGTGAATACACCGGCTTATCATGCTACGCATGAAAAGCGGCTTCCTGCTCCGCGACCCCAGAGGGTCGAGAGCGTGACAGGTATTCTCTGTTGGTTTAGGGAACTTTTGCCCTTTAACCACTGCCCACTGTTTCCATGGGTCAGTTTTAAAATGATTGCCCAAAAGCGGGCGGCAATATTATAAGCAGCATTCAGATCCGCATTGTAAATCTTGCCCGTACTAAACGTAGCTATTTCATACTGCTTTTTATTGCGTTGAACCGGCCCAGAGCCGTCATAGGCTTCCGAACTGGTGCCACGGGCGAATACTTTAAAGATACGTCCACCGATCTCTTCAAATTTCATTTGGGTTAAATCGGCGACAGCCGATTTTAACCAGCTATGAAATTTAGCTTTGAGCTTGGAGCGTTTCTTCCCGGCACGAGGTTTCCACCCCTTCAGGTTTTCCAATACTACTGTATCTGCCCCGTGTTTCACCGCGAAATTTACAATCGCTCGGGAGGTGATTTGGGCAATTTGTCGGTTGTATTGCTGGGCTTTACGGTAACGCTGTTTGCAGAAGCCTTTGCTTAATTGCTTAGTTTTCCGTGCGGCCTTGCTCACCGCTCTCAGGCTTTTGTCACGCCGGTCTATCTCCTTGCTCGGATGAAAGAACATCCGAGCATGAACAGTGCCGTGTTGATCGACAATCGCCATGGTTGCGGTGGTATTGATACCCATGTCTACACTGCAAGCCAACCCAGTTTTACGTTTGGGATGGCTTACCCGAATGGGTACAGACAAGTGCTGCTGTTTGTTTGTCACAATCAGCATCGGTGAGCGCAGCTCACCGATCAGGTGCCTTTGTCTTTTGGATTTGATCTTAACTTTGATCCAAACCCAGTCATTGTGCTTGCGCACCTTAATCTGTGCGTAACTAAAATCCTCTGCGTATTTGATTAATTGATTTTTATACAATGCCGGGTAACACCCGGCATTGGCATTAAAGAGGGGTGGTTTTTCATGGGGGTGCCTACGCTCACCATCCAGCCACTTTCCGTAACGACTGAGATAGGAGGAGACTTGCCCCTGCACATATTCAATGGCTGCACGGCGTAAATAACTCGGGAATTTATAAAACCGCTTATGGAAATAATTATGTCTTGGCGAGGGGTTCTTTGCGGTAGGATGAATCAATCGCTCCACCGTGGCACAAAAGCTCTCGGCTTTCTGCAATTCTGGCCAATTATTTATAACAACAATTGAGAGTGCTTTACAGAACAGGCGATATTCAGCAATGGTGTCTTTCATCCATTGCCGTTTCTGTTGGGAGATTTCTATCTCCCATTTGTCTGTTCTGATTGACCTTTTCATACCATCAAGCCTAATGATTTTACATTAAAAGTCAAAACCCTCCGCCTAGACTAGCGAATGATTCAAAGAATCATTAGTAGGATGCGGCGGAGATTTGCTCAAGGATAGGCTCCGGTTTGGCATGGAACTTCACATCTATAGGCTTAAAAGGCATCCCGCACCCTTCAGCTTTAACGTTGGTATTATGGTATTGAGCAGCTGTCTGCATCCCAGAATATTGAAGGACCCATTCAGAGCCAAGCAATCGATATTCAAAGTCTTGAAGATCAACGCCGAGCATAATCTGAATATCTTTTGTGTCCGCGCTTTCAGTTTCTTTATAGGGATTGTATTCCCCTAGCTCACTGGCTTTAACCGTAATCCAATCAGGCACTGGAGCCTTAACTGAAACGGGAGAGCTTAGCATTCGAAAAAAGAAATGGGGATCATAAAACACAATTCTAAATACTACCGCACAATTCAGAATAATGCGTTAATCCAACCTGTTGTTGTACGAAGATTAAACTTCTCTTTTAGTATTTTTCTCATAGTCTCTTTTTACATTACTGCCCGAATAAGAGCCTTTAGTGGCTCATGATAAATAGGACGCCCATTAAAGTCGACCAGCGGACGCTTACGGCCTAATGTGTAGTACCCATCATCAGCGGTGATAAACCAGACGTTATCAGCAAAATGCACCTTCAGGCAAAGCTGAACGATCTGATCAGGTAACTTCTTCTGCAGATCAATTGATTCATATACTTCACTAATATCATCCTCTGGATCTGCACTCCAGTCGATGGAGCTACAGGCGTCATAACCCAGTGATTTGATATACTCTGTCATGCCTTGTAGTAGAGCGAATCTTTTACTGGCTTCCATCATACGTCCTACAGGTATACGTGTTTGTCGACAAAGACTTGCAGATGCTTAACATCTTCTTGCAGCGCCCAGCCTTCTTCTTCACCCTTATAGTTGCAGAGCCACACCATGGGAGTTTCTTCTGTCACTTCAGGTAGCGGCATTTCATGGGACGCGATAAATTCTTCCAGCATGCAAAGCTGATCATCATTATCATCATCCAAGTCTAAGCGATCAATCACGCCATACTCTTGCTCGAACAATACAGTCAGACGATCTTCACGTACCTGTTCAGCAATCTGCTCAAGAGAGTAGCCTTCAGCCATGAATTCAGAGGCTGGAATAGGTGCGCTGCGATAGCGACCTTCATAAATTGCATCACAAACTTTAAACACGGTTTCTTGACCATGTTTATTCACAATCTGACTAAGTTCATCTGCAATTACTTGTGCTGAATGCATCACTGTGTACCTTTTACTTTAGATACTATATATTATAATGAATATAGGCATAAAGGCAAGCTACAGATGAGACTCCCCTTGGTTTTTAGGTATTTCGTTGCGCCAAGATTCTATCTCTGCGTATTTATCTCTGAAGCTTAATTTTAGCGTTCTTAATGCGCCATCAAGGCAGCCTCTGATTTTAGCGGGAGATGTTTTAACCCGAGCGCTTTCGGATATATAAAAATCGAGATAGGGGCCATTACTGTCGTGCTCATATGACACGAAGCTCATGAATTTTAGGATATTATATCCGTCGATGCCGCAATCGGCAGAAGTAGAGGCTCGAATTAGGGGCTCATCATTAGGGTAAGCTCCCTTAAGTACAAAGACTAGGGAGGGAAGCTCATCATCGAGCCGTTCATCCACATAGATGTCAGTAACAACCTCCTTAAAATCCAGCACGCCTTGCATTTTACTTTCAAGTTTAGGCATTTCACTCGGAAGACGGTAACTCATCTGCTCCAGTCCCAATTCTTTGTATAGGACTGCGCCAGCTAATGTAACGATTGCGAAGATTGCAAGGGCAATCGAAACGCAGGCTTTGTTCGAGAGCTTGTTATTATCACTCATCATATATCTCATCCCTGTTAAATGGCAGCCAGATTGGTATTCAACTCTGAAAGAATTTCGTGAACGCGTTTGCGATCAGACGGCGATTCATTAGCATACTCAAACCAATCGTCAATACGATTCATTGCCTTTTTGTAAGCTTCATTTTCAGCACGCAGGCGTTCCATCTCAGACTTTTCACTTGCGATAGGGGTATTCTTGGCCTTGTCCCAACCTTCCTGCCAACAATCTTGACCGTAAGTCTTGCTAGGCCAAGGACACGCATCTGAACTAAGGCCGTTATTAAAGGCCAGAGCACCCTCATTGCAAATTGTTTGTTTAAGCGCTTCCGCACGCTTAGCGGCGGATTTTAGCTCCAAGCCCAATGTGCTTCTTAGGTGTTTTAGAGCTTTCACGCGACTATCTAGCGTTGCTGCTTGGCGAAATAGACCATGAGTTACTGACCCGCAAAGATGATGATGCATCCACAGGTCCCTAGCATATGACCCGTTTTTCCAAGGGCACGCCCCTTTTGACTGACCTGACAGATAGGCCCGAGCGGCATCCAGACGAATGGCTTCTTCGATAGTTAGCAGAGCATCCTCCGCATCACTCTGAAAACCATCAAAATGCCCATTTAGTGCGTCTAGAACTTGATCGCGGGTTTCGTGGCTGATATGTGGGTAATACTCAGGTGCAATAGAAACTTGCATTTTTAATTCCTTAAATTTGTACGCAGGTCTGGCTTAACGTGTTAGTTTTTCCACTTTATCTAATGGGATGAAAGTGTCTTCAGCGGCATGGGAGCGAGTCGCATAAAGGTAAGAGTACTTAACTTCCACCTCTTTGCCTTCTGCCAGTATCCGGGCATATTTATTGCCATCAAATGCAAGAAGCTGAACTCTTCGCACCGGGGCAGTCTCGCCGGGAGTATCGCCCAATTCCACAAAAGGGTAGTCCGTGTAAATTAGGTTTTCAGGATCAATATCCGCAACATCCAAATAGACCGTAAAGCGGTTTGTTTTTAGCCACGCCAGTGCAGCTTCCGAATCAACAGAGACTTCAAAGCCATCCCGATCTTTATAGGCCGGGGTACCATGTACGCGATTTGCGAACCCAAAGACATCCGCCACACCCTTGTCATGAGGAATCATATACTCAGCAACAGCATCTGCAGCAAAATCTTCACGCCAGTGAATATTAGCTAGATCCTTAATCTCTTTATCTGATGCTTGCTTAAACCATGGTAGCGCATCAAACTCAGCTGATGACTCATGGCTATCAGCCCATACCTTTGCTGGAATACTAAGCGTCATGGGAACTCCTCTCATATTTTCAATTTATTATAATGATAAAATTAATTTAAGCAATACCTTGTTGGCGCATTGTGCAGTTCTCGTATTAATTGCTGCTTTACTATTGGTGGTTCTTTAATTATTATTTCAGTTATAAAAAAAATTCTTAGGTATGTGCTATGAAAAAGCAGTTAACGTTAGCGATTACATTGGCTACGCTGTCCAGTGCCGCAATGGCGGACTTTGTTTATCGTACCCCTGCGGGTATGCAGGTTGGTTCTGCTCAGTCTGAAGAGGGTGGTGCGCCTGCTGGTGGTCATTCAAGCACTTGCGGAAGTGCTGTAATTGGCGATCAGTGTAGTATTGAGGGTCAGGATGTTTATTATGTAGGTGATTACTCAGGTGAGCGTCTTTATATGGCTTTGGCAAACGAGTCCGGTGGTTTTGAAGCAGGTCACTATAATTATTCCACGGCCGCGACAACTACAGATGGTGCTGCAAACTCTCGTATCGCATTTGACGCGATATTTTCTGGGCAAGGTATATTTAACCCGATAGATGGATACACCAATAACGCCTATCTACAGTGTATGAATAGGGGCTCTAATTGGTTTATCCCTAGTCGTGAGCAGATTAAGGCTATGTCTGATAACCTGCAGGTTCTTGATGGAGGTATTACACCATTTGGCATAAATAACGTCTATTACATGTCGTCTAGTCAGCGTGATGCTAATTCTTATTACGCGACGCATGGTCATCATGGTGGCTATAGCTGGAATTACAAAAATGGCATCGAGGCTCTTCGTTGTTTTGCGAAGGATGAGGAAGGTAAGTTACTTGCTACTGGTCCAAACAATAACGTAGCTCAGATTGGCACTAATGGTCTGGTGTACTCTTCTTATACGGCGAGTTCTACATATGGCTCTGATGTGCCAGCAGGTGCGTTTGATGGCTTCCAGTATCAGCATGCTAACCCTGAAGATGGTGCTGTTTCAGGTCGCCAAGCAAGGGGTATTTGGTTTTCTACCGGCGCGTATCCGAAGTGGATTCAAGTTGACTTCGGTGAAGGCAAGAAGGTTAAGGCTACAGGTATGGCGTTTAATAACCGTTATGCTAATGAGGGTTTTGCTGGACGACCTGAGTTGATTCGAAATGCGACGGTTCAGATTTCCGATGACGGTGTAACGTTCACTGATCATGAGAGTGTTACTGATTTGTCTCAGGATTCTAACGTAGTTTGGAATTTCTCTTCGGTTGCCGAGGCTCGGTATGTAAGGCTTCAGGTTGAAAGCAATTGGGGTGGAAGCTACTTGCATGTAGGTGAAATTCAAATTTTTGAGTAACCCTAAATTGCATAAAGGCCCGGAATGTTCCGGGCTTTTTTATGGATATAAAAGTATCAATCGTAATCCGTTTCGCGTGGCATTCTTCCGGTAGCGCTCATTACGGTGTGGGCTTCATCCAAGATGATCTTTTTTGCATCCCTCCGCGCCCGTTTCTTGCTGGGCTCAGCAATGACTTCCCACCAGCCAACCAAATGTGCACCGTTTTCTTTAGGGTGATGCTTTGCATTTGGTATTTTAATTTTCTTTCTTCCTAGAGGCTGCATATTGGTATTTCTAGTTTAAGCGCTTGGATTTATGAAACGTGATCCAGCGTTTCTTCCAGTGATGTTTTTGGTCTACGCGAAGGTACATACATCCAGTGAGTCACCTTATCCTCATTTTGGCTGGCGTTTACGAAGTACTCATCGCCAGAATGAGGGCAGACATCTGTATGATCGAAATCAGAGCCATCATAATCCTCATCCTCCCACCCCTCATACAGGATAATGACTTTTTCGCCCAATTCCGGCATTGCGTCTTCTACAGAAGTGGCCGGATAGCGTTGAAGTGCTTTTATTTCTGAAATCTTAATATTCTGATAATGTGCATCGTCCGCGGTGTAGATGGCAGTGCCTGAAATAATGTAGGTGGCTTCTTTCTCTGGGAGGTCAATGGGAAGGTTTTTAAGCCAATCGTTATGGCCTACTGATCGGATATCATCCGCAACACACGTAATGGTTCTGCCGTTTCGGTTAAAGCTGGTGTATTCCAATTGCTCTTTGACATTCTTAATGAAGTTGTCCCAGCCTTTTACGACTTCTACGGTAAATTTTACATCTGCGCGCATGTATGAATCCTTTTTATTCGGCAAAGAACCGCTAATAATTGTTAGTTATTATAAAGGAATTAAATATTTAGGCAACGGTTTTGGTCTCTGTTGTAAACAGAAAACCCTATGCCACCATTAATGGCATAGGGTTTATTATTGGAGAGAATTTATACTCTAAATTTCTGGATTTGGTTTTCCAGTTGAGTGGAGAGTTGAGATAGTTGCTCACTGTTCACTGCAACCATTTCAGAAGCAGTGGCAGTTTCTTGTGATACGCGAGAAATATTGACGATGTTGCGACTCATCTCTTCTGCAACTTGTGTTTGCTCCTCAGTAGCGGTAGCAACCTGAATCGACATATCCCGAACTGTACACATCTGTTCCACAATTCTTCCAAGCTCATCCCCTGTATGCTTAGCTGTATTAACACTGTCTTCTGCCCCGTCAGTAGAGCGATTCATAGATTCAACAGCTTCCTTAGCGCCAGTGCGGAGCCGATCATTCATATCTCGGATCTCATTAGTTGAGTTCTGGGTACGCATTGCAAGCTGACGGACTTCATCAGCCACAACGGCAAATCCTCGACCTGATTCTCCGGCACGCGCAGCTTCGATTGCCGCATTAAGTGCTAATAGATTTGTTTGTTCTGAGATTCCCTGTATTTCACTAAGCACTTTGCTTATTTCCTCGGTGTCTTCCTCCAGTGTTTTAATAACACGCCCTGAATTATCTACTTCCATTGCGAGTGCTTGTATTTTACCGATGGTGATGTCTACATTTTTATTGCCGGATTCGGCCTCGTGGTCGGCCTCATCGGTTGCTCTGGCAGAATCAGAAGCATTTTTAGATATTTCTTGAACAGTTGCTGTCATCTGATCCATGGCAACCGCGAGTAATTCAGTTTCCTTAGACTGTTGTTTGGCTCCAGCACTGGTTTGCTCTGCACTGCTTGCTAGTTGAGAGGAATTCATCTGCAACTGATGGATGGAGTTGGAAAGTTGGCGTATCAAGTGTTGAAAGTTATTTAAGGTGCTATCTACACTTTTTGCAACCTGACCGAGTTCATCTCGTGTATCTAATCGAACCCGTTGAGTTAAGTCTGCTTCCGATACGGCTTTCATGACTTTCTCGATACGATCGAGAGGGGTGATGATACTCCGTACTACAGGAATTGCGATCGACAATAGGGTGAGTGTAATAAATATGAGAATGCCCCCAAACTTCATAAGCTCGTTGTAAAAGGCTTGGTCCAAATCATCTACATAAACGCCAGTGCCGATTACCCATTCCCAAGATGAAAAGGATTTGGCAAAAGTAATTTTGGGTTGTGAAACCCCATTCTTATCCCAGTTGTAGTTAAAATACTCGGAGACATCGTGTTGTTTGGCTAAAGTGGACATTCGCCTAAATACGGCATCGCCGGAGTCAGTCTTAATGCGCCCGAGGTCTTCCCCTCTCAGTTTAGGGTTTTGGCCGTGACCTACTATAACGGCATTACCATTTATGACAAAAAAGTATTCTGTGCCACGGTATTTCATCTGCTCGAGGGCGCTTAATGCATTGGCCTTAGCTTCATCTTCGCTTATAGAGCCGCTTTGAGATAATTCGTGTTGCTGAGATACGATGCTGTGTGCGGTTTCTACGAGAGACTTTATCTCTACTTTACGCGCTTCTTTAAGCTCATGATTGCTTGAATAAAGACCAAAAATTTCAGTTAGTAGAATTGCAAAGACAGCAACGGCCACTAGAAGGTTGAGTCGAGTTCGCACCGAAAGGTTGTTCATGTTTTTTTGTCCTAAGATTATGCTTGAGGATTCATGGTTAATTTTTGTTTTATTATATATTGACGTAATTCAGAATCTCAATGGATTTACTGCCAAGTTCTACTGTCTAATGCGAGCTTTTCAGCTGGCTAGGCAGTTTAATAGGGCAAAGTTTTGCGAGTCATGTTCGCCTTGGTGCTAAGAAATTCCGGTTATTGGAAGTGGGAAACACCTTAACTTGAAGATCAGCTAAAAATTGCAGGTGGTTTTGATTTATCCAAGACCAAAATCAAAGAGTCTGCTCGCAGTGATGCTTGTGGATGCTCATCTGTGATAATGCGGTAGTCTTCCAGAACCTCAGTAATTACGCCTTGATCTGTTAAGTCACCAACCTCTGGTATTAGCGGGGTATTAGCATAGCGCGTGATTGAAAAATTCAGCGTATAGTTTGTTCTTACGTCTACTACCGCTGCTTGCAAGATTTTAAATTCAGTAGTGTCTACGGTGTCACTATCCAGTTCTGCGAGTGCCTTAATAGCGCATTCTTCCACAGCTTGCATGAGGGACTTATTTACAAGATCGATACTATAGGATTCAAGTATGCGTAGGATTTCCCAGCGAGTATAGGTTATTTGGTTATCGGGGTTAATAAGTTTTTTTGCCATGTATTGAGTGCCTGCTAGTCCCGGATGTTAAGTTATATAAGTGTTATATGAAGTATTATAATGCTGTTTTTATTTTACACAAGACATTGTTTTGCGATTGAATAAATGCAAAGTGGTATGTATTATTATCTCAATAATAAATTATAAGGTGTAATAATGAACAAATTTATTTCAAGCTGTGTTCTGTTGAGTCTTATGGCAGCGCCTATGGCATATGCTGATTTTGTTTACCGTACGCCTGCGGGTGTTGCAGTGCCTCAGCAATCGACTTCTGAACCTTTGACTGAATATGCTTGGGTTACACCAGATAATATTGATAATCTGATGTCTCAAGAGGGTATCACTGTTACGCACCCCAACATGACATCACATAATGTTTCTGGCTATATCGTGTCTGCATCATCAGAAATTAGCAATAAACCCGCATGGGAAGCATTTATCGGGGGTATGGAATTCCAAACAGGTGTGACATGGATGCCAAGCTCATTAAGTAATCAGTATATACAAATGGAATTCCCTAGTCCGACTCGTATTACCGGGTTTGGATTACTTTCACCTCCAGCAGGAACCTCTGGGGGCGGGGTCATTGATGCGACTATTCTGGTATCAAGTGATGGTGTTAATTTTACGCAAGCTTATGATTTGAATGGCATGCCGGATACGTATGTAGGTTCACCACCTGATACAGTATTAGGCACGTCACTGGCACGTCACTTTTTAAATGTATTTGATGAGACAGTGACGCATGTGAGATTGCGTGTGGATTCATTTATCCAAGATGGGAATAATAATCCAGCCGTTAAAGCTTTACGGTTTTACACTCCGCAATAATCAAGAAAGCCGGTCTATCACCGGCTTTTCATGAGGGTACTCTTCTAATTGGCGGTAAGTGCATCAATGATTAAATCATTAATGTGCTTTTCGTCTGAATTGTAGCCATGTTCTAGCCATTCAGCAGACGCATTAAGAAGCTCATTAATCAACACATAATCTTCTGATGTCAGTGTTTCCCCCCCTGTGTCGACCATCTTTTTAAGGCGGGTATCGCAGCCCTCGTTATGATTCACATGGGCGTAAAGGTCCTCTAACGAAAGCTCCAACTCTTCCAGTCGCTGCTGTATTCGGTAGAGAGGGGTGTCTCGATTATACTGACTTTGGCCCACTATAGTGGATGAAAGCTTACAGGCACTCTCCATTAACTCAGGGTAAGCAAATACGACATTGTATTTCTTTTTTGCGGCATGTAGAAAGAATTCGGCCCATCCTTCGAGATTGTTTTCACGTAGTCCATGTTTAAACACACCGTGTAGACCTTCACCGTCAACTTCCATGAACTGTGTGGCTGCGGATTGTGCAATTTCAATGCGGTCGTAAACACTGTACTTGAATGCATTGATGTAGGAGGGTTTAACCTGAGCGTCGAGTTCTTTTAAGCAGGCTTTGAGTGTGTTGAAGTCTTTAATGCCAAAGGAGGCTGCGGTGGCTTCTTGAGCAAAGCTGAGTGGTTTTTCTATACCTTGACTGGCTAGGAAGTCTTTCAGGCGTTTAGCGTTGTTTTTTGCAGTATAGCTAGCCATCTGGCTAATAAGCGGTGTAGACATGAGAGATTCTCCGTCATTTAGGCCTATTGTCGAGGTGTCCTTGTTGCTCGATGAGGCCCAAAATTTGGGAATCATCATTTGTCGTGCAAACCATCTTCACCAGAATAAGGACGGCAGGCGATGGAAGCCTTCATTTACCATAAAGCTCCCATCATTAATTTGCAACGTTTATTTTCTAACAGTGATTTCGCTTGGGGTGGTTTCAATTCTAAACTGCTTAAGATTGTCTAAGCAGCCTACGATTGATTCTTTCAAACCGGCGTCTACAGCATTTTCCGTTATGGTCATTGCACGAAATGCATTCTGCATAAGGCTAAATGCTTCTTTATCACGATGTTCATCATTGGCCCCAAATTCGTACTCAAATGGGACAGAGAAGGCGAATTCAAAGAATTGTTTGATCAGGTCAAAGTCGAGTGGAGCTTCGGCATAGATCCCAATTTTACCACAGATACACACTTGGGTATTGCTGTGTCCATCCTGTTCGCATTTCTCAAGGTAAGCATTTTCACTGAGTGTAATGATAATCTCATCAAAACAGCGAGCCAGCGCGCGGGTATTGATGGATCTTAGGTGTTTAAGGCCGTCATCGGAATATGTTCCCCGGTTGTGAGTACGCTGAAGAAAGGTTTCAAGTGCACAATAATAGGGGTCTTTTTGATGTGTCGTGATTGTATATACCGGACGATCATCTTCTTTGAATAGGGTAAATACACCTGCTTGAGACAATGCCTCAGGGTTGATGAATGCAGGAAATCGTAGGTATAGTTTAATAGGCATTTCAACAACGATCATAGTGCATGTCCTTTGTTTGATTGGGTATTTTGGGCTGCAATTTTTTGTTTCTCAGGGTATGCGAATTCAACAATCTTCGCATGTGCTTTTTGAGCATCTTCAAGATTTCTATATATTACGCAGGAAGCAAATCCACCACTAGAAATGCATAGCTCACCCATGTCTTCAAGTGTCGGTGGCAGGCGGTTGTATGGTCCTGCAAGTCGAGGGTCCCAAATTTCTATCGTGGTTGTGGAAACCCATTTCCCTCTGAATTTGACAGCTTTTTGATCGACATTACCTCTGACTTGGAAATCTTCAGGAATGTAAGTGGTTCGAGCGGCTTCGAAAGCGCTTTTGCAGAGACCGGATTTTGTTTCAGTTGACTCCCAATAGCTGTTAAATAGCGCTTCTTTGAGTGTCTGAACCCTTGCTTCGCAATGAGCGCTCAACTGTTTACTGATAGTTTCTTGGCATTGAGTGAATGAATAGTCATTGTCTACTTCATACTGGGCAATCGTATTGTATTTCTCACCAAACGCAAATAGGCCGGGTAAGTTGTAAGAAAGCCAGTCATGGTTTCCATTGCTCACAAGCTCAGGCAGCTTTTTACATGAAAGGCCACCTTCTTGATCGGCAATCTGGATAGAGTGCTGTTTAACTCCGTTAATCCACAGGATTGCGCATGAGGTAAACACCGCTGCCATTAAGCAGAAGTTCAATACCTTGTCAGGTTTGTTTGGGTCTCGTTGTGTATCGGTAGCCATCAAGTCGATCCTTTCTTCTATTGAGCCTATAGTTTGTTAGGTTATGGCCATATTTCGCCATAACGTCTCTCAGACCAATCAGCCCAAGTTTTAAGTACGTGATTTGAATCCGCGCCGTACCATCCCGAACAATGGATAGGGTTGTATTCGATTACCTTATAGCCTTCTTTGGTTAGGGCTATATCCATCACGACACAGGGGGCGGGGATGTATTTATCAGCCAAAGCCTGTGCCACCTGAAATAGGTCAGGGTTTGTATGCCGCTCACAGGCCATTTTATTGTTTCTTCGATAGAGGCTAATTTCTATTACGTAGCCACCAATAACCCAACAGCGCCATTCCGCTTCAATCTCAGTTAGTGGGCTGGCCCAGCAAACAAGGTCTTCATCGATACAACGGTCCTGCTTGTGTTTAGCCCATGTTTCCCGAGTATAGACTCCACCTAGGAAAGCCTTATCGATTTTGTCAGGTCGTAAATGTAGGGGCCCGAACTCTTCTAGTGCATCATTAATATCAGAGACCGTTATGGCTTTGCCGTGGCTATTCAGTGCGTCATCGGCAAGGATGGGCATCCATGTAGTGGCAGCGAAGCGGTCTTCTTCGTGCCATATAAATTTACCTAAAGAACTCTCTTTGATCTTTCGAATGAACTGCACTGAGCCATAAGGCAAAACAAGCAGATCATCTACAGGCCAGTCTACCCCACACTTATCAGGGTTAAATTCTCTATTACTTGAGCGATCCTCCAGTGAGTATCCTTCTGCAAATGCAAAATCGGCTACAGGACCTGTTAGACGCACTACATGATTATTTTGTACGAAAAAGATGGGATTAATCATTCTCAATCCCAGCTAGCTAAGTTTTTCTGCTTAACCACATTGGTTTTAGCGTTGAACTCGCTAATGATGGGCTCTACCATGTTGGCAATGTAGGCTGCTTGCACCATGACTGCGTAGAACTTATTAGCACAATCCTGAAGCTGTTCTTTTGAAATCGATTCTCTTTGATGTTCCTGTAAAATGATGTAAATCTTGCCATCTTTGTTTTTAAAGTTACTCACACTCAACGTGGGTATTGTGCCATTCATCCTTGGTAGTTCTTCGCAGTCTTCGAATTTAGAGGTGGGTATATCAAACTTTGCCTTATTTGTGCGCACCTCAAATCGGTCATGTGCAAGTCGACCAAAACTACCATAGGTGTGGGACCAATGAGTAATAAGGTTATTGGTTTCTACGACCATTTCTTCAGATGTGAATGTCTTTTTGAATTCTTCAGCAATATATCCCTTCAGTTCAGGCGATAATCCATTGGATAGTTGAGGGTTATTTGTAATGCTGTTCGAAACACTAGTTGCAGTGAGTGTGACGTGGGATGGCACAGTAAGATACACTTCTTTAGATCCGATCAGCCATTCACTAATTTCTGCAGGTAAAATATGATCTTCTGCTAATTTGTATGTGATACTTCCTAAGAGGGAGCACAACATGATGGCTGCTAAAAAAAATGCAAATACTTTTTGACCTTTAGGTGCTTTAAGGGTTTCAGTGGACATAGGACCTCTTTTTTATAACTAAAAATATTTATGAAGAGCTTATTCTACCCATTAGGGCTAGCTGCATCTGAGTTATACATCCCAACGCGGGCTTTGTTAAACTTATATAACTTTGTGAATAACCCCTGATGCGCACAAAATGATCATGCAAGCCAACCAGATCCACATTATTAGGTCAAAGCCTTTACTCAGGGATGTCCTATGTACTGCCCAATCAGCCCAAGTTAACCACTTATGTCGCCATGGATGACCCTTGGGTAGTAGTGGTGTCATCAAATTAGTTAGCAGCCACGTCGGTACAGCAGATACCATAAGCGCATAACGCCTTATATTCTCCTACTGTCCTCATGTTGAATTAGCCCCTGTAATTATCTAAATGTGCGCCCGAAGGCGCAGAAACATTACAAACCTTAACTTAAATCGATCAATACATCAGGCTTATCCAAATCTTCAATTTTGAATGACTGGGTAAAGACATCATACATGGAGGACATGAACTTCGGTGTAGTGCGGAATTTAAATGTACCCGTACATCCGACAATCAACACGGGACATTCAACGCGCATTTCGCCTGATTCAAGCTCAGTTGCAAGTGCATTTGGAAACTCTTCAGTGGCATTACACTCATCTTCAATCAACTGGGACCAAAAGCCACCGTTAAATGGCATTGCCAGATGACTTAGCTCTTCCTGTTTCACAACATCCGATAGATGCTTAATGCGCTCAATCATACCCAATGTTAGCTCAGCTACAAAAGTGTGCGGGCGTTCGTCTTGCTCTGCGGCGGAATAAACACTCGAAATAAGCAATTTAGACATTATAACTTCCTCTCTCAATTTATGGTATTTATTATAATGAAATTAAAGGAATTAGCAATACCTACAGTAGATCTATTTCTGATTTGATTTGGGAAACAGTATCTTTTGCCGTCGTCAGCTGCCTCTCCAAAACCTCAAGAGCGGCCTTATAGGTTTCCTCCAGTGCTTCTATCTCTTCTGGGGAGCGTTGCAGTAATTGCTCAAGTTGTTTCTCTACGGAAGTGACTTGATTGCAGATTTCTTCCGCATGCTTCTCAGCCTCCGGAAGCAGCTTGATTAAACCTGCTTTGCGCTCTTCAAAGTCCAACCAAATCTCACAATTCTCATGCTCTGTGCCATACTCCTTCGCCACACGGTATTCAATCGAGCCACCACGAAGTACGCCACGCCGCTGATCACTGTAATCAAAACCACCTTCTACCACTTTAATCCAGTGAAGAAAGCCTTTTTGCTGGCCTTTTTGTTTTCCGTGAGAGTACACGCCCATTTCTGCTAGGATGCGATCGGCATGTTTACCCGCTTTCTTCCTGAATAACTCTATGCCAAACTCTGTTGACAGGGCGGCCGTAAGCTTTTGTAACTTGCAAGGTCTGCCGTGGCTCATGAAAGTCGCTCCTTTCGAAATGCATTCAATTGCGCCAATGTGACAGCGGGTGTAAAAGGCTTGGGCAAGTCCATCGAAAAATGCTGAACGTACCCCGGAATCTGGAGGCACTCACTTCGGGATCGCATAGCGCGCCAGAGCTGCTCGGCAAGGAAAGAATTCTCAGCGCCAAGATACCGCACATTAAAACTACGGCTTCGATGAGAAAATAGGATTTCCAATACGACCCTGCATCGCTCTTGTGTACCTAAATCACAGCATATTAATCCACGCCCAGTCCTTACTTCTAAGTACATCCAGTACTGAACGCCCTGACCTTCAACGCTACCTATTAGAATAAAATCCCGCTCCAAGGTGTTCTGACTGATATTCATCTTTTACACTTTCTGGCCTGTAGTTGATAGGGTTACGCGAATGCTCTGCCAGAACTATTCGCGGATAAATGTGGAGAACTGGGTATTTGCCTCATAATCCCAATCACCGATTGTGATCTTGGTGTCATATAAGCGGCCTGTAGCATCCAGTGAGTCAATAAACAGGAAGGACACCCATCGGCCAATCCGTTCAGTGAGAAGCGCTTCGGCTGCCTTAGGGGTATCCACATCTAACACGACGCTTTGCTCGCCGTTAAAGAACTCTGGAACCTCACCTGTAAACTGAATAACAAATACTTTCTTGATCTTGCCGCTCATGCCGCTACTCCTTTGATATCACCTGTCCAATTATACTGCTTATTCTTTTCTACCCAGTATGCCGCCGTCAAGATCCCTTCTTCCAGTGGAATTTCTACGTCGTACTGTCGAGAAATAGATGACAGGATTGTATTCATCTCTGAAGGGCTGCGCTTACCAATCGTAATAAACGTTTTGGCAAGCGAGATAATAAACTGCAAGGAGGGCTCACTGTTTCGCAACGTCTCCAACCAGTCACCAAAACCGTTCGCCGTAGGATAATGGGCGATGTACTTTTCGACACTGCCATAAAGCTCTTTCAAAACCGGATCATTATTGTATTGATCTGCAATGAAGTTTCGGTATGTTCTAATCATGGGAAACCCTCTCTCTAAGAATAATATTTATTATAATGAAAATATTAATAACCACAAGTGTTTATTATTGGCACAACTTCCTCCTTTATTTTACTTAACGCATTCTGGATCTACCTAGGATCTAGAATTCCTTATCGTTAATTATTGAGTTTTGTTATAGGGACCATATTTCGACTCGAAAAGTTTCTGTGCTAGGATGTCTGGGTTGCTTCTACTTAGATCGGTAAACTCAAAGGACGGGGATATATGCAATCATTTTTGGTAACGCTTCAAATCATACGAATTTTTAAGGAATTTGAGGCGTGTGAGAAAGAGTACAAGCATATCCCATCAGTTTCTTATGGCGACTGGCTTGATCAGATGCCATTCCGTAATCAAGTAGAGCAATCGTCACTCCATCAGCTGTTATCACATGGTGATGAGGGTGGGGTATTAAGTCACGATGTTTTGGATGATATTACTCATTGGCTGGAAGAAGCCTCTTGGAATGAAGAGGAAGCGGTAGCGGCGTATCGATCGTTTAAATCCAAAGGCCTCCTATTGAGTTGCCACAACTCCCTTAGTAGTGAGGGTGCTGCCGTTATCAACACGGGTGAATATATTCAAATATTTGAACTTCATTTGGACGGCAAGCTGTCCTTCGATAGGGTTAAGATCAATAATGAATTTATTGTTAAGGTGTTAGCATGCAAGCCTGTTACGCCGTTAGATGAAGATATCTTAGTGGAGTTTACAGACAGCGAAGAGGCTGATCGGTTTAATCTGGGTTCTCAAGTTATTGCTCGCATACCTTTTCAATCTTGGGAAGGGTTGGAACATAGGATACATAGCTGGCTACGGAGTGAAGATGACTCTGCCTATTTGGTATTTGAAAATGATCTAGAAAAAGCGCTCTTTACGTTGTCGAGAGTAAACGGCGTTTACCATCTCACCATACCGTCACCCTCGGATTTAACTTGTCAGTTTGGTTGTGATGCGATTGAGCAACTAGAACACGTCATTCAATTAGTCCATGACTCGTTATTACACTACTTTAATCATTCAGAAGAGGGAATTCAGGCGGCTAATGAATTGAGGGTATTGCTGGGCGGCGAAGATTGCTTCAGTGCTACGAACCTTATTGGTTTTGCTCCACTGAAGCCAGAGGTCAATAGTAGTTTTCATTCAGTCATTAATCGCGAGGGGCAGGTATGTCCTCGTTCCTATGCTCATTACTTGCGAAATTTAGGTGCTGTACAAGTTTTCTCTAATGCTTTTTTGTCTCCCTATAGTGAGGCATCGTTGATTGAGGCTGTGTCAGCGATGGATGCGACGGGAAAAGTCGTTGCTGTGTTTAACCTATACTACTTGTGCGGTTTGAGTCATGCAGGGCAGAGCCAGCAATGGTTAAATGATTTTAAAGATGCCTTTGGGAATCAGATTTGGACCCAAGCTGAGTATCAATATGAATGGCCAATACATTACAGCGGGGATGGTTTGGGTGTTGAGTTTAAGTCGCCCATAGAGCCGGGATTAGATATCCACTTCATCAAGTTTTGTCTGCTTTGCGATAATATTAAGGAAGAGGGTGTTCCTCATCGTGTTTCCGAAGAAGCCATTAAGCTACTTATTCCTAATATTGAGGAGTATACCTTTGAGTCGGCAGGCCTGATGCCATTATTACTGCTTCCAACAGATTGCTACGATAACCTCCTTGAGCATCTTTATGTTCATGCTGCACTAGGTTCAGGCTCAATCACCCCATCATTGTTGAATTTTGTTTACGATCAGGCACGCGCTGTTACGGGAGAGGCTATTACTTCGAAGGAAGCAAAAAGTTGGCGCATGGTGATTACTCTAGCTGTGAGAGGTACGGTCCATGAAACGAAGGAATTAGTGCGTAATATGACAGCAGGTCGCCTTTTTATGGAAGATGAAGCATTGTTGCAGGAGGGTGAGGTTCCAGCTATATCTCGGAATGCCGAAGCGATTATGGAATGTTTCGGTGTGGAAGGTCTTCGGGGTGCACTGATTGACGTTAATTTTGAGTCAGATAATCTCTGACTCATATTGTCAAACTGCCTGATAACGCCCATCGGGCGTTAAACAAAGCTGCTGATCGTTAACAAGCTTCTGTACTTTGCTTGCTGCATGCATTCTTGATTTTTCACGGTACAGGCCCTTGATTTCATCGAGAGTGACGGGGCGGCCATACGCCCTGATCCCATCCATAAGGACTGTTTCATGATTAATGCGGCCCTCTATGGGGCTTAGAGCTACGACATCAGCATTTGGCTGTCTATCTAGGTGAATCCCATAGGCGGCGCCAGACTCGCCTATAATGGCTCTCAGTCCCGGGTATTTTATACCGCGGATTAAGGGGATTTCTTCATGTACTTCATCAAAGAAACACAGGGTACGGCCTTTGCGAGTCATAAGTTCTTTGATGGTTTTACAAAGTTGCTTAGTTTCAAGACCTTTGGTGTCAATGAACTTGGTGTGATGAAGCTTTTCACCGTCGGTATAAATCTTAGGGTTGATTGCGGCAAGCAGCTGCAATGGATATTCGTGTTTGGGGTCAAGTTCAATATCAGAAGCGTATGGTTTTTCACGCAGTGCTTTTCTGAGGTCCTCTAGTGAAAGGCCATCTGCCTCATTGGCGAGAATCACGAGGATGGACTGTTCTTTCTTAAGGAAGATTGGAGAGATTAGGCCATTTTCTATTAAACAGGTCTTGTTGGATAGAAAGGCGAGTGTCTCTTTATAGTCCAGCTTAAGTTTTGGGCAAAAAGTTTTTAGCTTTGTGTAAAATACGTCCGTTGCTAAAGGCTCGCCTAGTTCGATAAAGACATTGGCAATATCTCGCTTAGCAATCCTTAAGTCCTTAGGTACAGGCTTCATTACTGGTTTCAGTAAAAGCTTATTAAGAAGCCGGGTTAGTGCTTTCTCATTGGCAAATGGCGTGATCAGTTCAGGGAATATTTCCTGCAATGAGCCGTCGTAACAATCACAAAAGGTATGACTTAATTGCTTCTGTGGTATGCGAAGTTGGTTAACGAGCCGTTGGATTAAGGCGGCTTCGATTTGGCGCATCCTCTCGCCAGTAACGTCGTATTTCTCTGCAATAGCTTTGAGTGTGTGTGCCTTTTGTGTTTTATAGCCAAATCGTAAGCAGAAGATGTCTTTATCTCGTGCTTTTAAGTTGTGAACAAAGTTTTCAAGATCGCCTAAAAGGCTGAGTTCCAGATTCTCACTGGTGATAGGGTCTGCAGAGGCACTCCGGAAGTAAGGATTCAAGCCGCGATCGATTCGCTGAGCATTATCTGTATGTTGTTCAAGGGCTTTTAGTAGTGTGTGCGACAAGCTTAAATAATTATTGCTACTTAGGGAGCTGACTGGTGATGTAGTGCCCCATTGCATTATGGCATGAGCATTAAGCGTGTATCCGGATGCTAACAGATGGTCTGCTGTTATGCGGTCATGAGTAGGCAGCATCCACATGAACACTTCAAAATCGCGTAATTGATCTAGGCTCAACTCTTCACGCAGTTTTGCTATTGCTTTTTCAATATTCTGTTTTACTTTGCTGTTCACGCGTTCACCCTATCAAAACTCGTGCAACATTTTACCCATTTAATCCTCAGGAAGCATGGCCTATTAGATATATTCCGTACATAAAAAGTATTCCAGCTAAGCCCCCAAGGCAAAACGACATGTTATGCATCCCGCCCCACGGGATATATACACCTCTGAAGCCATCGTCTTGCGCGAGTTCTAAGACGGTTTCTTTGTTTATGTTTTCTTTAGGGTATTTTGCGCCCATTTGTTTCTCCATCTGTGTAGGGGATATTAAGTTATTGGTTGTTTCTTGTTGCTAATCTGAAAATACGTGAGGTAGTGGTTCGTGAAGCCCATACATTGCAGTGGAGCCTGCCGCTGCTACCAGCATGCTAATAGCTATAAGTGATAGCCAGAATTTAACTTTACCCGGAATATTTTTTTGAAGTATTTTCACCATAATCCTCGCAATGTTTTTTAGGGTTGTCGACAGTGAGTGCGATTCTATCTCGCACTTCCTCCCAAGATTTAAGTTTATCCCGCGCAGGGAATGTGGTTCGAATGAAGTAGATCAATGAAGTAGGGCTTTGCTTTTCGAAATCTATGTTGCTGAGGAGTTCATCTGCCAGATCGTAGTTTTTATCTACACGGCATTTTGTTAAAGAACTTGCAATGGGATAGATCTACTCGCACGTTGTGGTATCTGAAAAATCGGTATTTAACAATTCTTTAATGCAGTCCATCTTCAAACTCATTCTTAAGGTTGTTATACCACGGGATGTGCGCAAGGAGACTCAGCATGCCAACTACAAATAACATCTGATACGTCTCTTTGGCAGGATGGCTTAGTGCTACTCCGATTATTAGAATTAGTGAAAGGCATAGGGATAGAGCGCAAGATGCTAATCGGACTGTTAGAGGTTTATTGGCCATCTTCTTAATAAGATACCAAGGCCAAAAAAGAACCAGAGCATTCAGGATTACAAAGCCTAAGATCATTTGATTAATCCAAAAGTAATTCACCGACACTAGGCCGGTGAATATTTACTGTTTACAGGTACTATTAAGCGGCTTTGTAAAAACCTTCTTCTGATTTTGTTACCCGGCCCGTTCTGATAAGTTTGTTTAGAAACTCACGGGTACGAAAGCGGATGGGCTCACGCACAAAGGTTTTGGAGCCTTCAAAGTCAACCGGCTTAGATGCGTGCTTGATGCCCGCATGCAACACATCAACTTGCGTTGTGCCTGCTGGGATTGGGCTGCTGCTGATGAGATCTACCTTAGGTTGTCCCATAAAGTAAATTCCATGCTCACCACCCCATGTGCTTAAAGCATAACGAAGATCCATGTACTCAATGTCTTTTAGCTCAGGTACTTCAGTAAGTAATGTGTCTGAATACGCCAGAGGCTGGTGAATCTTGTCCATGGCAGCTTTCAGTTTGGCGCAGATATCAGCCATTTCAAAGCCTTTTAGGTCCACATACTTTACGTGCTTAAAGAGTTGTCGGTAATGATACGTATGAGGGTCAGTATTCATTGACAGTAATTGCTGGGCGGAGCGCTCGAGCGGGTCGTAGTCCGTGAATGATAAAGCACCATTTGCGCGAATCTCTGCTTCTAGTTCATCTGCAGTCATCCCACCCGGATAATCGTTCAGCACATAAGCAATTGATGTGTTGAATTTCATTTTAGTTGGGTACAACTTGCCATCTTCTAGGCGAAGGCGATTAGCATTCACCAAGTAGTGCAGCATCTCAACATCGATACCGCCCTCTGGTTGAGCTGCAGAAAGAAGGGCGATAAAATCGCCAATACTTTGCCCACCGCCATTCAGCGCAAAAATGGTCTGAATGGTACGATCTGTGGCGTCCATCTGTCGCTCTTCCCGCACCAAATCACTTTTTCCCATTAGCTCCATAAGGAAGGCGGTAAACACTTCATCCGTCAGAAATGTTCTGCGCAGGTTAGGTAAGAGTTCAGCATAACTCCCATTAAAATGTTCTAAAACCATGCCCGCTAATGCTGCAGGGGCAACTCGCATTGTAGAATGAAGTTCTTTGGTTTTTGCACTCACAATCTGACGAATACGTTCACGTGAAACGCCGACTTTTTCGGCAAGATCAGCTTTGCGTAACGCTTCGCGTCGATTAAAACCATAGAAGGAACTAAAGATTTCTAAATCACGCTCTGAACATTCAAGCTGTACTGCCTTGATGTCTGCAATGAGAAGTTTTTCGGCATCAGCCAATGTCTTTGGTGTGGCGCCATAAATGCGGAACAGCTTGTCTTCACAAACTTCTGGGTTGGACTCTCCATCAAGAATGCATGAGCAGTTCTTAAGGAGCTCAACTTGCAGGTTAGCAATACGTTTCGAACTCACATCACCAAGACCTAAGCTTTCTTGGTTGTGATCACCAATGGAAAGGATAATTGATGCGACTGGAGGCACGCCCTGTTTAGCCAACAAATTCATGGTAGATTGCATAGGACGGGGCAAGACGGCCGTGCTAATTAAATACGTATCCAAAGGCAACCCTGCCGCACGTTGATGCAACTTCATGTAGCGTGTGATATCTGACTTCTTGGTTGAACGCTCATCCAGCACAAATGGCAGGTTGGTTTTGGACATGTATAAATCTCTTTAATTAAGTAAGTTGCCTTTAATATAATGGAAAATACATCTATTGCAAGAAATAATTTGACTTTTATTATTTTTTTATTGTATGTAGTTATCTTATAACCAGAATTAATTGCAGGAAAAGGCGTCATAGCGGCCTTCAGTGCTATATTTTTTAGGGGTTTTGCATAGAGCCTTGTTTATTGATGCTGGATTTTAGGCTTGACAGGAGTGGATGTTGTCGCTTATTGCGTCCCTTGTCCTAGGATCAGGGACGCAGTTAGGCATAATTACGATTATGGCTCAATAGCGTTGGTTTGTTACCATAATGAAAATTAACCGCATGGCGTTATTTTTTTGTTGTGTTGCCTATGTGTGTTTCCCATGATGCAAGATTGTTTTGTTCTGAAGGGGAGTATTTAATTGTTTCATTGATTAGATATCTATTTGTAAATATCATCACCTGATCCAAGCACTTTTTAAAGGTGGGATAGGAATAAGCAATTCGTGCCTCTTTAGCGATCCAAATGTCCCACGTATTGGTCTTCAGATTTATATTTTCATCCTGCATTTTCCATAATAGTTTATGGCCTTTGATGCTGCAGTGATCAAGATACGTATGAATCTGGTCTTCACCATTGCTTGTTAGAATCTTAATGTGTGCATTAGTATTTTCAACTACGGGTGGAAGAATGCTAACACGCTCGACAATTGTGGTGTTTTCCGCGTTAGCTTGGTTGCGCTTTTTGTGATCTTCTTTAAGTCTAGAAAGAAGGGGTTCACTAATTGGGAAGTGAATAAGCTTTTTCCCGTCACGCTCACGAACCTGTTCGGGAGATTCGTAGTGGAAAATAAAGCTAATAATCAAAGCTAACACTGCAAGAACATAGATGAAGGTGGGGATACGTTTTAATAACATTTTTACAATACTCTTTAGTGTAAATTGGATTTGTGTTGATTTTTTGAAATGTGGGATTGCCAAGATTCTTCTAACTCTTTTGCAAAGGCCACTTTATCTGCGTTCTTTTGAACGTCATGGGCTACAAATCGGATGAGTGCATCAACACATTGCTGAACATCACTGTGTGTGAATTTATTGCGCGCCTGTTTGGAGATCCAAATATTCCAGACATGATTTTCAAGATCGAGTTCCTGATCGGCTAGATGAGTCGTGATATTCATCCTATTAAGGCTACAAGCATGGGCGTAGCTATGGCTGTCGAGTTTCATCCCCGCCGCTTTGATAGTCATATTGAAGTTTTCTCGACTTGAGTAGTTAAAAGAGTGAATATCAATCGACTCTAAAACGGTAAACAGCCCGAAGTGTTTGGTTACAGCCGCACCCTCAATCGTTCGATCTACGGTAATGATGGGCTCTGTAATTTGGAATTGGATTTTTTCACTTTCATTGCTGACCCGTTTCTGCTCAGGGTGGTTGTAATATATACCAATTGCCAACAATATAAGGACGCAAAACAAGAAATACGCAAATGCTGGGACCTTACTGAAAAATTTCATTTTTATACCTATTTTTAATTTTGAATGCCTTTAAAAGCTTGGTAGTTGTGAACATCATCAATTTTCACCTCACCGCTCTTTAAGAATTTCTGAAATACTTCATTGTCGCTGGCATATGCAGGGCCGACACGCAGGTCTGTTGTCGTGCCCTCAGAAGTTTGAGTGCCATGAGGGTGGACTTCAGCTACAAACGTGCCTGCCATCCGGTAATTGTGAATGGCCGCTAGTAATTCGCCTGAGGTTGCGTTCACGTAACCCATATTGCGTGTCACTGAGTCTTGAAATGATTCGAACATTTTTGGAGTAAGCGGTTTGTCATTAAAATACAGGCCCTGCTGTTTCGCTTCCCATACGCTCAGTTGGTTTTGCCGACACTTGCGTGTGTGGTGCTCTTCGTAGAAGGGGGAGCGAGACCAAGCATCCAGCGTCGTTAGTTTAGCGTATACATATTTTAAAAATGACAGCAGGTTGTGCTTAAACATAGGCTATATCCATTAGCTTGCGGCCTGTTTATCAGGTGCTTCATCGATTAAGTCTTGAACCAAAGAGCCATAGTGGTTCAGTACATCCAGTGCAAATGCAGGGGTTGCTGATTTAGCCTCTTCCCGTGTTCCATGGATTTGAACACTCTCCATGAATTTATAAAGAATGACCCATGTATCTTCATCTTCGTTTTGAAGCACCATGCAGCTATCGCCCCCAATAAAGCATGAGGAGCAGGATTCTTTGTCGACTCACCGTGTTTATTTGCATAGGGCTGGGTGATGATCAGCTTCAAAGGTGAGTTTGAATGATCTCGCGTTATTCATCGCGTTGTTTCTCCAATTGGTCCCGGATGGAGTAGAGCAGCATCTGTGCCGACAACCCTGTTCCCGCACTGGCGCTAAGGCCTTTAAGGAGCAAGCTCTCATCACCATCTTTTATGGATCGAATCACAATTTCAGCCAACATTCCAGACTGTTCCTTTGTTTGGTGCACTGCTTCATGCCTTAGCATAAGGAGGCGTTCTATGAGGTCGTCATTATTTGACATGAGGCTCAGAATCCTTTTTTTGACATCAATTTTCGCATTTTACTACCGCCGTCCACTACACCTTTATCGATGAGTTTTTGGCGGTAAGCTTCGCGCTGGGTTATTTTTTCCTGCCAGTTACCGTATAGCTTCCAAGTGGGCATGCTAATCGACCTCGATTAGATCATTCTGCTTCATATAGTTGAGAATATCATTTTGCAAAGTAGCCCATAGGGACAAAGGCATGCTCGAGAAATCTGTCACTGATTGATTAAGTAGTTGCTCAAGGCTGTACTCTTTATCTTTGATGATTGGAACGACCTGTGAGGGAGGTCTTGGCTGTTTGTTTTGTGAGTTCCAAAGCCCAATTTTGAACAAGTAAGCTTCTTCTGCATTCAAACACCGCGCCCAAAAGGACTTGTAGATATAACCTGTGCTGCTCATGCGGTCAGCTGCAGTGAAAGAGTATTCAACGTATCGAACCCCTTCAAAAGGCTCCCCTATGACGAAAGGGCATTCTTCTTGATTCACCACGGCGACATTATGGGCTTGTTGCATAGAAGGCGTGCTATTAACGGATAGGTCATCCGCATCTTCGGCCTCTTTGGAAAAGATCATAAGGTTAGTGGTGAAGCCACACTCGCTCAGATCCGTCACGCGTTGGATAAAGTCGTCTGATTTAATCATAGCTTCTACAGCCTCATGGAACTTATCTAGCAAGGCCTTATGATTTTCTAGATCCGAAGCGTCAGTGGCTAGAAACTTATCTCTATGTGAGATAAGGCAAGTCATATCCTCAATTTTACATTTAATAATGCAACGCCCTTCAATAAAGCCTTTAATGGAAAGAATATCCACTTCCACTTCTACATGCCAAGTTGGTGTCCGAAATGTTAGCTTACTCATTATTTTTAGCTCTTAATTATAGAATTGCGCTAATATTATAATGAAAAAATAAAGACAGTCAAACTGAAATATTTGCAATTCATCACGATTATCAGTAACTCTATTTATTATAGCGTTAATAATCAGGGTTTATATCATGAAGAAAATTGTTATTCCTTTACTGGCGGCGTTGACGGCGCTCCCAGTATCGGCGGAATTTATCTATCGCACGCCTGCGGGTGTGGAAGTGGGTAATTCTGCTAATGAAGAGTCGGGAGGCCAAGGTGGATCGGCTTGTTCGAACTTATCCGTAGGTGATCAATGTGCCATTAATGGTGAGAATGTTATCTATGCAGGGGATTTCAATGGTGAGTCCCTGTATATGGCATTAACTAACCAAGGCGAAACTTTTGTCGCGGGTACGTATGGCTACACGACTGGTGCTACCAGTAATGATGGTCATGCCAATTCCCGGACTTTGTTTGATGCGGCACTGATGGGGTATGGTAGTCACAACCCAATGAACGGTTATGCTAACCCGTATCTTGCTTGTATGAATAAAGGCTCTAACTGGTATGTACCAAGTTCGGGGGAGCTAAGTTCGGCGATCACGTCTTTGGTGGGTGCTGGCGCTGATGGGAGTTTCCCAAATGGTTATCATGTGACCTCTTCTGAGAGTCATTCAAATTTAGTAGTAGCGACACAGGGGTCGTCAGGGGCGAGTGCCTCGATCCATAAGTACTCCAACTTTCCAGTGCGTTGCTTCGCCAAAGATCAAGAGCAGAAACTGCTGGGCGTAGGTCCGCGTAACAACGTTGCACTGATTGGTACCAATGGCCTGACTACAAGTTCTTATAGTGTCAGCTCCAACAACCCATCTGATGTACCACAGGGTGCGTTTGACGGCGTAGATATGAACTATAATGGCAATGATTATGGTTATATAGAGGGGATTAAGAACCGTGGTTTCTGGATACCCGCCACCACATCTGAAGAGTGGATTCAGGTGGACTTTGGCCCGAATAAGACGGTTAATGCTGCGGGTATCAGTATTAAGAACCACTGGTTGGCCATGAATGGTGTTTGGGGTCACTATCCGAAAGACATGACGGTTAAGGTCTCTATGGACGGTGTAAACTTCACTGATCACCAAACCTTTACCAATATGGATCGTCAGGCCGTAATCACCCTTAATTTCGCATCTCCTTTGGAAGCGCGATTTGTAAGGTTTCATTTCCACAGTAACTACGGTGATCCGTATCTAGAAATCGGAGATATTGAGATCTTCGAGTAATCGAATACTTAAAGCCCTGTCGTCGACGGGGCTTTTTTATGTCCAATACCCGATGTATACGTTGTCTTTGATGCCCATGAATTGGGGTAGGGGGATATATACATCTTCACGCGGCACGAACCGATCAAAGAATTTATCGCATCCGGTACAGCCACGAAACTCGCCAATGAAGATAATCGGGCGCTCTGTACCCCATGCGTTGCACACATCCACAATGGCAGTGTCTTCAAAGGGTGGCCATGATATCAAAAGCACATCATCTGAGCTTTCTGCCGCCGCTTCTCTGGCATCGATTTCCGTAATTGGGTGGAAGGGTTCCCAGTAGGTGTTGTAGTCTGTTGCGGTAATGGCAACTCCCTCATCACTCAATGCTTTCGCCAGAATCCCACGACCCGCCATCACTTCGAGGACGCGTCGGTTACCGATCCATTTGGCAAGATGGGGTGTCCATTCACGGTCTACAACGGCATACATGCAGAGCGATTGACAGGCTTGACGTAGGGCAAAACTTGCAGAGCTTTGCTGAAAGAATTGCTGGAAGTTATCGGGATCATCCAGATAGCCGAACTCATACCCATAGGGGTATTTTTCAGGTATCTGACCTGCTTTGATGGACGCAATAAACGCCTGCCCTTTTTCGTCAATGACCATAGGGCTGAGAAGATCCCGCATGGGATCTTCTTCGGGTAGGGTGTCGATGTATTCCTTCAGTGCGTCTTGTTCCAGCATGTATCGCTCAACTCTACTGTTGTGAGGCTCAAGTCTACCATAAAACTGAGCCCCTATTTTAACGTCAGTTAGAAATGATACAGCAAGAGTTTCTGCATATTCATGCCATTTTCGTCTACTGAAACTGCGGAAACAATTTCAGCAGGCTTTTCAATCTATCACAAGGCTTGTTAAAGGCTTGGGGTGTTTGTCCTATATTTCCGCAAGCTGCAACAAGCGGATCAGGTTCACACCATTTTCGTCAACAACCTCCTCATGGTGGGATATTGAGACCCCAATTAAGCCAAACAGCTCACACAGCTGTAAAAAAACAATCTTTGGTATTGCTTCGATACCCGCAAAGATTGCTTTAAGTTCAGAACTACTATAGTCAATAACGGACCCTATATATTCATAGGTTAATCCTTGGCTGTAGCGCAGTGCTTCGAACACTAAAGCGATTTTCTGCGAATTTTCTGGACTAATATCCTGATTAAGATTGTATGTAGACATGATTTAAAATCTCACATTAATGAGGTGTCCAGAGCCTCATCGTTAAGGTTAAGATTTCGTCCTACAGGGAGTTTCACAACGCACTTTACCATGATGCGGGTGTCCAAGCCGCGGCTCCATGAACTGTGGTTTAGCTATTGTTGGGTGATGCGGTCCTCCTTCATCTCAAGTGTTATCGTTGTTTTGAATCACAGGTAGGGCCATAGCCCGGACAGCAGCCTTTACATTGCGCTCAGCAACCGCTTCTCCGCGCAGACGCTGTAAGTCGGTACGACTTTGAATGTGATCAGCCGCGTATGGGCCCGACCCTTTCTTTCCGGCGAACAATAACCAGCTCAAACCCCGGAAGAACTTTATGAATTGCTCTTTAAGTTATCGGTTGCGTTAAGCATAGCATCACCAATAGGCTTTAAAGCAGAAAAATCTGTGGATGAAGGCTCTACATTAACTGGGTAGGCCGATACCATTTCGATATCCACATTACCCATGCCTTGCGCCTGAAGCCCTTCACGCAAGCCTAATTCTGCAGTTTGTCCAATTGTATCAAAGGAATCATGATCAGGTGCTTCGGGTAGATTCAGCAGCATACTAACAATGATCTGTGGCATATCTCACTCCTTCTATATAATAATTTTATTATAATGAAAATAAACAAAAAAACAAGTGCTATTGATTAGTCATGACTTGATTGACTAGCACTTGCATTTTCTTTTTCAGCCAACAGTTCTCTCGCTTCTTCCAATAGCTTACCTACATCTAAGCGAGATGCGGACTCTCTGTCCGCATCAGTGATGTAATAGAGGTGTTCATTGTCTACGCCAAACTGTTTTAGAGTATCCCTTTTGGCGGCTCTAGTACATTCAAGGCTCACGACACGCTTATGGATGGGGCGGTGGCATTGACACCTCGCACATTGGCATTTGCGGCACTTTTTAGGTCGCATACGATCACTCAGTCGCATTTGGTGATCCCTTAGGCTGCATCTCGGAGATGTGTTGGAATGTGGATGTATTGGTGGTTTCAAATACCCTCAGAGATTCATTGATGGACTCTATATACTCAAGGAGTGCTTTAGTGTCGCTAGTCTTGAATTTAAGCACTTGTACACCTGTCGCCCATGAATCCCACTTAACCTTTAAGTGATCTTCACTATCTGTGATAATGTGATAAGACCAGTGAGGATGTATTTTTTTAGGAGGGCAATACTGAATGTGATCTTCAAATGGTTGCTGTGTTAGTTGTAAATTAAGGATCTGAAGCAAATTATCCCGGTATTCCATTAGTGCTATTTGACTAATTCCCAAAGAGGATACATGGAGGTCATTAGTTAATTCTAGCATAGGGGTAACATTAAATTCTTCTGTTGGTTTATACAGAAGAGCATCAATTAAGTCAGCATCGTGAATTTCAACATCATCTATCCTTTTGAAGCTCCACACGATGCTGTCGAATGTATGGTAGAGCCACCAATCTATTTCAGATTCACATGCACTATATATCCACTCAGAAGCGCGAATTTTATTTTCATCGGATGTTTTGTCTAGATAATAGAACCAATTCCTAATCAAGTAGGCCCTTGCGAGTAGGTTGCCCGCATCGGCTGCTTTTAGTAGCAGTTTTTCTACTTTCTTTTTGATGGGATTGCTTGGGTAATTATTGCTAAGGGCAATCGCCTTCATCGTCTGGTAGGTCGGGTTCCTTTTCTCCGATTTCTTAAAGCGATCCAATTCAATGAGTAATGCGGCCCAATCCCTGTTCTTGTGAAAATAATTCCGGTACCAATTGACTAGTTTAACGAAGCTATCAAATTTAGGGATTGTTAAATAACAAGTATGGGAAGTGGGCATAGGTTAATCTCATTTGTGTTTTAATATAATGTAAATTAATTTAGGTCGGCGTTCAATGGGATTGTTGTGTCGCTAAGAGATTTGATCATTATTATTGATATAATGATAAGTGTTGAGATTTTGTTGCTTTCCTATTGAATACTATGCCAAACTCCAAAAACAGGGAATTAAGGGAGATGCAAAATGACTGACCAGACCATTAGCTTAAAACATCGCAGAGAAATTACGGCTCTTGAGCTTGTTGAAGGTGGCTTTACCATTGATGAAGGAAAGTTATTCCTGTCGTTGGCTGCAAAAGGTGAAGAAGATGAGCAGCTTCTGAGCTTTGCGGTTTCAGGTGGTCCCGAACTCACGCAGGGCAAGGCAACGGAGTTCAGTGCGATTAGCAATCCTATCAATAGCATTGCCGGAGCCCATGTGGCAGCAAGTTTTGAGGCAGAGGATGTACTTGCCAAGCTTTCGATTGAATGGCCTGAGGAGAATCAGATCATTGTTGATCTGAAACTTCAGTGTGTTGATGTAGCTGAGGAAGGTAAGAGCGTTAAGAAGTACGATATAGCAGGAAAGGTCACATTAGATCAGGTCGATCGAAAGGAAATCTGGCTCCCTTCCTGCTAACGAGAAGGGCTTAGCCCTTCTCATCTTCAAGCCAACCTAAATCAATCAAGTGCTTGTATTTGCTAACAACTTCAAGAAATTCAGCCTTGATGCCACTACCATCCCGCGAGCCAGAACATCCTCCTGAACCATGCTGTATATGTCCTTTGCGGACGCATTGAGTGCGCTTTTGTATTTGAGAGCTCTGTTTCACAGGCTGCAAGCGCAGTCTGTGATTTTTGGTGTGACATATTTGCTTCTTAGCTTAGCGTGAGATTATTATCGCTTTCAGGTTCTTTGCCATACGCATAAGCCCCTTTTTCTGTGCCCGATATTGTTTCATCTACCCAATTAGTAAGGGTTAGGTTCTCTGCAATATCATCCACGGTAGGTCCAACGTAATCTTCATCGTTCGAAAGAAGGTGTTGACGGACAGCGCTAGTCTGCAATTCAAGCTCATTCATCATACGTCGGCAAGCTCCTTTAATTGCCCTCATGAATTTGGTTCTTGGTGCTATTGGATCGAAAGGTAAGTTGCTTTCCAGCCCTTTAATACTTTCAATAGCGTCCTCTAGCGTATTGTGCAGTTCAATGCATTGTTGATCAAATGAGATTGAAGCAAGATTCGGGAAGCAGGCCTGAGGATTCGCGGAACCGATACCATCCCTCGCTTTAGAGATTAGCTCTGTGCTATCAATCAGTACAAATGGGTCTTGTGTGTGGATGCGCCCCAAAAGATAAATAGCGCGATTCAACTCACCAATCGCGTGCTTGTAGGCTGAGTTTAAAGATTCTGGCTTTTGGTCACAAATGTAAAGGGGGGTAATAGGGTTTCCTAAACTGTCATCCTGTAGCACTAGGAGCTCAATATCTTCAGGCGTCTTAATGTGATTGGACTCATCAGCAACAAGGTATTTCGTAGAGCCATAAGCTAGGTGGTTGTTTTCGTCTTGATAGAGCATGTACATGGGCTTGTCTCCTGCAATATTTTATTAAATTATAATGAAAATAAATAATAAATAATACTGTTATTGATTAATCCCGCTTATGCTACCTGCTTAGATATTCTTGCACGACATTGAGTAGCGAAGAGTGTCGAGGATGTTTTGCGGCCGCATTCCATGGCTTTTCTATCATTGCCACTTGGTTAACGATACCGGTTTCTAAAGCATCTGTCAGATGGCTTGGAGAGTCGTCAACCATTAGCTCGAATTGGGGTGCTATATGCTTATAGGCTTCCGACTTGGGCTGTTGGTACCCAGTAACCCTCAGTCGATCGAAATAAAAGCCTTTACGCTCTAAATAGGCCTCTGTTGCGCTCTCAGCGTTCGGATGCCATCTGCGCGCCGTGACAATATTTACTTCCCCACCAGCCTCACGGATCAAATGGGTGGCTTCTACAGCACCTTCAAGCGGGTTAGCGGTTTCAATTGCTTTTGCGTCAACGAGAGCCTCCATTAGGTAGGGTTTTTCAAATCCCGGATACATAGTTAAGAAATCATAGGTATAGAAGTCCTCGGGCTTGTGCTCTTGTCCACAAAGAGGATTAAGAATACGGTGAACCTTGTCGATCATATCGACACTGACATCATCCAAATCAAAAATAAATTGAGGTTTCATAGCGCCTCCTTAATCAACCCACTTAACACGAAGTACGAAGCCCACATTCTCTTTTCCCTTCCGGTCCGTATAGTCAACCAGCGTTAAAGTGGCCTGATGGCCTGCGCGGTCAGTAAAGGGCGTTTCGTATGTACGCAATACTGTATTCCCTTCTCGGAAGGGTACGGGTTTCATTGTCGTGGTTTGCGGCTTCACAGTTCGTTCCTTAATGTTAGTTATGCAGATTTGTCACAGTAATAAGCATTTAATTCGATGTTTATAGAGCCAAGTCGTTCACATGCATTGATCAGTGGTAAGAGACTGTTCATAGCACGAGGCTTTAAGCGCCTTGCTGCCTTAAACTCTTTCAGTAGTGGGGCTAGAATCTGTTCACTTAAGAAAGTGCGTACGATGTCGTTACTGCTACCTACACATTCCAATAAATCTACCCATTGGCTTACGCGCACTGAGGATTTTAAAAGGTGGTTGCGGGGTAATCGGACCTCGATGACCTTTTTAGGATCAGATTTGATAGCATTTTTTGCTAATTCCAAGTAGCCCGGCATGGTCGATTCAAGGCGCTCAAACACTTCAGGTGCTTGAGTTAGAACGTCCGGCATAAGGGTTAGTGGGATAGCTTCGATATCTATCGAGGATAGCCTTTCGGACCCAGCTACGATCTCGGACTTCACCATCTCAGGGGTAATGAACTCACTAGGCATGCGCAAAATATTGGATGGGCGTAATGCATAAAACTCAGTACAAATTTCCTGAGTAATTTCCTCTTCGGGGATATATCTCACATTCTTGTCTTTGTAAGCCTTCTCCCTTTTAAGTTGTTTGCGCTGTTCTGCATTAATGATGCTTGGCTTAGTGACAGCGAAAGCATCTGGATGCATTTCTATTAATTTATCCATGAACCCGGGGTCACCCCTGTGGCGTCGTGGGATATCCTTGATGGAGGCTTCACCTCTCGATATGTATTCCGACCAGTACTCAGCGCTTTTGACACATGGGGATAGTACCTTCAAGTAAGGTAGGGCAGATTCCTCTGCGCGGCGTTCTACCGCATTCTGAAATACATCTGGGCTAATTGTTTTACGGTAACCACCATCTATGTAGACCTCACGGATCATATCGATAGTAACGGTTCCGGGTTTAAGTTCGCTCAATAAGTCACGGTTTCGTCTTAGAAAAGCGACTTTTATTTCTTTATTGATATCTTCTGGAGGAATTTCATTAATCAGCTTGTTGATGTGACCTTCACTCAGGTGCTGCAGAAGCGTTTTTAGTACCTGACGATTGAGTTTTTTACTGCCTTCTTTAAGTGTTTTACTGAATGTTGAGGCCGCTAGTAATTCGCGCTCTTCTTTTCGAAAGAAGTTAACAATAGGTGCTGACATTAAATAGAGCTCGTTTATCAAGTGCGAGTCCCTATTTTCTACTGGGGTTTCCCTGTAGATTCTCTGAGCTTCTATATACGCATCATGCTCATTAGAGTTTGTTTTTGGGGTTGCTACAAATGTCATCACTTATACCTTTTATTATTATGTTTATTGTTCATGCACTCATGTCGCAGTAATATGCATTCAAGTCGAGATTTGTCGCGCCTAGCCGCTCACATTCGATTAGAAGAGGCTGGATTGCTTTGAGTGCTCGTGGTTTGAGGCGTCGTGCGGCCTTAAACTCCTTTAGGAGAGGATTTAGAATCTGCGCGCAAAGAAAGTCAGATACTGTTTCGTTGGTAATCTCAATGCTTTCAAGTAGCTTGAGCCAATGTTGTACTCGCTCCTCTGATTTCAATAAATGATTGCGAGGGATCTTAACTTCCAGCAGCTGCGATGCATCATCTTTAACAGCCTGCAGTGCGAGTGATAGGTAATCTGGCGTACTGCCTTCCAGCTTGCTGAAAATCGTGGGGTCTGCTTGAAGAATCTCTGGTATTAGACTTAATGGAAACGCCTCAACATCAATGAACTTAAGTCGTTGAGGGGAGGTCTCGATCTCGCACTTGATCATGGCCGGAGTTATGTACCTGATGGGCATTTTGAGGATGTTTGCTTGTTCAAGTACGTAAAATTCATTGCAAACCGTTTGTAAAATATCTCTACTGGGGACTTTCCCGAGGTCCTTATCAGTTATCAGCTTAAGCCACTTCTTCGCTTTCCGCTCTTCGGGGGTCTGTTTGATTCGGTTTATCTTTTCTGCAATGCCGGGATGATCTTCTTCCAGTTTATTCATGAACTCCGGTGTCGAACGGAATCGTTTAGGGATATTCAATCCTTGAACATTGCCTAGAGTGATTTCTCTCGACCAATATTCTGCACTTTTTGCACTGGGGCTAACTAAGTGGAGGTACCCAGCGATAGTCTTCTCTTTTCTACGAGCAATAGCGGTTTCAAACGTTTTAATATCGATCGTTTTGCGAGAAGTGTTGTCTATATACACTCCCTTAACCACATCAGCTGTAATAGTGTTGGGCTTAAATCGCTCTAGAAGGCTAGGTTTTCTCAACAAGAGTGCTTTGATGATTCGCGTATCACTAATACCGGGTGGGAGGTCGTCTATGATCTCTTCGATACGGTCATCATTAAACTTGTAGCAAAGGTTGATAAAAGCATGCTTTTCAAGCTTCTTCGCTTTCTGTAGGGATGTGAAAAGCGTGGTATTTGTAATTTGCTCACGTTCTGCTTGGCTGTATAGATTGATGACCGCAGCAGACATTAAATATAGAGCGTTAAGCAGTTCTGCATTGCGTCCAAGATCACCTGCTTCAAGGTATGATTTTTGAGCGTCACAGTATGCTTGATAATGGGGTGAGTTTTCTTTAGGAGCTAATGTAAAAGACATATGTGAGCCTCAATTCTTCTTATTAGATTATTATCTCTCTATTACTATAATGATATTTAAATAAGTGGCAATAGATGTCGTGCGTTATCGCTCTTTTAATGGTTCGCTTTGATAACAAAAAGTACGGTCTTTATCTTGTTGAGTAAGCTTCATCCGTTTTTTTCTTTCTTGAAGCGCCTTATTGAGGCGCTTCAGATCCAGCGGCAATCCTTCTGAAAAACCACCCTTTCTTTCAGATTTAATACTCTTCATGGCGGCGGTACCCAACAGGTTCACAGAATATGTCGCAGTACGGAGCCTCATACGGGTTGTAGTCCCACACGATTTTCCCGCAAGTAGGGCAATTGTGACGCGTTTTGCCACTGCTAGGCCGAGGTTTTCGCGGTGCCCGATACCGGATGCCAGCTGAAGTCATCATTTTCCGACGGTTAACGTTTTTGAATTGAAGTGTAGGGCGGCATATTCGATCTAAATAGCTTTTAGAAAGGATTCGGACATTCTCTCTGCCTGCATGCTCCTCAAGCTCTGATGCTTGATATACGCGTGCATCGCTGTATTTCACTGTAGAGCCGTCTTCAATACCCTCGAAGAATATATCATTGCCGTCATAATCATTGATTCTACGTTGAATAACAAAGCCCATGGAGTAATCCTGAGTTTCATCATTCAGTAGCTGCATATCAACTCGAATCGTGGCAAGCTCATCTACTTGTTTCTTACTCAGGGGGATGAAATCTCCCTGATCAGACGCATGCCTTTGAGCGCCATCAAAGTCGAATACTTCAGCATCACTCAGATCGGTAGTGTATCCACAACCACCTTTTCGCCAAAATTGGCAAGATGAGCCTACATTGCTGCGAGTGTCTCGTAAGTAAAATTCATTTTCCTTTTGAGGCATTTTCTTATCCATATAAAAGGGGCCTTAAGGCCCCATTAAATTATCACTATAATAAATCAATATGTGTGTTTGTACAATCAGATCTTCTCGAGATAGGTTTTTAGTTCGCACCAAGCGTTTTGAAACTCAATAGGTCCATCAGTGGTTTGCATGCCCTTGAAGGCTTCGCGAAGTAGCGTTTGAGCCTCGGCGAGCTCTTGCTTTGTGCTTTCCAACTGATTGAAGAGGCTGAGAACAGGTTCTTCATTATCAGGTGTAGGGATCTCAGGTCCCCATTCCCAACCACGTGGCAGCTCGGTGACAGGCGTAGCATGTGGTCCCATTTGAAACGTTGCGGGCCAGCTATTCTGCTTGGGTTCGACTTTAACGGGTTCAAATTTTTCGTTTTTACCCTTTTTAAGGAAGTACCAGCCGCCATTATCATCGGGCACCATCATTTCATTAACTTTTTTTTCAATCCCATAGTATATCCCTCGAATTGTGCTGGTTATGCTGGATAGAGCGCGGTTAATTTGTTGATATAGGCCTCATCTACTTCAATATCATGTCGAGCAAGAATTGGAATTGCTTTTAGGCGATGCTGATTTTTAAAGTGCAACATGGAGGCCTCATGTATGTCTTTTGAATCCTTAACTTCTCTTAGGTGTGACTCTATTGTCAGAAGCACGGGATTTAAGCTTTTGATCGCTTTTTCGACATCAGATGAAGCTGAGCTGAGTGCACTGAGAGCGAACACGCTCCCGACAAAATCCATAATCCCGCCAAATGCAAAATCCATGGTTAGGTCGATAAGTTCAGTGGAGAATGTTTCGGTGAAGTGGGCTGCTACTCGCGCATGCTCTACGGCCTCCTTATTGAACTTACTCATCAGTTCACTGGCGCTTTTAACATCGCTTGAGGCAGAGCTATTGGACATGGTCGACATCATAGAGATGCCTTTGTTGCTTGTTGCCATATCCAGCACTTCCATAGTCTGCGCGCTGGAGAGACTACTCTTGGCGGTTTCTAGTGCAGATCTTGCCTCTTTGCCTGCGTTGTAGACTGAAAGAATGGAATGGTAGAGGTCTAGGAGTTTACGGTGCTCAGATTCATAGCCGCCGATCGCATCTTCAACTTCGGGATCTCTTAGCATGCAGTAGCGACCAACATTAAGTACGACTTGTTTGTAGTGCTCTACTTTGCGCTGCTCTTCACGCTGTATTTCATTGCTGTGAGCTTGCAGACCTTCATTGAGTGTATTCGTGCGAATCAAAAATGGGATGCCCATCAGGATTTTCATAAGAAAGTTGCGGGCATTAAAGGTGGTCTCTCGATCCAGCAGTTCAGCACGGATGTTGGCCTGACCGAGGAGGTGCCTCGCAATTTTCTCCTCACATGTAGCAATGCCACGTTTGTAGTCAATAACGTGCCGAGCCACTGCGTGAGGTTCGTTGTCGTACGAATCAGCTGCACTCATTACTTTTGCTCCATTACTTTATCTGCATCATTTAGTGATTGGTTCAATTCACCGAGGAGTGCACGGATTTTTGATTCATTTTTGAAGTGCACATCGCCGTCTAGTTCTTCATTGAGCGCATCCATAAGAGAATGGCTTAAGCGCATGGATTTATTGGCTTTAACAGCATATTTGTTCCACAGTTGCATAGTCTTCTTAGGAACTTTTATGCCTGATTTACCCTCAGCTTGATTGCGGAGGTAGTCCTCGATAAAGCTAGGATTGCTCAATTCAACTTGTGAAGTTTGAACACAATCGCCACTGAGCTGGGCGCGTAATTGCATCAACAGAATGCCCAGTAGGTTGATACCATCTTTGTCAGGTCCCCAGCCCCATAAACCATCGTTCTTTGATGCCTCAATGATTTCTGCAGTGCCAGTGGCCAGAAGTGCGATACGCAGTTCTTCATGCTGCGTGAATTTAGCCATGACAGCCTTTTGCATCACGCGTATGCGTCGTTCAAGGGTCCATGACTCAGGTGCAGGGACGGACCATGCTAGCTCTTTCGCCGCTTTAGCATCCGGGCAGCGACGAATGGCCTCTGCCATAGGCAGGCCCTCAAAACGCATCGCCTGATAGTAGTGCTCAGTGCTAGGCCAGATCAGGCCATCAACTCTAATCTCAGCCATAAAGAAGTTTGATAGGAATCCATTGGCGCGCTGGTGGCTCCAGAACTTTACTTGTCTATCTTCAATATTTAGTGCCATGCAGGTCATAGGTATCTCACTTCAAAAGGTGGCCAACAATCAGGATGAGAACGCAGAGAAGAAAGATGGCGGCGAAACCAATAGCCGTTCGCTGCCAAGTAAACTCAAAGTTCTCTTCACAAAATTTGTCGATCGCATCCCAATCGATATTTCCGCGCTCATCAAGCATGGCTACACCTGTAATGTTTAATTTTATTTAATATATTATAAGGAATATTAATGAAATGGCAAGAGCATGTCAATTCACCCTGATTTTACGTATCTAGAGGTGAAGTATTCTAGTGTTAATGGATAAGGGCGACAATAAAAAATGGCCGGATAAACCGGCCACTAGGGATTGCTACGCCTTATGCGTTCGCTACAGACTGAAGATACTCGACATCGCCCTTAAGCAGTGTCCGATCGAGTGACATCACTTTATCAAGATAAGGCTTAATCGCAGGAAAAATATCCAACAGGTAGTCAAGCTTCTCCAATGATTCCGAACATGCCTGCTCAAGCATGGAAGTGGAGTAGGGCGTGTCCAGCTTATTCTGCAAATACGTTTTCAAACTCACCGATATGACCTCATTAGCACTCACGAAAAACGCACTAATAAAGCTCAGCCCTATAAGGGCGGTAATTTCAATGTGTTGACCATGCATGCCAGCTGCATGATTCAAAAAGTGAACATTTGCGACAAATAGACAGGCCATTGCCACGAATACGAGTCCCATGACGAAAGGAACCGCCCGAACTTTTTGATTGATTTTTTCTGCGTTAATACGTGCTTGCTGTAGACTCTGCTCGCAAGCCAGATCAATGTACGTTGCCATATGCTCTCCATTGCACAATTAAATTATAGAGCTGCTACCAGCTCCGCTTATTAGCACGAGCGATTGCACGTGCCGCAGCAGCTTCCTTTAGCTTGCGCTTATCACGCTCTGCTTTAGCTTCAAATTTGACAACACGACCCTTTGAAGGCTTACTCTCGCTGCTCATACCGCAATCCTATATCAGTGAATTTCCGAACCATACTGGCGAATCACGGCGTTTAGCTTATCTTCAGCTTTACGTTCCGCTTCATCCCATGTTTTGCCGTATCCCCAGAGGCGAATACCTCGCTCCTGAACTAGAACCGCTTTTACATCAGGCTGAATAGCAACTTCCGTTCTTGATACAACTTCAATCATGGTCTTTCTCCACTTGATTGCGTTATATTTATTATAATATAAATTGATATATTTGCAAGAGGAATGGCTGTTTTTTGTACAATTTTTTACCGCTAATAAAAAAGGCCGCATGGCGACCTTTTTAGTAAAATACCGTATATGTGTCATACAGTGCGGAGATATATTTCTTTACCTTTGTCATCTCGCGTGTATAGGTGTTCAACCGCTGGGCCGCAGCCTAAATCGGAATCATCTAGCCTCTTCACAATCCCGTTCTTGCGCTCAAATTCGAGCTTCTCTGCTGCTGTATAGTCCTTAGAGGGGGATACGGCAGCGCTTGGCTCGGTAGGTGGAAGCCACTCCAAATTGCATTTTTTACAATTCTGTTTAAAGGCATCCAATTCGGTTAAATCATCCTTTTGATTGAATGGCATTATGTCTCCATACGCCATCCCCCTCACACCGATATTGATAGACCAAGCTTCTGTGCGTTTAATTTGCACGACATCGCGGTAAGGCCCATCGTCATCCGGGAAGTAATAATCAACAAACCCCGTTGCTGTATGTCCCATGCAGATCAGCTGATATAAATGGTCGTAATCCTTTGAGAATTTATACATAAAGCACCTACTAATTATTCCCTATCATATTGCCGTTGGATGTTGGCATAGGCCACCAGATAATGACTTCCCAGTTATTACCATCTAGGCCTGAAATAGACCAGCAATCAGTTGAGTGATAATAGAGGCCAATCATAGGCTCTTTGAAGCCTTTAACGCGCACGAGTACGGACTCGGAAGGGCGCAAGGATTTAATAAAGGGATCACGCTCTGCAAGCGTCGCTAAGGCTTCTTCAGAGATTTCAGGTGGCAGGGCGTTTAAACTGAATTCTGGCCTAACATATGAACTCTCATAGCTAATGTCGTCTTCAGACTGGCGAACCTCGCCTCGGACAAAATATACCCCTTCCTTCAAAAGCCCTTCGTCTTTTGGCATCTTCAGTTCTATGCCTGACCATTGCAACCATGCCTCTGCTGAATCGGAAAGAATATCTTCCTTCACGGCACATGGATCTGTTTTGCCTTCCTTAAATTCCGGCAGTACCGCTTCTTTAAGATCGAGAACCGTAACGCCGCCTAATCCAACTACCACTTTGCATGAAAATTCAATATTTGGTTTCATTTAGCTTTCTTTAGTCCATGTTAGATTGAGAGTATCAAGCATCTCATTGGCTTCTTCAAGCATCTCACTAAGTGTTTCTCTATTTCCTGCCACAGACTTGCGGAATCCCATTGGGGAGTTAGGGTTGCAGCAGACAACAAAATCAATAAATTCTTCTGACGTTGCTAGCTCTTCATCCTTGGATGGGCAACTAACATGATCATTAAAACCGTCACCGCGATTATCACCGAGTACGAAATAAAACTCTTTCTCTTCGGTATCAAAAGTCACATGTAGGTTAAGGGAATAGTAATCAGTCAGGTCTGACTCTTCTCCTTTGTAATCAACCCTACGCTCCAGCTCAAGATCAATGTATTCGCCACCATCATTCCAGAGTACCCATGAGTTCTCTCGGCTAGCATCCAGTTCTTTACAGCGAGCAGAAACAGCCTCTGCTGTTTCAGAAAATTTTCGCGAAGTGGTTAAAATATTCATAATGGTTACCCTCTCTCAATTCTCATTATATTATAATGAAATTAAATAGATAATCAAGAGGGCATTTTCCGTTAGTTTTTTTGAAGGTAACCCTTAAGGGCTCGCTTAACAAAGGCTACATCCTTCGGAATGATGTATGTAAAGTGTCCGCCTTTTTTGGTTGTTTTTATCAAGCCAAGCTCAAGCATGGCCTTTGCTATTTTCCTATCTCCACATTTCACGTATTGAATGCGCTGATCGGCTTGCAAATTCATCAAAAGGCCATAAAAGCAGTCAGCCAGTTTCTTTGGAGCATCAAACAGCATTTTTAATTTTTCATGTGAAATGTGGACTACATCATCATAGACGGGGGTCATTGTTCTAATATTTTGCATAGTTATTCTCCTGTGATTGGTGTAATAACAGTCTAAGACTAACTATGTCTGAAATAAACATAGGACTGATGAAATCCTCTGTAGGCCGCGTAGTGAAAGGGTATTGTAAATTTCGGTGACTACTTATTGCCGTATTATTTTGTAAATTTGGACCAATCGTGTCGCTCTGTGATTAAGTTTTTATCAATCACTTTATAGGGGTGTCCATTTGCTTTTAAGTTACGGATCGCGCCGACGCACGGGGTATCAGGATTGCTATGGCAAGCCCAAGTCTTTCCATGCTTGATTCGCATAATTGCGATTTCATAAGAGGAAGGGAGGCAACCATAGCCTTGTATGTGCTCGCTTTCTTCTGTTCCAGCAAAGGGGCAGCCTTCTGTCGAACACAAAAGAGAGCTTATGCACCTCTCTGGCAGGTCATCTTGGCCGACATTTAGCGTATCGATAAGATCAGCTGCATTCTTGCCATCTAGTGAAGCGGGTCGATTGGGGAATTCAATCTTGTTTCTCATATTGGTGCTATCGGTCCATCGACGGGTCATCTACAGCCTTATGCGCCATTGCTTCTCTACGCTCTTGGCTGCGCTGCCGCTTAAACGTCTTTGGAACGTCTTGATTATAGTTGCGAAGTGCGTTGTGAGCCTTATCATAATCAAGCTTTGCAGCTTTAAACTCGTCAGTGGACTTGACGTCATCTGGAACAAGTCCCATATTGCCACGAGGGAATGCTTTCAGGGCTTCCGAGGCTCGCTGAAGGTTTTCTTCCAGAAGTTCTACGGTCTTTTTGTATGTTGCATAATCAGTTTCAGTGCTGGACATGTTAACCCCTTCTTACTTCTTAACTTATTATAAGCCAATTAACGTCTCATCGCGGGACAAATCAGTATTATCTTTACTTAATAATGTGAAACGGTGCTGATCAAATGCCTCATTGAGGGTTTTGGTATGCATGAGTATTATTTTAGCTGTCTGGATTGCGTCCAGTACGGCCATAGCAAATATCTCTTCACTTTCCAATTGTTCCATTGCACATAAGGATGGATTTTGAATGCCGTGAAGGTTGTGCAAAACCTTAATATCCCATGAAGCCGATTCTGGGCACCGGTCAACGACGATGCTAATAGGGTTTCCATTAAAGCCTTCCACATGATAATGGAAGCTAGAATGCTCCTTGCGGCCAACCTCAATCAAATCAATAGAGGGGCGAGAGAAGCCATCGAAGGTCACAGCCTCGATAATACCATCGCTTAAAATCAAATGAGTCATTTAGCTGAGACCTTCCGGATTAATTAATCGATTGAGTAACCAGCCCTTGCAGGGGATCACCATAGTCATCAAACCCTTCCAAGCTGAGGTCTTTTCTTAGAGCATCAAGATCCCCTAAGCCGGTGCATGGATTGAAATAAGGTGAGTCTTTTAATAATTCACCGCCGAAACGGAAGCAGCGTTTTAGAAGGTCGCTCTTGTTGGCAATGCATTCTGTAGCAATCAACACCATAAGCCCATCAATACGCTCACAAGCCTGTTCATCAGGAAAGCTAGAGAGGCTGCTTAGATCAACTAACTCATACGCTTTGATATCGCTTTCAGAAAGCGGGGTAGGGTAGACAATCGCCCCATGGCGAATATGCTCTGGTTTGCAGGGCGAATTCACTTCATTGGGTTCAAGAATCTGAGTAAAGCCCTGTGGGACCGCCCCAATTGTAGCCGGTCTTGCACGTAGGCCGTAACAGAAGCTGTTTGTCATAAGTTTGCCCTAAAGTAATTATTAAGTCCTTATTATTATAAGGAAAATAAAATAGTAATCAATGATTTTCTGGGCAAAACCCTCTTATGCAGAATTTAAAAGGGGCTTATTTGCGCCCCTACTATGCTTGAATTAGTTGAATCCAAAGAGTTTTTTAAAGCTCCATTTCCCTTTAGGCGTATCTTCTTCGGCCCCGGCTTCTTTACTGACTTTTGCGATGCTTTCAGCCCTTTGCTTAACCCTATTTCTTTTCTGGTACGCTTCTGTTTCAGCTCGCGTCTCTTTAATAAGGGCCTTTCGTGCCTCTATGAGCTCTTCTGAATGGTATAAAGGATATCCCTCACCTTCAGTCATGCAATGAAGTTCAGCGTACAGCTTAGGGTTCTTTTTTGAAAGCTCTTCGCTGGAAGGGAGGAGGCTGTATGGCCCTAAGTCCATTGCAACTAGACGTTCACGCTCACGATAAAACCTATTACCCCATTTTTTTCCTTTGTTGCGCCTAATAATCTGCCCCTCGATACAGGGGTGACTAATAAACTCTGGGTGAAGCGCAAGGTAGTGCGCAATATGCTCAGCCTTTTCAGGATGACAGAAAATGAAGGCATCAACATGAAGGACAAGGTGATTCTGGACCAGCTCGTGATCACGATATTCCGTCAATAGATCATCAAGCTTTTCAATAATCCTGTGGCCTTTGTATCTATTGGGCAGCCATGCTGTTTTTGAAGCTATCTTAGAGATCCGCTCTCGGTTAGTATCACCCATCATAACCATGCCATGGCGTGCTAATTCGCGGGTGAAGTTCTCATAAGCATAGAAGGGGTTGGACTCGCTCATTCGATGCATTGCACTCATTTCACGATCAGTTTTGCCTTCAAAATGACCCTCAGCACTCATCTCTTTGTAAACCTCGCGCACCGGCTTTTGGTCAGGGAAGAGGATGTGGTCAGACGCTTCCTGTTGGCGTACGGCTATCAGTCGATCAAGCAGTGGCTTTGCTTTTAGATAGAGCTCTGAGTAAATGATGTTTTGGATGATGATGCTATCTTGTTCTGTTTTGAGCAAATCAGTGAACTTCATTTTACACTCCAATGTAGGATGGTCCTTATTGCACCATATCATACGTGCAGCAATAGGGGATTACAAAAAAGGGCGCTTATACAGCGCCCTAAGCTGCATGCTAAACAAGGAGATCAGATGGAACGTCGTGCTTCATTTGTTGCAGGCACCTCAAGAGATCGGTATTGGTATAGCCCTGACACCACTGATCGAGGTTTTCACCTTCTACAATATCATGTAAACACGCTAGGTACTCATCCTTGCCCATATTACTAGCGCGAACCTTTGCCAGCATAGCTGGCCCAATAACAACTGTTTCGACGTCGGAGCCTAAAGCTTTTGCAATATTTTCAGACACCTCCTTAATCGAGATATCCAACTCATGATCTGTCACTGCAATGAAACGGTAATTTAAGAAGAGGGTCACCTCATCATAAGAGGCATTTATTTCACGCTGATCCACAAGAATGATCTTAGGCTTGCTCATCTTCAACTTCCTCAATCTCTTCTGATGCATGCGCTTGCACAGCGAGATTGCAGTTAGGACACTTGTCATCACACATACTGTCTGCTTCTTGTTCCCAAGTAGTGTCACAGCGCGGGCATTCGTACTCATTAAAGAAATTTGGCATATCATCTTTCCTCTCAATTCTTATTAAATATTATAATGAAAAAGGACGTAATTGCAATAGGCGCTATTAATTATCAACCCAGTCGAGCTTCTGGCCTAAGAACCTAGTTAGAGCGGCTTTCGCACTACGTGTGTGAGTGTAGTGGCGTGGAAACCAGCCATCGTAAGCGTTGGTCCCGTTTCTGCGGTACTGCCTATTGGTAGTCAGGAGCCACCCTGAATCAGTCGGGGTGATGAAAAATATCTCACCGTCATCAAAAGTGGCTTTAAGTCCTTTGCGCGAGGTATTCGTTGCCTTGGGAGGCATAATTCACTCCAGAGTGTAGTTGTCTAGCTTTCCTTAACGGTTGCACCGCAATAGGGAGCTCCGTAAGGGTTTTTGAGGGGCTCTGTTCCCATATTAATCCCATTCTGCTTAAAGGTAAGATATAGGGTTTCAACTGAGGGGGCCATGCGATCCCATTCGTCCTTTAGCTGAAGCCTTGCATCTTCGGGAAGGGCGCGTTTTGCACAAAATCTGGCAGCGCGCATTAATTCTAGGTATCTATTTAAGATAGATTGCGCGCATCGGTGGTCTTTGGATGTACCGCTGAAATCCATATTTAAGCAAACATCCTTAACCGGCGTTAAAGAAATTTGAAATTCCTTAACAGGATATGGGTTCGACTCTGCGTAGGTGTAGACGGGGGCTATTGCCAGTAGCATGACTAATGTCAGTTGTTTAATCATCACTATCCCTTATTTTGTGTACGTCAGGCCACTCGAATGAGCGGCGCCTTTTCTACAATATTGTCTTTATCCCCTTTTACGTATGAGTGGATATACTGAAGGCGACGTTTGGAGTGCTTAGGCCCGTAGGCTTGATACCGGAAATAGCCATTCACTTTAAAACCGTGAGAATGCGCGTTGCTGTTTTCTTGTGCTTGCTTTTCCGTGGGAAGTGAACCGTCGGAATCATTCACGCCCAATTCGCGAACCGCAAATAAAGAGATACCTTGCGGAGGGCGTTTGGACTTACTGCCTTTCGTATTTCGAATACCTCCCTTAGTCACACGTATGGCACCACCAACCAAATTTTCGGTTTGGGCATAGTAGTACATCGCCAAACCAGACATTATAGGTATCACTCTAGCTACAATTTCCCCTGCACAAGCGTGTGGGACTAGATGATCATCACTAGTAAAGGCGGAAGGACCGCTACTCAGGGTTTGGTTTTTAAAATTCAAACCGACATTAACTTCTTTATTTCCTGCTTTAGGGAAAACTAAGACCATATTCCACAGCCCTAGTGCGGGGAATGACATAATCTGTTTTATGTAACTGTCATGACTCTCGTCATGTATAGTGGGTATTACGCAAGCGTGGTTGGGGAGGTCGAGGTGCCACAAGTGTTCGTTGATAAAGCTCTTCACCTCCAGAGGCACTTCACCCTTAACTCCACCTGAGTGAAATAGGCGCTCCAGAAGCTCTTTAGTGGGCTTTAAAGACAGGGGCTTGGCTGAATAGTCCTTGTTGGCGAGGAGTGAGGCTTCTACCTCTAGCGCGCACGAGACAAAGTAACTACTCATAAAAGAGCCAACAGTCATGGCTTCCATTCTGCTATAGCCATGTTTTCCGCTCAATTGCTTGCCACATATTGCAGCCTGAACGGTGGAGCTGACCTTTACTTGGTCGCTATACGACCCCTTGCGATAGGCATTGTAAGCATCTGCTGGCTTTTTAGCGTCTGGAAATAAGCCGAGGCTCAGTATTTGTGGCCCTAGAACTTCTGGCTTTGCGTAGCTAACCCCAGATGAAGGATTAAGTAAGGCTTGATTAAGGCGCTTAGCCTGTCGATCTAGATAAGTCTTAGACATGTACTGACCTCAGGGCTGTTCTTTTACTTGATGAGTTTTTTGGTGATTGGGGATAGCGTAGAGTACCGCAATAAGAACGTTTGACCTTTTTCTAAATTGGCTTTAAAAACTGCGCACTCTTCTTTTGTTGTGGGAATCGTGTGATTACCAGCCATCCCAATAAAATTGCTTACAAAAATAACAGCAATTTCATAAGCAACCCATAGGAAAAGGGCGGCTGCACAGCCGTCCCGTAAGGCAGGCCCTAAAAATATTGAAACGGGCTCAATCTTATACAACACCATATTTACTGCGATCGCTATAAGTACTGTTAGTATTAAATGTAAGAGTTTGTTCATTTTTAATCCTGCTGAAGTGGTAGTGAACGTTGCTCTTTATATTATAATGAATAATATCAATATGGCAACCTAAGATTAATGAGTTGATAGAATAATGGATTTTCTTTAATTGACTCACCATTAAGGCGCATTTCGAGCAAACGCGGCTTTTCTTTAATCTTGTCTGTTATTGACTGACCAGCCAAAGAAGCGATTAAGAACCAATTGAGAAATGATTCCGATCCTTGATCTCTTTTGGAAAAGGCATCCGTTACATCGACGGTATCAGCTAGCAGGCCAGCGCTGTTCTTGCAGTTGCACGACGCATCCTCTGGCAGGGTGTCGGTACCTCATGGGTTACCTGATTTACAGAAGCTTGCAGAATCGGAGGGTTCACCCATACATTTGCTTCCAAAAATCCATTATTTGAGAGTAATGGTATAATGATTAATAATTGAAAGGCAAGCCCTTAGCTTACCTTTATGTACGTGTAGGTCCAGCGGTCACAAGAGGTGACATGATTCAGAATTTCCCACCCAGTATCCAGTAAGTGCTTGTTTGCTTCATACCATGCACTATGTGCAGCACGGTCATGTTTGGCGTATGACAGAACTTTGCATTCTGCTGCGCGCGTCTCACAGTGAATTAGCGACTCACCACTCATGTCTTTAGGGATGGTTGGGTTTGCTGTTACGGTAGGTCCCACGTTATGGGGCACTGTTTCAGGGATGTTGTCGCGAGTTATACCGCCTAGATTGTCTAGATCGGCGCCCCAGAAAGCGTCAGTCGTATTTTGTGTCATTTTATTATTATGCCTTTTATTTAATCTTCCCCCCGTTCTTTGCGGCAGCTTCTACAGAAACAGTCACTGCGATCCTTTGGGCAAAACATTTGTTGAATTGGCGTTCCTTTTCCGTTTACAACTTTATATATCCAAAAGACTGCAACTAGAGCGAGTATCACCAGAATGGATAGTCCTATAAGTGAAAAGTTTGCATCTAGCATAACGGGAATCCGATTTATTTATCGGTATAGTATGCCACCATTAGCGCGAATTTTCTATGTTTAGGCGTTCGTCAATGGTGATTGGTTTTAGGTTAGAAAGTGTTACTTAATTAAGGTGATAGGTCTGGCGATTTGGGAGAGGCTGTGAGGCAGGCGTAGCACCTTTCAATTAGATGCATCGCCTGCTTGCTTCACGTCTTGATCGAGTGGTTAAGCAGCTGTGTCTTCACTTTCCTTTGCGTACTGGCCAGTGAGGCGCAAAATGGCTTCCCCGCATTCAGCCTGAATAACTTCCGGGTCTGCGTCTTTTCCAAACTCTTTGATGTAGTCCTGCAAGGCTTTTAGGCAAGCCACACCTTCATCAATAAGGTGATCGCGGTAGCCTAACTCAGCAGCAATGTCTGCTTTTTTCTCTAGCTTTTCCCGCGCCATTGCCACAACATGGCGGCTATAGTATTCGCCTGCCTGATCTAGTGCCATCTCATCTCGATCGGCGTAGAGGGTAGGACTTACATTGGTTTCGGTATTGTTAGTGTTCATAGTATTTCCTATTTCTATTAAGCGCTTTCGCTTAGTTCTTTGCGGTACGCTTTAATGACTTTTTCTGCATATGTCTGGTCTTTATCCATACTAATAATATTATCAGCCGCCAGCATCAGTATTGGGTTGTGTGTCGCAATAATGAATTGTAATCGATGTTTGTTCGCGAGAAGATTATCTCGTAATTTTAGGAGATTTTTGAAATCGAGTGCTTGCTCGGGTTCGTCAATGATAATGACTGACCCATCTTTGAATTCTGTGCAAAGCTCCAGACTTCTCCATAGGTTTTCACCATGTGATTCAAAGCGTGCCATTGCACCGCTCATGAACTGCGCACCATTAGCTAACTGCATGTCTGTTGCAAGGCCTTGTTCCTGCATTTTCATGCGGCAAACAGTGAACCCTAATCCTTGTGTCTCTAGATCAAGGCATTCACGCTTTTCTCCTGAGGTACGATCTGAAAGTAGGTCATAAATGGTTGATTTGCCACTGCCATTATTTCCTACTATAACGTTGACCCCCGGAGTGAATGTCATGCTTTTGTCCTCGCGTTGTACGCGAGAGGTGTATTGCTCGTCTGTAATAGTCGCTTTAGTCAGCATCTTTTTTCTCTGCTTGATTCTGTGTTATTTTGAAAATGCCTTTAATCTTGCGCCAAAGCACGATTCCCGGGGCATTAGCCTGACTGTCCCCTACAGGGAAAAACAGAATAAGGAATAGGAATATCCCCCCTATAATCCATAAAGCTGCCATTAGTAGTGATCCTCTTCATGGTATGCGCCAACGGACTGCTCGTTTTCTGTAAGCAGCATCCCATCAACCTTAAAGAAGAGATCAAGGTAGAAAATTTCCAGATTCATTTCATGGTAAGCATCTTCTAGGAAATCGAACTGCCATTGGTGAATGCGCTCACCGGTGGTGCCTGACCATACTTGCTGCATATCCCAACCGACATAGAAACGATGTTCGCGCTGGCCTTGGCCAAACATGCTACCGAACCCCCAGCTGATATCTGCAACAAACCGGGCATGGTAGTCATCACTATCGAACTCATAGGGAGAGAATTTCACATCGAAGTTGCCGTAGCTTTCTGCGATCTTAAGGAATGCTTTCATCCCTTCTTTTTGTTTATCAGAGGCCCATTCAGGGTAAATTTGATCTGTCATTGAACGACCAGTTCCTTATTTAAATTTGATTCAGAAGTCGGAGAATTTGTCGGACCGTTACCTACCAAATTCACTCTACTTAAACCACTATGCTTTTGTGAGGCCTTAAAAAGCCGACTGTTCCAATTCTTCACGGCGTCTTTAGCGAGTGGCGTAAACTCAGGGAGTAATGCTTTTGCACTCAATTCATGAAGGTCTGGATCAAGCTCGGCAATAACACCTCTTGCTGTCAGGCAGGCAATAACAGGGTCTACCAATGCAAATTGCAAATCTTTGGTTTCAGGATTCAGGTCAGAGGTTACAAACTTAAGCCCCTCAAGGTCCCAAACAGTGAAATCTTGCTCTTCAGCAAAATCGTCATCCAGACCGGTCACATGCGTATTAACGCGCATGCCGAAGCCGTCGCGCATTCCGCTTTTCCAAGACTCCACGATGACCCAATTCAGCTTATCTCCGTTAAAGAAGATGGAAATAGGTAAAAGCTTTGGATGTCTTTCATCTGCATGAGCTTTCAGCCATGCAAAGGTTTCTTCGTAATTCATGCCTCTACTAGCCCTTTGTGTCTAACGCGGCCCATAGGCTTATCTGGACGCCACAGCCAGCCCTGCGTGTATCCAGACCACCAAATCTCTTCACCGCGATTACGGAGCTTACGAGCGCGTCGAGGATTGCGCACAGAGCGAAGTGTTTTAGTACGTAATCCATGGATAATTATCATTTCATTCAGCATATTAGAGCCTCAAAGATCACCGGCACGCTCAGGCGCCTCAGCATTATCAAGTTCAATAGCGCGTGCAAGCTCAATTAGGGCCTTCATCGTTCGAGGGCTTTTGCCGCCACCGCCACCCAAGGGTGAGCAAAATTCAACGGAGGAGCCTGCGCCAACACCACCATTGCCATCATCTTGGTATACAGTGACGTGAATATCCCCATCATCTGAGCGAAAGATGTTCAGCTGACCACGTGGAGACATATCCTCTTTTCGAGACACATCAAGATTCGACATTAATCTCTTCCTCTACTGGATAACTCCACCCATGCTCTGTGTAATAAATAACATCGCAGCAATGATTAATGGCTTGTAATTCCATAGAGATGGAATAAGCAACTTTTACTTCCGGAGAGGGTAGAAGCTCTTCGAGCTTGCTTGAAATCTCTTTGTTAAGGCCTTTTTCAGCAAGAGGTTTTAGTTCAGAGATAATTAAACTCTCAATGCTATCAAACACCTTATCTTCTGATAGAACGCCTTCTTTGGTGATATAAATAACACCCGGATCACCATGGATCACAACATCTAAAAGCTGCGCATCTTCATGGTACTCAGTGACTTGACGTCCCAAAACTTGCGCGGAAGCAAGCTTTCCAAGCTTAAGAAAGTGAACAATCTCAGTGAGTTCAAACTTTGGACTCTGCATTTAAGATCTCCTTATTTGCTTTATATTATAATGATAAATAATATTAAATCAAGCTTGTTTCAGGGTGGGTCTACTTTATTGTCTTGGAAGAGCTAGAGTTGCCCGGAAAGGCCCGTTGTTGTCGTCTAATAAGGTATTTGGTGAAGTTTAGGTTTTGGTGAGGATTGATTTGGAGGTATAACCTGAGATACATTGGTTAGAAGGGTATTTAATTTAATAGGATTCCGACATTGTTTGATATATCAATGGAGCAAACTGAGTTGAGCAGCAAGATTATAAACTGCGAGGTTGAATGGCCTGAAACAATGCAAATTGAAGGTGAGCTAATGGTGCATCAAGACACCGTACTCATTTTGAGTGGTGGTAAGGCTGCGTTATGCATAATCCAAGAAGCGGAAGTTCAGGGCATCCATGGAGTGACCAAGGAGCAGGCGGATCGAATGATCGAACACTTTAAGCTTCAATGCTTAACCCCTGAAGGCGAGGTTAATAAAGCCTACAGGACCGCTTCAAGCAATACCCTGATGAAAAAATTGAGTACCGGTTGAGTTTGATAGGGGCAAGTGTTGCCATCAAGATTTAAGATAGCAACACAGAGCTTAATCACTCGTCATCAGAGTCAAAGAAGAACAGGAATTGCTCTGCCCATGCGCCTGCATTGTCAGCAGGAAAGCGTAAGGGGAAGTCCTCAGGTGTTAGCTCATTATTCTTAATCCAATAAGCCTTAAATCGTTCAATTTCCGTATGCAGCTCTGCAACTGCGTCATCGAGACTGACAGAACCATCACCCTCAGGTTCAATAGACGCTGCCAGCGCCGTTAATGATTGCCACAGCTTGTAATCTGCAGTTGCTTGGCCTTCTTTATTTACGAGGGTAACGACGCCATCCTTTACTAGCACACTCGCTAGCGTGGTAGGGTAATTGTGCGCACCATCAGCTGTGATGTGATAGATAGCTCCGTTTTCATCAGCGAAATAGGGCATGCTGCTCTTCCTCTGTCCCTACTTTCAAAGGACCTGAATTTGTGGGCGAGGTGTCAATAATCCTCACCTCTTTGTGATAAGGCACTGCATAAGCCCTTAAGCTTGTCTCAAGCTTGGCAATATGCAGCCCACCTTCATGAAATATTAATGTAAGGTTGAAGTTGTCAGCAATAGGTAAGCCTGTTTGTATCTCTTGTGGATCAGGCAGATCACAAAGCAACTTCAATTCGTTGTAACGCCCCTCTTCGAGGCTTATTTCGATCTGTTTCTGCTCTGCCATAATTATCGCTCCCATGCTGAGGTCATTGTATCACTTTTAATGACGCATCCAACCACTAACCAAACGCATTCACTTGAATATTAACTTGGGGATTCTAATATCCTGTACGCTGCGTGGGATATATGCGACACCACCGGTAACGTTCATGAGCTGGATTGTTGCCATGCAGCCTTTCCAGTACTGCAAGCGCGGGGTGATGTCATCTTGAAGGACATCCAAGTATTGACGTAAGACGGAATCTGAACGCCACTCACGGTAATGCTTAAAGAGGATCTTCAACTCGCGTTTAACATTCCTTGCCCGAACCCATAAATCCTCAAGTTGCTCCGCTTGTGGGCGGTTATACCAAATATTGGGTACGACATACTCTTTACCTTCCTGATCACGGTAATGTAGCGACCCTGCCTTTTGGCTGTCATTTAAAAGCTCCAATGGAACACCAGTAGGTATGGATTGCTGAAAATCTGGATGGCTACAGGTCAGTGAATGGTGCATTAGTTGTCCCTCTATAATTGGGCAATAAATTCATATCTTAAGCTGTATTTAATTATAAGGAAATTAATTAAAAAATCAAGAAATGCTACTTATAGTCGGTCGACCCACTGTCGCGAATCATTAAAATAGGGACTGTGTTCAATTGAGGAGAGATACTATGAAAACGCTGCGCTTGCGTCAGCAGCGCTAGAGTCGATTGACCGAACCTCCAGTCACCCATCAAGCTCAAATGGTTGTTCGAAATTATAAATAGAGGCCTACTTATTGTAAAAAATTTATATCTCATTATAATATTGGGAGTATCAGTTTAAAGGGATTTAAAATGCCAATGTTCTTTGATTCACAAAACCTAACACCGGAACAGAAATCCCGTTGGGATTTTGCTATAAGGCAGTACGAGCGCATTCAGATTGATAATGCGCAACGCCAATTGAAAGCTATGTCACATGAAGAAAAGGTCATGCGAATTGGTGTTGATGAGGTTGATCTGGATGATAAGTGTCTTGATGACTTGGTTTTTGAATCATTGCTAGATATGCAAACGCTTTTGGGAGGAGGAGTGGGTGATCCAAAGTCCGCTCTGTTTTCACGCCTTTTGGATGGAAAGAAGCCTCTAAGAGTGCCACCACCAAGGTCATTTTCGTACCCTTGGTATCGCATCGTTGAAGAAAGCGGTGTCTTTCATGTGATGGTGGAACCATCCTTGGTTTCCTTCCGAAATCCTGTATTGAGTGTAAACGACATTTCCATCAATCAGTGCAACTGGTCGATTTTGTCCGCAAATGCGACAGCAAAGGCTTTGATGGATCTTCAGCTAAAAGTCAACGGCGGGGTTATTCCGATCTCTCTTATTCGAGAACTTGAGGCGATCTATGCGGAGCGGCCTGAATTCGTAGTTACGTTTTCGGGTATTGGGGAATATAGGCTGCATCTTGGTAGGAAAGACGGGAAATGCCTCAAGCGTTATCTACCTAGGCTTGGGGGTGAGTTGCGTTCAGTATTTGATACGATTTCATTCAAATACAACACTCATATTGACAAAGTGTTGTCAGTGGGCGAGCACCCTCTGATAGCTTATGATAATGCTAGGGTTAATTTACCTGATCACGATTTGTCACTGCTAATTAGTCATCAGCGTGAAAACCTGCAGGAAGACATAGCGTTGTTTGAACAAGATGCCAGTTTGTTTGATTCGGTGGAATACTCTTGTGATGATTGGTTCTTGGTTAAGGTTCCTGAGGACGGTTGACAGCCTCCCCACCTGAAGGAAGGGGCTTCCCGCGCCTACTGGTAAGGACTTTATTATATTCTAGCTTTCGCCGTTTAGGAATGCTCTCTGCTTATCGTTAGTATCGAGCGTGAATCCTTCAACCGCCCATTTTGTTTTGCACACTGTGCAGCAAGAGTGGAAGGCTAAGGAGGGTAGTCCCTCTGGACTCCACTCTTTGGTGCATACGTCCCATCCATGACCATCATTGTCTTGCTCGTTTAGAATATGTCCACAACTTCCTTGAATGCTCATTGCGACTTCCTTCTTCGTGCGAGCTCAAGGTCGATGTCGTCCAACCTCTTTTGTGAAAGGACCATGAATTCCATACGACTCATCCAACCGCGTTGGTAGATATCTTCGATCCAAGCCTGCCAGTGAGGTTCGTCATACGGGGTATTTCGCAATCCGTCTACATTATCCGGTAAGCTGCTAAGGGACATTCTTGGGCCTAGTGCGCTAAGTTGCCTAAATATGGAAAACGGCATAAGTATTGGGCGCTTAAACCGGTACCAGTGCCAATACAGGGCGTTACCGAGGTATCCGGCAACAAGACAACTTATGATTAATTGGGTATCTGGCATGATTTATCCAATGCTGTAGGTTAGGCCGCGCGTATATTCTTTGCCAAAGAAAGAGGTGCGCGACAGCAATTCATCCATGACGTCTTTACTAACTGTTGTCTTGCCGTTTGATTGTACATGCCCTTGCACAAATGCCGCACGACGCTGCCCTCTAAAAGTGATTGATACCAATGTTAGTTTTGTGTCACTCATTTATGTGTCCTGCTGTGAATTTACAAGGCGCTTTAACATGCGTTCCAAGTTGAAATTTTATTATAGAGGTGCGCTGAAACATTTTCAATCCTGCTTGACGGTAAGTTAATAAGCATTATAATAATGCCAAATAAAAAAACTCCGAGAAGATCCTGATGTTAGAAAAAATCGATCACTTATTTGATAGCAAGCATGTTGAATTCAAAAGTAATAGTCGAGTTAGGCTAATGCCTGAAAAGTGGGTGATTGGAAATAAGCTTAAGCATAGGGAATTGTATTTTGGTCGAGTGTGTAAATCTTCACACCCTGAAGCTGTATTTACAGAGTATAAAGATGCTCAAGGTCAAAATATTTACTTAAGGCCTATTGTGAAGGGGCAAAAGCTTGATAGCAGAACATACATGGGTACCGGCGATGAAAGTCTTAAAGCATACCGTTGGAAAGGTGATTTAAAGACCGGATTATGTGAGGTGGGTGTGCATCATGTGACGCGTAAATTATTAATCGCGTGGTTTAATGCACTAAATGAGAAGTATGTTCACTTGCTTGCTGTTGATCCTATCTTTAGAAGTCTATACCTACTCTGGGGAACCCATGATTCAAAACAGATTCAGGGTTTTATAGCGTGCTTTACGGATAAGCATCGAAATTTATTTACCACATTACCTTCTTGGTATTTTGATGAGTGGCTAGTTAAATTTGAAACACTTAAAAATCCGCTTGAAGCATTACGTAATAGCCTTTTAAGAAATAATTGTAAGAGGGGTAACTTCAGCAGCTTAGAGTGTTGTACAGCTCATATTGCTTCTAGATTAATGGAAGTTCCTATTTGCTTAGACGATAAACCTAAACGAAAGCAGGGGCTTCTTAAGGCGCAGAGTATTTCATTTTATGGCGCCTCAAAGCGATCGAGGCTCTTAGAGTATGATGTTGCTTTCCCGCACGCGAAGATTTCATTTGAATCTGCAACTATTAAAGAGGGTGGTTATTCTACTAAAGGAATAGAGATGCATTTCGATCGATTTATTGCTCACCGCGCTTATGCAATTGGCGGGAATCGCCGTTTGAATGGGATGTCCGTTCTAAAATACGGTAATAAATCAAAATTAAGTCGATTAATGAAGCGCGAGGGTGTTTTTACTCTTGATGATAATGCAATGGTGGATGCTTTTGATCGCATAAAACCCTGCCCAGTTGAGCTGGTTAAGATTATTAAGCCAATGAGTTACAACCATTGTTTTGGTTATCAAGATTCGGGCAATGTCTTTGTTGTATTTAAAATGCCAGAAGATGCCACGGTTTCCCCAGTGAGCCCATTGCTTCAAGAGTGGGTTACTCAGCTGTGTGAGTATGGACTTTTGAATAAGAATTCTTCGAAGCAGGGCTTATCAGAAATATCGACAGAAGAGAAAATTGATTCAGGAGAAAATGAGCGAGTGGTGGCAACGGAAGCGCCTCAAAACAATGTGCTTGGAAATCCGCAAACAAGTTCTGTTTGCAGCATTATGGAGGCCTATAGAGGTATTTTGCTGCATGCGGATGCGATGCATCTTGAGTATTTGGGTATGAAATCTGTGGCAGAGAGATTGCCAGAAGCGCTGGGGTCTATCGTCTTATCGCTGCATTCAGCGATGGAAGCTTTGAATTCATCTAGTGATTTGGAGGCCGCGTAATAATGGAAACCTTACTATTAGCACTACTCCTGATTGCTTGTTTAGGCCCATGGGCTCTCTTGCTGTTAGATGATAAGCCTTACGCGTTTATTTGTGCGTATCATCCCGAAGTGCTGGATAAGGAGAGATAAAGTTACTTTCAAGGGATTGGTGGGAGAAAAATGGACGGACGCTTACCAATGCGGCTTGTGAATTTATATATGTCCTATTAATATATCAAAAATAATAAAAAATCTCAGTTGAGGTGTTTCAATGAATAGGTTTCAGTTAATTGCTGTGGGTTGTCTTGTTTCGGTGAATGTGCAGGCAGATTTTGTGTATCGAACTCCTGCTGGTATGCAGATATTGTCATCAGGCAAGCAGGAAGATCTTGAATCTTCAGGCCATTACAGTACTTGCATGAATGTTGAAGTTGGGCACACCTGTGATATAAACAATGATACAGTTCGTTATGCTGGGGAATACAATGGCTCTCCTTTATATATGGATGTCTTTGATCACTCTCAGTACGTTATTACGGGCACTAGAGGTTATATTACAGGTATTGATTCTGAGGACGGATTGTCAAATTCGCGTGGTATGTTAGATTCCGTTCTTTATGGACTTGGAGATGATAACCCGGTAGATGGCGATGTAAATAACGCCTATTTAGCCTGTATGAATAAGGGATCTAACTGGTTCGTGCCTAGCAAGCAGGAGTTGAATGCTGCTGTTGATTCACTCAGGGCTGCGACAGGCAGTGCTGGGATGTCTAACGAGCAATATCATACGTCAAACGAAAGAGATGGTGTCTATCAATACACTGCAAATGGTTCATCAGGTGCTTACAGTTTTAATTATAAGACAAGTGCAATGAAGGTGCGTTGTTTTGCTAAAGATCAGGAAAAGCATTTGCTGACAGTGGGGCCACGCAATAATGTTGCCCTACTGGGGGTAAATGGACTGACTACCAGCTCTTATACTGCTAGCTCGACATACACGTCTGATCATCCGGCAGGTGGGTTTGATGGAGGTCAGGCTCATGGTGCTTATACAGATTATGGTCACGTTTACGGTGTTCAAAATCGCGGTGTTTGGAACTCAGCTCAAAATCAGCAAATCAATGCTTGGTTGCAAGTTGATTTTGGTCCCAATAAGACTGTTAAACTTGCCGGTTTGAATATTTTAAATCAATCTGCGCTTGATTACGCGGTGGCTTATCGAATGCCCAAGGATGTTACCGTAAAAGTATCAGATGATGGTGTGAACTTCTCGGATGTGCAGAGTTTTACTAACTTGCCACAGCAGGCCTTGAATGTTTTGAATATTGCATCGCCAGTTGAAGCTCGGTTTGTTCGATTGCATGTGGATGCCAACTACGGTGGAGATATTACATCTATTTTCGAATTAGAGATTTTTGAGTAAGACTTCTTTTCTGAAAAACCCGCTTATTGAGTGGGTTTTTTGTTGCTATTTTCTTTCTGGTTCTTATAATAGTTATCAGGTTAAGCACACCTGATCCCGCCGTGTGGCAAAGTGGCTTTTTACATATCCTGATTGAATTTATGACGTAATAACTCCAAGTCAGTCAGGTATAGCGGCGATACCACGACTGCAAATATGGAGAGTTTGTTATGTCTAGATTTACCCTAACAGCGGATCAGAAAGATGATTTCGCATCCTTGGTAACTGTCATCCTGCGTACTGCAATTGAGCAAAACATCTGGGATGAGGTTTATAAGTTATTTGCGTTCAATAAAGGCTACGATTCAAGTCAATTTGATGAATATATATCAGGCCTTGGGATTAAGCCTACCGGCTTACTAAATATGGTCAGTCAGATCTTGGGTTATAAGAGTCATTCGGACCTACTTCACCGCGGTATTGTTGAGGGTGAGGCGGAAGAGGTGGTTCGGTTGCCAGAGTTGGCGGAAGGCGAGGGCGACTTCGTTGCAAAGCGTCCTTTCTTCGATGAAGATCCTTATATTGAGGTGGCTGTAGGTATTGGTGATATTATTGGGCATTTCTGTCCATTAGAGTGTGATGCTGACACTTGGAATAAAGCAGTGGTAAAGGCCTTTTCGGATATTGTCTATGAGCCCATTGGCAGTATGCATCCATATTCTGTGTATTTGCTATCTCTCTATGAGTATGATGGCATGGAACGCGAGATTTCAGATTCTGAAGGGCCTTGTTTTTACCTACGTCTACCGGGTGATCCTTCAGTAGGCATTCCGAGAACGACGGCGTCGCCTTATTTTGACACAGCTGATGAATTGGAGGCACATTGCAAGCGGCATATTAAGGCCTATCGGCAAGGTGCTGTATCGGAGGATGGAGTTCCTGATTCCGTTTTGTGACTAGCGAAAGCCTGCTAATTGCAGGCTTTTTTGTATAGGAAATAAATACTGTTTGTCAATTAATTAGCGTTATAGTAATATGAAGTTATTCAAATACTAATAAAAGGATCTCACTATGATAGAAGCGAATTGGCTCCTGATTGGAGTTGGGGTTGTCGTGGCCGTGATTATTGCGGTTATGATTTTCGGTAGCGGGAAAAAAGCACCAGAACCTACGACAGAAGCCCCTCGTAAAACGGCAGCGCACAAGCCCACCTCGAAGAACTCAGCCAAATCGGCATCACGCCGTCGTCATGATGATCGCTATCACAATAGTCACCATAACCATATGATGCACGATGATGGGTTTGAAGAAGATTATGGTGATCTGGAAAACGTTGATTGGAATGTCGACCAACACCTGCCGGAAACCAATACGCAATGTGATGAACCGGTGCGTAGCTATGAAGCCCCTCCAGAGCCTACACGTTCGTATGAAGCCCCTTCTGAGCCAGCAAGTGGTGGTTATTCAGGCGGTGATTCCGGCGGCTGCGGTGGTGGTGACGGTGGTGGTGGCGGTGATTAAGTCACGACAAGCCTAAAAAACCCGCATTATGCGGGTTTTTTGCTATAAGCATTTCATGCAAAACAATAGTATGTTATTGTTTTATTATAACAATAATAAGGAGTGGTGCATGGCCAGCTTAGATTTCATCAACGCTAGACTTGATGTTTTAAATGATCTACCACCCAACAGTAATAATGTTTCTGGTTACAAACAAGTCCTTGAGATATATCCTAGAATTAAATCACTTCAGGATAAAGGGCATTCACTGGAAGCTATTTACGATTGGATTAAGTGCAGCAAAGAAACTCCCGATGGCTTGGATATTGCTTTTGGTAGCTTTAAAAACTACATGGTGACTGCAAAAAAACATTATACAGAAGCACAGTGATATTGAGTGCTAAAACCCGCATTATGCGGGTTTTTTGCTATCTGAAGCTAGCTGCTTCTGTAACTTGTATATCAGTTCTGCGATTTGGTTGCAGGTTTCTGACACTGCATCCGAGTTGTTAATTTGTGGATCGACTTGTATGCCGGTTCCATGTCCCGCTTCATACATGTTTTGGATATTAGCATAGGCTAGATGATCGCTGTCGATATTCACCATGCCGTTTTGCACACTCACTCGTAAATTCATAATCTACTCCATCCTGTAAGCAATGTTATTTAACGCCGTGTCTAATTTGGTGATCTCTGAAGGCTCACCCGGCTCTTTCATATCTTCGATGAATGCATACGGTGAGGTATAGCCATCACCATCCCAGCAGAGAGGTGTATAGGCACAAAGGTAAAGGCGGTAGTCGTACGTACCCTTATGTGAGGCTAAAAATACCTTGGACTGCGGGTAGCTCCGCTGAATCTCCGCTAAGCGCTTTTTCCAATACTGGACTGTCCGTTCAAACTCTGTCGGAGAAAGCGGTACAGTACCACTGGCGTGGATCTTAGGGTCTTCTGACTCACACACCTGTAGCTCAACTTCAGAGACCACACCCAAAATATTGTTATGGATGGCTAGGTGCTGTGTTGCATACTTACTTCGACAGTGAATGCGCGGATCACCCAGTGCAAACCGATCTTCATGGTTAATCTCATCAGGCCACGCGTGTCTCAGCAAGTCGGCCTGTGGCTTTTCATCCCAGATCAGCTCGCGGCACGTGACGGACAGAGGGGCTTCACTTTGTTTCCGGTAATAGTGCATCTAGGCGGCCTCGTATTGTTCTAGGCAAGAAAGTGCAGCCTGAACGTCTTCTATATTGATCCTTTCAATGGAGGTTAGATAACCCATCCACTCTTCTTTGCTATTGAAGTAGGATAGCCCCTTAATTTGCTTATGGCTAAGGCACTCAATAGAACGTGTCGTCACGGCCAATTCACCAAATACGGCAAGAATACGGTCGGAAAAGCGTGTTTCTGCACAGCTGAGCACTACCTTTGTTCCACCAGTACGCATCTTTACGGTTTGGCTATAGATATTAGGGTGTTTGAGTGCAAACTCACGTTGCTTCTCATAAAAAGAGTAGCCGCAACGGGGGCAGGAGCCTTCTTCCCGAGATGAGGTGTTTAAATGCTCATTGCAATGACCGCACCGGCGTACACAACGAACCAGCTCAGGGTATTCTGTTGCATCCATAGCTAAGCGCTGTCCCTTTTCCGCTTGATATATGGAGTCATGCCGGAGGAGGTAAGCTCTATCTTTACGAGAGTTTCATCAGGCTTGATTTCACCGGCCTGTCTCAGCACGGATTCCAGTCGGTCCCATGAAACAAAGCCGGTCGTGGATGACTTTTCGTTACTGTACTTAATTTCCATCTAATTATCCAATTTACAATAACCTTTATTATAATGATTAATAGTATTTAATCAAGATAATCGCAGGTAATAAAAAAGGCCGCATAGCGACCTTTCAGTACTAAATTCAGGCTATTTTGGCTGATCTTCATCAACCAGCTTCATAACCTTAAAATAACCCCATGCCATTGCACCTACCATCGCACCAATGATCACTAGGCTTGGCACCAATACTTCCACACTATAAATGTCCATAGGACCTCCAAAAATTGATTGCATTAATATTATATAGGAAATTAACCATCGGTCAATCCTGCTTTCTTTCGCGCTTCTTCCCATTTGGCTAAATTTTTGGGCTTTGCGCTATCTCTTTCAGTGATATGTCCCAGTGTTTTGACTAATACTCTCATTACTGTTCCCATACAATCATTTATTTTTTCAGGCGGGATTATTTGCTGTTCTTCTTTAGAGAGCCAGATATCAATTCTTCCCGCTTCTTGGATATAATCGCTGCCATCGAGACGATCTATAACATTTTGGGTTTTATCTTCAACGGGATCGTGAGAGGAGCAGCTGTTCCCATTAAATTCGCCTAGTTCAACTTTATATTCAGTATTATTTATTGACACAAGGGCATTAAGATTAGAAAACAAAATTCCATCAACATAAAGACTTAATTCAGCAACGTGTTCTTGGATGATATAGCGATCCCAAGTGTTGTTTTTATTCACGAATGAATACCCTTCTGCCTTGAGAAGGTAGGGTGAAGGCTGCTTGCCCAACATCGAGCGGGCCAGTGATTTCCCATAATCTGTTACTGAAATGGCTGAAATGGCTAAAATGGCAAAAATGGCTAAATACAAAGCGGAGATAAGAATATTGCGTTTCGTGTTTGTGGATTTTAGGTTGTTAATAAAGTTGTTCATGTGATTTGCTGGCCGTTAATAATTCAAATTTTATGGGTATTTTTTACACGGCATTCCATAAGTCTTAAAAGCATTTGAAAGGCCGACGGGTTTTATCACCGGTAAACTCTTTTGTATTCTTGGCTTGCTTAATTAATGCAATAAAGGCCGCAATGCGGCCTTTATATTTCAACGGGTGTTATAGGTGTGACTGAAGCGATGCGATCATGTACGCCTCATCATCCGTGTTCACATCCATTTCGAAAGATGAGTAGCTATCACCACCGAAGGCGCGATCCTTTTCCATTAAAATGCCGGTCATGCTGTTATGCGTAATGAATGTTGCTTCAACTTCTTGTGTGCCAAAGCCACAGCCAAAGCTAGGGCGGAACTCAAATTCCTGATAGCAGTTAATTGTAGACTGGTAGGCTCCTGCAGTAGCTCTACCCACTTCAACATCCATTTTTTCAAGGTTGTAGCCAAGCTCATTCATTGCGTTGATCAGTGTTGCTGCAACCGGTGTTGGGTGGATTTCAAGGTAGTCTTTATCTGAAGAATCCAAGCCTGATTCAATATCCAACCCAGTTTCCAGCCATACACGGCAATCATTGCGTGGTCCATGAATAGCTGTAATTGGGGTTTCCTCGGGTAAGTTAAGTTCCACCTCTAAGGCTAATTCCTCTTTGGCCTTAACCACCTGATTAAATTCGACTGGCCACTGAGCAATTACAATAGGGGTGTAATAGGAGCCTTCATCACCATCCTGTTTGGCCATTGTGGCAACGGCCATTTTTAAGCCATTGACTTCTTGATCAACATCACCGCCTTTAATATTAATCCGTACATTAAAAGGCATGCCCGGCATCAAGTTATCTGTTAATAGCACTGCATCAACGCTTGCTGAGCCAATTCCTACGGACGCCATAATTTTCTTAAACATAATAAGCCTTATGTAAGTTATTTGGTTATTTGTTGGAGTAATATTATAAGAAAAAACAAACCCTAGCAACGATTAAGTCCTTTATTATTAGTGGTTTATTAAAATGAAAAAAAGAATTTAAGCAAATAATCCGCCTAAAAGTTGCACAAATAAAATTATATGTTATAATAATTTCAACGAATTAAGACATTCCGATGCCAGACGAACAACATGTATGTTGAGGAGAGAAGCGATGAACGCACAGGCAAAGACACTTACAATGGTTGGCCGTAACCGTAGTGGTTCTAAAAAACGTTTTGTAGTTGAAAAGGGTGTTATGGCACAGCAAGTGTTGGCAAGTGAGAGTTTTGCTAATGATTTAGGTCATGATGAAGATGTTGTAGATCCAAATCTTGCTGCACTAGAAGCCATGAGTCAGCCGATGGATATGACTTTCAGCTACGATGATGGTGAGGCTGAACAACCTGCGTTTGAGTCTCACACAGAGGCAATGCCGGTGCTGGATGGCCCTAAACATGATAAGCGTTACCGTGGTACAGGGCTTTATGGACGTAACCGCCGCCGTGATCGTTAGAACCGATAGTGATGCTGTAAATGGGCTCTATAGGTAATATAGAGCCCTTTTTATTAATCCTAATTTTTATCCATTATAGGGCTGTTCATGAAGTAGCTTGCCATCAAAGGAGTATATCCTTACTTCATGGGGTTTGCTGCGAATTTTGTCGCGAAGGGTGGCTCTTACAACTTTCCGGTTTTGTGGGATAGATTCTTCGTTAAGCCATTTTTTAATTGCATGGGCTTGCTTAACTACAGCTATCGAAGATGCTCTATTTCTTAATTCTAGCTCTTCCTTGTAGCCAAATTCACTCATAAGTTGAGAATGAATTAGTTTTAGTGCGGATTCGTCCTCCTGCTTTCCATCTCGCGAATCCTATTTTCTTCTGCAAGGCGCTCTTGGCGCTCTTGTTCGTTCCGCGCCCGCTCTTGCTTTCGTCTTTCTATTATTTCTTTTTTTAATGAGGTAACTTTGGTTTTTGGTACAGCAATAATGGACGGGTGATGCTTAATTGGGTTGGCCCATTGCTCTTTACGTACATCAATGCCTTTACCAATAGTATTCAGGTTAAATTGTGGTGTTACTCCTTCCTTTTCTGGTGGGAGAGGGCGTCGATTGGTCTTGTGGTTGATCGTTTTCTTGAGATATTGGCGGCATGGATCGTCTTCTTCAACCAAAGCTGTTCTTCGGCCCTGCTTGTACATAGTGGTGTACAGGTTTACTGCCGAAAAATCCTCTATGCCGAACCGCTCTTCCAGTTCCGTTAGCTCTTCAGCTATGATTCTCAGGATATCCTGTTTAGTTACAATGCCTTTTATGTTGACCTGAAAGCCACCATAGATGTCGGTATTAACCATTATTCGCCTTCGTTCACTAATTTAAGGGGGATTTCTGCAAGTATGTAGGGCTAATCTAGCGCTTTAAGGATCACGGAGTTAGGTGTTGAGCGTGTTTCAAGCTGACTTCTTTTTTTGCGGTACTGCACATGCATCTGCGCCCAGTAAACAGGCTTCGTACATAGTGAATCTTAAGCAACGCTCGCCTTTTGTGCTCAGAAACAGCATTCCTTAGGGCAAATCTTTCATCAGATAACCCTTGATGATGTTGCGTATCGTTTTGAATGATTAGGCTTGAGCGGCCTGATTGATTCCATAGCAGCGACGACCAAAGGCAATAGCTCGGCGTTTAATCTGCTCTTTGCTCATTTTGAATGGGCCAACATTTTCTGATACTGTTTGAGGCTTAGGCAGCTCGAGTGTTTTGCCTGCGTGAGGGCCAGTAGCGAATACGAGGTTGTCGTATGCTTCAAATTCAGAATTACTATCTTTTGTATGCATAGTGGTTTACCATAATGAATTTATTTCATTAGTATAAGGGAATTTTACTCATTTGGAAATGGGTTTCAATTAATTAAGCCATGGGTCATTAATAAAAGAGCTGCTTACTCCCTATTAAAAAAGCGGGACGTAGGGAGTTGTTATGGGGCTAATTGGTTAAGGATGATTTTAGCTGTTCTCGGCTGTCTTCGTTCTGAGGAATGCGGGTGTCTTCAAAGATTACGATATCTAACGTGTTTCGAATAAATGTTCGAAACTCAGCATCGCTTAATTGCTCATTATTAACATTGTGAGCGATTTGATTTACGAAATGTTCAGCAGGTATTTTGCTCATGATTTTTCCTTTAAAGCTTGATTCGGCTCGTATTAGCTACACTAGCTAATAGATATGGATTCATATTCACTAAGTAGTTCCTGACCGATTGGTAGTAACTGGTTAAAGCTACTGAACGCCGATCGATTAGCCCACTTAACCACCTCTTCTGATTTGGCATATTCTGTGGAGAAGTATTCTGGATCGGGATGTACACCTACACGGTATAAATCAAGCCTGTCTGCATCCCATAGGGTACCAATATCAGGATCGGCACTGTGCAGTTCGTGTGTATGCCCCGCGCAGGCGCGGCATAGTATTCCAGCTTCTCTTGGCCCAATCCCCAATCTCTGCTGAAATGACTCTTGGAAGTACGCAGCTCCACGTGCACCGTGCTTAGGATCTTCATAATCATTCAGTCGGCGACAATCATGGAAGATGGCAAATAGGACGGCGAGTTTATCGCTTGCGCCTGTTTCTGGGGCAAGGTATAGGCCATTAGCCGCAACACGAATCCAGTGAGGAAGCCCATGTTCTTGCATGATGTCCAGTTGAAACTGATCGATTATTTCGAACAACGCCTGCTTGGGTAGGTATAGCCGTATTAGTTCAGCAATTTCTTCGTCAGTCCGCATATTCATCTGTCCATTTTGTTTATGGCGTATCTTATAGTACGGAATACTTGCTTGTCACTTGCTGGCTGAACAAGTGGGAACCGGCGCAGTGGGCTTCAGCTTCACAAACTGAGCTGTGTAGCGTTGGCCATTGGAATCTGTATGTGCAAGTTCCACTGTATTTTCAGTTGGCACTGAGTAGGCCTGTCCCTTGGGGGCAAATAGCGACAAATTCCCCTTTATGTCACTAAAGTGCATAACCGAGCCCTCGCTGTGGTACTTAGCTTCAGCCTTACCAAGGATTTTTCTTTGGTCAAAACCCTTAAGAATTGTCTTCAATTCCATACCCACCCAATCTTTCTTAAAGAAGATTTGAAGAATACGGCATTGCCCTGAGTCGTCAACCTTGCGCCAGTAGAGTCCGTCAGGTCTGATATCAGGGGTAGGTATGGTTTTAAAATGAGCTAGCTGCTCCAAGTCTGCCAACGTGGGCTCTTTAGGTGTATTAAGCAATGTTTCGATTTTTTCGTGACGTTTTTGTTCGCCGTATCCGGCGTAAATTACGTAACCGATAGCAAGCAATAAGGAAATTGCAAAGACTAGGGGAGGGCTGATTTCTCCGCGTTGTTTGTGCTTAGTTGGCATCATGCAGCGACCTCAAGTAACCCGCAATAAGGGATCAATAGTTTATCAAGGCAGGCAGCGTTATCCCGATCCATTACCCAGATGCTCAGGGAATCTTCAGTTCGATTGACTTCAACTTCAAAGGAGGGATACAGAATGGAGAATCGCTCATCATTTACTGAGCCTTTGATTTCAGGATGACTCAGGCAGTCTACCAATAAAGCTCCCGGGAGTTGAATAACCTTATCAGTATCGGGCGTCTTTACCACTAGATGATCATCACCATCAAGGTACTCAACACCGGTAATAACGTCTACATCTTTAGTTTTCAGCTCCGCACAACCGGGAACGCATGTGGTCAGTTTGTTCTGCATTTTTATCATCCATCATTTATGTCTAGGTACTTAATATAATGAAAAAAAACATTAATGCAACCTGCTGGTAGCTATTGCGGAGGTGTGGGTTTGACTTAAATCATGAGCAATGTATTATTATAGGATTAAATAATAAAAAACAGATCCTAAGGTTTCTTCATGCTTAAAAAAGCCCTCGCTGCGTCCATTGCGGCCTTATCATTGTTGTCTCTTTCTGCCCATGCAGATTTTGTATACCGTACTCCGGCAGGTATGAAGTTCTCCCCTGCTGAAGCAGCGACGTCTGCCCCCTCAGGTGTTTCTAAGCTCGCGTGTGGCATTGATCATTGTTATGCACTTCGAGATGGCAATATCTGGTCAGTTGGCCGTAATAATTATGGTCAATTAGGTGCGCCATCCTTGTCCGCTGATACCTCAGTATGGACAGACACAGGTGTGGCTGCAGATGATGTAGCTGCAGGCGATTACCATGGTTTGGCATTAATCAACGGTAACGTTTGGTCGGTTGGTTATAATGCTCAAGGTCAATTAGGTCGCCCAGATGCGGGCAGTTATCATGGGGCTTGGACGGATACGGGTGTGCAAGCAACAGCGATTTCCGCAGCTCAGCTCTATAGTCTTGCGATTGTAAATGGCAATGTTCACCATGCAGGTGAAAATGGTTATCGAACGGCTGGGGATGGCACGACCTATGATCATGGTACGTTTACAGACACCGGACGCGCAGCAGAGAAAATTGCAGCAGGAGATCGACACGCTCTGGCCATTTCAGGCGGCCGTGTATTTAGTACCGGCGAGAATAATTATGGCCCTCTAGGCTTAGGTACTCAGACAACTGAAGCAGTTTGGCGTGATACTGGCTTTGATGCCGATGAGATAGCTGCCGGATACCGAATCTCCTATGCGATAAAGAACGGCACCGTATGGTCATCAGGACATAACCGTTATGGTCAGTCCGGTCGATCTAGTACGCATTACTGCTCAGGTTATGGCTGCACCTTATCTTTTGGTGATACAGGGCAGTCAGCAACAGCTATTTCAGCAGGTTATCTTTCAGGATATGCTATAGACGGTGGCATCATTAAATCTGTTGGTCGTGATGCGCATGGGGAACTAGGTATTGGTCAATCTGCGGGTTCTTATACTGTAAGTTGGCAAGATACAGGGCTGTCAGCGGAAGTAATCGAAGGATCACAGTATTTTGTAGTTGCTGCTTCGGGCGGACAATTACTTGGTTCAGGTTCGAACACATTTGGTCAGTTAGGTACTGGAAATACAGATAATCAAAACATCTTTACTGCAGCTCAGGAGTAGCAAAATGTTCAAAAAAACTTTAGTTGTTTCTTCATTAATATTGGCTTCCGGTTTTGCATCAGCAGATTTCAGGTATCAAACGCCGTTAGGTATGGATACGCCTGTGATTGCGTCAGAGAATCAGCCTGAGTTAAGCAACGCTTCGCAAGTTTCATGCGGTTATAATTTCTGTTTAGCAATTAAAAACGGTACGGTTTGGGCGGTTGGTGAGAATGGAGACTTCCAGTTAGGTTTAGGGATCTCAAGCAACGGTGTCGACCAATTGGCTTGGACTGATACCGGATTTACGGCAACTGCTGTAGCTGCTGGAGATGAATTTTCATGGGCTATTCATGATGGCACTATCTGGTCAGTTGGCAAGGCTGAATATGGCGAGATGGGGCTTGGTATTGTTTCTGATTCACGTCAAGAGTGGACAAATACAGGGCAAGCTGCAGATTTCATTTCTGTTGATCACAATCATGGGTATGCGATCAGTGGAGGGAGGGTCTATTCTGTTGGAGGAGGGGCTTCTGGTAAATTAGGGCTGGGCTCTACAAGTTCTTATTCCACCTTTCAGGATACTGGGTTTAATGCCGATCAGGTTGACGCTGGGCGTAACCATGGTATTGCCATTCAGAACGGGACTGTATATGTCGTAGGGGATGGGGGTAATGGCCAGCTTGGTGATGGATCAAGAACGGATCGATCCGTCTGGACTGCTTCTTCTATTGGAAATGCAACCGATGTGTCTGCTGGCTATCAAAACTCATTTGCGGTGTCCAATGGGGAGGTGCTTGTTACAGGCTATTCTTCCTACGGCCAACTAGGTATGGGGAATAGTACTCAGCAAAACAATTGGACTAGTAATGGCCAGACAGGGGTTACGGATGTTGAGTCTTCCCGTAACTCCGCCTATATAATTAAAGAGGGTGTGATTTGGTCTTCGGGAAGGGGCGCCTACGGCCGGTTAGCCCTAGGAACAACGACTAGTCATACAACATTCCAAGATACTGGCTTTGCAGCAGATGCTATCCATGCTTCAGATCATGGAGTCAGAGCTGTGAAGAATGGGGAAATTTATTCCGCGGGTAGGAATAATTCAGGCCAGTTAAGCTTGAATAATAAAGTTGATGTATCAGTGTTTACCTTGAGTGTAGATAGTCCATAAATATTTGATATATTTATTATTCTAGTTATAATTAAGTCCATACTAAGTTATGGGCTTTTTTAATGCGATTATCCGCGAAAGATGCAGTTAGGTTAGGCTTTATCTCGAAAAAAGACTTACCCAAAGAAGTCCAAACAGAGATGAAAAAACAGTCTAAAGATCTTGAGGGTGAAGAACAGTGTGAAGTGGTTAATCAATTCCGCAGTCTTTACCCAGTAGAAGGGCATCTGCTTATCCATATCCCTAACGGGGGTAGCCGAAAGAATAAGTTTGAAGGCTGGCGCTTAAAGCAACAGGGAACGCGAGCCGGTGTTAGTGACCTGCACCTACCGATCGCACGTGGCGGTTACTTTGGCTTGTGGATGGAGTTTAAGGCGGCACCGCCATTCGATGCGTCTATTCAGAATTCACAGATCCAGTGGCTTCAAGAGATGCGCGCTCAGGGTTATTACGCCGTTCTCTGTAAAGGCCCTGAAGCGGCTCTGAAAGAGCTTATCGCTTACATGAGCCTCCCCAAGACCATGCCTACACAATTCCCGCCTGAAGAAACAGGGGAGATCCGTATCGTTTCCTGAGGGATTCTGCGGCCTCCTTGCCGCACTTTTCGGCCTCTATTGGCTCAAACCTGACACTGACGTACATTTTCAGGAGTGACTTCGGCCAGCAGGTCATCCAGATCGATACCCTGTTCCTGCCAGTGATTGCAGCTTGCGTCTTCGTTGGTGCGGAAGGGCATAGCTGGGTTTAGGTTGCATTTGTAGGCGCGCTTATCACCTTCGTCCATTGTGGAGCCACCATAGTGCTCACAATGGCGGCAAATCTTGCCACACTCTTGATAGCCCATATTTTCTTTCAGTGCTTTTTCTAGTTCTATGTTGCTGATGTTGCTTCAGCCTCAGTTAATGCATATTTTTCAAAATCTTCATCGCCGGTTTCCTTATGCTCAAGGTTGCCTTGCTGATTGGTCACAAATTTTCCCTTAGGTAGGAAGGTGCGGGGGAATTTATTGTGCCACTAGCCGTACTCACTTGGGGTGCCATCACGGTTCGTTGTGGGGCCGCAAGCCGAACACAAGAGCATACCCTGACGCTACACATTGAAAGAGGCTCATCAGTACAACATAGCCTCTTCTTCAGGTGTAAGCTGAAACGTATTTAGCTCATTCAAGCTACTGTCGTAACGTGACTCAAATGGGACATAGGTGAACTCATATTTCACAGCTAGCGCGCGGGCATATGCGATCGCTTCATCACGCTCAGAGAAATTCCGGTCATTGACGCACGCCCAGTCGCTTCGCTGATACGATACGACGTGACTGAGATCACAAACTTGTATCTTGGTCTTATCCCCGCAGGGATGCATAATAAAATAAAACGTATCATCTGTCATCATTACTCTCCGAATATCGACAGTAGTGCCATTTGTGCTTTCCGTCGGGTAGGATACGTAGCCGCATCGACACGATGTCCTGCCAAACAATAGGAGTATCGGCCATTACCTACTGAACATATCCAGCCAGCAATCTGACCATTAAGATAAAGTGGCTGGCCAAACCAGCTGCGTTTCCCAAATTCCATAAATCACCTGCTTAATAAGGCTTTAATTATAAGAGAAATTAAAAAAAGCACAAGTCCGGTGGATTGCATATGGAAACAAAAAGGCCCGCAGAAATGCGAGCCTTTTAAATTATCATGCGAAAAGGTTAGCATGTCTCGACCAGCATCGTCGTTCCAGACTTCGTAACTTTCGCGAAAGTACCGCAATCATTTCCAAGTAGCCAGCCACCATCAATTGGGTGACTAAATTCTGGGCATGGTCGGTACTCCGTGGATTTGTTGGCGGAGAAAACGCGATACGCATCAAAAGCATCATGAAATGTCATAGTGTTGGCCTCTTAGAAGTAAGTAATCTTTTATGTGATCATATTATAATGGATTTATATTGCAGATCAATGAAATTATTGTGCGATGCACAATGATTTACATATGGGTATTAAGGTGCGTCTTCGGGGAAAATGAAATCATCTGAAAGGCTATAGCGGTCTAGTGAATTTATGTTCACAATGCCATTGTGGCGGGTTTTTACAACCACCTCTCTACCATTTGCAAAAGCTGGGGATTCACGCCGGTCTTGATCGACAATCCGATTGTCACCATCAATAAACAACACTTGGTTTCTGCCGCACTTTTGAAAATTCCAAACATGAGCGATCAATGCAGTGCGGTCCTGATAAGGCATCGTAGGGCGTGTTTTCAGTAACCATAAAAATCTACGGACCCGCGCCTCTGTTAATGGTTCATTATTGAGGTAAAGGCCGTAGCGTTTCGCCTCAAACACTGACATTTTTTTAAAGTTAGGATAGTGAAAGGGCGATGCTTTGCGGCGATCAGGGTTTAGGATGTACTTCATGCCCGAAGCAAGGTAATCCATTATCTGGCCAAATGTCATCAATGATCTCTCTGGACATTCTTTGTTACCAGAATATATGTTGGTCAGCATAAGTCAAGCTCCTAGCTTCAGCGACACATCCCTTCCTGAATCTAAGGTAAGCCTTGGGAGCAGGTTACCGGTAATTCGGGAACTTATCGACAGGGGTATTTGCAATGCGGCTGAGCATCGCATGAGCTACGGTAACATGAAAAGGCTCTGCGTCCAGCCCGTAGAATTCTCGCTGCGCCGGATTTAGAGCTTGTACTAGGTCAGTGTTACTCATTGGGCAGTGCGCATCTACAATGCCCGTCAAAATGGACGCTACATGCGGCATAGGATCACTATTACCTTTCAGATAGAAGCGTCGGTAAACGCTTTTAACGCGCTGCATCCCTTTGGCTGATTTGCAGGCGCGGATAAACAGGAGGTCGGTTTTTGAGATCGTAGTCATCTCACTTAAATCCTTTTTGGTTGGTTAGGTTAGCCATCTTCTTTAGGCAATGTCTGCAAGTGACATCACCATAAGCCTTATCATTGTGCTCTAGCCATTTGAACTTATCGGCGGGTTTACACAGGGCGTCGCCTGCACTTCGTTCCAGTCGCCCAACGAATAAGCCGGATAAGTTTAGAATGACCGCGTGATATTCACCCGGGGAATAGTGGCCACTACGGGCCCCTTCGTTAGGTGAGTATGGGTATGCTGTAGCAATCTTCAAGCCTTTTTCTGCAAGTATTCCCTTCATGTAGCGGGAGAGGCAAACAATCGCCTCATTTATTACGCACATTTGCTCATAGGCAATATTGCTCTGATGCTTTTTGTCGGCATCAGCTGATCGCCAGAACCGACTATACACTTCATGCTTGGCTTTTCTTTCTGTAAACAGGTGCTCAAGCATTTTAGTTAGAGCTTGTTTGTCGGGACTTTGCTGAATAAGGGATTCAGCGGGTGCAGTGTATTGCGCCTTCGCCTCATCAATCGCTTGTTTTTCACGTGCACGAGTCTCAGCGGCGTGATCAGCTCGAGCTTTATCTTCAGCCTTTTTGTCAGCTAAGGTTATACAGTGAAAAAAGCGAGACACCCACACTTCGACCTCTGCACCCTCTGGAAGGTCTGGCTCATCCTTTGTTAATGTTAAGGTTTCACCGCGCACTTGGATTTCACGAGCAGAAGTTGCAAGGCCCTGATGCACACCGTGGCGCATCGAATTGAAAAAAGATGGGTATAGCATTCCTTGTTTGGTCAGTGTGTAGGTGTGCGGCATACCAACCTCAGTATAAGCTTAAGTCAACTTTAATGAAAACAGAGCGTGAGTCAATGGGGCCTACGCCCGTTGTTCAGGAGTTCCGCCTTCCTGAGGTTGAGTAACCTCAGGCAGTGATAGTATCTCAGACTGATAGTGGCTAATGCGCTTATTGCTGTCTTGCACGCGTTCCATAGCTTTGCGTAAGCCATCTGAATGCATCTTTATCTGGCGTTGATAGCGATCACACGCATCCTGCTCACAATCCACTGCGTATTGCAGCGCACCGAAGCGGGAGTCGAAAAGACGATACCCTGCTAACATATAGCCGTCATGTGAGATACAAGGCCAAGAGGTGTCTTCGATGGAAGCTTCCTTAACAATTCCATCTAAAACGTAAAACACACTAATTGAGTCTAGTAGCTCATCGCTGCCATCGAGGTAACTTCCAAGGTCACCCTCAACGACCAATTTCATCAATTCGGACTGAATCAGCAGCATCTGCTTTCCATACCGTTCCGATGGAGAGTGTGGTGTGGTGGTGCCGAATGGACTAAGATGAATACTCATATTATCTAAATACACGGTAATTAAATCTGGGTAGTGCTGCAGACCTACATGTAAGTGATCAAGATCCCCATGTACAACAAAGTCTGTTTCCATACCTTGTGACTGTAAATATTTCTGCAATGATCTGGCTTTCATGCTATTACCTAAAAATGGACACTTTAGGTATATTATAATAAAAATAATCAGAATTGCAAGAGGAATAGTATTTGTCTTATTTCTAAACTAGAGGATGGGTGGTGGAAGGTAGTGGTGAGCGGGGCGGGTTACTCATCCTTTCACCCGCCGCCACGATCTCCTGTTGTATACTGCTGCGCTGATGTTTAGCGCCAAACAACCATGCTTACTATAAAGGAAAAGAATATCGGTATAAGTAGTTATTTGGGGTGGATTTCGTTATAATAATTAAATACCAAAGTAGGAGTTTATTATGGGTGTTGGTAATTACAGCCTTTCTGAAGGCAACGCGGTCTATATTGATTATGATGCGGTGTACGGTGATTTTGATTCAGATGAAGGCAAGTACTCTTGTGAAGAGTTTGAAGGTGATCATGACGCGCGTAACTGGGCGTATGAAGACCTGCTTGGCGACCTGAAAGGTATGATGCTGAGTAGCTATGATAAATGCGATACTTCTCAGGGCAATGCACGTTCCAATAGTGATGGTGATGGCGTTGTAATTGGGGAAAGCCGCCTTTTTGAAATTTCTGTCGTGGAGTGGGAAGGGTATTTTGCTGTATGTATTGGGATTCACCCTGACCTTGAAGAGGGAACTCGTGAGCATACATTAGCCGAAAACTCATTAGGGAAGACAACGGATGCTTATTTCACCAATCTCTCAAAAGTATACGGTGACAATTTGCGTGAGCGCAGCTGCGCATGGACTTCACATGTTTATGAGCCGCCTGTTGCTAAGCGTAAAGAAGTGGAAGACCCCTCACGCAGTATGTGATGGGAAGGGGTATTGCCTAATTGAGTCGAATTATTGATAATATGTTAAAAAATAATTCGGCTTTTTTATGGAATACGTATTCTTATTCGTTATCACATTTGTACTCATAGCATACCTCGGTGCTTTTTCAGTCCCTGTTAAACTTAAGATTTCGCCTGAAGAGATTGCGGCAGCAAAAGCAGGTTATGTGCCTGTGCGGGATCATCACAAATGAGTAAGCCGTCTACCGTTAGAGTAGGTGGTATGTTTGTCTCCAAAAATGGCCTGAGTCCCATTTCTTGGATGGTTATTATGTTGGTAGCAGCCTTTGCTGCGAAGCACTACCTCCCATCGTTCCCACTCTCTTACTTTTCTACCTACTTCCATGAGCTAGGGCATGGCCTTATGTCTGTTTTCCTTGGTGGGGAGATTGTATCTATCGAGGTAAATTATGCTGGAGATGGTGTTTGTTGGCATAGAACACCTGAGCATCTTCGAGGTTATGTTGCCTTTGCCGGTTACGCAGCGACGCCTATATTTGGCTCCATTTTCTTCTTACTCGGCTTGAGTGTCAGCCGTGGTCATCATTCTAAACTTTACTGGTGCTCTGTTCTGCTGATTATCTCCATGCTCTTGGTAGGCTTGGTTAAGTTCCATGATATGGATACTGAAATTATCCTGCTCTGCATGTCGGTGGTTATTGCTGTCGCACTCTACTGGCCAGCCATTGGACATGTATTTATGAAGTTTATCGGTACTTACATGATGATCGATGCCTTTGCTAACGCCAGTTGGTTATTTAGTTATGATACACAAGGGGATCATTATTCACTTGAGCAAATTACTGGCATTGGTATGCAGGTTTGGATTTATGTGTGGTTTGTGTGGAGTGCATTAATGCTGAACTTTACGCTGCTGGCAATGTACTGGGTATCTAAACGTCAGAATAAAGCGCAGTCAAAAGAAGATGACTTTGCACTTAAGCTTGAAGCGTATAGGGCGCAGAAAAGCTTATAGGATAAGGCACCCAATAGAATGTTAGGTGCCTTATTTGTTGGGTTGGATTTATGTCAAAGGTTCATTTGTTTCATCAATGTAGTAAACGTCCCACCGATCTCATCCCGAACCCGCTTCTCAGTGTTATCGGCGACCTTGTTCACAAGTCCATCCAATACGCCAACCAGCCATTCGTAGCGATCACTCTTTTCAAAGCCTGCGACGGAAAATTCGAAGAACTGTCCATCGGGCATAACAGTCTTAAATAGTGGGTTATTCTCTTTCCCGGTGTATACGTGAATGCAGCTATTATTTTTGCGTGCTAATTCTGTTGCCATCTATAAAGCTCTCCTATGCATCCTGAGCGAAAGCCCCGCAATCTGGACAATCCCTTACGATAATTGTTTTATCCTCATGAGGGTCTTTCTGAATCCATACAAAAGCCTGTTTCTTTTCGCATACGGGACACTCAACCTTCGGCATATTTACAATCTCATCACCAAGGTCAGTGAGTGCCGAGGCCAGTGCGAAGCCAGCGACCATTTCGTCATCTAGTCCATCAAAACCTTTCTCGTAATCTCGGAGTTCGCTATTTCGGATCTCGATATTATAACTAAGTACATCTCTCTGTTCGTCCGTAAGTACGCGACTTGGTTTCAGGTCTTCCGGCCCTGACCAGTCTTGGCATATTTTTGAGCCAACATGTTTCGCATGCTTATCTAGAAGGGTAGAGGCCAATAGGAATACAGAGGCTCTTAATTCCTGTGATAGGGTTTTTAGTTTCATCTCAGATGCCTTTGCGTAATAGGTTGTCATCAAATTCAGCCCATTTAAGCACTTCATGGCTTTCAGGGATGGGTTTCAGTGGTTCTGCATCATAATGCAGAGCTACGGAGGAGTCCGTGACCCACTGGCCATTTTCCATAGTCAAGATCGTTACAAAGGCACCTTCCGGCCCTTGAACTGTGGTGATGACGGGATGAAGTTCACAAGGGTAGCCCTCATCAGGTTTTGTGAAGTTGAGATTAAGTTGATCAATATTTCCTACGTAGATCCATGCTTGTGGATCGATACCGCTTGCGTCGACTTTTGGTGATGTTGATCCATAGAGAAGTGCAGTCTTAGGACACTTAATCCAACCCAGTTCTTTATCATGGCGCAATGGTAGATAGGCGCTACTCTTAGCGTCTTCATAGTCACTTCCCAGCACGATTACACTGGCTTTGTTTGGGGGTGTAGAGTCTGGCCCTGCAATTGGCCCGAAGTCCTGAATGAGCACCGGTTCAAGGGCTTTTTTCAGTTCTCCGTTTTCAGCCTTCCACTCTCCAATGAAAGGCTTTGCTGCACTGCGAACTACATCAAATAGTGACCCTTCCTTTTTAAATTCACCCTTTTCGTCAGAGAGGGTGTATAGCGTCCAACAAAGCTCATTCTTGCCTGCAGTTAGTCTGACTTCTTGGCAGTTCTTTCTTAAGTTGTAGAGCATTTGCTCAACAGTCATTCCAAGGTATGTCGCCATGTGCTTATGATTCCTTATTGCGGCGCTGCAGTTCCGCTTCAATTTCTTCTACAGTATCCATCCAGTAATCGAGATCCATAGAGCCACCTGCTGTAGTACGACCGTTATTCTCAGGGTCATCGATTTTTGCTTGATGGCCTTCTTTTAAAAGAATGAGTTGTTTATTGCCGAGATCAGATAATTCCATCGTAGTCCTTCAGGTTGTCAAAGTGGATATCCATGGCCTTTAGCTTTGCAACCATGTCTTTATAGGTGTATGGAAGGTAATCCACCCCATTGTCTATTTCAGGAAGATTGTGACGTTTCCGGATCAAGTTGTAGAGATGCATCAAGCCTTCTGCTTCTTTGGGCTTGCAGGTCCGTACTTTAGCTCTAAAATCGTTTGCAACAGCATCGCCATCTAACTGAGCCATGTGATCAAGAAATACACTTGCAGGCCCTTTGGCATTTTTAAGCTCATAAAGCATCCATCGCTCTATATATTCAGCAGAGATAAATGCAAGTAATCCCGGAATAAATCCCCAGAGAACATGAAGCTCCAAGATAGTGGCGGCAGTAGCACCCATAAAAATAGAGAATGGGGTGAAGATAATAAGGGAGGCAATTCGTTTTTTGGGCTCAAAATATTCAGTATTATTACCTTTAGCCCAAAAGCCTATAAATATAGCCAAAATTGTGAAAATTATTGCCGCTATGTAGATCATAGTTCCTCCGGCGATGACCATTTATGTTTGCAGTGCCGACACTTCCATTCAACAGGGTTAATCCACTCAACGAGTTGAACTTGTGGTGTGTCACATTCTGGGCATCGTGGTGGATTCTTGCATAATGTTACACGTTTTTGGTTGGATGCTTTTGCAGCATCGATCACTTGATCAATCCAGCTTTCAGGCATGTTATTTCCATCAATATTTGAATATGGAAATATTATATTGAAAATTAATATTTATGCAACACTAAAGAATCGTAATGCCGTTACGGGTTGCGACATCGCTCAAAAACCGACCGTGATCAACATATGACCCTTCTTCATCCCTCAAGACCCATTCGCCTCTAATCGGTTCACCTTCAGGGCATGTGCCATTCAGTTCTTTTTGTAAACTGCACCCATCTGAAACGGAATAGCAACTAGGATCGAGACGTATAGCCTTCGTGCTCATCTATCTTTCCTGTAAATTTATTGAGTTATTTACTATAACTAAAAATAATAAAAAAGTAACTGCCTCAATAGTATCAATGCGGGGAGTGCGGTTTTAGCACTCCCCATTACTTTTACCACTTTAGCTCTGTAAAGGCTTCAGGGGCATTGACGGCGATCCAAGTAACGAGATCCTCTTCGTTGAATAGGGCGGAGATGCCGGAGGCAACAGTTGCTGGACGGCCGCCTTCTTTGCTATAAAAACCTTCCATGAGGGTAGGGCATCCAACATCCAGCCAGTCAAGAATATCTTCTGTTTGCTCAGCTCCTTTTAAAGCAAATCCTTCCATTTGCTCAATAACCGCTATTAGTTCACTGTCAGACCCTGCTCCATCAAGCAGAGCTTGGTTGAAGAAATCACTCAAGTTAACTTCAGTTGGGTTTCGAGAGCCCTTTACTGAAAGCTCTTCTCCCCATCGGGAAATGCCGCCACTTCGTAATGTTGCTCTGACTGGAAGTGAGGTCAGTAAACTTCTAATCTCATTGGGGAAAGATGCGGTTAGGTCGCGCATGACATTCTTAGCAAAGAGCCTTACAACGCGACTATCCCACTCTTTATTTGCCCGGGCATAATCCTGATCTGCCTCAATATGAGGACAGTATTTTGAAGATGGGATTTCCGTGTTGAATGAGGCAGTCATAAGATTCTCGGCCTCTGACATATCAACCTTGCCATTGGCCTCCCAACGCGCTCCATACACGGCTGCATCAAGGTACAGGTCGGCAATAGACTTGATAGACTCGTTGTAAGTGAGTTTGGAGGCAGATTGCTCTGCAGCAGGCAATACATCGGGATTCTGTTCTTGTTGCTGCACAATTTCGACAGAGCTTAATGGCAATTCAACCTCTAAGAATTCACTTTCCAATGATGCACTCACACGGCCATAGGTAATTTCCCTAAGCATGCCTAATATAGTCTCAGCTCCAACATAAGAGCTTGCCCATTCAACAATTGCGGTCCGATCCCAGTTGTCGACAGCTTCTTGAATTTCGGATCGATCCAGCTCTTCAAGCTCAGCAAAACTAAGGAAGTCTTCGATAATTCCATCATGATCACCCATTTCAGATTCAAAAACCTCAAGCATTAATGCGTCAGCGGACTCTTCGGATGCGGCTTTACGGGTGTAAGTGTTAATGATTTCATCATTAACACCGTCCGTTTCAATTACCGTTACAGTATGCAGGGGGATGGTAGCTTTAATTTCAAGCGGCTGATGTGCGAGGGCGGACATGGTATTGACGTCTTGATAACCCAGAAAATCACTAAGGAAATTTAAAACTTTATGCTGCTTCTTGATTGGTGCGCCATGAAATGCCTCCAACGCTGATTTAGCACGCGTTTTAAGTGTTTCAAAGCCAAAGTTGATTACAAATACATTGTTGCCGTTCATAACACTTCTCCATGTCGTTACCGGTCAATTTTGATACTGCCACCGTTATATCGGGTACCGGTAAACATAAAGTGTGCTGTAAGAGCATCAATGTTTATCGGGATATGGCCTAGCAACCCTTCTTACGATCCTCTAGTGAGGTGGTGGCCGCGCTTCGGGTAAAAGCCCTAACCGACCCTGACATGTACTAAGCATGTGTGCCAGCTAGTAAGAGTAATGATAATGATGAAATACAAAAAAGCAACTCAAAGGTTGCTTATTCTTGGATTGGGGTATCATTTAACCTTATTAGCAAGGTGTTTCAGTGCGCTAGGATTGTGAATAGAGAGCCAATTCACGAGATCTTCAAGTCTAACCTTGCAAGTGGCGTACGGGAAATATTCCCAAAGATCATTCATTGCAATCGAGGTGTTTTCTTTTCTAAAAACTGAATTTAAATTGTATTTATGGAAGACCGCTTGTCGACCTCGTTTCCCCAATAGCGCGACTTCAAGTGGATTGGTGGTTACAGTCATTTCATGGATCAGGGCTTTGAAATGCGCAAGAGAGTTTCTCTTCGTAGCCATAAAGACATCGGCAATATCCAAGGTTTTTTCCTGCCCATCATGGGTGTGGATATGTGCGATTATAGTGGCCTTAAAAAGATCTGTATTAAAATTTGTATTAATTAGATCTAGAGCCTTAATAATATCACCTCTCAGCTCTTCAGGGCATTTACCTTTTACCTTATTCTTAATTGCCGCAATAGCATCTGCCCAGTATTGCGGGGCTTCTCCGCTGAAAGGCTGCATGCTATGAGTCAGTTGCTCAGCTACGTTTGCTAACTCACCTTCCTTTACCGGCCAGTTATATAAGATTTTGTTGGTTACGCAGAGTGCATCTTTATAGCTCTTGGCTAGCGCAGTTTTAGGGCAGGTTTTTACAAGCGTGCTATTTAAGTCATTAAGCGTGTTATGAAATTTTTGTTCGAATTGTTCATTTGCTTCTTCACTTTGCTTTACGACTTCGTGAATATTAGTGAGTGAACCTTCGTAGCCGTCCAGTAATTGACTCATTCGGTGGGGCCCGGATTCATAATGTAATTTCATCAGCCCATCCATTAATTCTCTCGTTGGATTGGGATGTTTCATTAGGTCCTGTAAAACGGGGTCATCAGGATAGCGTCCATCAAGTCTCTCTAATATCTTTTTGAATTGCTCACGCTCTTCATCGGGGTTGCGGGATCTTAGTTGGCTAATAATCTCATCGAGTTCCTCTGGTGAGGCTGCGGAAAGTGGCGTTGGATAAATGACTGGACCATAGGATGAAATCCCATCGCCGTGATCCATCACTTTAGCATTAGAGGTGTCTGCATAATTAGAGCAACCAGAGGCGTCTCTATCTTCCCTCAAGCATCCTGCCGTTTCCCTGAAGCGATCAATTAGGCCATCTGGAAGTCCGTGTTGTTCTTCGGAGTCTTTTACTCTCGTATTAGCTAAAATGGGCTCTGATTCATAAGTAGAATTAGGGTTGCCAATTAGCTCATCAGGATCTACTCTCATGGCACTCTTGATTGCTTGCTCAAAAGGTTTTTGTGCGGCCTTTTTCAATGCAGCAGAGACTTCATTCGTATTTCTATAGCCATAAATGACAGCCAAGACCTTCAATATCTTTTGGTCAGACTTGGGGCCTTTCTTGAGAGGTGAGCCTTGAAATTCTTCTAGGGCAGTGCGGGTACGTTCCACCAGTTTTTTTGGTGACATAGGTAAAGCTGAAAACGGATTTTCCATAGTAATTATTCCAGACAGTCGCCGAGTTGATGGGTCACCCTTGCATCATGGCTATTGTTTGGAATCAAAAACCATGTATTTGTTCGATATACTTTATTCTGCAATACCCAAATGGGCGGTGACTGCGCTCTAAAGTGAGAGCCTCAACCAACCCGTCATGTCATGCATGCGAACCAGCTGGTCGTACCAGTATATTGGGGTTGATTTAAAAGTCAATATATTTGCGTTATAATATGTATGAATTGAAGCCTTACGCATGAGGGTTGGCGACTCTAAGCTGATCGGCAGGCTGCGTTTCTGCTCAGGCAGGGGCATCGCTAATCGAATTTGCATTAACTCCGCAGGGAGAGAAGCTTCTGAGTCATCTCTACTGCGGACTGCTTGCCATCATGCTTATCTGGATGACAAAGCTGAATGAGCTTGTTTAGTTCTTCGGGTGTAAATGGAACTTCCTGCTGATCCGGCATCAGGCCATGAAGGAGAAAATCTTCGCCGCCCTTATGGTTAATTCGTTCAATTAAGTCATCCCAATCCGACCGCAAATCCAGATATCTTCGTCTCATGAAGTCCAAAGCCGCTTCGGTGTCTTTAAGTTTCTGACTTTTAAACATAAGAAGCCTATTTTCCGAGCAATCCATTGAGCTTTTGTGTCATCTCAACTGCAGATTTTTTTCCGCAATGCTTATCAGGATGGCAAAGTCGCACCAACGTCTGGAGATCTTCCTCATCGAACTGCTTAGAGATGGAGGCGGTTTTGGTTTTGCCTGATTTATTCACTTCTTGAAGCAAAGAGTAGGCGAGGCGCAAATTTGCTATATCAATTTGAAGCCGCATTACCTCACCGGTGTGCCTCATCGCTGCGGCCTGTTGCTTCATGATGAGCCAGCCGAGGAGTAGAGTCGCCGTCATAACGCCAATACCAAAGCTTGTCACATCCCAAACAAAGCCTGCTTCTTCCATCTCTATTTCCCAGTCTTGTTTTTAATTATTTACATTATAATGATAATAATTAACAAAGCAAGCTGCACTCAGTGCTTTATGGCGTAATCGTCGTTATGTAGTCACCATGGTCCATCGAGCCAAAAGTGACACAAGCAAGATATCGATGCAACCCGCCTATTGAAAATTCGATCAAGTGCCATTCAAAAACACCGATGTGTTGCTCATTAATTAGCACATGGCTGAGGGGATCTTCAATTGGTGCACTTACATTATATTTGAATTCCTCACCTTTGGCGTTAAAGCCTGCAAGTAATTTCTGAGTCTTGCAGTTCTTGCTTACAAAAAATACCTCAGCAAACATACCATTGGGATTAGGGGGCGAGACTGGCCCATAGATAGCTTCGACTGCAGCTATTGCTCGTTTTACATTCCCTTTGGCTGAAAAACAGCTGAATATAAAGTCCTCTAATTGCCTGCCTTTATTCAACCCTTCCCACACCTTTCCATCTATAGAGACGGATGCTATCTGCGCGCGCACTACAGGCCCCTCAAGCTCACCCATAAAGCCTGTGCGGTAAAAGATATGTTCTGGCCCAGCATAGCCCGTTTGAAATGCATGCGTATTGCCTTTCGCATCATGCAGAAAGACAGGATATTGGCGCTGGTATAGTTTCTGATTAATTTTACTCAAGGTGAATTCCCATTCAATAATTGCTTGACTTGTAGATATTATAACGATAATCTTTATTTAAGCAAGGCTCGGGGAGCACCAAGCCATGTTAGAAATAATAAATGGATAAAAAAGTAGAGGATACATATATGCTTATTCTAACTCGCCGAGTAGGTGAAACGCTGATGGTTGGAGATGAAGTGACAGTAACCGTATTAGGCGTTAAGGGGAATCAGGTCAGAATTGGAGTGAATGCACCGAAAGATGTGTCGGTTCATCGTGAAGAGATTTACGAGCGCATTCAACTTGAGAAAAAGGCTGCTGAAGGCGAAAAAGAATAACGAAAGAATTGATCAAGCAGCCCATGCGTATGCATGGGCTTTTTTATGCCTGATAGTTATTGGTTTTCCTGAACTTCCAGTTTATCTGCTATGTGATCGACAGGGATATGATGCCCTCGGAGTCGAAGCCTATGATGCAGCTCATCAGTAAAGAAACTCTTGGGTGGCATTTTGGCCATGAGGGAGGCGATCTCGCTATTTGTGTAGCCATAGTACTCGGCAACGGTCATTACTGCCTGCCGGAATGCTTCTTCATAGCTGAGTTTGGGAATACGATACAAGCGCTCTTTATGTTTTCCTATACGAGCGATGAATACGGGGGTGTAATACCACTCCTTACCTGATTTTTGTTTTTTTCCTTCCGCTGCGATATAAGCCCTTAGGCCGGTTGCTATGCCATTCTCTGTTGGGTTTATTAGGCCTTCCAGTCGTTTTCCCTGCACCACGGTTCTTGCCTGCTCTAGCCACTCCTTGTCGATCTCGTGCGCCAGTTGTTTTGCTGTGTCGTAGCTGTACTCTCGTAAGCCAAAATACATCTGCCGGTAGTCATTGTCGTCACCAATCGTTCTCGCTACACGAAAACCGATAAATCCGCCGGGATGCTCGCCTTCTTGATACTCCAATACGGCCATCGTTTTCACCACTAACTAATACTTGACCCGACTATAACGCAAACCGACTGCAAAATAATAGTGTTACCAATACATTCATTGGGTTGGTGTTTTTTGTTTTGGTTAACGTTTTTTTGTTAGTTTTACGTTTTTTTGTTAACCGGAGGGAAAAGCGTTAACCAATTGATTTCAAACGGATAAACTATATTATTTATGGTTTGATAAGTGGAGTTCCGTGTGCTTAAATGAAGGAAATAATGCTTCGGAGATGTTCTATGTTGCGTGTCTATACTCGTGAAATAATTAATAATCTGTCTTGTGCCAATAGTGTTCAGGAAAACTATTCGGTTGAGGCTCTTGAGGCGTATGTTGACCTGCTTGATGCATACCTATTTCACCGCAAGCAAGATAAGCCGCTGGCCCAATCTAAGGGTGAGTTTTACGAAGGGGAATTTGATCGGGCGGACTTAATTACTAAAGCGCTTGGCAACATCAATGCTTATCAGAAGACGCTTAATACTTTCCATAGTGGCGATATCATCAAACTTCGAGATCACCTTCATGTTAAAGTCGCTAAGCGAGTAGCTGACCCTACTCAACACGGCCCGTTAAAAGGCTCGGCAAAAAAACGTTTACCGTACCGCCCTGTCGAGATGGAAGGGTGTATCGTATTGATCCCTGCGAAGGGGGCACAATCACACCGGTTACGGACTCACATTGAAGCTACTGGATTGGATTTCACAGCGATTGAGACGATTGAGCTCAATCATGAAGAATGGCTTGCTAAATCAGCTGAGCTTAACAAGGAGCGTGAAGAAGTCGCGGCCCAAACCTGAGCTGGGAGAGGAGGGGCATAACCCCTCCATACTCATACTTTAGCGAGCGTGGTTAGGACGCTACGTCCTTTATCTGCAATACCTAGAATCCGAGTCTTGCGACCATCGATCAGCTTACGCTCAACAACCTCAATATAACCACGCTTAATCAACTGATCGATCTGCACATTGCAAGCCTTACGTTCCAGATCGAGAAAAGTATAAATCTCGGTGGTTCGTGTAAGGCCGTTATCAATGGCTGTTAATGCAATTAGGGTAGGGATTTTGATTTTACCCAGCTCTTTCATTTCTTGATACAGGCTTCCCAGTTCTTCTGAGGACTTCTTTTTCTGACCACTGGTGCCTAAGGCGCCGCGAAGCGTATTAAGGAAGGTGCGCCCCTCTAATGTCATGCCACGGGCCGTCTGAGGCTTTTTGCCTTCGATAACCGTCACGTACCCATCTATCTTCAGCAACCCTTGGTCTTCGGCTCGCAGGACTGGCTTGCGTAGCGATTCGGTAGAGGGGCCAAGAGCCGCACTTAAACAACCCATTGTCATCTTACCTGTTTCAAAAGCCGCGAGCAGGGAAAAGGTAGAGAGGTAGACATCCTTCAAAGCCTTATTGCACTCATGAAGGCTAAGGATTGATTGATTAGTTTTAACGAGGTTGTTAGCAACGCTGCCCACTATTGACTCCAGTCTTTAGCAAAAATTTATGGCATTATATATAGTGATAAAGGGGGAAAAGTCAATAATGGACAATGGGTTACTGCCTTACAGCTTAGGTACACGCGCATTTTCATACGCTTCTTTCTCAAACTTATGGCCTTCACTCGCACACTTAAAGCCAAGTGGGTGCTTGTTTGAGAATTTGTATGCATTTTGGATGATTTGTTTCTTCTGGTCAGCACGTTGCTTAATCGCAAATGCTGTAGCTCCAAGGATGGCGAAGGGCACAGCAACCAGCATGCCACCCGCAATTACCGGGGTCATTACGAGGAATACACCACACAGGCTGGCGATAAATGCAGAAAATACAGCTCTTTCAGTCATAACGGGTTCCTTATTTTTATTGTTGCTATGTGGTTTATAGTATAACGGTTTTTAACGCTGTTAAATTTTCAGGCACAAAAAAGCCGGGACATGCCCGGCTTGTGAATATTCTTCCGCATTAATTTACGGTGATCTTGATCGGAATACCGAACAGGCTCGGACCTTCTTTCTTCTCGGGAGCCTTCGCGACGACGTTATTCATGCAGTTTCGGTTACGGCGACATGCATTGATCTTTGCATTGATCTCGTTCGCGGCCTGATTCATGAAGGGTGTTCCGCAGAGCTTCATCCCTTTGGTGTGGAATTGCTCAGCTTTTCTCATGTTATCAGCGGTAAATGCCCCATTCGCTTTATTGATACCCAACTGACCATACTGGTTGGCAATCTCACATTTAAAGTTGGTTGTTTCCTTACTGTATTGCGGGAAACGTGCAGACATCTGCTCATACACCTCGTAGGCATTGTTGCCTTTCGGTGACATCAAGCGGTTGTTCTTAATGTTCTCACGACCCTCTACTAGTAAGGCTTCAAATCCAGCGCGGCCTGTCGGTTGTTTTGGTGCTGGTTTCGCCGCTGGTGTTGCCTTAACAACCTCTTCTTTAACGCCCATGATCATGCGGATTTCTTTCAGCTTCGCCTCAAGTGCCTGCTCGGTAGGATTGCCATTCGCTTTTGCTGAATTAACTGTATTCTGCGCCATGGCTTTAGCATTGTCAGCGGGTACGCCATATGACACAAGTTTGGTCTCAAACTTGTGTATCTGCTCAGCTTCCGTTAGCTTAGGCTTTGCAGGCGCTGCGGCTTTAGGTGTCTCAGGTGCCTTTTGAGGGGCTGCCTGTGCTGTTTCTGCGGGTGCTGATTGCTTATATTCATTCGGCCACAAAAGTGGGGCATGACGCGGCAGGTGTTCTGTTACGAATTTTTTGTACTCTGCACGGTTGTGTTTGAAGGTATTGATTGCAATCTCAACATCCTTAGCGGTGCCATGCTTTAGTGTATTAGGCCATTTTTGGGCCATTTTGTAGTGTGAAGAGGCATAAAACTTCAATGTCATTTCATGTTTGCGCTCAGCACGGTTCAGTCGCAGCACGGGCGTGTTGTAATGTTCAGGATTAAAATCCTTAAACTGTTCGCGACGGGCTAGACGGTCATCACTTTCTTTTTCGTAGCCAGCCATCGTGTCCTTCATCTGCTTTACACGATTACGCTGATCCTTAAGGATCTGTTCGACACGGTCATTCTTGCCGTCATAAAACGCTTGCTGCAGCCTTTCAAAATCACTGTTAGCCATCATTTGATTAGTGGCCTGACCTCTGAGAACCATACGGTAGTTTCGTAGGTTAGCATGTGGCCATCGCTTCTGTGCTTCTTTAATGGACGGATACAATGGCAAATCCTCCCATTTTTCAGCAAGAAGTTTCTCCAGATCACCTTTCATGGCTGCTCGGCGTTCTTCTTCTGCCTTCCGAGCGGCTTCACGTTCCGCACGCTTGCGTTCACGTTCTGCTTTCTTTTTGGCCTTAACCGCTGCTTTGTATTTCTCACCACGCTCAATGTAGTTAGCTTTCTCTTCCGGGGACATCCGCTCAACTTCAAAGATGGTCAGCTCAGCGAAGTCTTCGAAGCCCTCGATCTTTGCGGTATTCACACGATGGGGCTGGTTTTTGATTACCTGCTCTTCAACATCCGAAAGCTTGTTCCCAAAAAAGGCCTGAGCAGGCATTGCGACCGTCAGTGATAGTGCGCATGCCAGTAGGATTGAACGTGTCTTTTTCATCAGCAACTCTCCATTTAAGCTAATGTCATTAGGTATGCTTGATTACTATAATGATAATAATGTATTTGTAAAGATGTAAGTAAAAAAATGCCCAGCAAATCTGGGCATTGTCTTAGATAGGGTAGGTCGGCTTACCAGCGGATCTTCACGCCGAAGACATCGAAACCATCTTCCTCATCTTTCTTTTTAGGTTTCTCTTTCTTGGCGGTTACATTTCCATCCTGACATGCATCCGAGTTGTTGCATGCCTGCACCTGCTTATTGATGGTGGCTGATGCCTGTTCCATGTAAGGCGTTACACAGATCGCTTTCGCCTTATTGAAGAAGTTAACCGCTTTCTTCATGTTGGTTGGCGTAAAGTCACCATTCGCTTTAGATACGCCCAGCTGTGCATAGCGGTCAGCAATGGAACAGCGGAATGCTTCTGCTTCTTCTTTGTACTCTGGGTACTGGGTCATAGCGTTGTAAGTATCGTAGGCACTCTGACCTTTCGGTGACTTGAGGCGATACTTCTTCACACGCTGTTGGCCTTCAGCAAGCAGGGCATCAAAGGTCGCACGGTTATCTGCTTTTGGTGCTTCTGCTGGTGCAGAGGCTGTAGAAGTTATTTCAGCAACTTTCTGAGTTGATGGCTCATTGTTAGGCGTTGGTTCAGGTGTGCCTGCTGCCTGAGTAACTTCTTCTTGCGCCTTAGGTGTTTCAGCTGCGGCTGGTGCTTTTTTAGCAAAGCCCATTAGCATCTTAACCTCACCCAGTTTGGCAGCGATCTGCGCATCACGGTCTTCCGTTTTCTGCGAAGCCAGATTCTCACGCAGCACCTTAGCCTTCTCTGCGGTCATGCCTGCTGCAACCACATCCTTCTCAAACTGATCCAGCTTCTTGTTGTCTTCAGGTGTTACCGATACCCGCTCCTCAGGTTTAGCTGATTCAGCTGGCTTTTCAGCTGCATCTTCTTTAGTCGCAGTCTCTTCAGGGGCTGGCGCAGGTTCAGGCTTAGGGTTTTCGATAGCTTCAGCACCGGTTTTAATGGCGTTCTTCATCTGCTCAACCGCTGCCAGCATTTCTGCTTCCGGCTGTGATGTAGTGGTACCACGCATGCGGTTGAAACGAGGCGGAACAGGGAGGACCGTAGGCTTCACACCCTTCGCGTACTTTGGATACTCTTCCGGCCAGATTGCATTAGCATGGCGAGGCAGGTAGCCCATCATGAAAGCCTTGTACTGATCGTAGTTGTCCACGATGGCTTTAGCGCGGTCATTCATATCGCTATTGCCAAAGCGCACAGAATCCAAATAGGCTTTAACCAGCTTCTTCTTATACATGTGCACCCAGTGACCACTCAGTCCACGCGCATGCTGCTCATTACGAAGAATGTCCTTGTTTACTTGTAGCGGCTGGTAGGTACTTGGCTCAAAGTCAGGGTACGCTTTCTTGTGATCCACATAGCGCTGATTAACTTCTTCCAATTGAGCCAGCTTGGCATCATAGGTCTCCGCCTGTTTCTTGTACTGCTTTAAAGCGGAATCCATATTCACCTGAATACCTGCGATAGCAGATTCTTCATACTGTTTGCGCGGATAAGTCCACATATTCAGACCTACATTACTATGAAGACCCGCCAACTTATTATAACCTTTTGCCCATTCAGTCAGGTTAGGGTATTTAGCGACAACATCTTTATAGGTCATCTGCTTACGATCATAAGGGGCCATTGCGGCTTCAACCTGCGGGGCAACACGCGCTTTATCTGCAGCGTATTTGCGCTCTGCTTCTTCCTGCTTACGCTTACGCTCAGCCTGTCGTGCAGCACGTTCAGCCTTCTTTTTCGCCTTAACCGCCGCTTGATATTTTTCGCCACGCTCTTTGTAGTTCTGCACCTCTTCCTGACTCATCTCACGCATTTCAAACACGGTAAGACTCACAAAATCTTCAAAGCCTTCAATACCAGCCGGGTTCACTCGACTAGGATCTTCCTTCATGATGCGCTCTTCAACATCAGAAAGACCTGAACCCCAAAAAGCCTGAGCAGGCATCGCGATGCTTGCGGTCATCGCAGCAACCAGCAAAATTGTAGAAATCTTTTTCATCTTACTTCCTCTATATTTATTATGGGCAACCTGCCCACGTCCTTCATGAACAAACCTTATTATAATGAAAATAATTAAAAGCACAAGGGTTTAGTGCACAAATACCCTTATTGTTGTTTGGGTACCTGCAGCCCATACGCATCCAGCATACGATCGCCTAATCCATTTTTCAGGAGGTTCCAATAAGTGGCCAGATCATCGAATGTTTCCAAGTTATACCCACTTCTTACTTTCCTAACTTGATCTCGCCATGTTGAGTAGTGCTGGTCTTTTGGTGGGAAACTTACCTGACACTCTAAATCAAGATAAAAACAATGGACCAGAGACTGTGTAACTTGTAGTTGCTTGCTCACAGCCTGTGAGGTAAAGGTGTCAAATTCGGATTCCAAATATGCCATCACCCATTCTAAAAAAGGCCCGGTTTGGTGAGTTGTACTGGCATACCAGTTTTCATTTCGCGCATCCTTGAGTGGCCTAAAGTAGTTATTCAATAGGTCTTCTTTACTGATCTGGTATTCATTCAGCACTGCAGTTAAACCATAGAGGTCAGCAAATGACTCTCCCAAAGGATAAGGCCAGAGTAGTGTAGAATCTTCATCAGCCTCTTTATAGAAATTTAATGGCTTTAAAAATGAATCTTCTTTGGTGATTGCATTCGCGGGGCCGTATCGAAAATTGACTGAGTGTTTCATGCCCAGCTCACTTACATGGGCAAATTCATGCTGTGCAACAAATAATACCAGTCGTTCATGACCTACAGTGCGCTCAAGCTTTTCAAAAGACTTAAATTTGCCACCTACGCGAACGTTCAATCGTGCATTTGGCTGATCATGCTGGTCCCGGTCATAATCAGCTTGACCGCCCCAACTAGCGTCATGGTATTCGTATTGTATCAGCTCCGCATGATTATGTGGGTGGGCGATGAATGTGTCATCAATCTCATTGATCAACTTATTCCCAGCAATAAAGTTATTAGTGTTTATGAAATGTGGCTGGGTTAAGGCGGCCGCTAATTCCTCAGTTAAATTGAGTTTCGTCGGCGTGTATTGATGGTAGCCGGTTATAATATGGTTGACATGTATGAATAGGCCAAAGTTTGCATACATCCCCGCACTCATAATCCCCATAGCGATTAACATAGCGGAGGTTTTCCCTGCTGAATTTTTCCAATCAGCAAACCATGACTTTATTCCAGTTCCTTTCGACTGATAGTACTCCAACCTCCGAATTGCAGATCTATATGAAGGCGATATGGTGTAATAAAGACTTTGTTTTAGTTGGCTTAAGACCCTTTCTGACACTGAGAGCTCTTTACACAAGCCAGAGACCGTCGCTTTATACTCTGGTTCACGAATATTAAAGTGTTTATTTATTTCATTTTTTCGAACGCCGTGCGGCTTACCCTGTTTGCATTGAGCGCTCATGGCTAGGTTTTTTATGCCACTCACCATGCCACAGAGGCCCATAAATGCAATGATTGTAATCAGACTAAGAGTGGCAGGGGACTTATCATATAATATATCGAATATATAAAAACTAATAAGAAGAGCGGGCTTAAAAGCACCCGCAGATATAGCAATCCCAAGACCTGCTGTCATTATGCTGAACACCATAATTGTTGCAGGGGAAAGCAAGCATAATGTAAATCCAGACGCGATCATGCGGATAAAAGACTCGTTCTTCACCTTAAAGGGCTTTCGGTGGTAATGGGTCAGGCTAAAGTCCTGATGAGCAAATCCCTGCATCAGGGGTTTAATTATCGGTTCTGGAAGTAGGTAATCTCTGGCCTCACTGGGGCCATCAGGATTCTGGCTTCGCATAAGAGACTTGATGTTTTGTTTTGCTCCCTTTTTAGCTAACCACCTTTCGAAAATCACAAGTGCCAAAAGGAAGGCTATCATGCCATAGAGTACCAAATAGACAGGCTCTTGAAGGGTCTGCGCGAAAATATCCATTATGTCAGTCAGCATAATTTGCCTTTTGGATAATAATTAAACGATTAATTAAAAGGGTAGAGAAAGGTCGTCAGTTGCCGTTAGCCGCTTCAGTGAAACTCTGTGCCTTAATGGATTGCTGGTTCTTTCGGCATGAGCAATAACTGTATCACCCTCATCAGTAAGTACTTCAGCATACTCGCCTTCATAGGCAACGACAGCCCAATTATGAGGCAATTTCTCCGTCAAGAATTCCTGCATGGTGAAAGCAGGGGTTTTATGGGTGTTTACAGTATTCCATTGTATGTCTTTCATTTGTGCCCCGGCTCCGTTTCACCTCTGGCAAGTTTTGCCGCATCATCCATGCAGGCTTTATAGGCCTCCATGCCATCTAATTCAGCATTAATCGCATCGGCACTCCATGCCCAACAATAGGCAGAGATTATTTCTGCTTGCACCCATTCAATACGCCACGCTTCGGGCACGACCTCTTCCGGAGAAGAGGGGGGCTCATTACTTGCCGAAGGCTTAGCTGTGAAGGTGGGCATGCAGCCACTCAACAGACAGAGCGCTGTAAGCAGCGTCATAAGCCTCAGTCTCATGCTGCACCTCTGGAAGCGGAAAAAGCAGGGAATAATTTGTCCAGATAGCCCACTGCTTCGGACTGCTCGCAGCCTACATCAAACTTAAACCAAGGGGCCGCCAGCCGCCCTGATTCCACAGGATTGGCTAAAAGACTTTCTCTCAGCACGGATGCGGTCGTTTCCACATCATTTGTCATCAAATACAGCTCCCATAGCGGCGCACTGGGCTTTGATTCTTTGGCAGGACAGATGGACCAGTGGTACATAGGCAGGCGCTGCGCACACTGCGTTAGAGTACGCCGGTCGATTGACTGCATCAGAACAATTGTATTCATCTATAACTCAAGAATTTTAATGATTTCAAATATTATAATGAAAAAACAGAATTGTGCAACTGGTGCTTCTTGGGCATTATTTAAACAGAATTTACCCGATACTGTAGTGTATGGTGATTTAAACTCGGTACTGCGTTAAGTTCTTCATGCTTGAAACATGCCCCTATCTTTCCCGAAAGGGGCATAACACTTTGTATTAGTGAACGATTTTATTCTTGTCGTTTACCGTTTTCCAGTGTGTGATTAGTCCATCTTTGTCCAGCTTGTAAAACCGTAATACGTCATTAGGATAGCGCTCTGCTAGCGCCTCGATATGCTCTTTGTTTTTAGCAAGGAAGGCATGGCCCAACTCAGCATTATCATCATAGAAGAATGCCATGTCGCGGGGGTGACATTTTAGCTTTTTACTGATCTTCTCAAGATGGCGCGGACTCATCGGTAGCGCCCAGCGTAGAGAACCCATTCCGGTATCAAACAGTACAAAGCCCATAGGCTTGCCGGTATGCGGGTGTTTCATTGCTTGAATATGACAGTTCGATCCGATCAGTTTGCCAAGGTTCTTCTTGGCGTGTTCCAGCCCGTTATCTAGCTCATACAGGCAGCTTAAAGGCGTATTGGCGACCGTGTTAGGGGTATCAATGCCGCTGGTTAGCACCAGATGCTCATCAAGTAGTTTGAAACCTGCTTCCTGCAGGTTAGCTTGCATCTCAGTTTCATTGTCGAGATCAGGGCGCATCTTAAGAATCTGCTGGATAGGGCGTATCAGGATTAGCGCATTCTCCTTACTTAGTTCAAAAGCATTGCCTGAAGCCGCCATTTTAAACGAATCGAAGAGGTTTTCGCAGAAACGCTTAAAGATGTGGTGGCGTTCCGGTCCTTCACCTTCATTAATGTGCTGATGTAGATTGCCAAGGTTGATTTGAATTTCAGCTTCACCTTTTTTGATTTCAAATGAGATCTCTGTTGAACGGTTAATCTCAAGTCCGGCAATATCCGGTAATGCTGCAATACTTTCATACAGATGATTAAGTGTAACTTCGCCAGTTTCAGGGATCATAGTGTTGTCCTGTTATTTCAGCTTCACAAGGTGAGCTTTGTCTAAGATAGGTTTGCCTTCACCTTTGGTGAATTCATCGATATAAATAAGCTTACGCTTTTTGCGTCCTTCGCCATGTGGCTGCCAGCGGAAGTGGCCTGATACCTTAAAGCCATGAGAATACTCACGCCCACCCGCTGAGGGTGGTAGAGCACTTTCGCTCTTCTTACTGACGCCCAGCTGCTCAAGCTTGAATAATGAGATGCCCTTAGGCGATTTCTTGTCCTTCTTCACGGAGGGGCGGATCATCGCTGAAGGCAAGTGTGTCAGCGCATCGGAATCCGTCTGATCGGCTTCCTGCTGTGTATGGTAGTAGAGCATTAGAATCAGTGCTGTTTGCATCACACGATTCAGAATATTATGTGCGGAGTTGTTGTCTGCAATACCTTGACTATGGAAAACTTGTCCGGAGCCATTTTTGTCCTCATCGTAGTAATAGATGTAATCTTCACCACTCACATTGTTTTGGATGCAAACACCTACGGTTTTAAAATCCGGATTCCAAAACATCGAACGGAAATAGAGTCTAACGTCATCACCCATATTGGTGCGAATAGACCCTTGGGTGTAAGGGTAGCACCCGTCAGGAAAATCGAAGTACCAGAAGTTCTCATACAGGCCCTTAACGACAGGGTCTTCCGGGTCATATTTTGGCGCGTCCATATTTAACAACCGCTGCATCAACTGCTTTGTTGGCTGCAGGGCAACTACGTTCGTGTCCTTAAAGATACCGAAGTTGCCCGGTGTGAAGACGTTGCTGGCATAAGCAAGGTAGTGAAAATGCACAATCTGCTTTGCGGGAGGGGCTTCCTGACGTTCAGCTTCAGAGTGAAGGATAGAAGCCATCATGTCAGACATTAACTGAACACGCTCTACATAAGGCGTTTTTTTGAAGCGTTTGAGCGTATCAAGGCTTGCTGGCGCGATATTATTTTGCTCCAACCCTGACAGGAACATCTGACAATATGGATCTTGTATTCCAGACTCTATTTTCTTTAGGTATTCACTGCAGACTCGATCGATATGGGTCTTGGCCATCACGCTCTCCCTTTGTTTGACCGGATTCTATCAGAACTAACCTTAATTGGAATCTGTTGCTTCTGTATTAACCATCCTCTAACAGGGCTGTGAAAGGGACTGCGATGTGAATGATGTCATTCTGTGCATCTCGGATTTTCTTCAGGCTGAGTTGGCGAGCCCTCATAAATTTCTGACCTTCTTCGGGTGTAACTGGTTGTACTCGTTGCGTACGACCCAGCAACTGATGATGTATTTCCCAGTTATCATTACTAACGACAAGAACGGGCGAGCTCGGTGTGATCGCAGGATGATTACTCATCTTCTGTTTCCTCCTCAGGGTCATCCCACTCTTCGCAATCATGCACGGTTGCGCCATCTTCATTGACCACAAACGTTTCCAAACCGTTTCGCACAGTGTTGCCAGACTCCCAACGCAGCTCATAGGGGATTTTCTTCAGGCGAAATAGCTTCTCACAACCTAATTGACCATAGGCGACATCTGGAAACATGTAAGTGGCATAATCCTCTTCACTGCCTGCGGGGCATAATCCTTCGGTGAGAAAAGGCGCTAACGCTTCCGCTTCTGCCTGATGGGTGTGAGGGATGCGAAATTCAACAGGGACACGATCGCTCATATTACACAACCTCGGAAAAAGAAAGTTTAGTAGTATCCACCTCTTCAATGGTGGCTGCAGGAAGGGCTATTTGGGTTTTTACAAATACCTCTCAATTGAAGTTTTAATTATAATGATATTTAATTAAAGCTCAAGTGATAGGGGTTGTATTTATAGGTAAAATAATCCAAAACGAGGCAGGCTGTTGATTGTTTTATCAACGACTGTCAATGCGTCCAGTGCCTGCATTTGTAAGTTGATGTCATTTAAATTGTCATGAGGTTCTGGGTTGATGCGGATGTAAGCGTCTGATATTGGCTTGCAAGCATCTCTGACAGTTGTTATTGAAGAGCCTACCCCGATCTCTATTGCGACACGCTTCAGGGTATTGGTTTTGCCTACCCACCGCTCAAATTCGGTATGCTGTTTGTTGACTCGGCTGGCATCCCAGTCCAAATCATTAAACATGAAAATATTGGGGCGAGCTAAAGAACCACACGTAGGACATGTCGGCATATGCTTCTCATGTATATTGTTAACGTGCCATATGGGTTGCTGGCATTGACCATCCATACATTGTAAGTGGTGAATAGAACCATGACACTCTTCGATCATGGATTCAGGAAAGCCCGCTTTTTGAAAATGACCATCAACATTGCTAGTAAAAATGAAGCAAGGGTATTTCTTACCTTCAGTCCATTTTTTTAAAATATTAAATCCTGCATGTGGGAGGCTTTGTGTATATCTTTGATGCCGATGCTGATAGAAGGCCCATGCTGTCTTAGGGTCTTTCTTAAACAATGTAGCTTTGGCTAGATCAAAAGGACTGCCATTTGGATCAATTAAATCATGATTTTCTTCCCAAAGGCCGTTTGTGCTGCGGAAGTCAGGTAGCCCTGAATCCACTCCCATGCCAGCACCTGCGCCTATGAGTAGGCAGTCAGCCTTTTTAATCAACTTTGCTGCTTTGTGAAGGGCAGTGTCATGCCGAGGTCTCAAAATTCAATCTCCCTTATGGTGGCTTTTTCATAACGCCCGAATTTACAGAGATCTGCACCCCAGTCTTCAGGGTATGCCTTCGCGCATTGATCAATTAGCGCCTTATTTAAGGTTTGCCTGTTGTTGAGCGAGTTTTCATCACGGCTCCCGATAAACCAGCTATTAATCACAAAGTCTTCGCAATATTGATCATAAATCTGTTCTGCAGGAACCCCGGACTCTTTATTAACATAACGGGCAGGTAAAAAGCCATCGCGGTGAAGTACGTCATTCCGGTACCACTCTATTAGGGTGTCATGACCTTCATTATCCATACACTCATCAAAGACGGTCTTGTATACGTCACCTGCAATCTCGATGGCGTGATGCCCTTTCCGGTGATAGTAACCATCTTCATCATGCACGATAAAATTGGACTCAATTACCTGATCGCCTTTATCCGCCAAGAAGTCATGCAAGGTAGCCCATACCGTCCGACTGCGGTTTTCAGCATGACTCAGCTCTTCTGTGCAACCTGCATCCGGACCTTCCACGACGTGAGTCACCATTGCGGAGCCACAGCGGATTTCAGGGCAGCTTTGGCTGAGGTCAGAGTAGGGCAGCCCCTTCCAGTATTTTGCGGCGCAGAGTTTGGCCTGTTCGGTTTCACCTACCTCAAGGTGCTGCTGTGCTTCGGTGTACCAAGCTAGATCGGAAAACTCCACCGGTGTCAGGGGCTGAACTTCATAGATAACATCGGTGTAGCCACCCGCAGGGTCAATCAGATCAGGATTGGGGGAGAGGTACACCGCCGCATGGCGCGGGATACAGCAAAACGGGCGCTCTTCCTCAAAGAGGAATTCCAATTCCTGTGTGGTGCAGCCTTCTACATAGCCTTTTTCACCGGGCAGTAGTTTTTCATTTTTCTCAAAGAATACATTGGAGCCGTGATAATAATTTGCCATTTCAGAATCCTATGCTGTACGTTGCAGGCTGCCTTCTGGAAATCGACCTAAACAGGTGCGTTCTGGCAGAGATTTTAATAAGGAGAAGCCATGCGTATCGATATACTGATTTTTAATCGTATTAGCCTCACAGAGCGATGTGAAAATACAGGCATTTTTGGGGATATCTTCTATTGCATGATGTAGCAATGCTGTACCTATTCCTTGCCCTCTAAATGCTGGAAGTACCGCAATGGCCTGCAAGTAATATGTGTCATAGGCCGGGTTGTAGAACTCCTTAAAGCGTTCTTCGTGATAGGTGTAAGGACTCCATGTCTCAAAATCAGTCAGTACTTTGCGGACACCAACCATCTCATCTTCGAGGTAGGCTACGTAATACCACTCAAAGTGTTCCAAACTAGAAATGGGGACATCGAAGAAGTCATTTTTATTAAGAAAGCTATCAAGGACATCCTTAAGGCAACCTTTAGGGTTAGTGTAGCGAATAATATGCATGGTGTTTAAAAATTGTGTTTTGTTGCAGTGTATTATAAGGATTTAGATTAATATTAAAAGGGTTATTAATTCCTAGTGCGTAATAAGTGAAGAGTATTATTATTCATTCTGTGTAAGGCATAGGGAAATATTATTAATGCACAAATACATGCCGGATTATGCGCAAATACATTTTATTTTGTTCCGTTAAGCTTTCATACTTACGGTTATGGAAAATAGAAGGGCACTAATCGACAATTTAAAGGTTGCTATGGATGCAAAAGGAATAGGTTCGGTTGCGGAATTAGCTCGTATTTCTGGCGTTCAGCAGCCTACTGTCCATAGAATAATTTCAGGTGAGACACGCTCCCCCCGAATTTCAACGCTAAAGCAATTGGCAGATGCGTTAGGGATTCCATGTAGCTCTTTGATCTTAGGAGGGGTTGAGGAAACCAGTCCCCCCTCGGCGTTAAATAACTCAGCAAGGTTATCTCCTAGTGAGGCTAAAGAACTGTGTGTATTATTAGGATCAGCGTACCGTGCATGCGCTAATTTAAGTGATGAGGATATATGTATTGAGGAGGTTGTTCGTATGGCCGTATGGGCATTCAGCCACAAACTAGTTCCGTTGGATGAGCACCTTGCCAGTCAGGTTGAATGGCCATCTAATTTGTTGCCAAAGGTGCGTTTAACTAAGTCCTGATGCGCAATAACTTCAGGTCAATTTTCTTGAAAGGAGATTGTGTTTTCCCCGCACTGATTAGTACGGGGTTGTAAGCCAACATTGTTATCACATGGCAGGTTCAGAAGAGTCAGCGGAAGGGCAAGGGGTCTTGAGTGCATTGTCCATGCGTAGCTTATTTTCTTGATGTCGTTTAAGGTCAACGGCATCTTTGTAACCCGGGATTCGATCCGGATATTCGAACGTACCTTTAGTCCGATGTACGGATTCTAGGCCGTCAAGTTGGTCGATAAACATGGGCATGCTTTCATCAGTCCCCCAAACGACTACAGACCCTTCAAGAGCTCGCATATCTATCTGTGCTTCAAACAGCTTATCGGGATCGTAAATGGATTTAAGATCACTTAATGTTTCTTCACTGTTGTTGGTGGGGGTAATAACCATGCACTGTGTCAGAGTTGTACCGCCGGTTCCCTTGAATGCAAGGGCATGAGACTTAACCACATCTTTCATTTTCTGAATTTGGTTCTCATCGCCTGTTGCCTCAGCGATGGCAAGATTACCCAAAGCTGACTTGGTATCTTTTATCAAGTCCTTTTGTCTTTCGCCCTGATAATCCCAAAATTCGTCTGGATCGGATAGGAAGCCATCTGGCAGGCATTTGTTATACTCACCTAAATCGATATCACTACCAAATGATATTAGTAGCTCATCTTGGATTTTTCTGACCGTTTTTGACCGACTTTCTTTATGTTCTGGACTAAGGTTGTTCGCATCATCGCTGTGAAGTAAGCGAGCAATGGCATCCAAACGAGATAGGATATGACCTTTTTGATAGGGAGTAGGTTGAAAGGTAGGCATGCTATAGTCCTGTGTGCTTAGTTATTACAATTATAACAGTAATAATATTTTTAATCTAAAGTTATTTGATTTTGGTAAAAAAATCCACTGCGTTAATGGTTGCGTCATAACGTACAGAGTTATTATCGGAGCGATACCACCGATGATCTCCCTTGGAGACTATTAGAAGGTTGTGCTTAGATTCATTGCATTTATATGAAATGCCCTGCAGGCCGACTCTATAGGATTCTGCGCGAGGTGAATGGCAGGCTTGATCTTTCTGCAGGAGTTCAAAGTGATCATATACCGATATATGACTGTATTTGGTACGTGATTTTTTAGCGGACCCGCCCAGCAGTGGGACATTTTCATCTTTTGAGCCGTGGACATGAAGGACGTAGGGGATTGTTTGGCTACATTGATCTATTGCAAGTGTTCCGCCAACCCCAAACACGCCTGCTATTGGCTGATTTCCTTCGCAAGCGTAACGATAGGCCATCATTGCACCATTTGAAAACCCTGCTAGGTAAATCCGTTTTGGGTCTGCGTTGATCCGATGCTTTAAGTTAGTGATCAGTTGATCGATGATCTCGATGTCATTGATTTTTCTCCGTGCCGCAGGGCCACAGCAATCACCGGCGTTCCATGTTCGTGCATTATTAAATCGAACTGTGCCTGAGCCATTTAAATAGGCAACAGCATAGCCTTGTTCATTCGCGTATCCATGGAGTTCGGTATCTCTAGCAAATCGTTTCGCGTTTCCTAGACCGCCATGCAATGCGATGATAACAGGAACCTTCTTCCCGTTTAGTTCCGGGAGGGCAAGCTTTACAGTCCGATCTCCACTAGAAGATTTGAGTGTAATATCCTCCATTGAGAATGCAGGAATTGCTGTGATTGAAAGTAAAACCCCAGTAATTGAGGATATTAGGAACCTTTTCATCGCTTTATTTCTCCTAAATGACTCCTTGATTATAAGAAATAAATCTGGTTATTCAATGAAAAACATTATAGTAAATTGATTTCATGTTTCATTGCAGTGTTCTTCCAGTCTAACTATCTAGCATTACCGTGTGGTAGGGTTGGCAGCGAAACAATACGCACTTTTTTTGATTGGTCTGTTTTTTAGGCTGAAATTAACTATGGTTGGCGCCTTCCTTCTGCTTTCAGGATGATATGATTCTGACCCTGAATCCAATTGCAGTGCATTTAATTCTCGAACAAGTCCAGCTGATAATGTGTAGTGCTGTGTATTTCCCTTAGTGGTTTTAATTAAGAATTCACCTGCATTTAAACCATCTGTATTTGCATAGCTATCTGTTTGCGCCTCCTTACTGATCAAAGTTAATGCTAGATGGTGTGCCTTATTGCGAGTGATTGAGAAGCGCTCCATAAAGTCCTTTGTGGTTGCAGCGCCTCGTTTCCATATTAGCAATATTGCCGCTACTCGCAATGGAGTCAGATGTGTATGTTTTTGGTTTCTGAAACGAGAGCTTGCTCTGTTTTGGCCTGCGCCTACTTTTGCCAACTGACTTAAAATGCTTAGAATTTCCTTTGCATCTTCTTCTGTATTGATCCCAATTGACTGGAAGGTATTGCGAGCACATTCCGTAATGCGCACTTGACCGCGGGTATGCCACTTGGTGGACCATTTAGAGGAGGTGCCTTCTCGCATTAGCAGCCAAGGAGAATCTATAGAGGAGTCCTTTGGGTGCATCTTCTCATACAGTACTTTGAAGTTTTTCTTTTCCGTTTTGATTTGCTTTAGAAGTTTATCAATAGGCAGTGAATGGTTTTCCGATATGAACAAGGTAAGAAGGGCACGCATTCGATCTTCTGTTAACATGAATTTTGTTTCATTTACGGGTATTAGGGATTCGAAGATTTGAACGAGCTGATCGCATTTCATACTAAGCCTTCCTTACTGTTTAGACTTTACTTTATGTAACATTTACAACCTAAATACAAGGCTTATTTCGCCAAAGTCAATAAGATAAAGTTTTATAAATCAATTATTTAATGAACAGCATGGGTAATTAACAATTGTGTTAAGCACCAGATGACGGAAGTTATTTTGCTATGACGGACATATGTCATCATACTCTTTTTCTTTCTCAAGACTCGAAAGGAGTATCAATCGCTTGGTATCTATCGATTCATAACACGCAAACCACTGTTCGCCATTAGCTTGCAGCTCTATCGGGCATTGCTCATCCTCTTCCAGTGATAAGCCTTTACCATCAACAATCCAGATATCACCATTAGCACTACTTTTCGGACGTGTATTGAGTTTCACGCTTGACGGTGGGCTTCGGTGGCACCTTGATGTCATGCAGGTAGTTCTGATCAGGCTGTTCGACATTGAGAACCACTTCAGGGTCGGTAATCAGTACGCAACTTGTCAGGTTAAGTGAGGTGTGCCAGTCGTTATCACTGTCAGGCCCCGGTATTTCGCCCGAATCAATAGCAGCATGCCAATCACGTTCCGAGAACCCTTCCCGGTAGAAGGTTAACGGTTCGGAGATGGCCATAAAGTCCACTTTTAACGCATCAACCGGCACGGTAACAGAGAGGATGGTGTAGTCGTCCGTATCGGTATCCTCCATTGCTGCTTCAGCGTAGTAATCTGCCACATCCGCACGCGATGTAAGGTACAGCGTTTTATTGCGATCAAATCCATCTTTCATGATCGCTTTAGCACTTTCACAGTCAGTGCCGTGGTACAGGGTGATAGTCTCTTGACTCATTATTGTCTCCGGTTAGACAGCCAACGCCATCTGTGTTTGTTCATAGACAGGACGCTCCCATAAGCCATAGGTCGCCGACTTCACCTTGCGGAAGGAATCGCGTGCAACTTTACGGATTTGTTCTTTCCAGTGCTGGGTACGGGTAGGGCGCTTACCTTCAATCTCTGCATACAGCTCTTGCAGGGTGGCCTCACCACCAAGGGCAATCAACGCCTGTTCGATAACCTCACCCCAAAGGTGGGTGCTGGACTCATTGCCTACGAACTTGAGGCGATACTGCTTCTTAAGACTCAGCATGTCTGAGGTTTCTTCATACAGAAACATGCCAAACAGGACCGGCTTACGCGCCTTAATAAAGCGTGCAAACATAATAGGGTTCTGCATATTCTGGAACATATTGCGTGGCATTAAGTCATGTTTCAGACTCCAGCGCTCACTCATATCTAATACGGTATCTGCGGTCTGGAAAATACTGCAAGGAAGCACGAGGCCGACCTCTTTATTGTAGTCCATATGCTCGTACGCCTGATCCAGTATTGCCTGTACCACCTTCATTTCAAACGGCGGGTTCCCAATCACAAGGGTTGGCTTAAAAGGGAACTCCAGTTCTTTCAGATCGGCCTCGATCACATGCCGACCTGAATTCGCCCGCGCCATGATTGCCAAATCAGGATCAATCTCCACCCCATAGGCAGGCACGTGCTTAGGAATACTCATGAGAAAACGACCATCTCCACATCCCGCATCCAAGACTAAGTCTTTAGCTGTCAGATCGCCGTAATAGTGTTGAATGATGCGCTCTGCGGCCCATACAGGCATGAAGTACTGATTTAATTGCTCATTACGTTTCATAAATTTTCATCCTCTCTCAATTACTATATTTATTATAATGATTAAGATAAGCCAAGCAAGAGGTGGTTGTATAGTTTTATTAAAAAGAGGTATAATAAATAAAGTTTAGTTGGAGGTTGTATGGATATTCAACAAGCGTTCTATATGCAGCGCCACAAAGCTATTTCTATGGGCGTGGGCTGGGAACTATCATTAGAACAATGGATCGCCCTGTGGCGTAAATCCGGTCAGTTATCATTACGGGGTCGCGAGAAGGAGGACTACGTGATGGGGCGTATTGATCGATCCCTGCCGTTTGCGGTAGGTAACATTGAAATCCGCAAGCAAACAGATAACGGTCGCTATAATAACGACTTCGAACTTAAGCGCTCCTCTGATGCCGGTAAAAAGGGTCAGGCGCTCCGAAAAGGTCAGCGATATTACGGTGAAGTTATAACACCGTTAGGGAAGTTCCCCTCGGCACGAGATGCAGCGTTAGCGCATGGGTTGAATCACAATGCGATAGAGAAACGTATAGAGTCTGAAAACTACCCTGAGTACATTCGCATCTCGTCCGAAGGTACTGTTCAGGCAAAGAAGCCTACCCGTAACTACAGTCCACGTGTCACCAGTCAGGTTAGGACGCCCTTGGGGGTTTTTGAGACAGCCAAACTCGCAGCCTCTGCTCATGATGTATCTCCTGCCACAATGGGCCGGTGGCTGAAGGGTGGTGATGCTGACTTTCAGCATGTTAACTGACCTGTTTTACTCTCGATTTTTGATTTGGTTAGGTGGTGCTCATAGGATTGAGTTGAAGCATGGAGAATTCATTAATCGTTAGTTATATTCCTGCACGTCAGGGTGCGCTAAATTAGCGAAGCTTGCTATTAGATATCTTCAGGTTAAGCTGTCAACAAGTACTAGAGACTTTGGTATACTAAAGATATTAATAGTAAGTCAGTTTGTATACAGGCTTACGTTTTAAGCAAAGTGGATAACTTAGGATGTACAAGAAGTGAGCGGTTCAATTTACAACCACCTAATAATATTTCAAGTACCGGGTATTATGGGGTTGAATTCACTGACCAAACTCTCTTCTTTAGGGGTATTTCCTTCTGCTGCGCAAATAATAAGAATGACTAGCTGGTCATTCCTGATCTCCTCTAGCTAAAACCAGTCATTGTGACGGCTCATGTCTTCAAACAACGCTTTGAGAAAAGAACTTTGGTTTTCATCAAGGTCGCTTTGTGCGCGGTCCTTATCTTGATTAGTGGGGTATTGGAGGCCAAAGATTTGGTTCTCCTTAGTTCACAAAGCCAACGGTACTCTGACGTGTACGCTGGGTTGGAGTTAGCGTTGAATGACGGTGAGGTTGCTATTCTTAGTAATATTGCAGAGGATCATGACTTTTCTGCATACGATAGGATATTCCCTGTTGGGAGTAAAGCGACCCGGCATATCATCTCTCGGACTCATGCTCACCAGAAGGTTTACGTGAGCTTAGTACCTCGACATACTTATTGGAGCATCCTAAAGGATAATCGCGACAAAGCACTGGTAAAGGAGGGGAGGTTGACAGCTGTTTACATTGATCAGCCAGTAGGCAGGATAATTCGTCTCGCAAAAGAGATTTACCCAGAAGCAAAAGTGTATGCCTCTTTATTTGGACCAAACTCCAGAGCATATTTACCCGACATGCAGTCCACACTTAAGGATGCAGGATTGGGTTTTAGATACCGAGATATCAATCAAGACGATAACCCTGTTACTGTAATTCAAGGGCTTGTTGGTGAGGCTGATATTATCATTGCACTGCCTGATGTGGCGATGTATAACCGCATTATTGCCAAGTGGCTCCTCTACATAGCATTCGCCTCTCGTAAACCATTGATTGCATTTTCAGATAAGTACGTTGATGCTGGCGCTGCTGCGGCTGTTTTTAGCACGCCATCTGACATTGCAGCATCAGTTTTATGGGTGCTCAAAAAAACAAACTCACGACTTAATGTTGAAGGTTATTTCCCCAAATTCTTTACTGTTAAAACTAACAAAAGAGCCCTAGCAACCCTCCGTATTCATGCTCCGTCTGATGAGGTAATTCATGCAAAAATTATACAGTTTGAATCCACTGATGATTAAAAAGCCTTGGGGGGTGAAAAGTACTATCAGCTTGCTTTATTATTAAATAATGTTATACTAAATCTTTGCTCATAATAACAGGTTTGATAATGGCTTACTTTGGAAGTGATATGGAATTTGCAATGACTCTTATATTTGCAGTAATAGTTGCCTTAATTGTTTTTGGGGTAGCTGTGTATTTGAAGTCTGAATCGGAAGGTAAGGATGATTTTAAAGAGGAACTCAAAAAGTCTCGTGATGATGCATTAGGGGAGCCAGATCTTACTTTGGATCATAACATCGCCTTGTATAAGGATGCTGGAGTATTGATATACAGAGAAGATGGTTCAGTTGATGCTAAGCGCTGTTCTGTAGACGCTATTGAAGACATTACCGTTAAAACATTGGGTTCGTCTAATTCGTCTTCAGTGAGCCATTATGTTGAGTTGAAGCTGAAAACTGGGGAATCTATTTCACATAAGGTGAAAGATGAGAATGAAATGGCGTGTCTATGGATGACGCTTTGCTACCATACAGGTTTCCGCCCTGAGCTGGTTACAATGTAGGATACTGCTATGAAAGAAATGCCGCTATTTTTTAAAATTTACCTTTTTGCTTTGTTTAGTTTGCTTGGGTCTGCTGCCTTGTATATTGGCTACAGTATCTACGCATCAGAAGTTGCTGGTGAGAAAAGCTTCCATGCTCTCGTAGAAAGCACAAGCAGTGAATTTAGGTCGAGCCCGAACTTTGTACTAGAAGAGAATCTGGCCATCTATGATGAACGAAAAATGATGGTCTTCCGGGGAACCCATGCCTCTGAAGCCTTTCTGTTGCCTGTCACTGCGATTAGTGAAATCAAAGTCAGAACTAAATCAGAAGCGCGCTCAGCGGGCGTTGACCACTATGTGGTAATTGCCTTATCAACAGGCAAGCAATACGAGCATGAGGTTGATACTGAGGCCGACATGATGGCGCTTTGGTATCAGCTACACGGGCTGGTGGGTAAACCACCTATTGGAACTGTGTATTCAAATCTTAATCTCAAAGGTGGTGCGGATGCTTAAAGTTTTCGAACATTTCTGTTCTGAAATCTCAGCTTTTATCTCTCTGTTTGTTGTGGTGGGTTCAGTGGCTTTTTTAACGGGTTTAATTGTTGAAGTTAAGCCTCTGATATATGCGTCAATCCCATTTTTGCTAGTGTCTGCGCTATGGTTTTTGAATAATCAAAAAGGTAAGAAAGAGTTTTCTGAAGCAATTGCCTCTTTAGGAAAAGAGGAAGTGATTTCGGTTGATAATGTTCTTGTTATCAATAAACAAAATGGTGAAATAATTTATCGAAACCGTGGTTGCAGCAAGCCTCTTAAGTCCCACATATCAAAAATAAATGAAGTAAAGCCACACGCCTCTTCATATGACCGCGGCGTTACCGTAACGTACACGCTATGGTTAGGATTTGAGGATTCGGAGCGGCTTGAGTTATCGCGTAACACCCTTATTGAATTTCTTGAGGTTTGGGATTATTTCACACTGCTAAAAACTAAAGGATTAGTGAATGTTGATTAATATATTAAAACCATTATAATATATTTCATCATTAATACTGGAAAACGGATTGTATTATGCCTTATTACTCCACGGACAGCGCAGAGCACGACATTAACCTACATGGCGAAGCGCCTAAGCCTGAGCCAATTGATTTCCATGATGATGAATCGCATGATGATGACCCGGATAAGCTAGCGGCATACGAGTCCGACATGCTTGCTGAATATGATCGTGGTGAAAGTCCATTTTTTGGCTTCAGTTGATATGAAAGTTTATCTGGTTTCAGATTTTGAAATGACATGCTGTGCGCATGGCGAGTTCGACCCGACAACGGAGTCTGAGATAATTGAGTGGGCAACGGTGGCTGTTCGTGAAGATGGTTGCATCCTTGGTGAGTTCCACGCATTTGTTAAGCCGGTTCTGCATCCAATTCTAACAAAATTCTGTAAAAAGCTTACTAAGATCGAGCAAGGCTGGGTGGATAATGCACCTCAATTCAGTGAGGTATTTTTGGAATTTGAATCTTGGGTAAGAAATGTTGCTGTAGATAGGCCTCGTGAGCTGGTGACTGTTGGGAACGGGGATATTAAGCAGCTGAGATTGGAGGCGGGTCGTAGTCTTCAGGCCTTCTCCGTACTTAATCTAGACCCTTCTACGCCGGATTTTATCAACCTCAAAGTTGCTTACCCAAAAGCCAAAGGCGTTAATCCACGCAAGCTCAGGCTTGGTCTTAAGGGTATGCTTATGCAAGAAGGGCTTGAAATGGATGGAGAGCACCACAGAGCCCTGTGGGATGCTCGAAATACCGCTAAGCTACTCCCAGCGTGCGGCCTTACAAAGAGCTTGTGGAAACGTTAGTTTCTAACTGCTAAGCTAAGGTCGGGCAAGGCTGATGTGGGTAATATTGGATCTAATAAAGGAGTTGATAATGAAGCCGTATGCACCCAAGCAAAGCAATAAGTGGCGCACTGCCTCAAGAGATGACATCCATCGAAAAACAGCAGATCAATCTCGTCAGCAGCAAGTTAGGGTAGGTAAGTCTGCAAAGCATGCTGCGAGGCAAGAGGGTAGCCGCATTGCCACAGAAGATTCTGACCTGTGAAACATAGGACTTTATCAGATTAGGATGTTGTCTGCTCTGGATTGGAGGTTGTCAATAATTCTCTAATAGAGCGTTATCTCTTTTTCTGACCCGTCATGTCCATTGCGTATTATGAGCTTTTGATTTTCATCATGATGCGCAGTGGCTGCAATATCCAATAGGTACAGAGCCTTCCGAAGCACTTCACTTCGAGAACTTGATCCTGTTTTCTCCGCTAACTCATCAAGTAGGGCAGTAGATCTTCCGTCAAAGCGAAATTCAGATGTTCTGAGTTTTAATTCAGAATGGTCGCCTTTCTCTTCCCTTAAGTTCCTCATGTACACCCAAAGGCTAGAAAAAAACTGCTTAAGGCTTGATTTTATGGTTAGGGATTTTTCCTGAGGTTTGATTTGTTTCACTAACTCTTCACGCCTAGGCCCGTCAGCAAGCAAGATTATTCGTGTCGTAGTGCCATTATCATTTTTCAGATCGACATAGCCTCTGCGCTTCATGGGGTAACTCATATTTGTTTTTCTTTATATTAATATGACTCCCTCTGCGTTTCAATCACAAAAAAGCCAGCTAAGGCTGGCTTTTTAATTAGAATTTTCTTATTGGCTCCAAAGAAGGTTGGGGTCAAACTTCCTGCTTAGTTTACCTTCTAACTGAAGGAGCGACATTGCCAGCCCATGACGTAAGATGACTGCAGATTGCCATCCCAAGATAAAGCCCACAATGCAAAAAGTGACTCCTACGACTGTCATAAACGTATCACCTAGATGGTAATGGTACCCAGCCATCATCCCACCACCGACAAGTGAAGTGACAGTATAGATGAATACTTTTAGCCAACGGCCAGTGATATCTTGAGCTGCTCGGAAGCACACCATTTTACCATTAGGTGTTCTGTGTGATTCTTCTAGATTAACTATGCGAGCAAGGTGGGCTCGATAGAAAGTGTACATGGCAACACCAGAAAACAACATGAGTAGCGGCAGGATATATGCTAATGGAAGGGTGCTTAAGTGCCCAAAAAGGCTTACCTCAGGATTAGCTAAATGCATCTGGTATAAGGAATTGCCTAAAGCTGCACCGCCAAACGCCATAATCCCCATACATAGGGAAAATATCTTAGTAACGACACTGTAAAAGCGCGTGTGCGTGATGTTGGCGTCAGTTTGTTTTGTGAAGAATTTCATCAGTTTGACTATCCTTAATAATTTTATTTAATTATAAGGAAAATCAGCTATTTGGCAAGTGTTGGCTTAAGTATCTTCCTTCTCATACGTATTTATTTCCAAGACTTGTTCATATTAAGTATAGCTTTTGCCCCTTTTCGCGTAACAATTACGTGAATATCGGGAAGGTTCGATTCTGCAGTGGTTAATTTATCAACGCCGTTTTTCAAAGCTATGCTAATCCATTCTTTCTTAACCATAGCTTCTACTTGTTTAAGGGCATACTCCTTGTTGCAGTCAATGTGCTCTAGCACCTTTAATAGAATTGGTGGGTTAATAGGTTCAGCTATCTGAATTAGGGAAGTGGCAAGGATAAAAGCACGCTGAATTTCGATTTCTTTCAGGCTCCATGCTTCTCTTGTGAGCTTTGCCTTTGCTAGTGGAGAAAGATTCTCGGATGTCATTTAACAGTCCTTAAGGCTCTAGATGGTGAATAAAAAAATCCCGGCTGTAACACCGGGCATAAAATTCACTACTAACATTTAAAAGTAAGTTTAAGTTTTAAAAGTTAGCCTGCTATTAGGCAGGTAAGGGCATAGTACATGATATATTAAATCGCGCAACACCTATTGCATGTAAAAAACGAAATAATATACAACGGATTAATCTTCTTTGAGCTGTGTGATCAAGGAAAGCATGCCATTACTAACGTGTCGTGTAACAGGGGCGGTTTCAAATTCAATATTTTCTGGGGTTGAAATGAGTAACTGGCCATCAACTGCGGCGACGTTTAATTGATACTGGGTAGTACCAGAGCCGATATGTAATACAGGCACGCCATTATCGATTTGAATTTTTATAGCCAGTGCTAGTTGCTCATCTTGATCCTCGATCAGCACTTGGGTGGAGTTGGCTAAATTCACATCGATAGTGAATTCATGATGATCACCCTCTTCAAAAGGCTGGCCTCTATCGGCCCACTCCTGCTCAGTCATACTGCCACCCTCACAAGTTTTCAGGCGGTTGTCGATAATTGAGCGTGATACGATTTCTTCTACGGCTGTGCGCTGATGACGAACAGCAATCATGCCTTTGGTCATGATTAGATCCTCTTTTAGGTTGCATTTTTATTATAATTATAAGGGCAGCTATTTCAACAAGCATATTCACTTGAGGTTTGTTTTTTGTTATATTTGGTTAAGTAATAACAAGTAAATAGCATTCCGGAACGAATCAAAGAATGATTAGAGATTTCATTGGATTCTACAAATTAATAGGTGTTGTCTTCGCCCTAGACCTAATGTGCTATGCGTACCTACACGCTGAATATTTCGGCAAAGGCCATCCAATTTTAAATGATATTGTAGCTATTTCGACCCTTCTATATGTTGGCGTAGGTGTTTTTGTCGTGCTTAGCCTATTATTTATGAATCATGTTTGGTATCAGTACCAATTTAACGAGGTGGTTGAAGCCCTTCAAAAGAGTCGACCGCTGCCTGCTTTTGCTCGTAATCTAAAAGAAGGCTCATGCGATAGATTTGCAGAGAGCAGTGGGGTAAATTACCTAGTTAAACAATCTCATTACGGCTCACTTTTGATTGCAATTGCAGGATTGGGTGGTGCCTGTGTAGGATTTCTTGCACTCTTCGAGGTTGTAGAGTATTCGTTTCTATATGTAATGGGGTGTATTCTCTCAATTGCAGCCGCATCGGCTTTAGCCTTGCTTGTAAGTATAGCGTGCTACATTGCGTTAATTGAAGATCATATTGGCTTTTTGGGCAATTGCTTAAAGATTATCCTTAATCCTGAAGAGGTTCGAGAGCCTCGCCCCGAGTAACCTATATCCCTATAAATTGCCTGATTTATTTTATTGAAAATTAATAAAATTCGGCTATAGTACATAGCTTGCCGCACTGTGCGGCTATGTTATTCAAGGAATATGAAAATGTTGTACGCAAAAATCAAAGCAGATCAATTAGCTGCGAGGAAATCCAAAGAAACACTTAAAATCAGTCTTCTAACAACACTTCTAGGTGAGGCAGGCACTTCTGGAAAAGAGGCAGCGCCGTCGGATGAGTCTGTTATAGCCAAGATCCTTAGCTTCAAAAAGAAGATTAAGGAAACTATCGATGAACGCGTTAAGCGCGGCGTTGATATTTCTGAGCAAGAGGCTGAGCTGGCAATCCTCAATGAATATTTGCCGAAGCAGCTTTCAGATGCAGAGCTAAAGGATCTTATTGAGTCGTTTATTTCAGAAAAAGGCCTTAACTCCGTTAAGCAGATGAGTATGGTCATGGGCTATCTGTCTGGTCAGTTTAAAGGTCAGTTTGATGGTAACCTAGCTAAGGAAATGGTTCTAGCAGCCCTTTCTGATTAGTGAATGAGCCTTAAATTCTTTTTTGGAATTTAAGGCTTTTGCTTGACTATGTAAATAAATATCCTTATAGTATATGCAAATGGTTCCGTCTTGGGCAGAAATTTCTGGGCCGCTAACCCGATTAAACGAGGGTTCAATCCCCTCCGGAACCACCAAACTTTATCAATAAATTGAATGGTGATTATTATGTATTCAGAAAAGTCATACTAGCTCTTGCGGACGGACAGACCGCACTGAGCAATCAGAAAACCACTTCATGCCTCTCACGTCCAGTGAGATCCTTTCGCAATATGCGAATCCCGTTCCGATTGATAAATCTGAACACCTTTATTCATATGCCATAGTCCGCAAGGATTTAGAGATGTCTCCGGGTAAGTTATCCGCGCAGGCTGGCCACGCATATGACGACGCTATTAGAGCGGCCCAAACATCGCATCCTGAATCTTTTGCAAAATACCGCATTGATGGTGAAGGTGGATCTAAGGTTACTCTTGAAGCTAAAAATGAATACCAGTTACTCCGTGCCTTTAATGAGGCCCGTCAGGCGGGATTGCCTTGTGCAGTGATCGTAGACCGGGAGCATATTATGCCACCTCATTTTGATGGTAGTCCTATCATTACGGCCGTGGGAATTGGGCCAGTAACTCAGGCTGAAGCTAAATTCATCACTAAACGTTACCAATGTGTGAGGTAAAAACCATGGAAAATATGGATTTGAACACAATCGGATACACATAGCTCTTGCAAGCGGGAAGGCCGCGCAGGATACCCTGCCAATAACTTAGAATTACGACGCATCATGATGCAGTGTGAGCAGACAGAAGGCCTGTCTGTGCTTGAACATGGCTTTCAGGTAGCGCGTTACTATAATGATCTGCTTAAGATGCTGAGTGACAAGGAGCATACGTCCCATTATGAATGGAAGCTCCCTGAATGGGCTGACGATCCGTTTATCATTGCATCTTTATTGCCACTCAAAGATGTCCTGACTTACCAGATATACCACGACTGTGGAAAGCCCCTTTGCTTTGAATTGGATGAGCAGGGAAGGCGCCATTTCCCTAATCATGCTGAGGTTAGTTATCAGCTCTGGTGTTCACTCAACCCGGATGATGATGTTGCTTGGCTAATTCGCCATGATATGGACATCCATCTCGCACGCGCAGTGGATGCCGAATCCATTGCATATACAAAATTCTGGGCCACTCAGTTATTGACGGGTCTGGCTGAATTGCATGCCAATGCAGCGATGTTTGGTGGCATCGAATCCACCAGTTTTAAAATTAAATACAAAAACCTTAACAAAATGGGTAAGCGCATTCTGTCTTACCGAAAAACTCTACTTGGAGAAACACTATGAATACTATCAACGCCAATGCTACTGCCAATAAAGCAATGCCATCTTCTATGCTTCTAAATACTGGAATTTGTCGTGCAAGATTTATTGAGATCCGAGACTATTTCCGATCTTTTATAAAGGATAAGGACAATCATCCTTATTACTGTGAAGATTATGGCACCAAATACCCGGGGAAGGTCACCTACGAACACTTTATCTTTTATGCGATCCTTAAGGGAAAAGATCCTAAGCGTTGCAGTCATGATCCTGATGGGGAGCGGTTTAAGGAAGCTATGGAATGCTTGCGAGAGCCTTTCGCTTACACAAGGATAGTAAGGGCCTTTCACATGAGTGATGAAGAGGTTAAGGTGGTTTTATCTAGTTACTTTCAGAGCTAGTACTGGGCTGAATACCTATCTTTGATAGGTATTCAGCATGTTTATTTAACCTGCATATCCGCGTAATGCGCCATTGACATCTTTGAGGCAGCTCAATGATTCGTCAAACATCATTTGTGCTATTGGGTGGTGCAGTACAAGTTTTTCATTGTGATCATAGCAAAATACCGCGGCCTGTATTACGCCGTTCCGATACATTTTTTCAATCATAATGTCGTTTGATTTGAGGCGCTCCTCTTGCCCGAATGCAGCGCCACAATATCGGTGCGTTAATTGATTGATCAAGTATTCAAATTCAGCGCATATAGCATATACCCCCGAACTTGAATTGGTCAGAAATTCGAGGTGGTGTCTCGTTGCTTTATTTTGCACCAGATATGAATTAGCAAGTCGCTTTATTTCAGGGACGAATCGATCGTAGGGCTCGTTAACTCCGCTCATGTCTGCCCCTCACCAAAGGTCTTCACTTGTTAATGCATTGGACTTGTTTATCTGTCCATCTTGCCAATCTGGTAAGAGTTCTTGGCCGACCTCTCTTACATGTGTCATTGCTTCCTCACGGTTTAAATACTCGCCTTTATCCGTATAGAATCCTTGGCCTTTGGCACCTGCATGCTGGGTAGGGCAAAGCCCATGCCTTTCCAAAGCGCGCTTAAAGCAATCGGAGTGTCTGTTAGGTTTTGGTAGTCGGATTTCACATCCGTTTTTGTACTTGACCGCAACGCCTACAATCATATCCAAGTTCCATCGTAACTAGGTGGTTAATTTCGTTATGTGGGTTAATCCGTAGCAACCCAATTAGCAAAGTTAATGTTTGAAAGGGGCTTACTAGCACTCGACCTGTTTTTCTCCAATGGTATAGGTTGGATGCTTGATATGCTGAAGTTCATCCCCTAGCTTAAATGTCGGAATATTTAGCTCTTCTTGTGACACTTCCATGATATAGCAACTCCCCTTATTGTCTATGTATGAGCCGCTTTCTGTTTGTGTAGGGCATTGTGTGGTCTCAGAGGTGTCAACGTAATTTGGAATAAGGGCAGGACCATAAGTATCCTCGTTAGCTAGTTTTCTATTTAAAACATGGCACTGGTTTCCTATTTTATAGATAGCTCCATTTGTTACAGTGTAAGTGTCAATGGTGTAGGAGATCATTCCAAGCGCATCTTTAGTATATTCAGAAAGGTAGGGAATTCTGGTCTGGAAGCCGCCAACCAGTTGTGGGGAATCACTTTTGTTTGCAGAAGCGATACTCATAGTCAGGCATGAAAGTAAGGAGATCGTTAGTAATTTTTTCATGATTTAATATAACTCCATAGCATGGCTTGGGTGACAGTATTTACACATTTAATTGATAGTGTAAGGAAGAAGCAGGAAAAAGCAAATTAATAAATTGTTTAATAATGTGACTTGGCGATAAATTTTTAAAATTAGCTTTATACACAGTGCTTTTGATTATTATTGATATAATAATCAAGTTGCGTTACCATAAGTCACACAAAAATAAGGAAAACCTATGGCTCCTTCACTTGCATCCATTTCGGATGAAATCAAAGATTCTGTTTACACTCAATGGGACAGCAACCCCGGAATTGGGCATGACGCTGCTGCTAGTTTAATGTTTTCAACTGTAAATGAGCGTGTAAATGCGTTGCTGCAATCCTATGTCAGTTCGGGCCAGAGTGCCGAATTCGTTCAGATGTTTTTCCAGAATATGCCTAAAGTTGAGTTGGCTGACATCAGTCATTTGCTTCAAATGAGGCTGAGCCTTATTCAATCAGGCGCAGAAGGGGCCTGCTTGTTAGATATTGTTGGGGATGTTTTTGTAGAGATTCTCTATCAAGATATGATGCAGGTTGGTATATCTCGCGGTATCTTTGTGGTGGATGAGGAGGGTGTACTGGATCTAACGGCTCGTTCCTCTGAAATTCACTAGTTTAGTAATTCTATCAAATTTCCTACATATTAAATAAGTTATATATTGAATATATCCCTTATATTTAACCTTTTAGCTGCCAGTCATAATACTTTGGTATTATTTCTTTGCTCTTTTGGTGCGGCGCAGCAACCCGATCATTGCGTTTCAACTGTTGTTTGATAACATCATCAGTGGCACAGCTATTGCTTGTAATAAAGTGTTAACATTTATAGGTTATATTTGCTGTTTCGCGCCTATATTAGTGCGTTAGGACATACACTGCTCAAGCTTTGTGCATTTTAGGCGCTGATGGGAATTCATTATATTCATTAATGAGTTGGTGTGTAGATATTTCATATTACTTTTGTGCGACGCACAAGTATAATGAAAAGGAATAGAATAAGGCCACATACCAACCAAAGGATTGGTCAAGAATGACTGAGGATCTCATGCTTAATACCGGCAAAGAAAAAACATATTCTGCAGATGTGCGATTGATCTCAACGACCAATTTGCAGGGCGTGATTACCTACGCAAACCCTGAATTTTGTGAGGTGGCTGGTTACACGCAAGAAGAGTTGGTGGGCAGGAATCATAATATCGTACGTCATCCCGACATGCCTTCTGCAGCGTTTGGTGATCTTTGGAGTCATGCTAAGGACAATCGCCCTTGGATGGGGTTGGTTAAGAACCGCTGCAAGAATGGTGATTTTTATTGGGTCCAAGCTTATGTCACTCCACTGTTTGATCAAAACGGGAATAAGGTGGGTTACCAGTCGGTTCGTACTCGCCCCTCCGATGATAAGATTCAGCGTGCAGAGTCTGTTTACAAAAGTCTTCGCTCAAAAAATGTACGAATTAGATCCCATAGTTTAGCGGCAAGACTCACGACAGCCGCTTTAGTGGTGCTGTCTTGCATGGCGGGCGTTGCCTTTTCTGAGCTCAATGCTTGGATTCAAGGTGGTGTTATGGCTGGCCTATCAGTGGCGTTTATTGCATTTCAAGTTCATACCCTAAGTCCTTTGAAGCAACTTAAATCCCAAGCGGTTGATGTGTACAACAATGAGTTGGCTCAGTACGTTATGACGGACAATATGAGTGAGGTTGGATCATCTGAGCTTGCGAAGATGATGCTTCAAGCGCGCCTAAGAACCGTCATAGGTAGAGTGCAAGACAGCATCTGCACGTTAAATGAATTTATGGGCAATACACTGTCTGCAATTGATCAGACGTCTACTGGTATCGATAAACAGAACCTTGAGGCAGACATGCTGGCAAGCGCGGCTACGCAAATGTCGGCTACTGCACATGAAATTGCAGAGAATACCTCCAGTACGTCAGAAGCAACCAGTCATACTGCATCACTCGCGAATACAGGTAAGGCAACAGTCCAAGAGATGATAGGGGGGATCGAATTACTGGTTAATGAGGTGCATTCCGCAGGTGAGTCTTCCGCAGCACTTCATGAAAAGGCGAAGGAAGTCGCTAAAGTGGTTGATATCATTAACGACATCGCCGAGCAGACAAATTTACTCGCGCTCAATGCTGCCATAGAAGCGGCTCGTGCAGGTGAGCAAGGTCGTGGGTTCTCCGTGGTGGCCGATGAAGTCCGCAGTTTGGCTCAAAGAACACAGGAGTCGACGACTGAAATTCGTAATACGATAACCGCTATTCAATCGCAAGTTGAAATCACAGTGGAGGCAATGGAGCGTTGTGAATCTCAGGCAGGGTCTAATATTCAACGTGCTCAGGGTGTTAATGAGTCCTTTGATGCGGTGAATCAAGCCATGTTGAATATCACGGATCGCGCCACGCAAGTTGCGGCCGCTTCGGAGCAACAAAGTTCTGTTGCTTCAGAAGTTAACCGCAATATCGAGAGCATTCGAGGGGTTGCCTCAGAAAATCAAACCATAGCACATCAAATGAAACGATCGTCCGGTGAGTTAACCGTTCTCGTGACGGATCTTAAATCAATGTTACAGGCCATCTAATATGGATACATCAAACCTTCTTCTTATTGGTACTTTTGTCATGATCCTTGCTGGAGGGATCATGGCATATGTCATTAGTCTGCACAGTCAAAGTAAAGTGCGCGATACTAATTACCAACAAGCCATGAAGGCCATTGATGGTGTCATCGCTGTTAGCGACCGCGTGAGTGATAAAGAATTTCTTACGGCGTCTTTGAGTGAATTAAAATGGATGCCCGGAGTTAAGAATGTCTGGATCAATTACAGCCACTGCTCATTTATCCAACTAGATGAAGAATGTAAGGTTTTAGAGCACGAACGAGATCGAGTTATTACACATGTGCTTGAATCAAAGAATAGTTGCATGCGCTTTGATAACTATCAATTGCTGAGCCTTCCTATTATTCATAAAGGCGAAGTTGTTGTTATTTTTACCCTTCAGCTGAAACTGGAGCCTGCTAAAGATCAGATTATGCTAACCCGCTCAATAGCACAGGCTATATGGCAGGGAATGTTGCGTAAGCACCGTAACAAGAAGATCAGGGAGCATGAAGTGTTTTTGTCGGCAGCTACTGAACAAGGCGGTGTTGGCTTATTTGACTGGAACCTACGCACTCATTGTGTTCAATATTCCGATGTATTCTTGTGTCAACTTGGTTTTACTGCTGAAGAACTGAAGCCGCATATTGCCTCATGGACTTCTTGTGTTAACCCTGAAGACCTTAAAGTGGCTAAGGCATATATCGATGAGCGCCTCCGTTTTAAAGCTCGAGAGCTTACGTGTGATTTCCGCGTAACCAATAAGCGAGGCATTGAATTATGGATGCGTGTGCAGGCTTCTGTTTTTTACAATCACAAGCGAGAAGCATACCGAATCGTCGGTGCGCAAATGGATATTAGTGGCCAGAAGGACGCTGAAGATAGGTTGTTGGAAGAGCGAGATCAGGCCCAACGTCTCGCTTCACGCAATGATACAATTTTGAGTTCCATTAGTGACGGTATTATAGAAGTAGATACGACGGGTAAGCAGGTTTTTATTAACAAGGCTGCTGCATCCATCTTAGGTTACCCGGCTGAATTTCTAATGGGCCGGAATATAGAGGAAACTTGGTACCGGCCTTCTAAGATTGTAAAAGGTCACTTTGATGTTGATCTTGATATATTTACCGCACTTTCTACAGGCGAAGCATCTGATTCGGATGATTGGTTTGTGGCGGCTAATGAGCATCAGATCCCCGTTCATCGGAAAGTTTCACCTATCTATACGGATGGTGCGGTCAGTGGTGCAGTAATCTCTTTCTATGATATTGCCCAAGAGGTTGAAAACACCCGCGCAATGAAATTATCAGCGGCGGTATATCAGAATACTGCTGAAGGGATTTTGATTACAAATTCAGAGAATAAGATTGTCTCAGTCAATCCAGCTTTTGAACGGATTACTGGGTACACCTCTGATGAAGTGATTGGTCAGGGCCCGGAACTCCTTGCCTCTTCCTTAACCCCAGATGCTGTTTATAAGGATCTTTGGGGGAGCTTGGCTTCAAAAGGTAGCTGGAAAGGTGAGTTGATTAATAGGCGTAAAGACGGACGGGAATTTACGGAGTTATTATCCATCACGACCCTTAAGGATGATTTCAGTGAGCAGTACTATATTGGTGTGCTGAACGATATTAGTAAAGTTAAGGAGACTCAGGAGCAATTAGCGCAGTTAGCGAACCATGACCGACTTACCGGTATTCCTAATAAGTTTTTCTTTGAAAGTCTTGTGGGTCATTTGATTGAAAAAGACAAACGCTTTAAGCGTAAGTCTGCATTACTGTACCTAGATATGGATCGCTTCAAAAATATCAATGACAGTATGGGGCATGATTATGGTGATCAATTGATCATTGATTGTGCACAACGCCTGTCGGGACAAATTCGAGACATGGATTACTGTGCACGCCTTGGTGGCGATGAATTTGCAGTTTTCGTCGATGATTACGAGTCAGAAGAAGATGTCTATGCATTAGCGGACCGGCTGATTCAGGTCATTTCTGCGCCTTACAATCTTGAGGGCTGTACATCCCATATAGGTATGAGTATTGGCATTGCATTCTACCCTCGAGACGGACGTAACCTTGAAGAGCTCAAACGTGCTGCAGATGTTGCGCTTTACAAGGCCAAGGCGGACGGTAGAGGTGTTTACAGGACGTATTCTGCTGATATGTCTGATATGGCGAAAGAACGCCTTGAATTGGAAACTATGTTGCGTGAAGCAATGGCGAATGATGACCTTACGTTACATTACCAGCCGCAAGTGGATATACATACCGGTAAAACAATTGGTTTCGAGGCACTCTCACGCTGGCAACACTCTGAGCAAGGATTTATTTCTCCGGGTAAATTTATCCCACTGGCAGAAGAAACGGGCTTAATATCGGATTTAGGGCGTTGGGCGTTAATGCGCGCTGCTAAGCAACTAAAAGAGTGGATCGATATGAAGATGGAGATTGGCTATGTTGCGGTTAATGTTTCTGCTCTACAGTTAGCAAGGACGGATTTGGTGGCGGATGTTAAAACGGCCATTGCTAAATACTCAATTCCTGCGTCAATGTTAGAGCTTGAGATCACAGAAAGCTTCTTGGTGCATGATCCTGATAAAGCTGCTGATGTTCTCCATGAATTAAAAGCGTTAGGAGTCCGCATCTCGATTGATGATTTCGGCACTGGCTTCTCCTCCTTGGGATACATTAAGGATCTACCATGCGATTGCATCAAGATTGACCAGAGCTTTATTCGTTCCATTACAGAAGAGGAGAGTGATCGATCATTGGTTAAGGCGATTATTGCCATGTCTAAAGGCCTTGGCCTTGGAGTAATTGCGGAAGGTGTGGAAACACCAGAGCAAGTGGATCTACTTCGAACTTTGGGATGTCCGGTGGTGCAAGGTTGGTACTACGGCAAGCCGAGATCACCCGAAGCGTTTAACCCTCCTGCTAAATCAACAGAGTCTATGGTGGCGTAATGTGCCGACTTAAAGACCTTAGTCTTAATGCCCACTTTAGCTTGATTAAGGGCTTACCGCCATTATGTTAAGGTTTAGTCTGTGCTAAGAATAGCTTTTTAATTCAGTTACCTTCAGAATAATGGGATGGCTGCCCATTATCATTAGGTTTGGTTAGTTTTGTTATAATTTCGCCTTCGTGAAGAGATGGGACGGTTGTTAAGTGTTGCTGGATAAGATTTGTAAAATTTGCATTGCTGTATTTATTCTTATTTCAGTCGTGTTGTCGTATTTCGTCAATACAGGTTTAGACCTCTACCAAAGCCGTCAGGACTTTTTTATGGCAGAGGTGATTAATTCGCAAGCAGGTTTTATTGAGCGCCGTTTGACCCAATCACTCTCATCAACTCGCATATTGTCTCAAGAAGTGCACCAACAAGGTGGGGTATTTGATGACTTTGAATCCTACGCCGATGAAATTATTGAATCCGTTGGTGGTATCTCTAATCTTCAACTAGCCCCGGATGGGATTATTCAATTTATTCATCCGTTATCGGGTAATGAGAGAGCGATTGGTCACAATATCTTAAAAGACGATCATCGTCGCAAGGAAGCGCTTATGGCATTACATAAGCAGCATATGACGCTGGCTGGGCCCTTTGAATTAATTCAAGGTGGTGTGGCAGTGATTGGACGCAACCCAATCTTCCTAGAGAAAGCACACTCGAAGCAACGATATTTTTGGGGATTTGCTTCAGCTCTCATTTATTTGGAGGATTTGCTTTCTGTAACGGATCTGGAGGACTTGGCTTCCAAAGGGTATAGCTTTGAACTTTCTCGCATCCACCCAGATTCAGGCGAAAAGGAGGTGTTTGCGTCTTCGAAGGTACCGGTTCAGGATCGGGCTATTCAGGCACCAGTTGTCGTTCCAAATAACGCGTGGATGCTTAGGATGTCCGCACCGACACCCGTTTCATCTTATTGGTATTATTTTGGATACTTCCTGAGTGTATTGCTAGCATTTGCTGTTACTTGGCTGCTTAGAAAAATTATGATCCAGCCAAAATTATTGCAAAACGTCGTTGATCAGAAAGTTCAGGAGTTAAACACTCTGACACACAATGATCCCCTCACAGGGTTGGCTAACAAGCTACAGCTAAAACAATCGGTTGAGCGCGTTATTGTTGAGTGTCAGCGCTATCATATTCACTGTGCATTGTTGGTGATTGATCTAGATAACTTTAAGTCCATTAATGATCTTTTTGGGCACGATGTGGGTGATACCATACTTGTTGAAATGGCGGAGAGGCTGAGTTGTGCGACGCGTGCAAGTGATGTGGTTGCCAGAATAGGGAGTGATGAATTCGGTATATTACTACTCCATACAGACTCGACAGAGGATGTAAGTCATTCAATTGAGCATATTTTGGAGGCAATTAAAAAGCCTGTCGCTGTCAGAGGGCAAGATATTACCCTGACAGCTTCTGTTGGTGTCGCTACCATTCCACATGACGGTGCGGAATACATGCAAGTATATAAGCACGCAGACATGGCTATGTATGCTGCTAAGGCCGCTGGTAAAAACGGCTTTTATTTCTTTGACAATATCCTTCATGTGCAAGCGATTGAACGGCTTAGGATCGAATATGACTTATCGGAAGCGTTAAAACGGGATGAGTTTGAACTCTATCTCCAGCCTATCATTACACTCAGGAATCAACAGTTAAGTGGGTATGAGGCTTTGGTGCGCTGGAATCATCCAACTAAAGGCCTGCTATGTCCCGATGAGTTTTTAAATATTGCAGAAAATACGGATATTATTTTTGGTCTTGGTTATTGGGTCTTTGCGGAAGCTTGTCATGTTATTCAGAAAAACAATTACCCTGTGAAAGTCTCAGTCAATCTTTCGCCAAGGCAATTTAGGGATGCTAACCTCATTGATAACCTCAAGGCTATTCTTGAATCAACTCAGATTGATCCAACACTGTTGGAAATGGAGCTTACCGAGTCCTGCTTCATAGACGATATAGACTCGGCCATCAGTACAACGATAGCGTTATCAGAGCTAGGGATTTCGTTATCATTGGATGATTTTGGAACGGGGTATTCATCACTTACGCTCCTGCAGAGGTTACCGGTTCATAAGCTGAAAATTGACCGGAGCTTTATTACGCAAGTACTAGGGAGCAATAGAGATAGAAATATCGTTAAAGGCTTAATTGTGATGGCGAATGAAATAGGCTTGACCGTAGTGGCTGAGGGAATAGAATCACAAGAACAATTTGAGTTGCTGAGGGCGATGGGGTGTCAGTTAGGGCAAGGCTTTTACTTTAGCAAGCCTGATTTAGCAGCCAATTCCCTCCAGCATGTGCATGATATGGGCAGGAAAGCCGAGGCCTCCAGCTGCTAGCTACTTAAACTACCCTGTGTGAGATACCAAAAAACAGGGATTCAGCTTGGTATCTGCCCAGTTCGCTTTGGCACAGATCGTTAAGAGAAGGATTGGAAATATGTCCTGTATGATCATCTCCGATTGCGAAAAGTGATTTAGCTAGGATCAGGGATTCGTAGAATACAATGATAGCCAGCGCGATTGATAGGGCGGCACCATATTGATTCATAAACATGCCAATTAGGGCTGCCATAGCAGCCAGAAGATGAATCAAAGAGACCCTTAGAAACAGAGTAGAAGGGTTATTTCGATACCGACTGCGAGAGTAATTACTCATTCAACACCTCAATGCCTATATCTGGGCAATTTTGCTTAGTGGCCTACTATATATTGAGTATAAGAATAAATAACTAAAATGCAAGATTGAAAAGTATTTTAATAAATAGACGCCTAAATAGGCGCCCATTCGTGAGTGATGACAGTTCTTCTCTCACAGCGAACCCAACTATCATTTAAGCAATCAGTGAGATCTCTAGAATTAAGGTCATCTGCGAATTCCATCATCCATTGCCCTAAAAGCCTATCCGGAATCGTTAGGACGTCACCATGATCTTCATCGTAGTATTCCCCTTGCGGCACTTCAATTACATACTTGCTTTGAGGTACGTTTTTCCGGTTTTCCCAGAGGACTACATCAACTTTACGAGCATACTCCTTAAGAATCTTTTGCTCTTTTTCAGTGAAGTCCATCAATTAGTCTCATTTTTAGACGCATGAGGGAGGCGGAAGCATAAATCATAATCATTATGTGTGAATTTCACGCGGACTCTATCACTCAGTGTGCCTTTGGAGCGTGTAATGACGGTTGTTGTATCCAGATAAACCAGCTGTTCATTGTTGTTGTCATTTACATAACAGCGAGTAGTTGTTAAAGGCTGAGGCAAAGATCGGAGATAGTCATTTTGGATATAGCCACTTTTACGAGCCTCATTTGAAAGCTCTCTATACTGTTGCGATATGGCTTTAGCAAAATGTAAATCCATTGGAAGATTTTCTTTCAAAGAATCACGAATAGCCTCTGCGGTCTCCGAGGCATACTGACCGAGAGCGTCGGCATTTAGAGCATCCATCGACGCTGTCATCTCTTCCTGAAGTAATACTTCAAGCTTATCTCCGTAGGCCTGTTGCATTGAGGATGTGGATTGCTCAAGTTCTGCAATAGCCTCACGGTCAGCCACGAGATCAGCTAATCGAGAATGACCATTAACTTCAGAGTGTTCTTGAGCGATAGTAGGCATAGAAACAGCCGTGCAGAGTGCTAGTACGATTAACGACTTCTTCATCTAATTATTCTCTTATTCTGATTTTGAAGAGTTTTCTGTAGATTCTGGTGTTTGCATGGCTTCAAACATGATTTCTTTCACAACGCACGGACTATTGTTTACCAATAGGCCAGAGGCCATGCTGTACCAATACTCATCTCCGGAATCATAAATTGCTTTTAGGCACTTGCCGTCATTAACCAGTCGTACGCGTTTGATGTCTGATGTGTTGTATTTCTGACCTAGGTAAACAAAGGGCTGACCATTGTTATCAAAGTTGTCAGTTGGTTCTTGCGCGATCGCAGTTGTTGGGCCAGTCATAGCGGCGGTAATAAGTAGGGTGCTGAATAGCTTTTTCATGATTGTCCTTAAATAGCACAAAGCCGCAGAGTTTCCTCGCGGCATTAAATTCTGATTTTTATGTGCTACATAATATAACGACAAATAATAAGGAGCAAGCCTTATCGTATTTAATCAAATAGTGCTATAAAGGGTGTCACTGGGATTAGTTTGATTAGTTAAGAGTGGTGTACCCTTAACTAATCATTTGGTGATTTTAAGTGCAAGGAATGCCGATTTCAGTGACGATTACTACAGGCAAATCTGCCCCCAGCTCTGTTTTCTTAAAACCGGCTACGTCACTGTGCTTATGATAACAGGAGCCGTCTTCTCTAGTGTAAACAATATCGTTAGCTTTTGAACATGGTACTTGCGTACTCTCGCGAGAGACAAGCCGAAGTTCATCGTAATCACCAGTGACTTCGAAGGTGCTTTTTTCTCGCGAGCAGGTACCATCTGTGCTGCGCATTATTTCATCTTTATGGATGAGTCGCTTCTCATGGTAATCAAAATTGTCTGTATCAGGGCCGTCACCAGCAGTGGCAGTGAAAGTTAAAAGGGCCATTGATAGGCAAAGAGCATGTTTAATCAATGTGTATTTCCTCTATGTGATTTAAGAAATTTTGGGTCAACGGGGCGATAAGACTGTTACGACTTGCTAATTTTCATTTAAGCGCTCTATGCGAGTTTCAAGGTCATCCGGCAATCGGCCTTCTTTCCCACTGGTCATTCCGTAGGCAGTAAAGAGCCCCAATTCCTCGCTAAAAGGTTTCATTCCGAGTTTTTCACCAACGGATTGCAGCATTTCCCAGCGCTGACACTCAGCTTTGAAGTTGGGATCTTGCAGAGCGGGATTCGCTTCGATAATTGCATCAATCTCTAGTTTGCTCATAAGTAGGCCATGTCCATATCGGTTTTATGTGATGGTTTTAAGAATAGCGTAATCAGGGCGTTCATGCGCTCACAATTCATTGGCGTGATTTCGCTATTGTGATGGGTAATATCACGGGTAAAACAATTATCTTCGAGACGGTAAGCCACCCAGCCTTCCCCAAGATAAGTGGCGTCTTGATAGCCTTTAGGCATAAACCGCTTTTCCAAAAGATAGTTGTCTTCCGAAAACTGCAAAGGAGCACCTTGCTGGTAGGGGCCAATTCTAACAAACCCATCCAGAGGCTCTATAGCCTTATTTGAAGGCCATAGCTTATCACCATAGTGAAAATCCAGCAGTCCCCACGTTAAGAAAAGCAGGGTACTCCAGAGCAGTACATCTAACCAGTATTTTGGCTTGTCAGCGGAGGCCGTCATGTGCATTCCATTAAACTTTGATTAATATTAATTATAATGAAAATATAATAGAGTGCAAGGACTTGCTGGCGCTTAACGGATGTAAACGTCGTTTTTGCCGCTAAGAGGTTTTAAGTTTCCGATTTCTTCATTGGGAATTTCTATCGGATCTAATCCCGTGTCCACATAAACAATCCCGTCTTGCTTACCTTTACCATTCCAGTAAGTGAGCATCTCCGTATAAGTCTGCTTGCTAGTCGTGATGATATGGTGACGTGTTACGGGACCATGGGAGGGGATTGCATCATACGTGTACTCATGCATCTTGTGTTACCTATAGTTGTTATTTATTATCATAATATTAATTAATAGGTTTGGTTGCAAACCTAGTTTTAGGTAATTAGGCATGGGTAATCGAAGCATTACGAATTCTGGGGTAGGGCAAGCTGCTCTCTTAGCTGGAGGTTATTTTGCTGTTGAACCAGCTTGCGAGTGGCTTGTGCGGATGCTTTATACTTATACGCCGTTCTAGCTATATCTGCTTTTACAGTTTCCCTCCGCAATCGAAGTGGCTACCGCGTATCGTGCGGTAGCTTATCTATGCATGACGTATATGATTATTTAAATAGCTGAATACCACCCTTGAAATCATCCATTTTCTCACCACGCCCTTCAAGTGGCAATGACTCTACATAAGTAATGATGTCAGAAAAATGCGGCTTAATGAGTTCATGCGCACGCTCAAATGCCCCCTCATAGTCACCTTTAAGCAAATGATCTACACAAGCGCCCGGAGACAGGCCTTTTTCATACCAGAGCTGAATTGCACTCACCATGCCTGTATCGAGCTTGAGGGTTGTTTTCTGCTCATCAGTGAGCGGGACTAATGGTGTGGGCCACACTTTTCGTACCTCAACCTCCATCTCTTCAACCTCCATCTCTTCAACGTCATCCTCGACATCACTTTCAGTGTGAAGCATTTGAATAACGCGTAAGCGCACCTCACCATCGAGAAGGTGGTTCTCATCGTAGGTTGGATTCATAATGCATGCATCTGTGCTTGGGAAGCCATCTTCAAGGTAGCCGGTAAAGAGTAGGGCTTCGTGCTTAAAGTTACTTGGCGTTAACATCACACAGACGCGGTAGTAGGTATTTTCTTTCCATTGCCCCAAATGAGGTTGTTCATTTAATGGATTGATCCAAGCTACATCAGATAGTTTCATTATTTCGCTACCTCTTTCATGCTGTCCGCCAATGTCTTCATAAACTCAGGGTTAAATGCGCCATCGCTATAGATTTCAGGCAACATATAAGTGATACCCTTATAGTGATATCTTGTTTTCTTCTGTTCTAAGTGTGCTTCGAATAACTGATCCGCAGTCAGCGTGATTGACTGCTTGTTTGCTTCGCGGAAGAACCCTTCTAAGCAAAAGGTGCTGGCATGTCCGTCAGAAAGAACACCTAGCTCATCACCTAGTTCAGAAGCGAAGGAAAACTGCATTTTTCGCTCACGTTTGGCACGTTCAATAACCTCATGAGCATGTTCTTTGTCTGCGTGCCACTTAATGTAGTTGTCGGCAATATTGCTATTTCCGTTCAACTCATCGATGCGCACAAGAAGATCTCTGTATGAAACGTAGAATCCAATATATTCAATCTTTGCAGGGTTGTTTTCGAACATCTCAAACCCTACAGGGATGAATACATGCTGCTGCGGTATCATTTTACTCTTAGACAGAGCGTTCTCGAATGATTCAATCGCCAACAAGGATGTATTCTCCTTTCTCATGTCAGGATTGCCAAGCCAATGGAAACGGATGTGCGCTAGATTTTCAGTCACGCGTTTTACTGCATTATCAATCACACGCTGAGTCGCAAAGGCTTCTGCTGTATGAACCATTCCTTCAAGGCCATCAAATTCGGCTAGGCGAGCCTCGTCAGCCTCATCGGCTTCTCTAAGCCATACAAGCTTCCGACCTGTTTCAGACAGTTTAGTCTTCATGTTCTTAAGCGTAATGCAGGTTGCCCAACGGTAAGCACCCGGCATGAATCCTTCAATCAGGTCAGCTTCTGGTGCATCTACGTAAATACGTACCGTATTACTGCCCTTAACTGTGATCTTTAAAGGCACCAAGTTATTATCTGCTACAAATGCTTTGGCCCGTTCAAGGATGATATCGGAATGACCACCCACACCCTGAATCAGCTCCAGAACTTTATTAAGCTCATTTTTTCGATCCACGGAAGGCAATAACTTGCCTTTAAGTTTTATTCTGTAGCGGTTAACCGCCTCACGGACAGTGCGATTAGCCTCATCCTCTGTAACAATGCCGTGCTGTACTACCGTATCAATTAGATATTGAATGGATTCTGCCTGAGCCTCATCTTCTTTTCGAAGCAGTTCAGCAATTTCCTTAAACAAGCGGATATAGCGGATGCTACGTACGCGTGACTCACGGTTGTGGATATAGTACTCAATGTCTTCGACAAAGATGTTATCGATGCAAATAAAGGATTCCCAATCACCTGCACGCACAACAGCGCTCAAGTCTACAGTGGCATTAAAATGTGTCTGCTTAACATCCCAACCCTCTCTTTCAGAGCTTACCTTGATAATCATTTTGCCATTCTGGCTCTTAACTACGTATACATCAGCACCACGAACCAGATGGGCAATTTTCTTCGGGTCCCAATGAACAGAGTTGCTCCAGTTGCTTGGTACATACTCCTGAGTATCCAGCTCACTGTGCAATGCGAGAATTCGAGAGCCCGGCTGGACACCTTGGTTAATGCTTTTTAGCCACTCAAGAGCAGATGGGCGGCTTTCACCGAGCAGTGTAGAAGGTTCGTCGTCAGCCACAAAGCGGAAATACTTCTCCTGAAAGTCCATGCTGATGAAATTGAACGTATCATGTTCATCATAAAATTCACCAAACAACTTCTCGCGGTGGTCAAGACCACACAGTAGGATCAAGAAACGCTTATAGTGAAGTGCTTTGTCAGCATTGGCTTTAGCACTATCTGTAAAAGCGATATCCTTATAGGTGATTGTAGAGCCATCTACCCCTTTGAACAGGTCTTCAACCTCGTTATGGGTTGGGAATAGGCGAGAAGTGTGCTCATGTGAAGCAGTTGCACTTCGTACTAGATAGATGTTGCCTCCATCGCGCACTAAGAGGAAGACCTTGCGGTTTTCTGCATTGTAAAGACGATTCGCCAATGCATCGCCATAATCAAGGTCGCTACGGCGTGTGGCCATTGATACTACGCAACGTGGGAAGGGTAAAAGGATATCGCGTAGCTCGGTTGATTTTTCAAGCTCATCAGCGAACTCAGGCAAATTTGAATAATCAAAGCTCATGCTCACAGGTGCATACACTGCCAGCTCTTCATCCACCATGAGTTTACGCTGCATCAGGGTAAGCTTTTCATCTGGTGATGCAGATTTACCTTCCGCAATTTTCTCAACGATAACGCCTTTACCCGTATACAGGTCCAGTGAGGCGATGCCCTTAAGCATTTCATCGATATCTTCACGAATTTCAGAAGTCTTTGCTAATGCCACCTGAGATTTTTCGACAAAGAAAGGTGTCATCATGCGAACTTTGTTAGCGATCGCAACCGCTTTATTCTCAAAGAACTTGGCAGTGAGCTCCGCTTTTTTGGCTTCAACCTTGCCAACTTCCTGCATTTTCTCCACATCAGAAACGGTAACACCTCGGCCCATCGCAAAGCCGAGATCAGTTCGAACCACGCCGTCTTCCATGAACATACCTGCTACATCTGCAGAGGTTGCAGGTAGCTGAGCTTCGCCTTTCGCTTCAGATTCACGGCGGGCTTTCTGTGCTTCTTCTTCACGCCATTCTTCAATGCCTTTGCCAACAAAATCTTCAAGCAGGGCAGGGTTCATCTGAGCTTCATTAAGATCTTTCTGCATTTCTGCTACTTCAGCCTGCAGCTTTGCAATTTCTCGCTCACGGACCTGCTCACCATCTGGTGCATGCTCAAATGTTTCAAAAAACTCTTCAACAAGGAAGCGATATTCATGTTCAGGACGCAGAGGATGGTTATGCATAATTAGGGTATGCGCTTTGTTTTCGTAATAGCGCACCTGCTTCAATAGCATTACCAAACCAGTCTCTATATCATGACCAGACCATTTAGACTTAACATCAACCTTGGCACGCCAGTAAGTGCCCGGATGCAGAACTTCAAAACGCTCTACGCGCTCAGTCGTGCCATCCAGCTGCTCGTTAATTTCCGTTGAGATGTCTTTGTTCTGATCCGTCATCAAACTATCCTCTATTGCGATACTTATTATTATAATGAAATAAATAAAAAAAGCAATCTATATGATTGCTTGATTTTTGAATATTTAGCCATTCTTTGTGGATGCTAGCTATGCACTCTGACGCCTAACTACATGTTTTATCTAAATCCATGTATTAGGTGTTAAACTTCAAGATCATCGAAGCTTTCCACACCTAAAGCTGATAGCAATTCATCGATCGTCATGCATAATTTAGTATCGACACTGAAGTATCGAATACCAACTCGCTGTGCGTCTTTAATTATTCCATCGTAGGTAGAAAAGGCTTTTATACCCATAGCACCAGCCCCTTTTCGTGCTTGCCTAAGTATGTAACTGGGGTTGCCTTTATGATCGCCAATCAACATCAGTAATTCTTTTTTGGAGCTTCTTCTATCTTGGCTTCTAAGGTGCTTATAAAACCCTATAACTCTTATTGCAGTCACTTGGATGGTGCTGGGGTCATTATCCTTTGTTAATTTTAATAACTCTTTTGTTTCAATTACCTTAAGTTCAAGATTTTGCATAGGCATGACTCCCACAAATTCGCTTTATTATTAATGCTATAATAATTATGATCTTTGTGCCAGAGTACTACTATAAATGGAGTTAAATATCTCGTGTTTAATTAAGATATTAATTACTGGGTGCGGTTATATCTCTAAACTAGAAATATTGTATTTTTTGACATCAATCCCACTGGATATCATGACGCCTTCATTCGCGTATTGGTGTGACTTGGCGCAGAAGTGGGAGACCTCGGTAACTGACTTGGTCATATACATAAAAATAGCACCATCTTTCTGGAGTTGCTGCTGTTGATCTTTGCTGATGACGCTGTAATTCTTTAGGTTTTTCAGAAAGTGACCGCGAGGTACGATATGTATGATAGGCAAGATTTTACCATCAACCACAATGTCCTTATCTTTATGATTTGTTACAAGGACATGATCGGGAAGTAGCCCCTGTTCCAAGATTGTTAAATACGTATCGGGTCTCCATTCATAGAAATACAACGGGGTTAGGTCAATATTCATAACAAGGAACAGGGACTCTAATCGCTTTACTAGCCCATTGTTCGATTTGGGAGACATGTTGACCGCAACAAAGGATGTCGATTTCGTATAAAAGCTTAGAAAGTATTTAAGCATCATTCGCCTAAGCACTCCTTTTCCTCTTAAGTGGTTGGTAAGCTTGAAGTCGCATAGGTACCAGTAATCTTTTGGTGTATCGTTACCATGCTGAAAGGAACGATAGATTCCTGTCCCGACACCCTCAATCGTGCCGGTTTGGGGATTCTCAATAACCAGAGTTTCTGGATCACCTAATTTCCTAAAGAAATTGAAATAATCATTATTAGATTCACCATGCTGTATGACGAAAGTCTTCTCCCCAAGAGGGTACGTGAAACTTGACTCAAACTTTTTTAAGGCAGCTGAATGAGCTACTTGGTGCCTGCTGCTCAGTTTCATTATTTTCATTAAGCGGCAGCCTTTTCTGCTACGACTGTCTGTTGATAAAAGCAGGTGCCATCCTTAAAGGGTGTTGTCTTGTTAAACTGCGAGGTTAAAGAGTAAAGATCGTAATCCCCCATAAGTTTTCTAAGGATTAGCTGGCCACCACCATTCAACGCTAAGAAAGCCTTATTGATAAGAGATCGGTAATCATCAATAGGCATCCAATCACCAATATTAGAGAGGTCAATGACATCGTATTTTTTATCAAATCGGAACTCATTCATCACACACTCTACGTAGTTGATTGATTCTGTTCTTATGCCTTTTGCTTTGCAGGGATCTTGAATGGGCATATTTAGCAGTACATTTAGAATGTTTGGGTGTCCAGCCTCTAGAGATTGATTGAACGCACCAACAAAGTGTTCGGCGAAGTCTCCCGTGGAATACCGCGTTGCATCTTCTCCAAAGACAGCAGTTAAGTTCGAATTTGATAGTACTGTACGTACTACAAAATCACGCTTTTCTATATGCGTCAGGATCTCTTTTTCGTTTAGCTGTCCATTAGTGCCTTTAAAATAGCGTCGAATCAAGGCGAACATTGCTTCGAACTTACCTTCAGCCGTCTCGTGAGTGGTTTTACTCCCCAATGAATGCACTTTGTTTTTTGCAATGGCAATCTGCTGTGGATTTGCATCAACCGCAGTAATCACTGAGTGAGGATTGCTGTTTAGGAGATTGATTAGATGCTCACCGCCAGAACAAATCGCCAATACAGCTGGCGCCTTCTTTTCAACGTTTTTGAGGGCAAACAATTCTGGCTTTGAATCTTCTCGTGAATAATAAAATGCGACAGGCATCTTACCGATCTGATTTAATTCTTTAAGTGTTGGTACCACCATCTTGCTGAATAGGTGAATAAATTCCCTCTGAGCACGCTCAAAGGCCTCTTTATCGATTTCTTCACCGGTTAGTTCAACTGTCTTCAAAAGCTCATAGCCATGATCCCAGTCCAAAACCGCATGCTTGCTATAATGAGCCTGTTCGCACTCCAGTTCGTAGCTTTCAAGTTGCTCAGCAATGCTTTGGGATATGATGGCGTAGATGTATTCAATACCAGCTAGATAGGAGCCTAAGGTGCGTGGGTTGCTTATACGCAGCGTATTCTCGATCCATTCACTGATAAATGGGTTGCTTTGTATTTCATCGCATTGATTCCATCCCAGCGACCTAAGGTGAGTTTTGAAGGAATTCGTATGAAATCCTTTAGTGTCGCCTTGGCCATGTTCTTCCCAGATGTTATCAATTAAAAGAAGGCGCTCTTCGCTGGTTTTGATTTTTGTGGCCAACGTTAAAAGCATAACTGGGAAAGCATTTACCGCGTGATAGAAGGGTAATTGAGATTTTAGGAATTCCTCTCGTGTTGCATCGTGCATGAATCGGACATAATCGTTTTCAGCCCATGTTTCAGCCAGTTCAAGAGTTTTGCTTTTAGCCCAGTTGTAAGTAGTCATTTTTTGCCTCTACACATCAAATTTATTGAAGTTTCGAAATGACCTTACAAGGGATTTGTTAGAAATGATTCAAAGGAATGTAAAGTATCACCCTATGGCACTTTTTGTGTCATGGGGTGACACTATTGTGTTTTCTTACTCTATCAATCCGCCCAGTGGCGGCAAGCTTCTCATCTTTATACCCTTGGAGGCATTATATGTTATGAAGCCGCACAGAGACGGCATGCGATAGGGGCTGAGAAATCGATAACCCTGTTATACTTTTAAGCCACACAGTGGCGGCAAACTACAGGCGTGATCTTCCACCTTCGATCATTGAGCTTTGAAGCCGCGCAGTGGCAGAACTAGATCAACCGTCAGGATTGCAGCACGTCCTTGTGCTTATGGGAGAATTACACGGCTTCTTTCAGGTCTTGCGGCAACTGGTTAGCCTCACGGATACTCATAACACCCATGCCGTAAGATTTACGGGAGAAGCATGCACGGTAGGCCAGTGAGTTAAATTTTTCGGCATCGGTTACGACACACATCAAGTCAGTTACAGCCAGTTGATTGTTGATCTGAATCTTTTCATTCAGCATCTCATTTGGGTTGCGGGTAAAGCAACCACGGTTCATGCTGGTGATTTCAACACCCAATGCACTCTGCATCTTCAACTTCAATGGATCACGCAGGGTTTTACCACCAACGACTTCAAATTTCCCCTTGTAGTAAGGGCAGCGCTGCTTGCCGTTCTGGTCACGGACAAATGCTGAGATTAAGCCGGAAACGGCAACTTTATCACCTTCTTCAAAGGTCGGGAGTTCATGCTTCACTTTCTTAAACAGGTTTACGGTAATTGTCTTATTGCCGCTGTTTAGTTCTGTTTTAAACTCGGCATCCAGATCGACATTCGTTGTCAGGCGCACCACACGACCCTGTTTCGTGACTTTAAACCCATCATGCTCTACACCATCTAAAAAGAGTGTAGTGATTGCATGCAAGGTCATAGGCGTAGGGAAGCCATCACACTTGAAGCTGTATTCGTAGTAATGAGTCATTTTTATTTTTATTCCGTGTTCTTAAGTAATTATCTTCGTAACGTAACCAAGACCTTTCTTGCCCAGATAGAAACTGGACACAGCGGCATCATCAATCATCTGCTTGATCTCCTGTGCCTGCTCATAGGTACAGTCGATATCGATGGTTAAATCACCGTTGCATTTCACCAGCCAGACCTCTTGTGGCTTTTCACCTTTCTTCAACAAGTCTTTTCGGTAAGGGTTGCCATACACAATTTTCGGTTGCGCAAATTTCTTAAAGAAATCTTTCGGCGTAAACGTTTTTGCATTAGCCGAGATGCCACTGAAGGTATGCATGCGAGACAGCTTAGCCATGAAGGCTTCATCTTCCCCGTGAGCCTCTGCAGCTAATTTGGACGCAATATTAATGCACGCCAGACCCAGATTGGAGGTTAAGGTTAACCCGTCCGGGAAGTGGCTTTGGTAATAATCAGAAATGGTCTGTAAATCAGTACGACTAATCAGTTCAAAACAGGCATCCGGTGCATCCGTCAGAAACTCATGCAGGGGTTCGTCTGCAATAATTTTGCCCAGCGCTTTCGGATCTTCCACCGCATGCTTCGCCGTAATGTATTCAATCACCGCTTCATTTTTCTTACTAACCGGTGCGATCAACGCATGAAATTTCGGTGCGGTAAGAGCCTCTAACCCTTTAGTAATGTCCAATACATTCAGGGTTTCTACGCCCTTAAGCGCCTCACCCGTCACCAACGATTGAATAATGGCTTCAGGCTCAGCATTGGTCGCTGCAAAAATGGCTGCAAAATGGGGCTGTTTGAACAGGGAATTATCAATCACGCCTGCGTAGCTACTAGGATCTGTTGAGCCATTAATATTACGTAGGTATACAATCTCATTTGAGGTATCACTGATTACATCATTGAATGCAACCTGACCATTATTGAGAAGTTCAGCCAGTACCGATTGATCCTCTTTCTCCAGCCTTGCGAGCTTTTGTGTCGCCCCGCAAAGGCGGTAAAGTAGACCGGCTACAGTTGAGTCTGACACATGACAAATGCGATGTGTCGCGTGTGTTAAGGCCTTTAGCGAACTCGTGTATTTTCGCTTATTGGACATGCCGTGTTTATCAAACCCTTTAAATGGTTCAATAAACGAATTACGCCAAGATCCCTCATAGTGGATATTGATTTGCATAGAGTGTTCCTCGCGCCTAAAACAGGGCTTTAGGCGCTTTATGATTGACCTTAAACTGCTTCGTAGTAAACCGCGTAAGCTGAATCAGCTTCGTCATTAATCGACTCAGGAGATGTTTTGATGCGCATCATGCGACCACTGTCGTTGTAGTCCACATCCATGCTATCCACAGCCATCCAGCCTTTGGCCTGACGAATAGATAGGTTTTCAATCAGTTCAAGCGTATTTTCAACCAAGATCTCAATCGCATCCTGATTCAGCAGGATGCCACACTCAGGTTCGGCATATATCGATCCAATACGTGCGTAATTACCAGCAGTTGCTACAGGTTTACGCTCACCGGAGAAATCCAGTTCAGCCAGCAGTGCGGTCAGTTGCTCAGCGATAAATTCCGCTTCACTGAAGTCTTTAATTTCCAGTGCGGCACGGTCATTCTTCTTATCCAGAGAGATGAATTGCAGATCTTCAATGGATAGGCTCATGTGGGCTAAATATTCGGTCTCACCAAATGTGGTTTTGGAATAGATAGAGTTCTCATCTTTCTCACCACTGTTGCCGAACTGCTCGTAGTTACCGTTACCCAGTTGTTCTACAAAATCTTCGACCAGAAGAGGGGATTTACGCTTAGTTTGCGTGGCTGGAATAACAAAACCACGAATCAGACCGCTCAGGCTCAGCAGGATTTTAGCCGGATCTTTTTCGCTCAGTGAGTTTTTGTCTTTCTTGTTTTCACGATTTACATAATGCAAATCATCCGCCTGCTCACGGAACATATGGTGGCGAATACAGTTCTGGGAGATGTACATTGGCGTTTTGCTAAAATCGACATCCATTGCAGATTTTTTGTATTCATAACCGGTGTCTTCTTTTACCTTGCCGGTGCGGTTGGTATAACCACGAAGCTTAGGCATCAGATGGTTATTCAGTTCCTTGCCATCGGGTCCCATTACGGCAACGGTACCATTCCAGTTTACTACGCCAAAACCCACTGCTTTTACCTTGATATCAAGGCTGCGGATGCCATTTATTTTCATTTATGATTAACCTTTTTGTTTTTATTTAAAAATCCACTAATTGGACATTTAATTATTTATCGTTATAGTAAATAGGCACATCCGTTCCGTCAATCTATTTTTGTTATTTTTTAAGCCGCGCAGTGGCGGTAAGCCCGGGGTATCTGCGAAGATAAGTCCCTTGTTTTCCTTCGAAGCCGCGCAGTGGCAGCAAGCCCATCTCTAAAACTATTCAAGCCAAGATTTTGTCTTTGAAGCCACGCAGTAGCGGCAAGCTTAGATTCTTTTTGGATGAACGTTCTTGCTATACTTTGAAGCCGCGCCTTCGCGGCAAGCTATAATCTGATCGTGTTGAAAGTAGGGACGACACTTTGAAGCCGCACTATGGCGGCATACTCAGCCGTGCAGACAGCATTGTTGGCGTAGCTTTTTCAAAGCCGCGCAGTGGCGGTAAACTTCTAATTCATCATGAGATCTTGGTGGCTAATTCTTTAAAGTCGCGCAGTGGCGGCAAGCTATTAGTTATTTGGAGAGCTCTATCAGCACCTCCTTTGAAGCCGCGCAGTGGCGGCAAGCTAGTGATTAGGGGTGTGAATGGGAGGTGATGGACTTTGAAGCCGCGCAGTGGCGGTAAACTTGGATGCCTTCTAAGACACTTTGCTGTTGCTCCTATAGAAGCCGCGCAGTGGCGGCAAACATATAATGTTGCCCCGAGACAAGATGATAGCTGTTTTAAAGCCGCACAATGGCGGCAAGCGATGACGATGGTGTTTATGCCATTACTGTTTCTCTTTGAAGCCGCGCAGAAGCGGCAAATTATCTGTTTGTTAAAGAGCGTTATGGCCGCGCAGTGACGGCTATTGGGTGTGATTAAAAACTAACTTTTGCTTATGGTGCTCAACGAGAGAAACCCGACATCCTGTCGCTTTGTCTGAACGTAAATGATGGAAGACTCGTTGTTTTCATCCTGCCCGATACTCCGTAAATCATCTGGCGTAAATGACAGAAAGAGTGGAAACTCGTCTGACAGTGAAAGATTCAGGAAAGTCTTTTCATTCATTTGCTTTGTTTGTTTTCTGTTATATTTAGTCTCATCCAGTTGATGTGCGTACCGCTTAAAATCATTTACCAACTCGTAATTCTCTTTGTAGAGCAGGGCAACTTCTTTATTAACGCTAAACTGTGGAGAATAGTCGCCTGTGGCCTCCAAACTATTATCACCGAAGGTAAATACGGCAGCATGGGCATAATGACTTACGCCCCGTAGACTGTTTTTGGCATTCTTCTTAGTTTTTGTCTTTCTCTTGGTCCCAATAATTTCTACTGGGTCCAATACGTTGTAGGTGATATTGGCATAACTTTCACGCAAGGCTTTAATGGCATCGCCTTCCAGCGCTGCAATCACCTCATCTTGCTGATAGAACGACTGATACAGAGTATAAAGTTCATCCAACGTGGCGGGCTTACCGGGTGTAAGCTCATTGCTGAGAAATTTAGCCCAGTGCACCGCAGCGTGTAGCTCATGTGACCGATGAAGTGTGTGTAAAATGGGCCCTTTGATAGAAGTTTTATCACCATTCAACCCAACCCCTTTCGGTAGGCAGAGCGTAAATTGGGCTTCGAAGTCTTCACCGTATCGATTACAGCGCCCCAGACGCTGCAACACGTTTTCCGGCGTGCTTAACTCCGTAATTACATGGTGTGATGTGATGTTCAGTGAAGCCTGTACGATAGGACCGCTACGCAACACTGACCGATCAGCTGGACTGAGATCGCCAAAATTTCGCAGTATCTCCCGGAACACCTGATTTTTAACCGCATTAGGATATTTTGAATGTGCCAATAAACTTGGCTCATTCTCATGGTGTCTCATGTAGCCGAGCTGTGCGGTCGTTGCACTGTTCGAGATAATGATGGTCTTCTTATCACACTCAACGGCCTTCGTGATCGGATTGTGCGCTGTGTCACTCTCGTCGATAGAAGTCAGTTCGATCCGATAGGGAACCTCATTGAAGGTTTTGAAATTCACTACCGGCGTTGTTGAGCTCCGTGGGTGGTACAGCTCCAATACACGTTCAAGGAAGAAGTAGTTGGGTGTCGCTGACATTAGCAGTGTCGGGTAGCGAGGCAATGCCTTTTTTAGTTCAATGATTTCAGAGAACAGTAGGTTATACCCAGATAGGTTATAAAACTCATGGTACTCATCAAACACCAACGTAGAAGTCAGTACATCGAGCAGTAAATCAACATTCCCATGCGTTGTGATGGTTTTAGCCAACTGATCAATGGTGGTGATTGTGATGTTGTGGCGGTATTCCGAGTCTTCCACAACCCTGAAGGCTTGCTTATCACCCATATACACCCGTTTATCCGCACCGGTGGCTAACTCAATAGAGACACCTTCAGGAAGGTACTGAGAGGTCAGTTCTTCGAATAACCCTTGGCAAATAACAGTGCGAGGCGTTACGTAGTATATTTTTTTGGCCGCAATTTCTTTTGTGTATGACAGGGAGATTTTAGTCTTGCCTGAACCTGCAGGGCCATTCAGTACCGACACACCGTCGATCTTAGATAAGGCTTCTGCGGCAGTAGCCTGACGCTGCGCTCGTTTTGCATCCTGAGTAAAAACAGGATACGCCTCCATCTTTGCAATGTAGTCCGTAAGGTTAGTGGTAGTGTGCTTTGCTAATACATCTTCTGCGAGCTTTGCTGCATCATCAGGGCTTTCAATCTTCACTCCGGAAGAAACCAAACGGTCAGCAGTAATCAAGGTAGTTCGCAGTAATGAGCAGATGGATTCTACTTGGATGTGATTCCGGATGATGTCCATATCATCTACGAAATTGCCAATTTGGTAAGCTTCCTTGTAGCCCGGCAGGGAGCCTAATGGCTCAAAATTATCATCATCAACATCGAAGTTGACGGACACTTCACCTCCAATCAACGCGGGTAATGTTGTATTCAAATACGTCATGCCCGCCTTAAAGGCCTCTTTCCGGGCACTGACATAGTTGGCGATGCTATTGTAGGTCAGAGGCTCACGTCGTATTGGTTTGGCGTGATGCCATAGCGCTACACTCATCACCATTTTGGTCTGAGCGACATTGAGACCAGTCAGTTTCCGCCTGTCTGTGCAAAATTGATTGATCAGATAGTAAGAGATTTCATTATGACGCGGCATTGACTGAAAGTTATGTTTTTTTTCAGCCGCCTTAGTCGGGTAGTGGTGAGAGCCGTTACCCTCATCCCTTACCGATTTCTCTGCGAAATATTGTTGGATATCGGGATCGATTTTACCGATGTCATGCAGGATTCCCGCATACATAGCCATCTTGCTTAACTTATCATTGGTAAAATCACCCAACGTAACGCCAAGTGCTTTGATAAGCGCAGAAGAGAGTAGGCCTACATTGGCCAAGTGCTCCGGCAGGGAATGTCCAGATGTATTTGCAATAATATTCATAGATGGCGCACTTATTATTTTGCGTTATAGTAAATATGTTGCCTGCTGCAGTCAAGCAGTGACTAATAAATACAAGGCCGTTAAATAAGGTCGTTAGTTCGTAGAAACTTGCTTGATACAGATTAAGAATTATATTAACGCCGGATGCAGATCTTACTATCAGGGTGTATAATTACACGGAACGTTTATGGGAGATAAAGATGCAGGTAGATAGAGAGTTTTTCGGCGAAAGAATTTTTCATGTTAGACAGGTTTTACATAAATACACGTATGAAGAAGTCGAAAAAGCGCTCCGCATACCATCAAACACCATACAAGCTTGGGAAAAATTAAGAGAAGGCTCTGAAGCGAGCTTCTCAGAGTTAGATCGCTTTTGCCGCTATTTTGGAATCAATACGCGATGGGTGTTAGAAGGCTGTGGCAAGATGGCTCTTAAGCGTGGACCTGAGTACCCTGAAGGCGTTTCTGTAATTCGACCTCAAGCTGTGCTTCCTTTTTTGGATGGGAGGGCGGTTAAGGTGGTTAGGCGTCTTCCTACCTACGAGATACCTAAGTCAAAGAACCGGTTTGTAATTGAAGTGAATGATACGATCTCAACTCCTTTCCAGAAAGGGGAAAATCTCCTTATTGCTACGGATAAAGTTCCATCTGAAGATGCTTACGTTTTTGTTAAAGAATCGAGCGGAATCCTACTAGGTCAAGCCAAGGGTGGAAGAAAAATTGGGGATGGCATTGAGGTTACGTTAGATAATGGACGAACTTATCCCTCGCAGGCCTTTATTGGCACCGTGGCCATGCAGTGGCGCCCATAGTGTTCTAAAGACACACCCCTTAGAAGATAGGGGTGTGTCGAGCCCTCAAATATCGAAACTGCAGTCTCGTTGAGGTTTTTTCATATGCCGACGAAAATCGTCCATATCCGGGGTCTGCTCTAAGTAAAAACCTTCTTTCAGGTTTTGATTGGCGTGATTTAGTTGCGACCAGTCATGGACTTCCAAACTTTCCATGATATCCGTCGCTTCTAGGTGCCATTGGTTGTCGTAACAATAATCAGTCCCTAACGCCACCTCCTGACCACTAAGGGCTACAAGCTTTTCAAAGTATTGGCGCTGCTTAACATTCTGAGGATTGTAGTTGAAGCGTTGGCGGTTTTCAGTGCCTACATCGATTCTGAGCTTTTCATAGAGGTCCCGAAAGGCTTCAGCCTCTAATGGGTTACTAATATCAAAGCAGTAATGCTGAAGCTTTGTCGTAAGTGTTGATTCATGCGCCAAATAGTCTTCTTTGCTCTCAAATTCGCAGACTTTGCCGTTTTCGAGCTTCCAGTAACGCTCTGGGCTCTCGCCTTCATTGTAAACCACACTGGTGAAGCGTCCACCGGGCTGAATCTTATTCTGGTATGACTGCTGTGTTAGCATGTACTCTAGGCCGCCGTAGGCTTCTAGTTGAGACTGGGTAAACTGAAAAATCTGTTCCCCAGCAGACTTCAGAATCTTAGGCTGCGAAGCTTCTCGGCCAATAACGGCGCGGAGTGATTCAATAACGGCCAGTGGGGTGGAGCAGCGATCCCTGAAGCCTCTAAGTCCCGTCACTTCGATTTGATCTACGCGACCTTCTTCATCGCGATGTAAGTCCATGCGCCCACCTTTCATCAGAACCACTTCCTGAAGGTGCTTCATTTCACCAATATGTGTAGACATGTTGGAGCCTCATGTAATTGTTAATTATTATAATAATACAGGATTTATCCGCATCTTGACACTCTAATTGTGGTTATTATTTGCCGTTAATGCATTTTTCTAAATACCTTTAAATCCGCATACACTGTGTCGAATGACTCTTCGAGGCCTTCGATCTCAGCATATTCTTTCATTTCTATAATACATTGCTGCTGACTCGGACGTGCAATTAAAGGCCTTCGGCATTTTCGATAGGCCTTCCCTAAGATCTGGTGTGCCTCAGATTTAGAATAAAATGCATCCCATTTCTTATCAGCCTGTATGCCAAGGGGAGTGCGGATAAAGAAATAAACCAAAATTGCTAATATCGTACTAATAAATACAGCTTTTCCGGTGTTTTGTGGGTAGAAAGAAATGGCCATAACAGTCCTCGTTTACTTTTATTGTTTGAGAGTAGAGTATGAATATTTCCTTTGAGCTGCAAGCTAAAAACTACATAACACGTTGTTTTTTAGTGGTTTGTTGACATTGTCAATACGTCGTTCAGTGTCAGAAGGTACAACTATAACCATATCCAAGGGAGTTAATAAAATATGACAACCGGTATTGAAATTTATAACCATTATAATTAATATGCTTTAAGAGCGCCCCGTAGTACCCGTAATTCCTTGTTTTTTGGGGGTTATTGAGGTTGAGCCTGATGGAATAGTGCACCACGGCCAGCGTCATTTAACGCAATAATAATAAGAATAAGGTGATACTCATATGCGTGTCCTCAGTAAACTGCATGCCGAAAAAGGCATTTGGCAGGAAGATAAACCTGTACCTGAAATTTGTCAGGATGAGGTGCTAATCAAAATATCCAAAACGGCTATTTGTGGAACAGATGTCCACATTTACAACTGGGATCATTGGTCTCAGAAAAACGTACCCATTGGCACAACCTTAGGTCATGAGTATGTAGGTGTTGTGGAGGCTATAGGCAGCACTGTTACGAACGTGGAGGTGGGAGATCGTGTAACCAGTGAAGGGCACATCGTTTGCCACCAATGTAGGTACTGCTTAGATAAAGTTTACCATCTCTGTCCACACACGCTAGGTACTGGCATTCATAGAGATGGCGCTTTCGCAGAGTATGTGGCTGTTCCAGCATTTAATGTAATACGCATACCAGAGTTTGTCTCTGACGAAACGGCTGCGATCTTAGATCCATTTGGGAATGCTGTAAATTCAATCTACAAAGCCATAAAAGAGGGAAGTGAGCGTGTTCTTATTACAGGGGCAGGCCCGATAGGTATCATGGCTGCTCTAACATTGCAGAAGATGAACATCCATGTAACTGTCTATGATATCAGGGAGCATAGGGTGAAGCTCGCTCGTCAAATGGGCGTTAAGCATGTGCTAAATCCAGAAAGTACACTCTTTAGTGATCAACTAAACTATGATTGCGGAATCGAGATGGCCGGTAGTTATGAAGCTCTTGAGGTATTGCTTGAGAGGGTTGATAACGGGTCAAATGTAGCCGTTCTTGGTGTGGCTCCTACCAAACGTAACTTATGTTTACATAATCTTATTTTTAAAGAAATTTCCCTGAAAGGTGTTTATGGTCGTGAGATGTATCAGACATGGACGCAGATGTTTGCTTTACTCTCAGAAGGCTTGAATATCGAGCAGGTTATTACACATGAATACCATGTTGATGATTTCGATGAAGCCTTCCGTATGGCGGCCTCTGGTGACGCTGGCAAAGTCCTAATCGATTGGAGTGAATGATGGATTATCTGCAGGGCCTTACTTTGCTTGAGTGGGGTGCAATGGGGGTGGGTGTAGTCTCACTCCTTGCCATGCTTAAGTGCACTTTTGATCCCGGCCGTAAAACGATTATCTGGCTTTCAATTGGTACCTACACCTATGCAGCACATTTCCTGCTTTTGGGGGAAATTGTTGGTTTTGTTGTGAACTGCGTATCAGCAACTCGCAATGTGGTTGCATACAAAATGCATAAGTCCAAGTTAGTCTTCTTTATTACAGTCGCAATCATGCTGGGCTTGTCAGCTTATTTTTATAATAGCCCTAAAGATCTTTGGATTATGGGTGCTAACCTATGCAGTTCCTTTTCAATTGTCTTCTTAAGCGATCGTTACATAAAGCTAGGCCTTGTAATCGCGTATATTCAAAGTTTTATTTATTCAGTGCTGGTGGGTTCCCTCCTCGCGTGTCTAATTATTTTTGTATTGGTAGCTGGCTTGGCGAAAGGCTATATGAAGGACCGGAAGCTTTTTACTGAAACGACTCAATAAAGTTAATAATGGTCATTGCTTTTATTATATTGTAAATTAAAGGCATGTAACTTTAAGACTCTATCCCTATGAAATTATTTATTCCTATTGTTGGTTCTCAACTACGCCTATTAAAACCTGCTACGGTTAGCGTTAAATATGCTAGTCAAAATAACAAGTTCATTAAGTCTTATGAAGAAATGAACAACCTTGCCGTTATGAAAAGTCGAAAAACCGATATCAACCTACCCAAGGGCCTAGAGTTAACGGTTGATCGAGTCTATATTCGCCAAGGTGATAGTGCGGATTATAATAGCCTAACCTTCAAGACTCAGGGGGACGAAATGGCTGGAATCCCAAAAGGGCGGTTTTTCTTGTCAGTGGATATGGTGAATACACTTGATGTTAAGGTCGTTGAGTCTAAGCCGGATTTGGATTTACCGCTCCATAAGGTAATTTCCAAAAAATGGGATAGTTATAGCCATAACGCACGGGTTTCCAGTTACAAAATTCTAAAAGACATCATGGGCGATACTCCTGTTTTGGGTTCTGGTAAAATCTCAATTAACTTAGTCACGGAATTGGAAAGGCACCAAGCGGCACTTGATGAATGTCTTGAATCTGCTGGTTTTCAAACAATTGTTGAGGCAAAAGAGAGAATTATTGAGACCCATGGTGAAGGTAGTTTTGAAAATATTTGCGAGGAACTGGCCTTTGCTCGGAAGTCGCTGATCGATCGTACCGAGATTCCCGCCTTTACCTTTGATCAATATGCGGTGAATGGTGAAATCGTCCTCAGTCTCCAGAATACCTTTCATAAAGACCATTTCGCCTTCGGTGAGATTCTAGATCAAATGTACCACATTATTAGGTGTGTAAAATACGCACTTACCGGGGATCGGTATACCCATGTTGGAGTTAAATCGAGTATTGACTTGGTTTCTTCCACAGGCAAAACGCCGTTCACTACGGCGGGTGCTCGCTATGGCATATCCCAAGAGTACGGTGCGCACATCTATAGAAATCCAGAGGATGAAGCTGAGGCGTTACTCTTAGGCTCTAGCTTTAGTAAATCAGTGCTGCTGCATACGAAAGAATACAAAAACCATCCATTCGCTTATGAATTTGAAGGCGAGGCTATTGAAGTACCAGCCTTGCGTCGAGAGTTTAATAAGCGCCTCAAGACTGCCGAAGCTGATTGATTGTTTTAGCCAAGCCAATGGTTATTGGCTTGACTATAGAAGAGCTCGATTAGAGTTCGAGGATATAGTTTCGTATATAGGCAAATAAAGGTAATGCCCCGCCTAAACAAGCAAGGATGAAAGGCATTTTATTGGCTTGGATACATGTTATCAGAGTAGAGATACTCGATTGTTGTGAAAGATCCCGCTTATTCTTAAAACTATAAATCTTTATTTGAATTAGACCGACCACCAAAGAAATGACTGAGATTGCTGTTAGTAGTAACAAAAAACGATTCATTCTATTTCCAATACATTAGCTGAGATGGAAGCTTCATAGTGATAGGGTGTGCCCCAATCATTTATTTCTGGCTCAGGTAATTTTGTTAGCACTAGGAATGTGCCGGGTTTGAAATCGATCGAAGCACCCCCAATATCTGCATAGTGACCTTCAGATCCGCCATACTTGCAAATATCCTCTTCAAGATCGCTATCTTGCAGTGCGTTTTCAAATTCTTCCATGGTGCAGTTGTAAGGCTTCACACGGAAGTCTAGCCGGTCGGGATTGCTATCAATCGTGCCATGGTGATCGACGCTAACGCCCTTATTTTCAGTCGCGTCTAAGTAAGCTATGAGTGGTTTCAAGGTGCATCCTCTATCCGATATGTTTAAACTTATTATTCTGCAGTAATGTCAAAGCTAGTTTGACAGCTTGGTTTTAAGGCCATGCTTATTGGATGTTGCGTTGAATTTATTAGTCACGAGTTCCGTCATGTCGGCACAGATGATATTCGCTAGCCTAACCAATCCAATGTAGAGTAAGTTGCAATCTTTCTGCAGAGTTTCCTTTGCTTCATCCAATGGAATTCCGCCCCGGTAGCCTTTCTTGGCGCGCATTACTTTCTTGATATGATCCTGTAGTCTCCCAGCATGCGTAACGATGCGCAAAATTAGATTACACAAACCGCCATCGGGATACTCTACTTTAAAATCAAATTCTGGGTCAGTACTCAGCTGCTGCAGTGGGATTCCAAGGGACTCTGCAACTCGGTCAAGCGAAATCACAACGTCAGCCAACTCATCAAGCACAGATTGCATTATCGCTCTTTGCCCTTCAGATAAATCCTCAATAATACATTTCGGTCTCTCTGCTTGTGTTATGTATGCAGGAAGCCTGATGCCTGCCAATAACCAGTCATGCACAGCCTCGGTAAGCTCACCCACCTCACCCCCCAGCTCAATTGTCGTGAAGGGGAGGTCATCTATTGAATTGGCTTGTCCCGCCCACTCGATGCCTCGCTGTGCATTAGCTTCACGCAGTTTCTTTAAATCAAGCGCCATATTGTCTCCAAAATTCTACTAATCAATATATTATAAGGATAAATAAAGTTATATCAATTCTTTGAGTGAGTTACTAAAACTCTTTACAAAAAGCCGGGATTACCCGGCTTTTTAGTGCTGCTTAACTGGCGATTTTCAACCTCTTGCGATGCTTTCTTGCCTTCCGGCCTGATGTGGGCGCGCGAGCGCGAAAGCTTTGATCATTGAAGCCGTGCCCAGAAACCCGATACTTGTCTTCAATTTCGGCTGTAGCAGGCTCATTCACTCGAAGTACGCCTGATAGATACATTGAAAGTTCCTGAAAGGCGGTATAAGCATCCATTACCTTGTAAAACTGTAAGTCCGACAAGCAGGGGTTGAGTTCTATTGCGACCTTGTACCGGTAATGGTCCGTCATGTTCCAGTCATTTTTTTTGCGAACAATGGCAATAGGTGATTGATGATCCATCAATATTTGATTGGCCCAATCCTCTTGGATTGGCTGAAGTGCAGCAGTGAGACCTTCCTGCGTATAAATAGGCAGTCTTCCAAATCTTTTAGCATCATCCGAGAGGCGGGCTCTATCGTACTTATTGCCGTGCTTAGAAATCGCATCCTCTACTTGCTCCAATGAGAAGCAAGTTACCTTCTTCACAATGTTATGACGATATCTGTCCTCTACAGGGATGCTGGCATCACTGTAACTAAAAGTAATATAAGGATAAGCCTTGCCCGAAAAGATGACTAAGCCTTGATCGGTAGGTACTAAAAGACAGCCCGGAAATGTATTACTGCCATATGGGCGGTTATCGCACCTTAAGCTTGGCCTCTTCCTAATCCATTCATGAAAGTTTTCATTTAGTTGCGCAAGTGGAGAGCCGATAACTTCCACGGTGGTTGTTTTTCGATTGTAAACCAATTTCTTATCGGTGCCGTGAGCTAGCACGGCATCATAGAAGTCATTAAAATCGCTCTTTAACAGCATGTATGCTACCTATCTAATCTTGATTAGATGTGAAGATCTGCCAAAATAGCAGACTGTAAAAACGCTACAATTTCTGCTGCGTGCACGTTGTCTACTTTAAAGACATAGGGTTCACCAAGATTATCTTTCACTGTAATAATGGTGATGCCTTTTTTAAAATGTAAATCAACGGATGCAGACGTTGGTTGCTCAGAAGGGTTCTCTTGGGTGTAAATATTGAAGTGCACTACCGCACGCCGCCCATCTTTGTCGGACAGGAGAATGCGCTGACAGTCCATCACGTCAATATAGCTATAACTTTGCCCGTCATACTGTACAGCCAAACAAACCTCGACTTATTTCTGTTTAACAATAGGGGAGAAAGCCCCACTTTTTCCTGACCCTTCAGAAGAGAAGAATTGTGGCTCATCTTCCATAAGTGTTAGCGGACCTTTACGTAACTTACTAAGTGCCGCTGATTTGCTTTCAAATTCTTTCATACGCAAAGTAACAGCTGCATCAACATCAGGGTTTGTCATTTAGCACCTACAGTCCATTATTTAAAAGATGATTAATTATACTATAACGTAAATTAAAATCAAGATGTGGCCATCTTGCATATCTCACATTCTTTCTATACCATCTGATAATATAACGAAATTTATTATGAGGATGTACTGCATGGAAATTATGATTGGTTTGGGCATTGTTCTGGCTATTTTGGCGTTTGTTGTGGTGAGCGCATATAACGGGTTGGTATCACTCCGTGCTCAATATAAAAATGGCTTTGCGCAGATTGATGTGCAGTTGAAACGTCGCCTAGACCTTATTCCAAATCTAGTAAAGACCGCAAAGACCTATTTGGATCACGAAAGTGAGGTGTTGGTTAAGGTAACTGAAGCTCGCGCGCAGATGAATAAAGCCCGTGAAGAAGCGAAAGCAAATCCGGGTGATGCTACAGCAATGGCTAACCTTGTAGCAGCAGATCAGGTGTTAGGCCAAGCAATGTCTGGCTTCAACCTACAAATGGAAGCTTACCCTGACTTGAAGGCCAATGAGACAATTGGTCAGCTAATGGAAGAATTGACCAGCACTGAAAACAAGGTTGCCTATTCACGACAGGGTTACAATGATCTAGCGCAGGCATTTAATGAGAAGCGCCAGTCATTCCCAACTGTCATGTTTGCTGGCATGCTCGGTTTTGGCACCGACGCAACCCATCTCGAGTTTGCTGAGCCTCGCGAAACGCTTGAAGCAGCCCCTGAAGTGTCTTTTGATTAATAGGCTTTTCTATGAACTTTAGACAGCATCAGGATAAGGCCAAGAAAAACACGTCTCACTTAATGAAGCTGTTTACGATGATGGTACTGATTGCATCCTCTGTTTTGGGTGCAATTAGTGCTACGGCGCTGATCTATCAGCTTGAAAGTATGGCAAGCTTAAAGCCAGAGCTGCTCCGGGATATCATTTATGTTCAACAATTTTGGCTTATTTTTGCTTCTTGCTCCGGTATTATTGCGCTCATTTTCTTCTGCTCTTACTTTATCTCTAAGCGAAGCAACAAGGATGGTCATCGAGTCGCGCTAGCGATGGGCGGCATTGCTGAGAAAGATATTAAGGACAACAAGGAGCTGGGATTAGCTTATCAGCAATTAAAGAATATCGTCGAAGAGATAAGTCTCGCTGCTGCCATTAAGCCACCATCACTTTATATTATTGATGATGATGCAATTAATGCTTTCGCTGCAGGTGCTGAAGAGGGTGGTTATGTAATTGGTGTTACAGTAGGCGCAATGGATGCATTTAATCGCGAACAGATGTCAGGTGTTATTGCTCACGAGGTAGGGCATATTGTTAATCGCGATGTAAACCTAAATGTTAAAATTGCAGCTTGTGTGACAACGTTTTCTGGCCTCTATATTTTGGGTCGTATTGCAATCGAGCCTTATGGAGATCGAAAGCACCCGGCTGTTATGATTATTGGCTTAGCCTTAGTAATCGTTGGTTTATTAACCCAATTTATGGGCAGTATTATTCAAGCGGCCACCTCTCGGCAACGTGAGTATCTAGCTGATGCGAGTGCTGTTCAATTCACGCGCTACCCGGATGGAATTAAAGAAGCCCTTGAAATCATTAATGGGTCACGTGAGCCAAACACTCAGCTTAGTAGCGCTAAAGCTGGTGGTTATTCGCACGCCTTTATTTTTGGTTTTAAGCAGAAATCACTTATGTCGACACACCCGCCTACTGAGGATCGGATAAAGCGCTTAAGTGGTTTAATTAAAAAGAAGGCTAAGCAGGTAAAACCCAAGAAAGCAGCTTGGTAATTAGGCTTCTAAAAACCCGGCTTTGCACCGGGTTTTTCTTTCCAATATCGGCAAAGCTATTCCGGGATTACAAACCTAACAGAGTCTAATCGGTCATCAATTATATCGCCGATCTCTTCTTTACTTAACTCAATATCACTGGCCTGCAGTGTTAGATTGAGGTTGTTCTCGAATGCCCCACTTACATTAATTGTAGTTTGGGGTAAGGAGTGTCCCATGAAGCAAAATTCAAGGGATCTCAGCACAGGATAGACAGCCGCTTTGATAATCAATGCTTTGACCTCATTATCCGTCCAGCCATCAGGAAGTTTTGCTTCTTCAGGTGTTATGTTAACCGTAATCTGCTTGAATTGATGGCGAGGGAAGCGCGGGCCTACGTTTTCAAATTCATGCTTCTGTGAAACGGTATAGTTAACATAGCCATGCAGGCGATGCTGAAGTCGCTGAACTGGATCATCCTCTTCCCGATTTCCCATTGCATCAACAATTAACGCCGTACTCTTAATTAGGTACTCGTCAGGAACGATATTGCACTGAATGTTACTATCATAGAAGACGGCCTCAACCTCCGTTTCAGGATAAAACGTGCGGACGTTGCATCGCAGATCTTCCTTCAACTGTGCTTTATTCATATGGTGCGTAAATGGAAGTACATCAAACTCGCCATTAAGCGTATTCACTTCAGCTTTGTCAAAGTAAACCGTCTCAGGCAGTTCTGATTCAGTCCAGTAAGCCCTGTCAATCGCCATCAATCTCCCGTCATTCACTGATCTTTAGCCAAGGAGAGTAAAGCGAGGTGGAAGTTAACTTTTTCCTGAGCCGAGAAGAACTCTAAATAGACTGGCCGTCACGACGGGGGTGAACTCACGATATGAGCCTGTATTGGGCAGCTCCATAGGTTCAATATGTGCCCGACTAAAGCGTGTGCCACATTCTGCATCTATTTTACGCCACACATCCTGCAGTGTGTGACCAACACGATTTACATACTTGTCGTGATACTTTGGCTTTTTGAATTTTGGATAATTGTCAGGCGGCAATCCGGTAGCAGCTTTGCACCATAGAAGCTCATAAAGCTCACAGTCAGTCGAGGTGTTGGCGGCAGGCACCGTTACGTCGTTGCTTAACTTCTCATAATCCTCATTGATACGGCTTAGGTACGTACTTTCACTGAGTACGGATGCTTTTGCTTCCAATAAACAGACCACACAACCGAAGCTCATCGGATCTACGCTGATAATCGCCAGATCTACACACCGTCTTCCGTGCAACGGATGCTCCAGTACAGCCATGTACTGATCCGGATACTCTTCATCTAATAACAGTTCGAGCTCATGACACAATCGCGCATTAAGTTCTAGCTCTGAACCTGAAAAGAACAGGCGCCTTGCCAATCCCTGCCCATCAATATTGTTAATAGCTCTTTCAAGTAAACCCGCCCATTCCATATGTAATTCCATCCCTTCCTGTTAGTTAAAACTATTGGAGGATTCACTGTAATTCATAAAATCGATATCAAATTTCCAGAAACTGCAATTGTAGCCGACAATCTTGCGTTTTTTCTCATAACTATCATACTGATATTCAGGTTCAGGCGGGAAACATTGGCGCATATGCGCACCATGATTTTTTAGTGTTCGGCGGACTAAACCCTTAAGCTGGCTTGTTGTTCCTCGGGTATGCTCAGCAGGGTAAATTAGTACGGTAAAATTCCCGTATCGCCCCCAATCATCCAAGACAGCTTCTTTCACAAGCGGATTATCATTTAGTACCTCACAGGCCAAGCGCATAGACTCAATCTGTGCATCGGTAGTCCCAGTTTCCTGCGCCATCTCTTATCTCCTTTATATTTCCTTATAATTATAATGAAAAATGCGCTATTAGCAAGATTCCAAGAGTGTCTCAGTGATCTGTAACAGGAATAAGACGGATGAATAATCGACAAAACAACTTAATTTGAGTTATAGATTTCCACAGCGCTGCTTCAGTTGCTTCAAGGTAGGACGGTAACGTGCGGATCGGTCTTTAAAGCGAATAGCATCTTCATCAAGTTGCTTAAAAAGACGCTGCTTGGCTTTTTCGGGATTTTCTAGGGGCTTTCTTGCTATTTCCAATAACTCTTTGCTTAGTGCCATAATAACCTCATTAGAAAGGGCAGGGTGAATTAATTAGACTTTGCGGAAAGCGGGTATAGTACGCATCAAATAACGCATCCTCGGACATGTAGGGAAGTCGAGCAAGTGAATTCTTATCTCTTAGGTAGTTGCGGTAGTGCTCATCCACTTCACTAAAAGGGATGAACGGGCATTTGGCAATGATGGCGCTAGCCTGCGTCAACTGAGCTTCAGTGCCTAACACCTTCAATATATAAGATTGTTCTTTGTGGCCAATATTAATAGCATTCCCGTCAGTTAGCTTTTTCCGGTAACCGGAGCATTTTAATCCAGCGCCGACGGTATTTAGGAGTAATTCATGCATACTGTTCTCACTTAGCAATAAGAGACCCGCATTGAGCGGGTCTGGTAAGTTAAATAGACAGGTCTTTAATCATCGCCAGCCAAGCCAACAAGCTGAAGTAAGCTCAGGAAGATGTTGTAAATTGAGACAAAGAGCGTGACCGTTGCTGATATGTAATTATCTTCACCGCCATTAATTATCATCTGAGTCTGCCACATGATTACTAAGCTGGAGAATAAGATAAAGGCACAAGATATCGCTAAAGACAATGCGGTCATTTGCAAAAATAGATTCGCGATAACTGCAACCATTAAGACTACACCGCCTGCCAGTAGGAAACCTGTGAGCTTGGATAGATCACGCTTGGTGGTTAATGCGTAAGCAGACGTTGCAAAGAAGGTGAGGCCGGTACCTGCAAGAGCCGTTACAACTGCGTCTCCATGTCCTGCACCGATGTACTTATTTACAATCGCTCCAGCGGTATAGCCCATGAAGCCTGTTAGTGCAAAGCAATAGAAAAGGCCTGACGTTTTGTTGCGATTCTTTTCAGTTAGCCACATTAAGCCGTAAAACCCTACTAACAGAAGAATAATGTTAGGGGAAGGCCAATTCATTAATGCTGTAACGGTAGCAATGCTGGCAGAAAAAGCCATCGTTAAGCCTAATAGCATATAGGTATTACGCAGTACTTTATTGGCTTGAGCTGACTGCGAAGTGGAATGTAACGTAGAACTGTCGTACATAAATACTCCAAAAATTATTGCATACTACCCTATAATGGCAAATAAATAATTTATTTTCAATTTAATAACTAAAAAACCCGCTAAAAGTGCGGGCTATTTGGAGTGAGCTTGCAGCTACAGTTCTCAGATCTGAATTTCAGGTGTTTTAATGCGGCGCATGCAACCGATATTATCAAACACAACCGTTTCAGAACGGCGATGAGTATTACTCTTCCATACTTTGGTGTGTGGAATCTTATTGCGTTCCAAAGCCGCTGTTAGAGGCGGTGTAAAAACGTCCTTAAAACCGTAGGACATATGCGCTGTGTCTTTAGTGCCTGTTATTGCACTGTTACGACAGTGAGCTAGCTCGCTAGATACGCGCTCTGCAGCGGCACGATCCTGAGGTGAAACTTTTACTGTAAAATGGGGTGTGCGTAGAGACATATTTAGCTCCTTAATAACTCATGAATCTCCAGAAAGCGCATTATTATACAGATATTTACAAAGAATTCAAAAGGTGGATTGATTTATATTATAAATAATATTTGTCAGCTAAGAATGTATTAAACACCTATCAGGTAGAGGTAATAAAAAAGCATCCTTAGGATGCTTTTTGGTTAAAATTACTGACTTATCAGTGACCCGCGAACGGGATATCGTCATCAAAATCATCAAACCCCGGCGCTTGTTGTGGTGCTGGCGCTGGTGCTGGTGCTTGTTGTGGTGCTGGTGCAGGAGCTTGTTGTGGTGCTGGTGCAGGAGCTTGTTGCGCATAGCCACCCTGCTGTGGAGCCTGCTGTGGTGCTGGAGCCTGCTGTGGTGCTGGAGCCTGCTGTGGTGCTGGAGCTTGTTGTGGTGCTGGAGCCTGCTGTGGTGCTGGAGCCTGCTGGTAGCCGCCTTGCGCTGGCTGCTGGTATCCACCTTGTGCAGGTTGCTGCTGTTGGCCACCCTGAGCACCTGCGGAATCAAGCAGTTGCATTTCGCTTGCTACGATCTCCGTAGTGTAGCGATCTTGGCCACTTTGATCTTGCCACTTGCGTGTGCGCAATGCACCTTCAACGTAAACCTTGCCGCCTTTACGCATGTATTCGCCAGCAATCTCGGCCAAGCGGTTAAAAAATACCACACGGTGCCATTCAGTACGCTCTTGCTGCTGACCTGTCTGCTTATCTTTCCAAGACTCAGACGTTGCAATAGTCACGTTAGTTACTGCATTGCCGTTTGGCATGTAGCGAACCTCAGGGTCACCCCCAAGATTTCCCACCAAAATTACTTTATTCACTCCACGTGCCATGATCTTTCCTCATATTTTTAGTTATTTTAGGGATGACCCTATATACTATTAATTATAACGAAAATTATATTGAATTGCTATAGTAGGCGTGGCTCAACATCTACATGATTTACAGGTATTTTATGTCCATTACTACTTTAGCCATGCTGATCAAAATCTATTATTCCTTTAGCTCATAAACTGCAGTTATAGAATTAATTCAATTAGAATCCAATGCCTAAGTGAGCTTAAATTCAAGGACTATGATTTCTTGAATTCATTTGAATCAAGTCCTTTTGCAATATTGTGGTTTTTAGATTTTCTACATGAAATACCTCACCATCATAAGGATTGAATGGGGTAAATTTTTTTGTCATAATCAAACAAGGAATATGAACAGGGCCTTATCATGCTAGATATCTACCTCAATCACTTGACACCTAAGGATCGCGCAAAAGCACTGGGATTTAATGTTGAGCAGGTTTGGCAGGCCAAGTCAGTTGATCGAGTTCACCTATTATCGTCTTTAGATGCAGGTACTGATAAGCATAGTGATTCAGTTTTCGTAGCTAAGGATTTATCGAAACTGACCGTTCAAACACATGAAGGCTACATTTCAGGCACGGACATTCTTGAATGCGCGCTTCAAGCGGTCGCTCAGGGACCTGAGGATTACCTAATCCGCACTATTTCACGTGAGCTTACGGAGGAGTATGGTCAGCTATCACTCGTCATGAACACCCTTCGATATGAGGATGCCTTCTGCCCTGACGTCACCAGTCCTGAAGCTGCAAGGCTATTGCGAGAATTGCTGCATACGGCCCGAATTGACGCCCTTGAGTTTGATATCAATGGCCAAACTCAACTTATTCTCCTTGAAGATCATAAGATGCGACGCACATCTGACCACTTTCATATCATCAACAATGCACTGGATTGGGAAAAACATCCAGTGGTTCATGAATCACTCGACGACTTTAACCTAACGTTCCATGTTGATGAACAGCAAAGACTTTTTGAGGCGCGCAGAGAGAGTGGCGACATTATTGCGCAGGTTTATATGAAAGAAGGCTTAACCGAGGTCGCTGATGTTAAGATTAAAAAGGCCTTCCAAGGACGCGGCATCGCTAACGCTCTTTATGACCAGATTGAAGGGTTTACCGGTAAGGAAATCATCCCTTCAGAAAACCTAAGCTATGATGCTTACCGCCTCTGGCTGAAGCGGAAGCCTCATCTTATGAGAGATAGCCTTTATAACTACAAAGACTTGCTTTTGGGAGCTGAGATCGATGTTAATGGCGAAAAGCGCACCATTGTGGATGTTAGGCATGAGGCTATTGGTTATTCCACTCGCTCTGGTTCTAGCTTCCCAATGTCACTAACTGAGCTGGAGGAGAGAGGGGTAGTGAGCCGCATACCTGAAGATTCAAAGGATAGTGAATTAACACCGTATTATTAATATTATTATAATATTGAAGGAATTGCGCCTCTATGTGATAATGTTCGGATAATAACAAAAATAGAGGTGCAGTATGTACCGTTCTGCCTTGGCTATTCTACTACTATCTTCCAGTACTGCATCCGCATTGCAGCCGCCTGTTAAAATCACGGAACCTGCCTGTCTATCGGCAGTTAATTTAAACATCGAGCACAAAACTGTTGTTGATGAGGCTCTAGCCGACCACAAGAAGCAGCAAGTACTCCGTTGGGTCGAAGGGGATAGTCCTTACCTTACTAAGCCAGACTTGGTTTGTGAGTATGTATTGGAGAACTATTGGGTGGAAGCGGGTCCCGATAGCTATGAACTTGTTGTTAGAAAGACCTATACAGGCAATGAGTCCATAGGAGATGCTACTGAACCACTAGCTTGGTGATAGATGTAGTCAGCAGCATTTTTAGTAATCAAATGCCTTAAAGAAAGGCAAGAGGGTTGGCTGCCAAATAGCGCCATTTGTTGGCGATTACCTTGAGTGTAGCCAGAGTTCGATTGTCAACTTTGTGAGTCCCTCGGACGAATCCATACTCCTGCTGCAAATATGAGAGAAGAGTAGTGGATTTAAGGGAATCTGAACCGTGAATGCACCGGCTCATCATGCTGCGCATGAAAAGCGGCTTCCTGCTCCGCGACCCCAGAGGGTCGAGAGCGTGACAGGTATTCTCTGTTGGTTTAGGGAACTTTTGCCCTTTAACCACTGTTCACTGTATCCATGGGTCAGTTTTAAAATGATCGCCCAGAAACGGGCGGCAATGTTATAAGCGGCATTAAGATCCGCATTGTAAATCTTGCCCGTGCTGAACGTAGCTATTGATCTCCCTGTGATAAATAAATTAAGAGTGGTAAAGCGATAAGCTACAGTGTCCATTGCGGAAGTAGTGTTTGTTGGCAAAAGCTCCACTGCCTATCTTACTTTCATCTACGTAATTACGAGCAACGCTGGGAATACTATCGCCCAGTTTCCAGCGGGCGACCCCCTGACCATTTACGGTCAAGTTAACAAGAACTTGATGTTTGTTAGATTTAGTTTGTCGCATTATTTATACCTGACTATTTTGGTGTAAGACACACGGTTTTCTTTCAGCACGTTTTCGATGCGACTGATCCGACGTGAATCATTATGGAATATCAATGTCACTAGAGGGTCATCTTCAATCGGGAGTGCAGGCTGAGCTTCATTAGGTGTAGGAATCCTATACTGTCTCTTCACCATCTGATATGCCGAGTCCGGCAATCTTAACTCGATGCACACCAGTGCTTTCATTTTTGTACCTTACATTAATTTATTTTCCTGTTATTATAAAGATAATTAATAATAAAACAATATTAGTTGCAGGTATTTTTATGGATCAGAAGCCTGTATTTCTTATTGGTGGGGAATTACTGCCGTTTGCCCCAGAACGTGGTGAAGAAATTCAGCATTGTTGCATGACACTTAGTCCCACAGGGCGGGGAAAGTCCTTTCTATTGGAACAATTAGCAAAGGATCAAGGTATTACTTTAGAAGAGCTTGAGGCGCAGCTTGCGCCGAGCGAAGAGGAGCTGGCGCGAGAAGCGCAGCGTCGAGAATGTGAGCGCAAGAAAGAAGAGGCGCGTCATTTTGCTGTCATTGATGCTTTTTGGGCCCACTCGGACCCAGAAGATCATGAGTTTTACAACCTTCATGACTATCTGTCATTGTTTTTAAATATTAAGGAACCGCAAGAGCAACATATTCTCTGGCTGATTAAGCAGCTCCCCAAAGATGTGGTTTATGAAGGTTTTAAATGGGGTTTTTGCGATACTGGGGTTCGTGACGACTGTTGCGAATATATTGAGGTCAACAAAGCATCCCTAATTGTGAAGCTTGAGCAAACTAAATTCTAGTCCAGCGGGTTGCAGTACTTATGCTGGGTATTGCAGCCTTTCGTGACAGTTTGGTCAATTTCATTAAGTTGAGACTGCTTCTTATAGAGTGGCTCTATACACAATTGACATCCTCCTCGCACTAAAAGTACGGGGCTTGTCGCGTTTTTTAGTCATCTAGGGTTTCCTTAGGGCGTCTTTAGGTGTGCACTACAAACCATCAATGTTACATCAGAATGGGTTGTGCTGGCGTTGAACTGTTTTTGGGTTGGCACTTCCAAATAGGGTCATTATTTATTATATTAAAAAACAATAAAAACAATAATTAGATTTCACCCATGAACAGAAGTAAAGGTTTTACTCTAATTGAGCTTATTCTCGTGCTGGCTTTAGTGGCCTCTGCCATTGTGTTGGCAGCACACTACCAAAACCATGAGATACGCCAAGTACAAGCACGGAAAACCGGTCAGCTATTGTACCAATACCATAATGCGATTAAAGCGTATGCGATGAATGGTGTGAATGATTTCGCCAGTGTTGTGGTTGGTACCCGCACGGGTGTAAATTGGTTGAAAGGTACGGGTTGCGGCGGTACGGCCAATAAAGATTACTTACCGTGTACTTTCCCTGAGACCTTGTCTTTTGGACAGCTCGAGTTTAGTGCGAACGTGACGAAAGGCTTAAATGCTGATGGTGATGAAGTGATTAATATTACTACAAACACCACACCTTTTACGACGCTGGATGGCACACCTCGGTCTGATTTGGCCGGTATCGCTGCTATGGCAACTGCGGGTTACTCCTCGGTATTTGCCCCAATCTCATCAACCTTTGGCGACGTAAGTTCTGATCCTAAGACTGCTGTTATAACCATGACGGCCTTTAATGCGCCGGGTGGGGATGATGTATGGCTTCGCACCAATGGCTCTAATGACATGAAGGGCTCTATCAATTTCTCCGGCGTTGATGCAGAAGACAACAACCTGACAGGCGTTAATCGCATTACAGCTGAAGATGGGGGTGTGTTAACACTGGGTGACGCTGGCTCTTTAACGGGTGATCTGGTTGTTGAATACGATTCGGATATTTTAGGCCAACTTTATGTTCAAGATGATCTAAATGTAGATGGCATGGCAGATGTACAAGGCAATGTTCGCTCTCATGCTAATGTCATTGCGGATGTTGATGTGGGTGCTGGTCGACATGTAAGAGCAGGGAGTGAGGTTAGGGCAGGGACAGATGTTATTGCGGGCTCGGATGTGAAGGCGGGTCGTAATGTGGGGGCTGCTAATAACGTAACTGCTGGACAGGATGTGATTGCAGGCGATGACTTGGAAGCTAGAGATGACCTCATGGTTGGCGATGATGCAAGTATTCTTGGCAATATCGACATTGATGGCAACGCTGTAGTAGGCCAACGCCTTGATGTAATGCGAGATCTCTTTGTTCAAAATAATTCAACTCTTCGAAACCTTAATGTTACTGGCAACACCACAACCCGCTCTATCTCAGCCTCCGGAGACATTTCTTTAACAGGCTACCTTAATCTTGGAAGAACTGTTTCAGAAGGAGGGAGTTGTTCACGTAGAGGCTCGCTTGCGAAACTTTCGTCGGGAGCGGCTGTAAGCTGTGCCAATGGGAAGTGGGAGAAGTTGAACGGAGGTACTGCACCACCGCCACCGCCTACCCCTAGGGTATGCCAAGGTTCGACTTTTAATGCAGCTCAAATTTATAGAACTTATCGCCAATATGCTTATTATCGATGGGTAGGCATAAGTGTGCCAACAGCCTTTGTTGGGGATTCGCAAACCCAATCACGTACCTATAAGCCTATGTCATCTGTAACCTTAACCGCCCGCACAACGCGCAATTGTTTGAGTAATGGTCAGTGGGGTAATCCAAGAATCTCAATCAGTTGCAGGAATCACATTGCGTTTGATATTTGCGGCATTTATGGATACAACCGATTGACTCCCCGGAGAGGGTAGGTCGTTAGGTCGCCGTCCGGCTTCGGTATTTTTTAACTTTGCTGATCCCGTAAGCGGTTTTTGAACCCGGCCCCAATCCTACCCAGTAGCTCTCAAGGTGTTTCTTATCAACAAGTTCCTTGAGAGCTCTGATACGTAGTTGGGTTACCGGCTTATACCATGTGGATTTCCACAGGCCGACCTGAAGTGAAGTTGGAGTATCAGAATAGAGGGCTTGCCTTATTTCAGCTTGATGGGGTAGGTGGAACCGCTCTGCAAACGACAGGTCTGCGTCCCAGTCCCAAGAGCTCTGCTCTCTTACGCCATGATTGAATTGGTTTAGCAGGAACTTAGCCTGCTCACTCAGCGCGCCTTTCATGGTGGAGTACCTTCGATATATTTGCAGTTAAAGTATCAACCTGCTGGACTATGCTCTCTATTTGCTCAGGCTCAATAGCATCTATAAGCGCAAGACACTGGCTTAGTTTTTTCTGTGCGGCTGATTTTTGACCATTTAGCAGGAACGCCTGAACTTCTTTAGGTGTAGCAAGGCGCGCTCTAATCTCGGGGCTCCCTTGCTTTACTCCAGTATAACGATTAAACACACCGCCAGTGAGTGTTCGGACTTCATGGCAATCAACATCTGAAACTTTGTGCAAGGTATCATAGCAAATATTGCTTTGGTCCCCATAGACCCAATCGCCCGGCTGTGCATCTTGAAGTCCAAAATCTGACATGGATGATCTCCTTTTTATTTATTATAACACCTATTGAATACCGGATTAAGTTTTGCCTTCTGTGCTGCCAAATGGATTTAGGGAAGTTCCTATTTTACTAGCACTTTCCAGCACCCCCTTTCCAAAGCTACCGATACTTTCCGCGGTCTCAGTTACCTTATTGCTTGTTGCATTGATAGCCACATTTCCCTTTTTCCAGCCAGTCTGTGCCAATTCCTGCGTATAATTTACAGGATTCATGATTGTTTCCTGTACATCCATAAAAAATTTAGGTGTCTTTACCTGTATAGTCTCTTCTACCTGTTCTAGCAGACTTGGACCTTCTACCTCTCTAAGGCGGTCATTAAGCGCATGCGTTCCTTTTGACTTAGGCGCTACTTCCTTGGCTTTTACCTCTTTGTCCTCAATGTCTATAAAGGTGATAGCTTGGGCAACGGTTACGTAACCCTGCTTATCCGCTTTTTTTGTGATGTACTTCAGGCCCTTTTTGGATAAACCTTGTTCTTGGGCAACCGCCTCAAGCCACTCATCGGGCATACGCTCTTTCCGTAAGTCTAAAGCATGCTCTGCTGCTTTGGTGACTTCTCCCGCTACCATCAATCCAATGCCCACAGGAATTGCACCTGTGAATGCTGCTACCATCCCGCCCATCTCAAGCACTAGCCCTAGGCCAAGCGCTTTAGGTTGCTTGGCAATTTCCACTTCTTTTCTAATACTCTTCATCTATTTACCTGACCAATTGTCTCTGATTTTGAAATAATTCAATCTAGCAAATAACAGGATTGGTTTTATTTGAATTTCCACTCTCATCAAAGGCTATCTCAGGAATGACGTCAGAAGATAACAGATTTACTATCAATACTGTGGAGTGCTCTTCATCGTGGTACACACCCGCATCAATACGTCGCATAACATCATCATGCAGGCCTTTAAGGTAATTTGAAATATCAACCTCTATGGGGTTTGCACATTCCTTGATAAGGTCAGTTACGAACTCTGGATTGGTTTCCAGTGCAGTGATTGCACGCATCGCACGGTCTGATTCAAAAGGGTCAGCCGCATGCACTTCCCAGAGGTAGTTCCCAGACTCGTCGCTGTAGTGCAAGGTATAGAAACCATCATTTTCCATAAAGTAAGCATTGCAGTACTCTATATTGGCATCCGTAGCGTTTTTTAAGGCATTGGTAAGCCACTCTGTCATCAGAGGCCATGTTAGCATCCGCTTCCCAAAATAAACATGATTGTCTTTATGGGTATAGACGTTAAGCCGATCATTCCCTATTCCATAGGCAACATCTGCGGGTGGCTGGTGGTCATGTTCGATAGGAAGAAGGCTCATTGTTTCCCCATCGATATCAAAGGATACAGCACCTTTTGCTTTAGGCGAACACGAATATCCGAAACAGGCAAAAGAGGGGTCAAACCCCTGTGCTCTAACAACGTGATCTGGAAAAATTGAGATATGGTCAGCACGTGTCATATTCATGCCGTCGATATTGATGATATGGGGTTCCATAAGACCTCTGATACTTTATATATACAAGAAAACGGGCCTGATGGCCCGTTGTTTATTACGTTCTTACTTAAGGGCGATGCTCTGGCTCATCTGGAGGAGTGCCCACCCACGGGTTGTCCTCTTCATCTTTATCCAGATCACCGTAATGATCTTCCCAATCGCGATCACCATCAGCCATAGTTTGTCTCCTTAAGTTGGCTAAGAAGTGTCATTATATATTATGTGTCATTGGAGTCAATAATATAATGGTTATTAATGCGGTGGATTCGCGAATACCGTCTCCAGTTTCTCATCTACTAATTGGCTAGCCGGGGTAATGGTTATACGGCTATATGGAATTTTACCAAAGTACCATGCGCGCCAGAAAATAAGTTTAGCCTGCGGATTTTCAGCTAATAACTCACCTAAGGTTTGTAGTTTTCCGATTTCAATCCCTAGCGCTTCTTTAAAGCTTAAATAGACAAATTTGGAACAAAATTGTCGTTTGGATTCAAATTTAAAACCCGTGTGATAAAAACGGCCCATGTACTGAAGTGAAGCGGCTTTCAGTGCCGTCACCTGATCCTGTGACAGCCCACCTTTGATGCGCTTAATCATGACCTGAGCTTTATCGGTCCGAGCAATAAAGTCTTCTAGTGGCACTTTACGGACAGTTGGAATGGCCGACTCAAGAACCGCAAACTCCCCGTTCTCATCTTTAATTATATAACCTACATGTGAAGTAAAAGAACCCGAGTCATGCGCTACTCGACGAAAAAGAAAAGCGGGAATCGCAGTAAAAATAATATCACCTTCTTGGATATCGGCTTTAATCTGGTTGATATCTAACTCTGGGGCAATCGTTCTCATGGTTTATCTCCTAAATTGATGGTTATTATTTTATTCATAAACTCAGGATTAGGGGCTAAAATTAAATAAGGGGACACTATGTGTGACTTAAAGTGCCATATTTTGACATCCTAAGGGGTAGGGAAGTAACTCGCCCCTTCAGTGGCTACATCTCGATGAATCACCTCTTGTGAAATAAACAATCTCCATAAATGGAACAATAACCCCGGCATCGCCGGGGTTATCATGTTTTATTGCTGCCACCACTTTCGCTCAACTAACTTCCGGATAGCTTTTTCAGGTTTGTGATGCCCTTCATATAATAGCCCACAAATCACTTCCATCAGATCCTTATGTGCTTCTGGATGAACTTTGTTTTGCTTGATGATAGCGCGTTTATTTGGCGCGAATCCCTTGAGCTTATAGCGAACTTTTAATTCTTTACAGCGCTGAAGCTCAGTCTCAATTATGACCTTGCAATCATCTTGGCTAGGCAAAGCATTTTGACTTTGGAGTAGAGATTCGATGTCTGTAAATTCGAAAATCTCAGGGTAAACCACGGCCATAATAACCAATGGGTGAAGTTGCGATGCTTTGCCTACAAATTCGCAGTAGCGCGCCCCAACACGCGTGGTATTTGCGGCATCGGACAAGTGAGGCATGGTAACTACAGTAACACTGCCATCCGCTTTTAGCGTAGGTATATCACCTTCTAAATCAGGTACTAGTTCAAACTGAAATACATTACCGTTAGGATTGGTCAAAACTGTTGGAATTCTTTCGCTGGCGATACGCTGTTCTTCAGCCTGAGGAATGGTTCCAGTTAATGGACTGTCGCACAAAGGCCCTAAAGACAGTAAATGCTTCTTATCTTTCAGTGAACCCGGCACCTTAGAGAAGGCATAAGTAGGATTGGTAATCTTCACCAACTCGGCTTTGTTCGCTAGCAGATACTCAAAGGTTTTCTGGAATTGCTCCCCGCTAATGCTCTCGCTGCAGGGCTCCATAGTTAGCGTGTTAGGCATATCCTTTGGAAAGATACGGCAGTATTGGTCAATTGAGAGTTCACCTTCAACCGGCTTAAGATATTTAGACTTACTCTCCGGGTTATTGTTAATATCGTCACAGCGCGCTCTCAGTTCGCTCAAAAGGGTTACCCATACAGGGGCCTCTCGACTAAGTAATTCGGAAAAATACGCCTTAGCAGCTTTGGCAGCGGTCTGAGACTTAAATTCAGCTTGTAGTGTAATGCTCATTGATGCACCTCAGTTGCAGCTGGGAATACTTCAGGAAGCTGACCGCCAGACTCTAGGCCTTCGATCAGTTGCTTGGCCGTCATTGAGTCTACGAACCAACCGCCGTTTTCAGTCGTATACCGAACAATAAGGTCAGCGTATTCGAGGTAGGTAAGTCGGTCACAAGTGTTAGCGATCGTGCCAAGGATATGAACGGTAGCGTTCATTGTTGGCCGCCCAGCCGGATGATCTTTTGTGATCAAATCAATCTGCCCCATGAGATCGCCTGCACCATCAAATTCCTGACAAAGTGTCGTAGCACGCGGATTGAAGCTAAAGTCGTCACGCTCCTGCAATAAAGCCATGCAGCGCATCATCGTAGTATTAGCATCCTCAGATTGACGCTCTATGATGTTGCCCATGATGCTACGGATAGCACCACGTAAGGCTTGGCGCGCCTCGACTGGAATATTCTCCTCATCCTCCTTATCATCATGCTGGCCACCACAGCAAGGGCATATATTCTCTTCCATATTAGCGATATGGGTCATATGCTTAGTGAAAGACGGTAGAGAGTGAATATACTGATTAAAGCCTTCATGAGTCATCAGTCCAAGCATGCTAATGTCGTCATCTTCATGTCCAACATCAAACATGACGACAACATCAATCAAATCAAACACCAAGAAGGCATGGAAAGAGGTTTCCGGAATCGAATAAGGATTACTTACTGATACGGCAAAACCCGAGGTATCTTCGATTAAGCAGCCGAGCATGGACTCAATCTGATATTCGAAGGGCTCAAGCCGTTCAGACAAGGCTTCTTCATATTCAAAATTGGCTATTGCTGGGTGAGAGGAGAGTTCCGAGAGCATTAAAGCAGTTGCATCAGGATACGCTTTATTAATTGTCATAAATATTCTCTTTTAAAGTGCGGGTTTATCGCCACGCATAAACTTCTTCTAGATCTACGGTTCTGCCCATAGTCTCTTCTAGCTGGCGCCATACCTGCTGGAAGTAATGTTTTCTTCGCTTAACTTCTTCCTGAGATATTTCACCATCACAGCAAAGGTTCTCAGGGCTTAGGTCGTTAGCCACCAACAAGAATATAGATTGGCACTCCCGCGGTCTCATTGGAAATAGGATCTCAGAATCACCAAACAGTTTACGGAATGAATTTTTGCTATCCAAGTATCGGCTTAACGCATCAGGTTGATCCATGACTACCTCTCTCCTCTAATAATTCATATTATAAGAATAAACACCAGAATAGCAAGTAGGATTATAGCGACTGCAGGAATATAACCGTGTTATAATTATTTAAATAAAAAACAAAAGCCGCATTGATACATTTCTTTGTAAGTCAGAGTGTGGGCATGACTTTACATCTTGGTGCAGCTAAACAAATATTTGAGAAGTTGGTCTTTAATTCCCCATATATGAGCACTTATGAAAATTAGCGAATGTGAAGCAGCGATAAAGCGCGGTACAGAACAATTTATTGAAGCCAATGACATTTCTTACACCTCGCGCGTGGCAATGACAGATGGCTTTGATTTTGTACTCGGCAAAGATGACGGCTCCATGGTCTATTTCGATGCGGTGTTACTTGGAACATACATTGAGGAAGATTACTATTTCCAATTTCCTTTTCATCCAGAGCACCCCGCGATCACGGAGCAAAATCGGGAAATGTATTTTTCCCTTAAAGCATTTGGTGAAAAGATTGAGATGGTTGAATTGACGCAGATGAATTTAGGATTTAATCCACTAGAAGTACCGATGACTCATTTGAAACGTCGCCTTCCTAACCAAGAGGTGCATATAGGAGCCAGTGGCCTTGTCGAGTCGATCTATACTCTTGATCAGGTTTTGGCTGTAGCAGCCACATTCCACAAGGCTGATATTGTTGTGGCGGTGAATGGAGAAGGCTATTCGCATTATCTAGCGGTTATAGATCCATCCCCACGTGCTTTGGGCGATTAGTTCGATATTGATTGGATAGTCGCATTGTAACCTCCGACGGCTAATTCAAAGAATTACGTCGTAGAATGCGGTGGACATTTTGTTCAATGACCATGGTTTGTAAGCAGGAGCTAAATCTATCAATGTCAACGGGGATATCCGCATCATTATATAAAATGACACCCGGCTGTTTAGCTAAACTAAGCCAGTCACGAACATCGTTAAGCCAGAGCTGGCGAATGATATTGAGTTCAAAATAACGGCGTTTTTTTCCAACCCCGCTTTTAGTACCACCCATATCTAGAATAACTTGATCGTCCGACTGACGCTCACGAATCCAGTCTGCGAGAGTAGGCCGAAAAGAGGAGAGTAGGCCAACATCGGTTTTGCTTGCATGAACAAGCTCAGTTAAATCTAAGTAAAAGCGCATTATTATAATCCTTTGCTTCTCGCAGCCACTACCTAACAGCATACTAGGATGATATTAAAAAGTGATGACAGTGGAGTATGTGTTGCTGCGGTAAAAGTATATCTTGTGTTACTTATATTATAAGGCTAAAAAATACACAGTCAAGCAAAAGAATAGAGGTTGGAGAAGGGAACTAGGGGCTATTTACCCCTAGTATGAAGCATGAGGAAGTCTAATCCACTAGTCCTTCAGCATATGCATTTGTAACAGCTTCTTCGACTTGGTGCTTCCCGTCTTGCCGTGCTGCGTGTCGAGCAGCATGCGCTTGCCTTTCAGAGTTTTTCCGGTTTTGATTTGCCGTAAGGTGATGAATCTCATCAGTTTGAACTCGGCCTTTATTTGTATCAGGTGTATATGGACGCATAATCGTCTCCTATCCATCAGCACTACCGTAAGTGCTTGATTTATTTATAACAGAAATTAAAATAGAATTGCAAGAACTTAGGAGATATTAATGTGACGATAAATGAAATGATAGGAAATGCTCTTCTGGAAGCTCAGAGGGATGATCAGGCTTCAAAAGAGACTGTCGCGATGTACCTTGGGTTGTTGGCACCAAAAGAGGCTGAATTTAAACGCGAGCAGGATGCTTTAAGTAGCGCCCAAACAAACAAGTTCTTAGATAGACGCTACTCTACTTAACGAATTATTGCTGCTCAACATTATTTACATTAGTTGAGCTAGCCTTCATCCTGCACGACATAGACACGATGGTAACCCTTGTGAATCAACTCCATTTGAAGGTTGTATGCTTCTGAAATCCCCATAGATTCTGTTGTGGCCAGTTCACCTTCAAGGGCCTTTCCGTATTGAACAACAAACTGAAATGCTGGAATATTACTCATATATCTTACTGCTCTCTAGGCTGCATGCACTTCTTTGATTCGATTAAGCTCTGCTATACTGTCCGCCAACTCTTCGGCTAACAGTTCTTCCATACCAAAGATATTATCAACCTCAAAATCACCACTTTCCCAAAGGCCTTGTGCCTCAACAGGGATTTGAATTAACCTCTTGAGCCTTGGGGACCAGTAGCGCCCGGGTTCCACCGTGATTTCAACTCTGCAGGCGCGCCGAGTTTTAGTAAGGTAGTCCGGGCTTATCTCCACAACTCTTCCGGCTTCTAGTGCGATCCACCATTCATGGGATTGAGGGTTTAGTACATTACACATATTGGGTTACTTTGTTGGAATTATCATAACAGTTATATTAACTCCAACCATAGTGCTTTGGAAGATATTTAACGTTATATTTATGCGCCTAAAGTAGGTACTATAACTCGCCAAACCGGCTTGGTAGTGTTCCTAGAGCAGCGCGGCATCACATCTATCCAAAATCGTGGAAGATCATGTCGTTCCACATAGTCCTGAGCCCACTTGATCGCTGCACTTTTTGTCAATCCTGACTTAACTTCTTTTTGACCCTTTCTCATAACAAGTCTCCTAGGCGTTATCGCCGCTCAAATCAATCGACAAATAACGGTTATAGTAACGCTCAATTTTGCTAAGGTATCGGTGTCGGGCACCACGCAGTCTATCTCTTTTCACATTTGAAGGCCCTACGTTGTACATTTCTAATGCGCAGCCAATAGAACCACAATCAATCTCATACTGACTCAATATCATCGCCGCACAGTTAACGTTCACTTCTGGCCTTTTCACGTCACCGCAGATGGCATTCCAATAGTCAGGGCGCACCTGAGCCAAACCATACGCATTTACAGAGGATTTTACATGGTAGCGATAAGAAGACTCGGTCTGAATCAAAGCTGCGAGTAACCCCGGCTCGACACCCGTTAAATAGTAGGCATCAACTATCCATCCTGAAACCTCCAGCGCCTTCTCCTGATTTACATTAAAAGCCTTACTAATCCTAGGAGCAATATGTTCTGCTTCCAGAATAAACGGGTCATTTAGTTGCAGTTCTAGCTGGTAACTAACTGTCTGATTTCTTGGGATGATAGCGCTTTTCGCATCAGTGTAAAGGACAGGCGAAAGCATCATAATAAGTAATATTGCCACGCAGAGCAGGATGGCGGTTCGGTTCATACTGAATCTCTCAATCTTCCTGATTTTTTATATATTATAAAGATAATTAAAAAGATTTCAAGTTTTGCATGAGTCTGCCGATACAATACCATTTTTTACGCACAAAAAAGCCATCAGTGATGGCTTTTTGCTTGTGAATACTGAGTTTATATAATTAGAATGAAGTTAGCTCTAATTCATCTTTATTTACCACTGGCGGATCGGAACGCCGCAACTGCAAGCTCAGCTACAGTAGATGTATCAGCAGATAAGGTCGCTTTTTCTTCAAGCTGACCTTGAGCCCAATCTAACTCTATTTTGGTAATTAGACCGTCTGACAAAATCTTGCTTAATACAGGGTCAGGATTTTCAACCGAAAGCATTGCTTTTGCGAGCTTATGTACATCTGCGGATGCTAACTCTAGGGTGAAGTTTTCCGCCTCAACCACATTTTCTGCAAACAGCTTTAGTGACGTGGCATCTTTACGATCGTAGTATTCCTGAATGGCATCTGCGTAAGGGTGATTTGGCGCAACTTCCTCAATATTCGAGAGTAGGCTATTTATTTCATCCACCTTAACTTTATCGATGGAGGAGATTGAGCCCAGTATAATTATCGTAAATAAGGTGCAAAAAAATGAAGCTTCCTCTGCAGGCAGCCCTTTTGTATTAATTTTAAAATAGTTGATGCTCTTATATATCCCCGTTATTAGAGGGATGGCGTAAATACTTATAGCAAAGGAAAGACTGATTGAAGAAAAGTCTTCCAAGCACACTCCAATCCAAAACAGCCCTGAAATAAGTAACCAGAAGTAGGGCAGATCGGTATCAAAAATCTTTTTTAACATTATTTAACTCCCGCATGACGGCCTTTTAAGCGCGCCTTATTATTTTGACAAAGTTTCAAGTAGTGCTCATTTTCATAGACCTCTACTTGAGAAAGTATTTCTCGCTTATCGTATTCAAAACCATACGCTTCTGCGAATGAATCCATATCTTTCAGGAAGGCTGTAATACACTCTTTTCGTTTAAATAACGGAATAAGTGTCTTGTAGTACTGCTGAACTTCCTGACAGGGTTTGGCATAAGCCTCAGTTTCTATAGTGCAGAATTTTGCTGCTGCGAGCAGTTGGCCGCATTCCTCAGTGAAGGGCTTAATAATTACTTCGTTTCCTGCTAAAAGGTACGACATCTCAATTTGAGGTAACAAACAGCGAACTTCATACGCAGAATAGTATGCTTCTGAGGCATCAATGATAGGGTCTCTTCTCTTAGGCTTGCATCGCTCTGTAAGAGTGTTCGGAGGGTATTCGGTCATTTTCTCGACAAACGGCGCAATTGACTTCAAAAGCGCTTTAGGGTGCGACTGTTCTAATTCGGTAGTCATTTAATTTCCTAGATTAATCTAATGGGGAGAGCTGTGTTGATTCAAAAACCTCATGTGATTCATCAACTAAACCTTTTCGCTTCATGAGTCGCCAAGTAGGCGCGGTAAGCTTATCTTTCCAAATTTCGAAAAAGCCTTCACCTTTCTTGTAAAAAGTAACAGTGCCATACTGATCTCGTTTGCAAAGCATATCTGGGTCTTGCAAATAACGCTCAGCCGCTTCAATACGAGCTGCTACCTGTCCCTTGCGATTATAGATGCTGTGAAAAAAGGAATATATGTGTCCGAGAAGAAGGATTAGGTTATCCATAAGTGTCTCCTGTTTGAATCTTAGATATTATAAGGATAAATAAATTTACTTCAAGCGTGGCCATCTAATTTTGCTCTTCGTTGCCTTTATGAATTACAGAGCAAGCAGGGTAAATAGAGCATATGTTGATAGAACTTTTAAATATCAATCAACTATTTATAGGTCTGCAAAAAAAAGGTAGATCAGAGGGGGTGGGGTCGGCGATCATTGATGAGAGAGTTATGAAACCGACCCCGGGACGGGCTGAGCATCTTTGATGATGGGCCCGTTTGATTAGAATCGCACAGAGTGGCGATATTTTCAATACTATAATGGCAATTTATTATCGGCTGTTATCTCATGTATACGTCGTGATGGGTAATTGGTTACAATATTGCAAGGGCCTTCTAATCTCCTATCCAAACGCGTCATATAACGGTAGTCGCTGTCGATCTCATTGACATGATTTTTCATATGCTCACCCATTAGTGGATATGCCTGCTCATTTCCTACATGGATCTTTGCTTTATTTAATGCAGTTTTACTCCGCCCATAGAGGAATGATGCCTTCTGCTTTGAGCCAGCCTCAGTTTTAGCCTCACGCTTAGCTTTTAGAAGGTAGTATGCCGCACACTCCACTTGTTCATAAGCCACCTGCTCAGCTGCACTTTTATTGACCGGCTGCGGGGGTTCAAGTAGCTCGTCATCAAGTGCGATAGAGGGTGTTGAAATACTCATGTTATCAGCAGTTATTCCAAAATCTGGTTTTTTGAATGAAGGGAGTACGCCAAGTGGACCCTCCTGCTTGGCAAGTTCCTTATCTTGCTGAATCAGCGTGTCAGCTAAACTACTCTTGGCTTTATTCGCAGATGCTTGAGCATTAGCTGCGGATGTTCTATCAACCGCCATTCCATTAGCTTCCAGTGCTACAGCTTGAATACTTACACTTGAAATACCGGGTGTGTTAATTGGAGTTGAATTGGCAGTTGCATTACCTGCTGTCAGCATAATTGCAAGCGCGAGAGTACTGTAGCGAATCATAATAAGGCCTATTATTTTTATGATTTATTATATCAATTATAAGTTTAAAGACAAGAGGGTCGAAATTTGTGGTAAGAAGTTTAACGCGATTTAAATTGAGATTTATTGAATCTTTCAATGGGGAAGACGATCATATTCATGCCTTGATTTCACTTCATCCTTCTATTGAGCCAGCAAATTAATAAACTCGATCAAAACCGTCAGTAGCAGGATGGCCAAAAAGCACCTTTCTGGTCACCTAAAAAAATATTACTGGGGTACTAATGCTCTTTGGAATAGGAGCTATTGCCTCCTATCGGTCGGTGGAGCCCCAATTGAAGTGCTAAAAGAATATATTGAACAGCAAAATAGACCAAAAACCTGAGCTATCCATCCCCCACCTGAAGGAAGGGGCTTTCCGCGCTTATTGGTAAATAATTCAGCTGATCAGGATGTGGCCGGTATCTTTATTGAGCCTGTGCAAAGCCCACAGATTAAGTCCGTCAGCTATTTTCCTTAAAGCTTTTTATCTGCTGGAGCTTCTGAAACAAGTCTTCCTTGTTGGATAGGAGTTCAAACATCGATGCGCGCCTATGCTCCTTCGCGTGGTCTGCTGCAGTTGCGGCAGCTCGTAACAATCCTTGCACATCTCTCAAGCCCGGCTCATAGGTAAATTCAGTGATCAGTTTGGTGTTTATCAACAATTCAAACTCACTATCAGAGGCATTTTCTTTAGGTCGAATTATAATCATTCGGCTGTTTCCGTTTTAGCGCCCTCTGAAAATCCATGTTTCTGTAATGCCGCTTTAACACCCAAGCTATCAGCATCCTTGCAGATATTTGCAATATTCTCCTGAACGCCGTTGATAATCTTTGCTTTGCGAGGCTCAATCATCTCGCTAAATGTTGGATTGGCGTCACTTTTCATTAAGTTGACAATCATGTACTTAAGAGAAAGCTTTTCTGCAGCTTCAGGATCTTGATCGAGAAAGTCAGCAGCATCACGCAAGCAATCACCTAGGCCATCAATCTCGCGTTCATGGTTGAATTGACCCACCTCACCGGCAGCGGTTCGGATGCGGTAGTGATTTAACCCAATGTTGGGCGCTTCCTCAGGGCTGATATTTTCAATGAAAATCATGGCGTTAATCTTTTCGCTTATATGGCGGGTGTATGATTTCTTCAGAACGCTCTTTCTGGCCCTGACCATACCAGTGGCACCCTCGGCAGCGATCGTCGCTGTAAGTCCAACTTGCGCTGCAAGGTGTGCATTGGTCATGGCACGGATAGTGTTCAGACTCTTTTAAAACAAATGATGTACTCATTATATATTAACTTAATTTTGTTTTCTTAAGGTTGTGTCAATTTTATCTGAAATTGCCGAGGTCATGCTGATACCTGCTTGTAGGCCTTCTCGGACATTAGCAATGGACTCAGGAAGGTCACTACTATACACGCTTCCATTGTTTTCATAGTGAGCTTTGATGCGCTCATATTCAGCAGTAGATGGATCTGCATTGCCTACGTTAAATGCTGCAGCCCCAAAACAAGCCATTGAAACACCCATGGCCGTCACCGTAATTTTCCCAAGGGGTAATTTATAGATCCAATTTAAAACTTTAAACATATTTTAATACCAGTTGCTCAAAAGATAAAATCAGTGATTTCTTTAAATAATACTTTCACACCATGCATAAAGGGGTGAACGCCTAAGAAATGATCGTTTTCTTCCAGATAAGCCATGTATACAGCCTTATCCGCCTCATAGGTCGCTAATGCAAGCTCTACACGAACAGGAAGGTCTCGAACCTCCATGGCCTCTGCAACATCTGCTGGGAGTGTTGAATCAGTTACAAGCCCTTTGTCGATGTTGTTCATATGTCTTTGTAGAGCGGAGCGATGCACTCGAATTTCTGTACTTAACTGACTTAATATAGCATGAGAGGCCATTGCCTTATCATACAGAATGCGCGCCTCTGTCTCATATGTTGGCTTGCCAAGCACTACACGGGCAAGAGGCTCATCACGAGCGAAGCCAATTGAAAGCAGGGTTACAGACAATAAGGTGAGGAATATTACGCCATATTTTAATACGGCCATTCCATTAAATTTAACTACCATTGCTGACTCCTTGGTCCTTAATAAGAGCCTCAAGCCTCTCAATGCGCTTTGCTAGCCCAGCATTGATGGTCTTTTGCTTCTCAACCTCACTTTTCAAAGTTCTAACAATAGCCTCATCCGACTTGAGCAAGGTACTTTCAGTTTCCAAAAGCTCTTCCTTTAACTGGATTACCTGAAGGCCATGGGCATTAGCGGAGACTGCACTCATCATTAGCACAGCGCTAAGCAGGGCCTGCGGGATGACCGAGAGCATTTTTTTACTCACCCTTACGCTCCTCCAGTTTTGAAATTGCCGTCTCAAGCTTTTTAATACGCTCCTTAAGACTTTCGATTCGAGCATCGCGCTTACCGAGCTCTTCCCGCACACTAACAACAACGCTCTGAATGAGGCTAGAGGCCGTTTCCGGAGAAATGTATTCATGTCGAGATGATGATGTATGTGCCATAGCTGATCCAGCCGACATGGCAAGAGCAAGGGCTGCAAAGAATCGCTTATTCATTGTTATTTTCCTGTTTAGTTTGATTTACTATAACAAAAAATAAATACCATGCAAGCTTTCTAGCTCTCAAATACCTTGAAACTAATATCATCAATGATGGTGGGGCTGTTAGGTCCCGTATATAGACCGCCAACATTGTACTCATAATCATCGAGCGCCTCAGCCTCAGTCATATCAGCTCTTTGCATCATGATGCTAAGTATTTTACCCATACTATACGTTACCGAGAATAAAGGGTTGCCAACTTCTTGATCGACCCTTTCATGCAGCCCAATGATGGCTTCATCAAAATCTTCCAAAAAAGTAACATCACAAGAATGCTCTTGGGCATACAGCGTAATAGCTTCACGGATACTCATATCTCTCTTCTTATTTTTTAGGTTTTGGTTTTTTGTGAAATTAGCCTGCAACAAAACTATGCATATGCCCGCTGCGCGAAGCATCAGGCTCGTTTGTAACACTATCGTTAGGGCAGATTTTTACTTGAATGTATAGCTCCGTCGATTCCCAATTGGGGTTAATGTACGGTACAGCTTCTGGGTTTTTGTTTTTGATCTTGCCTGTATGGCACTGCATGCATCGCACGCCTTCTTGCGCATCCTTATAGTAAATCTCATGCGGCGTTTTCTCGGCACACTGCCCACATTCACGTAGGCCTAGCTCAAGGGTACGGCCTTCTTTTTCGCAAATAAGATTGCCATGCTGGTGCATAAGTAGGGATAGTTTACCGGTTAGGGTATCCAGTAGTTCTGCTTTATACTCATTAGTATCAATAGGGTCGGTCATACTATCAATATGGGAGTAGATAACTTCAATTAATTGCGCTTCTACGCGTGCAATACCAGAAACATGATGAGCTTTACGATCATCTGACTGATGATTAATCAATAGGTGCATGATTTCTTGCTGACTCAACTGATTCTCAGATAGAAATTTTGCTAATTGCTGTGTTCTCATAGGGCTTTTTGTTTCTCCGGATGCAAAAGAAGATCTATTAGTTTAACAGGGTCATTCCCATACTGCTCAATCAGTGGGGCGACAGTCATGTAGTCATAGATACCACCGCCAATCATGAGCCCCCAGCCTAAAGTGAGTATCCCCCAATGCCCAGCACTCCATTTCTGAACGCTTTTGGTTTTAACTAAAATGGCTGAGATAATACAAATTACCATGCCAGATAGGCCTAAGATTAACCCTAAAGGTGTCATTTCTGCTCCTTAACCTTGGTGATAACGCTTTTTTGAGCTGACTTAGGGCAGGGCATTAGTCCGGGTGTGTCTTTTCGGCGCACACAACTCATATTGTGACTTACATCTTTGGTTATCGCTGCCGTAGCGGGGCAGTCAGTGCTGTCTGGGGATTTAAAACGCAATGGCATTAGTGCGAAAACAACCAACGCTATCCCAAATAGAAGCAAAAGAAATTCAAACATTAGAATGCACCTCCCATAAGAGTGAGTAGGTTAGCATTAATTGCCTATATAATAAATAGGCTATCAGTAAACATCGTGGGCTTATTTTGATGACTATTTCTTGTATTTGAGATATTATTATAACAATAACAATTGAGTGTCCATTTCGAATGAAAGTTCTGCCAACCATATACACTGCATCTGCTTTATTCCAACTTCCAAAGCAAGATCCTGACGCTTGCAAAGAAATGCTTCTTGAACAGTGGCAAGAGGGCGTTAGACAGAGTTTTAACGCAAGAATGACCTTTAAAATAGACAAGCTTGTAAGGCGCCTTAATTTTGTATCCAATCAGATGAGTGAGTCAGACAGCGCCTTCAACTCGCGAAGTCTTGATTGCCAATATATTCAAGGTGAACATCGGAAGGAATACGAGGACGTAATTGACCGCACAATGCACTCTAAATTGGGCTTTTTGCTTAGTAGAGAAGAGACAAAGGCTGAAGCTACTTTGGCCTACTAAAGCTTAATAATTACCGTTTAATATTATTTGGAGATTATCAATGGACAATAAAGCATTAGAAAAACTTCACTTAGCTAGCTTAAGTCAATCTAAAGAGCTTAGTGAGAGTAAGTTGTGCGGTTGTTACTACTGCATCGTATCCATGTCAGCAGATAAAGTGTCTGACTGGAAAAATTCTGCAGCAAAGACCGGGCCTGTCTGCCCGAATTGTGGCACGAATTCTATTATCGGCGATGAACTAGGTCAGTCGATTACAGATGAATTGCTGAGCGCAATGAATACTCGCTATTTTTCATAGGTTATTAGCGTATGGCAATCATTAAGGCCAAGGTCATTAGGAAACTACGCACGCGACAACAGGCTTACGGCGATAAGCATGAAAAAGATGTTGCGTTCTATCTTCGTCGCGCGTTCAAGGATGATGATCGGTACCACGTATTTAATGACTTACGTATTGTTTTCGATGGTGAAGTGGCGCAAATAGACCACCTTATTCTCCATAAGAAAGGCTTTGTACTTATTGAGTCCAAAAGTATTTACGGAGAAGTGAAGGTGAATAAGAGAGGTGAATGGCAACGAAGTCATAATGGTCACTGGAAGGGTATGGCATCACCTATCCGTCAGGTAGAGCTTCAAAAACACCTACTTCAGAACCTCCTTTATGCTAATGATTCGAAACTACTCGGCAAGTTCCTTGGGCTTCAGCAAGGCTTTGGTGGACGGCTCTGGAGTCTGGCTTGCGCCGTATCTAACAATTGCGTACTTCATCGTGATGAAATACCGATGCAAATCAGCGACAAGGTGGTTAAAGCTGAGAATATTGAATACATTGTCAGGGCTCTTGCTCAGGAATCATTGTCACTCAGGGATCTAATCAAAAGCAGCCAGCCGAGCTTTACAGATGTTGAACTGGAAAATATATGTAATTTTCTACTTGAATCTCATGTTGATTGCAGTCAGCTACATAGTAATTTGCCCACTGATGAACAAGAGATTCAAAGTTGCCTGAATGGTAAGTTAGATAATTTACCAACCTGTAAACACTGCGGCGCCTCTGGCGATCTCTTAAAAGAAAAAAGAGGGCGATACGGGCCCTATTACCAATGCGATAGCTGTAGCAAAAACACCTCGCTCAAACATGCTTTTAATTAAGGTTGATGGCACACAATTCTCTATATTTAGCGTGCCGAAAAGCGGGTTTTTGAAGATATTTTCTATGATATTTGCTATAATATATAAATAGACAGATTTTATACAGGCTACAACTCTATGAAACCCATAAAACGTTTTGCGGGTATTGGTACGCGGCCCGGTAAACTGCCGGACGATATTGCAGTCCTTCAAGTGGGTGCATCCTTTATCTTAACACATGTGTGCGGCTTTTTAGGCGAGTCCGGAGAAGCACTGGGCAGCGATCGAAATTTCTTGCTGGGTTCAAAACAGGGGTGCTTTAGGATACATGAGTCAAGGCGAGGCGCTTCAAAAATGCCGGAAGGCGTATACACTGACGGCAAAGCGATTTTAAATGAGTCACATCGTTTAATTGTAGATTCTGGTGTGGCTACTTTGAAAGAGTTTAGAGGTTTTAAAGAATCGACTCGCTTACTTTGGCAGCGCAACCCCTTTCAGGTTCTAGGCCCAGATCTTAAAGATCCTGTTAACTTTGTACTTTGCCATACCCCGGATGGATGCATTAGTCATGAAACGTACCAAAGGGGATTAACAGGCGGCACTGGTGTTGCGATTGCGATCGCGAGCCGACACAACATACCTGTATTCAATACTCAGCGTGACGACCACCGCGAGCGCATACATCGCCTTGTTAATAAGTATTTAAATTTTGATACCAGAATGCAGCTGACCATCTTACAGCACCTGCGTGCGCATGCTCCAGTCGCCCGCAAAAGGGAATTAATCACCACTTTCTTAATGAATCAATTAGAGATGAATAAGGATGCTGAAGTTCATCAGTCACTATCCATGTCCTGATAACTCATAGGCTCATGCCTTTATCTTATGGCACTCCCAAGCAATATTATTGAGGGGTGCTTTTTATTCATCTACATGGGGACCGCCTGTCTTTTTACTTGCAATTAATGTCTTGCTCAGTATTATATGGGCTGTCTAATCAATGCATGGATAAGCATATGACTGATATTCATAACTTTTCAATGGCCTTTGATCCACTAACCAACAACGTTGTTTTGTACGCCAATGGTATGGCTGACTTTTCAAGTGGTGGGTACCTAATTAAAGGCCTAAATTTCCGCGGTCAGAACGGGGATGCGGAGGTTGATTCTATTATTCTTAATAATCCCGGTGCCTTTGAGAGCATGGCAAAAGCACTTGCTTCACTAGCACGATCCAATACGGTCGAGTTACTTAAGTTTGGCGGCCAGCTTTGGTGGAATCAACAAGATTTAGTATCCATTGGTCATCCCTCGAAGGGTGGCCCTAAGATCCATTTAACTGAAACTTCATTTGAATTAGTGCTTAATTGACGTAGGTTAATATCATTGACTGCACAAACGCGTAATCCCAAATCAGCCCTTACTAGTATTTATAATTCGGAAGCGGCAGTTCTCGGTATGACCGCCATTAACATCCTTCTTTCTTTGCGCGAAGGAGAAAGGTCGAGAGCAGATATAGCGGAACGGATGGACTGTAATTTTTTAACAATATCTCAATTGGTTTATCGCCTTGAAAAAAGTGGGTTTATTGTCACCTCAAAAGAGAAACAACTTGCCGAGACTAAACCCTTTTCCTTGTATAAGCCTTCAGCTAAAACTGAATGCCTATATGATCTGTTAGATGTGGCATTTCAACGCAAGATGCCGGTCTTTAAATTTGACGATAAAGATGCCCAAATGCGGCTAAGTTCGCTCGCGATTCTCGAGTTACTGTCAACCCATACATTGAATGGCCAGCAAGTAAGAGATCAATTAGGCACGGCAACTAAAGTAATGAACCGTATGGTTAGGCGATTGCAAGAGCGTGGATTCCTAGAGGTGGCAATATCTACACATTCTCAAAAGCTAACTCCTCCGGCCATACAACTCCTAAGTGGAATTAAGGGGAGTGTATAACTCCCCCAAGTAACGCTTGGTCAGTAGGATCACTTTCACTTTGAGACTTGCAGCAACTCTTTGACTTTAAGCATTTCTTTGGCAGAGAGAAGAACGCCATAAGAAAAGCAATTCACAGTAAACCAAGGTGCATCAAGCCCCATGATCTCCATTGCATCTTCCATGAGGATCACGTCGTCATTACCTAAAGTGACACTTTTATCATTCAGAGACTCAAGGAGGGTTCGAACTTCACGTTCAGTGCGATTAATATTACCCTCACGCCACATACGATAATATGATTGTCTAAGTAATGCGACCTTGTAAGCCTTGTTGGTGTATTCAGTGCCTACACTGCTTTTTGGTAGGATGTCGTATATATGTGTTTCACCCTTATTTTCGCCATAAGAAAATCGAGTTTCAAGGCCTGTATTGCGATCAAACAAGACTTTAAGTTCAGACCCTTTCATTTCACAAATAGTGGTCGCTTCGTCCAGATCATTCGTGGTGAATAACAGGTTTCTAATGCCTGCAGATTCTTCATACTCAGGCGGATTGAAGACCCAATATCGTTTATTTAGCATCAACTCATGCAGGTTATTGCCCTCTGATGGCTCATAGCTCTCTGTTGCATTAATGGAGACGCTGTATCCATTGGCGGTAAGTAGATCGATCGCTGCAGTGATCTCTATATTTTTTCTTTGTTCATCTGGACTTGCCATTGGAGTCCCAGCCTCACATAGATCGCAACGATCCGGAGCAGGCCACAGATTTACCTCCAATGTTTTGTTTCGAAACCCTTCTATAGAGTCATGGTCATCTGACCAATTTTTATCCAGATAGAGCTTGTTAGTGCATGAATTGCACTGTGCTACAACCTCAAGGTTTTCCATTTAGTTGACCTCCACAGGAATATTTTCGGCATTAATCATTTCGAGAATGCAGCAAAATGGATCATCAATGTGTTGTGTTATTTTAAGTCCTTCAGCTTCGCAAAAGGGCACAAACACCTCTAGAAATTTGTCCAGAATTTTTAGTTGACGCATTTTGAAGAGGCTAACCATTCGATAGCCCTCATCCTCATCGTAAAGGCATGCATCAAAACCCTCAACTTCACTCTTAATAGTGTTTAGCTTATCTTGAACACCATCAACCCAAGGGATCTTAATGTCGTAACGTGCAACACCATCGTAAGTGATGATAGTATGACCATCTCGAGTAAATTCATGTGCTTCCATATAATACCTTTAAATAACAGCGGCTAGTTCCGCATCTGAAATAGGGGTGTCGTTTGCGGCTGGTGTTTCCGGGGTGGCAATACCACGTGATTTTAAGAAACTCTTAGCTAAGCGCTTCAATCGATCAGTATCAGCCTGCTGCTCAATCGGACTCTTGCCTTGATCCATAATGCCGTCAGATTGAGACTGCTTAACACCCAGCGTATCGATCATTTCAGGGTCGGAGCCAAAATTGGTTGCAACATAAAAAACAAACACAGGATCTTCTTGCCCATCTCGATCCAATCGCCCAATGCACTGATGATGGATGAGTGGTGACCAATCAAATTCACCGAAGACAACAGTGCTTGCGCGATGTTGAATGCCGTCCGCACCCGCGCCAGAGCGTAGGCTCATAATTAATAGGTCACTTTCCCCATTAATAAAAGCCATCTTATTTTTTTCTTTCTGCGCACCGGTTTGTTTGCCGGTGTAGAAGAGGGGATTAAGGTCTGCTAGCTCCTCTTCCCAAATGCGATACACCTCATGATGGTACCCAAAGAGTAAGACAGGCTGGCCCGCTTCGATAAACATTCGGACATACGCCGCGGTTTGATGAGCCTTGGCAATGCCCGTCATTTCACGCATTTTTAGATCGAATTCACGAGCAGCCATGCCCGCTTCATGGAAATTGCTGCTCAGGGTCTTAATGGCCAATTGTTCCGCCAAGGCTTCTGCTTCCGCGACCCGCTTAGTATTGGGCTCGACCCATTCGACATGAGGCCTCTCTTGCTTCGCCTCCTGCCCTACATCCTTCTTAGTTCTGCGCAGCATCATATGTGTCTCTCGCAGATAGGCCCCCAAGGCAGCAGGGTCTTTTACAATCCCTTTAACATTTCCATCTTTACACCATTCGCGTATGAATTGATCGCGCGTACCCAGCAAACCCGGACGCAGAATGTTCACGATATTCCATGCTTCAATACCGTAGTTATAAATCAGCGTTGCAGTCATGCCGAGACGCATCGGGACAACATCGCAAATGGCTTTCGCCGCTTTGCCTTTAGCTGAATCAGTGCCCGTGCGAAGCTGTTGAACCTCATCAAAAACAATTGACTTAACCCATCCCTGAGTCAATACATCGACCCAAGGGCCCATCTGATTGTATTTGAAAATATAGATGTCTGCTTCAGGTAGGTTATAAGGCTTATTGCCTTGAACCTTATGGACCTTGAGGTCAATAAATTGATTGGCTTTCTTGGCCCATTGGTCCTGTAAGTGAGGCTCAACCACGATCACCATCGGGAGTGTGCCCGGAATAAGGGCGGTAGCTAATCCTTCATAAGTTTTGCCCAGACCCACATCATCAATGAGCAAGAGGTTCTTAACTTGCTCATACAGGTCGAGAGAGATCTTTTGGTACCATCGAATCTCTTGACCCGGGAAGAGGCCTACACGCTCTGTCGGCGTTCTGGTTGGCATAAGAATAGCGTCTGCGTCAGCCTGATCCTTATAATAGGCTTTAGACATCTTTTTTAGGCGCTTGCGATCCATCTGTGATACAACCAAAGGGTATCGCTGCATAAACCATTCTAGATCAGCTGCTATGTCCTTCGTGTCTTCAAGATGAAACGGCCCTGCAGACCATTTAGGAATTTTTGCAAAGTTCTGCTTTAAACGCAGTGTTACGTGCGGTTCAATGTCTTTAAGTATCCACTGACCTCCCTGATAGAAGAGGGAGCCGTATGTCCTTGCATTAAGCACTTTTGCCAGCCTCAGTCTTATTGCGAGCAGATTCTAGAGTTGCTTCAATGTCAATTGTGAGATCCTCCCTTACAACCCATAGGGACGTATCCATTTCTAGAACGGATTCAGCCTTACTAGCGGCAGTTGAGAGGTAGGTTTCAACACCCCTTGCACTGTTAATGGAGCCCTCATCAAGCTCTTTTGCTAATTCACGGCAGAAGCCAGCTCGGGCTCGAAGACTATCTTTTGATGCCCTAACGCCGTGATTCACTGATTTCCACCATTCATCCTGACGCTGATAACAATCAAAATTATGAAGGAGGATTAATCCTGCGAGGAAATATGCCTTTTCAGGGCGCGGGCGGGAGCCAAAGATCGCGTCAAGGTCGGCCTCAGTCAATTGAGGCCCGGAAAAGTTAGACTTCCCCAAGTAGCGCTCTTGAAAGTATTTCCTTGCTTCAGTGTTAGATTGATACGCTGAGAAATAAGCAAATTCTCTAGTATCTCTAACACTCGGCAACTGGCAGTAAACATCATGAAGGAATCGCGCTTCTTGTTTTGGTAGATTAAGGTGAAAGGGTAGGTTATGCAATTGATCGCGCAACCGCCACAACACTTCGTCCTGCATTTGCTCTACTTTGTCATCTAGCGCAGCACTTTCTTTATCGAAGGCGCGGTATGCAAGTCTAAAAACAATAGCGGATATTAATGGTATCGCTGCAACACAACTAAGCGGTACTAAAAGCCATGATGGCACTTGTTTATTCATTATATCAATATCCAATAAAAATAGAGCTTTATACTATAAAGATATTTAACCTAATTTCAAGGTTGGTACTGAGTACACTGGTTGCTTATTACCTACAGTAAAAGGGCACCTAACTTAAATACTTGCACTGGTTTGCCATTGATACTTTCAGGCAACCCTTGGGATTTACCCGTTGCAAGTACAAGGCCGGTAATCTGCTCGCACTTGCAATATCGCTCACACTGTCGATACACCTCGGTTTTACTCCACTGCGCTGAGGCTTTAATTTCCAATCCCAATCCAGATTTTGGGAAGTAAAAGTCTATTATACCGTTACCTTCAGGGAGTATATACTCTCGCTCAAATTCCACTCCTTTTGTAATCAAAAAGCGCTCGATCTGCTCCTGACATACTTTCTCATCTACGTAATCAAAGCGGCCTCGAGAGAGGAGTTGAATAAGCGCTTGAATCGGCTCGATAGACATTCTGATTGATTCCTTAATCTGAATTCAATACTATAATATAAATTAAACAGATATGCAAAATTATATAAATAGATGTCTGATTGCGTTTTAGATGATTTTTCCTATAAGACCTGTGGTTTATGTCATGCACTGGCCCCACAAGTTTACCTTTGCATTAGCTGCAAGGGGGCTGGAAAAACTCAATTATTCCCTATGCCTGACTCTATTAACTCAGCCACTTCTATCTCGCGCCTCGATTTTTGAAATCAAACCACCAAAAAAGATGAGATGGTTGCGGTATCTAAGAATATCTATGTAGACCTACTGACCTCCATTAAAGTCCAAGATGTCTTTGAACCGATGGTAGATGAGGATATTGTAGACAGGGTCATTGCCTTAGCCCCGCGTGATGTCAAAAAGGTTCTTCAGGGGCGATATTTCAACCTATGTTAATCAGCATGGCGCTTCACCACCAGCATCATTTAGCCTACGGGTAACGCCGCACGACATAGACTTAACAGTTAATACGCCAGAAGTCCAGTTTGGCTTCATGAAGCACTAGATCACGAATGATCATTATAGAGGCCTGCATCGTTATTAGAGGTTTTGTCGCATTCCTATTAGGCTTCAGGGCTTAGCCTTCCCTTTCTCAGACACGGGAGTGGAAGGCATTCGTTCGCGGGTGCTTGCTATCTTACTTGGGCTTTTTCGCTTCTTCTAAGCGAGCTTGCATTTGAAGATTTAGAACTGCCTAGTGGAAATAACAAACATCCCAGAAAGCCTAAACGTGGAGGCCCGGTAATTCGGGTATTATAATCTCCTTCGCCTGAGTCTTGTGAAGGTTGTAGATCAGATTGTATTCAAACTGCGTGAGTGGACGACCTTCATCCGTAATCATCGTGTAAACCTGCTTTGCCAGTGTCCCTTTCTTAAGTTCATAGGGAGGAGGCTCAACCCAACGCAGTAACGACGTTTTAGGCTTGTTGAGGTAAACTACACCATCCACTACAATCCTTAGCCTATCAATGGAAGGGTCAATGTGCGGCTTAGGGCAGTAGCCTAAAAAAGCTACGGTTCCCAGCAGGATATATATCAAGGTGTACAAAGAAATTGTGCCGTACGGGATACCTACGATTGCTGCTTTAAGGATAAAAGGCAGCGAAAGCGATGTAATAGTGAACGATGCCAAAAAGATAGCAGCGAGCTGGTTGTATTTTTGTAATTTCCGCTCATAGATAGCCGTTAAGTCGTACCATTCTTGCAGCATTCTACGTGTAAAAGGGCGGCGAATCAGTCGCTCAGCACTTGTTTCAATTATCATTAGATTGTTGTTTTTTATTATTTTTATTTAATATATCATTAATTAAAGAATAACTTCCACAAGCTAGAAGGATATTTTCCCTACAGATGGAATGGCGCTAGGGTGCATAATGATTACGTATATTCTACTGTTTATTTCGTTCTTGTCTGCGGACATCATGCTAGGCCTTTGTATCGCTAAATTACCCAGTGAGGGCATGGGGATTGAGTTGACCGTCCTGTTGCTAGCATTTTGGGCGGTAAGCGCTGTTCTCTTAAAAGTGATGGCCGAGGGCGTACTTCACTTCCGTAAGCTATCTAACACTGAGCCTTAACTCACTTGCACTTAATTACAGGAAGGTCACTTAATCGTGTCGTGTACTGCTTGGATAAGAACTCTCGACGCATGCTGAACTTTTGCTCTACCCCCTGACCTGCAACAAATACAGAGTTACGCCCATAGCGGCCATTAATCTTATCCAGACACGCCATCAATTCTGGCTTATCTTTATTGATGGTGAACATATCACGCTGGTAGGTATCCTCTCTCACTAGATCCAGTAGCCCTACACCCACTTTATAGAAGCGTATACCTCGGGAATAGATTTGATCAACCAACCTGCTCGCAGCAGCGCTTAATAAGGTGGTATCAGATGTGTATGAGGGAAATTTGTGCGTAAAACTTCGGCTGTAATAGGGCGCATTATCATGAGGTGAATTGGCCCCAAAAACCACCATATGCCCGCTTAGGCTATTCTGATCGCGGAGCTTAGATGCCGCGATGCCGACATGCGTCAAAATGGCTTGCCTGAGTGATGCTTTATCCATCACTCTCTGACCAAAGCTTCGGGTGGAATAGATCTCCTTCTTAGGAGCCCGAACCTCGTCCCAATCCAGTTTTTTAATGCCTTTAAGCTCATAGACCGTACTCTCAACGAGTACGCTGAATTGCTTACGAATCCAACCCGGGTCACACTCTGCCAACTGCCACGCATTTTTAACCCCTAGTAATTCAAGTCGTGCAGCCAAACGTCGTCCAATCCCCCAAACATCTGTTAGCTCCATCTGACTTAGAATACTTCTCCGAACGTGATCACTGTCGATCACTGCGACACCATTAAATCCCTCAATGCGCTTTGCTGCGTGGCTTGCAGCTTTTGCTAACGTCGGAGTAGGGCCGATACCAACGCCAATAGGCAGGCGTACTTCTTTCCATACTGTCCTCCGCATATACCTACCATATGCATCCCACCCTTCAGGGGGTGCAGAATGGCTAGAGCCGAAATCGAGGAAGCATTCATCGATACTATAGATATGGGAATTCGGTGCAAACCGTGAGCAAGTGTCCATAAAGCGCCTCGACATATCAGCATAAAGCTCATAGTTTGAGGATCTGACCACAGCATTTACCCGCTGCAGATCCTCCTTTACTTGAAAGTAAGGGACAAACTTTTTACCAACACCGGCATCTTTGGCTGCCTGATTAACGGCGCAAATGCAGCCATCATTATTTGTTAGCACAACAACGGGGCGACCCCTAATCTTCGGATCGAAAACGAGTTCAGCATTGGCATAAAACCCGTTGATATCCAATAGAGCTTGCATGTTAATTCAGTGCTCTGTGGAGAGGGCGGTGTAAGCGAATAGATCGGATCACGACTCCTTCCACCATAAAATCATCCCCCTCTTTGAGCTGGTGGTCTCGATAGCCTTCAGAGGCGCTCACAAGCCGCCGGTTTTTAGTGTCAGCTATTTTGCAGACAAAACCACCGTTCAGGGTAGCGACAATGATGTCACCATTACGAACCTTCTCAGCCCGCGAGACGATAAGGATATCTTCTGGGAAAATACCAACCCCAGTCATGGAGTCCCCCTCGACTACCCCTAGATAGGTAGCTGACGGGTGTTCAATCAAGATTTGATCTAATGAGAGTTCTAATTCTGAATACTGGGCAGCCGGAGATTCAAATCCAGTAATCCCAGCCTGTGCTTTCAGTGGGATGAACTTGAGCATGACAGACCTATACTGTTTTTTTATACAGTATATGACAGCAGGAAGAATGAATCAAAAGATTTGTGAGAAAGGCAAGCCCTGCAATGACAGCAGGGCTTGCTCAAGCATTAGGTTAATGGCAGCGACGTTGACTCATGCGGTTATATGCCATCTGCAAGCCACGGTTACGTAGAGTACGCTCACGGTTAACCAGAGCGTTATTGCCGCTCGTGCGTGTGGTAGGGGCAGTAGGGCGCAGAATCCGCAAAGCCTCTTCACGCTTGATATTTGCCAGTCGATCAAACTGATTATTCAATGCCTGATTCTCATGGGCTTGTAGTGCGTCCAACACTTTTTCTGCCCGACCAGAGCGGTACAATCGGCACACAATATTCAGCTGAGCATCTGAATTTTCATCATGGAAATCCAGTGGCGCATCACAGAAATAAATTAGGTCCTTGCAGTTTAAGTCTTTATGGCGAAGTACCTGTTTAATCTCCGCAGGTGTGCATCCAATCAAATTGCTCAACTCATCTGATGTTAGCGGTGTACCACGCTCAATCAGACACTCAAGCACACGCCGGTACAGGTTAACCAGTAGGTTAAATTCTAGACTACTCATTTGATCACCAGTTATTCCAGTGGGTTAATTGTTGTGTCTCTCGACATTACGTATGAGGTTTTTATTAATCTGTGAAAACGATCACCAAGCAGTTGAGTTACGGGACTGACTCCATAATACTGTATAAATAAACAGTATCAAGATGTACTTTGGTTCAGTCCCGTTTTTTTACACCTTCCGGTGAGTGATGGCCGTTACGCGCCCGACAACGTTTAGGGTTGAAATATCATCATCGGATAGAGTGGTAACACCACTTGAATCTTTGGTGCGCCACCCTTGTGGAAGGTTACGGGTAAACTCGCGAACCCAAATATCACCACTGACATCAATTACATAAAACCCGCTCTCATTAATTTCTTCTGCATGCTCAACCTCAACACAGTCATCTTTTTGCAAAGTAGGCGCACAGTGGCTATCGGTAATGATGCGCTTCAAAGCAAGCGGGGGAGTCTCTTGCGAAGAGGCAGGCCCATCAAACTCATCCACCTGACCATTAGTAATCAGGTTATGAATATCTAGCAGAGTTTGCGTGGAGTCTTTACCATATTTTACAAGTTCGACAACTTCATTCTGCACCGCTTCATCATGTGACTTTAACAAGCGTTTCATGCGATCCGTAGGCAAAGGGCGGTCACCAGAAGTGAAATGCGACAAATATAGTTTTGAGTAACCAATGGCCTTACCAGCGTCCTCGCGACTATACCCAAGTGCTTTAATTAAAAAGCGGAGCTTTTGGTGCTCCTCTCGCGCCAATAATTCAAGGCGATCTTTATCTTCAGAGCGGATAAGGTCATCAAGGGAGAAACGCAAGATACTTGCAATCAAACAAAGAGTAGGAAGGGTATGTTTTACAGTACCTTTGGTCAGACCTTGTGCCTTAGCGGGCTCAATTCGGTAATGTTTTGCGAAGGATTTTACAGCACCATTAAACTGCTCTTGAATTAAGCGATTAAGAGTATCTAGTGCTTCTGGGCTGAACTTGAAGGTTTGAGGAATACTTTTCATGTCAGTTCTCGCTATCTGTAATTATTAGAGGCGTTGCTCTATGTTAGGAATACTAACTCAGATAAGCTCACATGTAAATAAAAAGCTCACATCTATTTTAAATAAGCTCACATGTGTGAGCTTAATATTTGGCATTGTGCAAAAAAGCAGGCCATGCCTGCTTTATGTGAGCTAAACTTAATTAGAAGTAGAACGTTTTAACCGCATCCTTTGATGTGAAGCGCTCAGGCGTTTGAATGTCACATGCGCTCAGATCCTTATAGGCGCCAGAAACATCCATTTTTGCTTCACTGTTTTCACTAATGAAACAAACGGTACTGATCACACCCTCAGTATCACCACAATATTTGCGCGTCAGGAAATACGCCGTATAGTCGCCATCAATTGCTACGACACCATAATTATAACTATTGAATACAATGTCTTTATGGTCACCTGATTTTGTATTAGGTTCTACTGGAGCCATACGGAATTGAGAAAGGTGCAAGGTTTCCTTAGGACCACCTTTAACAACTTCCTTAGTAGAAGGGAATGACGCTGCCAAATTCACTGTCTCTAATGTATAGACAGCTGGTTTTTTCTCTGTCATAGCCCACTTGCTGCTCACTGCGCAATCAGCAGATGCCATGCCAGACAAGGATAGAGTGGCAGCGGCAATTAAACCGGCCGATAATTTTTTTATTTGCATGGTGACTCCAATGTAAGTTTTTTATTATTATATTGATTTTTAATTATCTTTCAAACATCATTTGGTTATTGGGATCGATATTCATAAGAGGAGGTATACTCTACAGTGAGCAACATGGATATTTTGACCATTTCTCGACAGCTAGTGGATCAATTCCATCAGAATGCCCACCGCTGGTCGGGAAAGGATCGTCAAACAGCTCTAACCCGTATTACCAAAATAGCATTAGCTGCTAAAAGCCAAGGGGTGCCTACTGTATGCCAACTTTTAGAGCTTCGCGCTGGAGATGCAAATGATAATGGCGGGAGCGTTACAGTTGGCACCGAACTCCTCTTAAGTGCAGCAGAAGCCTCGCTTGAAGCTATTAGCATGCAGGATGATATCGGCCCGTACGTCGTAACGCTTAAAAAGACACTTGATCGTCAAAGACCAATGCCTCCAACTGTACTAATTTACAGTAATAAGTCGCTAGACAGCGTATTGCACCGCAGATTAATGTCGCTAGGCATTCAATACGCTGTGGGCTATAACGCAAAATGCGACACGCGTATCGCTGACAAGGCTCACATTGCTTAACCTTGCTGCTCAGGTGCGATTACAGTCATACCCCGATAATTAAGGCAGCTTCATGATTAACAACAGCAATATACTTATAATAATGCAATTGGGGCCTCTGACGACTCATTCAAAGAATTGAGTCGTAGAATTAGGTGGATTTTTTGTTCAAGAAAATTAATTTTGATTATAACTAAAATAAATATTGCAGCCTGTTAATTGTTGATTTATATTCCGAGACCCTTGTTATTAAATAGAGTTATATAAGCGTGACAGATTCCATCGAAGCCTTAATCAAAGATCTAGATGATGACGAAATTGCAAAGTTACTAAAAAAGATTCCTCAAATAGGGGCTGAGAAGCTTGCCAAAAGGCTTAAATTCAAAGAAGAGAAAGCAGCCCGCACAGCCCGAATTAATAATTTCAATAAACGGCATCAAACATCTGGCGATACGCATACAGCAGGTAAGAAAGTCGCAACTTTAAAACCAAATAATGAAGTTAATAAATCGCACCCCACGATTTCAAATAATGCTGCCGCGCTAGCAGAAGAGGCGGGGTACGATCTTTCAGTTTTACTCAGGTAACTATTCTTTGTTCCAAAACTGTTGAGCTAGCTCGGAGAAGTCTTTTGCTAAACTAGCCATATGTTCACTGGTCTGTGCAGTAGTGTCAATTGAAGTAACGCTTTCTTCGACTTTATCCCGAATGGCATGAACGCTTGTATTGATCTCATCAGCTACAGAACTTTGTTGCTCAACAGCAGTCGCAGTCTGAATGTTCATTTGCGTAATCATTTCAACTGAACCTACAATATCATCCAGTGCAGAGAGCGTGCGCTGACTCAATTCTTCACATTCCGTCATGTGCTCACGACTCTGCTGCATAACATTAACAGCATTGTTTGCACCATCCTGCAAAGAATTGATCATAGTTCTAATCTCTTCTGTGGAGGCTTGTGTCTTACTGGCCAGCACTCTAACTTCATCTGCGACAACTGAGAATCCGCGCCCCGCATCACCTGCGCGAGCAGCTTCTATAGCAGCATTTAGTGCGAGAAGATTCGTTTGCTCAGCGATACTTTGAATCACCTCCAGAACTTTTGAAATATCACTGCTGCGCTCTTGAACCGTTTGAACCGTTTCTGCAGCTAAACCAATTTCATTGTGTAGTGAGTTAAGTGAATCTGCACTTTCCTTAACAATGGCTGCACCGCGCTCAGCTGCATCTCGGCCTTCATTGGAGCTTTGAGAGGTTTGTTGAGCATTATTTGATACCTCCTGAATACTTGTGGACACTTCATTTAATGCTGCCGCTACCTGATCCATCTCTTGGAACTGTGCCTGCACGCCTTCGCTAGTACTACCCACTGAGATTGACAGATCTGACGCATCGTGAGCAAGGATCTCCATGGAGTTATGAATTCGGCCTACCAATCCTGCCGTTTCAGATGAAAGCATGCCTGCGTCATAAGCAAGACTTCCTGCATCATCATTGCGCCCCGTAAATACATAGCGTGAAATAGGGTTTGTGTGACGGTTTTTGGCTCCATTGATAGCCTCCAATAGAGGAAGAAGGGACCAAGCCACCAACCCCGAGCTTCCCAATATGCCACTTAGCAAAACAGCACCTTGCTGAAAAGCACTCAAACTCGGAAGCGCGAGTGTTACTCCGAATGCTATTGCCGTAGGGATAACGGATGATAGAACCGTCTTAGGGAATGTTGACAGGCTTTTCTTAAAGCAGCGCACAGAGCGACCTTCGTTAATGCTTTTATATAGCACATCTGCTCGCTTAATGGCTTGAGAGTCAGCCTTGCGTCTAACAGACTGAATCTCAGTAATTTGACCATGCTTCATTACAGGGGTGACATAAGCATCTACCCAGTAATAATCACCGTTCTTACAGCGATTTTTTACAATACCACGCCATGATTTGCCGGACTTAATTGTTGCCCACAAATCTTCAAACGCTGCAGGCGGCATATCTGGGTGCCGAACAATGTTGTGGTTATTTCCAATAAGCTCTTCTTTTGTGAATCCACTAATTCGGAGGAAATCTGGATTGACGTAAGTGATGATACCTTTGGCATTGGTGGTCGAAAGTATGTTGGTTGACCTATCAAACGTTACTTCACGGTCCGTTACAGGCAGATTCTTCTTCATTGTAGGTTCCGGTTTATTCTGGTTATTGTCTAATAGTATAATGAATATTTATAAATGGCACACATTTTGTGAGCCTTTAATATTAATGCAACAACTTAGTGCTATAGATTTGGAGGCTAATCTTAATTTTGTGACATATTTTACAGTTTGCCTGTTGTAGATTTGCGGGTACTTTATCATAATTATAATCATAATAATAAAAGCCAAACAGGATATTCGTCATGATGAAGCTCATGCTATCTACAGCTATCGCCTTAGCTGCAACGCCAGTCTTTGCTGATTTTAATTTACGCACGCCATTGGGAGTGGAAGAATCACCGGACATTCAAGCCGCTCCGGTTCCAGAAGGTTTGTCGAGCATTGACTGTGGTATTGCTCATTGTTACGGCCTTAAAGGGGGTACGATTTGGTCAGTGGGTAGCAACTCTAATGGGCAGCTGGCCCGTGGCGGCGAGGGGAAAGTTTGGGGCGATACAGGTGTGCCAGCCTCTCAAGTATCAGCTGGCGCTAATCATGGTTACGCGATTCATTCTAACGGCCGTATTTGGTCCGTTGGTGACAATCAATATGGCCAATTGGGCCGTGCAGGCACTACGGATCAGTCTGCTTGGGGTGAAACGGATCTATCTGCTTCATTTATTGAAGCAGGCACCTACCAAGGATATGCGATTAATGATGGCAAGGTTTGGAGTGTAGGGCGGAATAACTACGGTCAGCTGGGTCGATCAGGGACTACCACTATGCATGATTGGGGTCAAACCAACCTTTCAGCCTCTAAGATTTCTGCAGGGTACTACCATGCTTATGCGCTAAGCAATGGTGAAGTTTTCTCTGTGGGGTATAACGGCAATGGTGAATTAGGTCTCGGTGATTCGCTTACGCGACATACATGGACATCCACAGGCATGCAGGCAACGGATATCGCCGCAGGTTGGCAGCATGGTTATATTATCTCCAATAACACCATATTCTCTACCGGATATAACTATCATGGTCAGCTAGGCCGAACAGGGCTGACGAATGCCTTTTATGACACGGGAATTCCTGCCGACAAAGTTTATGCTGGTGCGAACCACGGCTATGCTCTGTCAGGCGGCAAACTTTGGTCAGTTGGCTACAACGCATTTGGTCAGCTCGGTCTTGCAGACAACACCAATCGGACCATGTGGGAAAATACAGGCCTTGATGCAAGTTATGTATATGCAGGCAGGAATGTTGGCTATATTCGCCATGGATTAAATATTTTTGCCGCAGGCGAAAATGGTAGTGGACAGTTGGGCCTAGGCAGTACGGGTGACCGCAACGCATTTACTCAAGTTGTTTATGATTAATTAAATATGGCTTTAATTCAAGCCTCCGTATGGAGGCTTGAATTGTTTGTAGAGTTAAATTATTATAATAAAAAATGATTTATATTGAGGGTGGCTATTAAGTGAAGGTGGATTGATCCATGCTTTTAGCAACGTATGCCCCTATGCCTGTAGTGGTGGATTTACAATACCACGTACCAAAGGGGTATTTCGCCACATCGGACTATATCAATATGAACATAAAGCATCGCCATTAAAAGTCAGGGGATCTAATCCCTAATAAGGAATTAATTATGAAACGTATCGCATTGGCCTTATGTGCCACATTTATGAGCATGTCAGCATCTGCTGATTTTATGTTTAGAGCCTCTGCAGGCATGACTCTCCCAGAAGCACAAACCCAACAGGATGGGGCAACCGAGTCTCAACCTGAGTTAGGACCCAACAATCACGAATTGGTATTCCATCTAGATTACACGCTATACAATAATGATGATCAGATGACGAATCTGGCGTCAGGCGATTCTTTTACCATCCCTACTGGCACCGTTTCTGCCGATGGTGAGGGTAAGTTTGCCTTAAATGGAAATCATAGGAACTACATAACAAATACACCCACGCAATCACTCAATCTTGCTGACTGGACTGTTGAGGTCGAACTCGCCCCTCCTTATATTACGCCCAATGCCAGTACAGCAGGCTTCCATCCATTCATTATGCGAAGTGGAAATTATAGGTATATTGGACTATACCGCTCCGGTGGTAATGGTAGTGGGGATGACGGATTTGTCTACAATACAGTAGGAAGCCCTGATTCGAGCACTATTACCACACCGGACACAGCCCTCCTTGATAAAGGAACGGTTAGACGCCTTCAGCGAGAGGTTACTTTCCCTGTTGAGAAATTACGGTGGGAGAAGGTTGATGGTCGTATTAATACCTATGTGAACGGAAACCATTGGGCATCGATTGAGGCCACTGCTTCAGATGAACTAACAGGGTCGTGGGATATCTTTAAAGGCTCTATTTACGTCCATCCGGATCTCCTTGTACGTTCCTTTAAGCTGTGGGGTACTGCCACACCTTAATCAAAGGGGCGTTTAGCCCCTTTTTAAAATCACTTTTTATTATATGAGTATTTATTTTCCATACAGATCAAATACGGATCGGAGACAGCTGTATGACCAAACCCCTCGCTAGCTTTAACCCTTTACTGTCGCTTTCTCGAGCGCACCAAGCAGCTGAAGAAGAGGGGGCGGTAATAAATCCGGAGCAATTTGTTTTCTACCGGAATAAACATCAGTCATTACCTGTGGCTGAGTTTTGTGAGTTTATGGGTTTTGGTCAGGCAATTAACGCAGCGGAAGATCTAAGTCAGCAGGTGAGCCCTTGCCACATTAGAGCATACTACCTTGCAAATTTTGATACTTACCATGGACTATATGCAGTAGCAGAGCGAGTGATGGGAAATTATGAAGCTGCAGTCTTTTTTCCAGCGGATGATCAGCTTCAAATGGAGCGGAATGCCAACTTCCTCGATCGGGTCAACTTAGAAGTAAGGCAAGATACCTTTTAATAACAGGACTTAGCTTAGCAGCTGAGCAACGGGTGAACTCTCACTAAGCACCCCGGCAACAGCTTGATCAACCAATTCATCATGAGATAAAGGCGTAGCCGAAAGCTTCTCAAAGAATTCATCTGGTATATAGATCAACCCGCGCACATAATCATTCACTTCATCTTGAACTTCATGTCGTATGATAGTTGTTTCTTTTTGGTAGTCCGCCATTCGATTAAAAAAGGCATCGGCTTGTGGATTCCTTTGCACTTGAGTAGATCGTCTTGGGGACGTAAGCCTTAATTCGTTGACCGCTGCATTATCATAAAAGTGTGGTGATCTATTAAACAGGTTTCCCTTTTCCAATATATCTGTTTCAAAACCTTGGCGAATGGTGGTCAACAGGCCGATAAGCTGATCTATTACCGGTGTGCTTTTGTAATACACACAAATATCAGCCAAGAATAGGGAAGGGCTGTCTTTGCTGTAGAGTTCAAGCTTGTAAGGTACATGAAACATCTTGTCACAACCCTTGGTATGCGCAACAACATCGATGCTTTTGGTGATCTTGTAATTGAAGTATTTACCTTCAACTTGCAATGTATCACCGCCAAGAAACCCATTAATCGTCTTTTCACCATAGAGTGATGCGCACAGCTTAATGGCCTTCTTGATTGCTTTCTTCGCCTTCCTTATTTGCTTGTGCTCCTGACTCGTCCGCTGTGCTAAGGCGATCACGCCGCGGTCAGGGCCTTCAATCAATATGCGGGCAGGGTTGTTGCGCAACTGAGCTTCATAGGTGAGCACTTCCATTGGTGAATACATCGTAGCACTGGCTTCAAACCGCTCAAATGACTTATTGATAGTGTCATTTGCACGATGTGCACTCTGCTCGCAAATCCGATGAACGGTTCCACGAAGGTCATGGGGGTCAATCAAACTATCATGGCGACGACTAAATTCATCCATATTGGTCATTGGATGCTTTATACCTTCCCGACTAGCAAGGTGAGACGTAATTTCACTAACGCAATGCTCCTTGAGCCGCTGGACCTCCCATGGAATAGAGAGAGCACACCGTAGATCAACAGCAGCAACCTCATAAGGTTGTGCCCATTGCTCTCGCCATTGCTCATAAAGGGATTCAAGTGCGGCATGATCGAAATTGTTGGTATCAACCAGCCAATCTGCATTTAGCTGCATCAGTGAAGCTGCACACCCAACATCAAAGCGCATCATATACAACTCAACAGCACCATGTAGGACATAGTGACTATCCGGACTCATCCGAAAGCCATCTAATGGTGCCGTGCCGGGTACTACAGCAGGGAAGGGCATTGGTTATCAACCACCCGCGAGGGGACGTAACGCCATCGTATCTTGCTGAGCGATCTCACGTGCTTTTTTCTTACGCTCCTGCTGACGCCCTTCTAGATCCACAATATTTGTGTCTTCGCGAATGCGCTCACCAGCCTCCAGATCACCTGTAGGTGTTTTCATCACAGAGAGCACCTCTTCACTGGATTCACATAAACCTGCCAAGACGGCGTCACCCAGCGCGTCAGGGAGCGATATCTTACGGGACTTTTTCAGATCACTGAGGCGATTTACTTCCACTTTCTTCTCTGAAAGTCCAAGCCATTTTGGCTGCACAACAAAGAAGCTGTAGCCTTTTTCAAGCATTTGCTCAATCATCTGATGCATTTTTTCATCATCAGAGGCATCCCACGAGATGGTCGTGTCGCCACTTCCATTCAAGAGAATCATGTGTCGGTTCATGCCATAACTCCTTACAGCTTATTTAATTTTTCTCAGGAAGCGGCGAGGCAAATAGACGTTTTCCATTGCTTCTGCTCCTTTAAAAAGGTGAGCTACATCTTTAGGTTTTAGTCCAGCTAAGCCACAACCTATTTCAGTCACCATAAAAATCAATTTAGGGTGGGCCTTGGCACACTCGATGAAGCGATCGACATACGGCTTAATTTCTGAGACCGATAAGGTACGACGTATTGAGCTGTCTTTAGTGGGGATACCATACGTTCTTCCCTGCAAGCCTTCCGCTTGCCCCCAGACCGCACCCCACGTTAAAGCCTGCTTTGCAGCTCCACGCCCATGCTTACCGCCTTCGTTACTACCGAAGACAAAGATGTGTTTTGGTGCTAGCCATGTAATGTTATCGGGGGTAATACGCTCCATTATGCAGTCCTACTTCATGTAATGATCGTGCGGTACGTGGGTGATCTTAGCACACACGGTAGGCGTATTGGGTGCAAGCTCAGTGTAGCCGCGATCATGATGTACGTAATCCGCTGATTTGCAGTACTCATTAAATTTTCCTGCGCGTGCTTGCAACACTGCGACCGCCTCAGGCGGCGTAGGTAGGTTAAGATGCATCACGGCATGACTGACTTGCGCGGCCAGTTTTTCCGGAGACATTTTTAGATTGCGGTTATAGTGACAAACAACTTTAACCAATGACACAGGCTTATTGTGTTGTGGCACTTCATCTTCATGAATTGGCATAAGATTTCCTTAATGAAAATTTCCAAATATTATAAAGAGTATTTATGCTAGGTCAAGATGGATTTAATCATAAGGCATTTGGGAAGTATGGACAATTGCATCTCTCTAAATTATTATACGGTAAATAAAACAATAATAATTAAGGTTCTTATGATAAAAATATTACCAGTTGTGGCCTTTGTTGGCCTTGGAGCAATTTTCAGTGTGGAGGCTAGAACCTTTACAGAAGAGGGTCTTATTTACAATGTCCCTATCGGATTTACTTGGCCTCCAGAAGATATAAGCAATAGCCATAGCTCTTTTTTAAACCTCAATAGCCTTACATGTGGAGCAAACCATTGCTATGGCCTTGGTCCTTCTAATGAAATTTGGTCCGTTGGTGCCGATGATTCCGGTCAATTGGCTAGAGACAATTCAGTTAGCAATTCCCTTTGGGCTCCTACTGGGCTTGTTGCAGACACTGTTCTTGCAGCAACAAACACAGGAATGGCAATCAAAGACGGTCGCCTCTATGTTGTAGGTGCTAATTTCAATGGCGGATTAGGGCTTGGGCATACAAATAATCAAGATCACTGGGTTGATACAGGCGTGGATGTCGATTACGCAACAACATCAGGGTACGCCTCATATTACATTAAAGATGGAAATTTATTCGCTACAGGCAGAGGCATTAATGGGCAATTTGGTAATGGGTCAACTGATGTAACAACAACATCATGGGTGGATACAGGCTTCGATACCGATAATATCACCGCAGGTGTGTATTCGGCATATAGCCTAAAAAATGGAACACTGTGGGTAACAGGGGGAAACAACTATGGGCAACTCGGTCATTTTAATCAAACTGATCAAACGGTGTGGGCGGATACTGGCATATCAGCCTCTTCAGTAGCTGCAGGTAAGGAGCACGCTTACTTAATTAAGGAAGGCACAGTTTGGTCCACTGGGCACAATAACGGCGGTCAGTTGGGCCTTGGAACTTCAGGTGACGTTGTTCTAACTTGGACAAATACAGGCTTTTCTGCAAATGAAGTTAAAGCAAACTTTAGGCTGGGTGCTGCGGTACAAGGCAGTAGGCTATTTGTCGTCGGTGGAAATGAGAACATGGGTTTCATTGGCCAAGGCTCAGCAGGAATTGTAAATACCTTTACAGACACTGGGTTTGATGTATCAAGCTTTACCGTTGGAGGTATGTCAACTCACTTCAAGCAGGCGTCTACCGGACATATTTGGGCTGCAGGTGGAAACTTTTTAGGAGAGCTTGGGATTGGAGACAATACCATGCAAACTGAATTTGTTGATATAGATTCAACATACAACCCAAACCCTTAACCTGTCAATCTTATTGCTGAGGGCTATCAACATCCGCGCTGCTGCACCGAAATCCCCTCTGTTTGCGAGGGGATGGGTTTTATAGGCCAGCTAAAATATCAATAGGTTGAAGAGTACATTTCGTATCGCAGTTTTTAATGCAAAAGCTTTAGCAGATCTTTGCTGTAGATAGATACAATAAACCCAAAGAGACACAGTGATAAGCCAACCATCTCCAACCAATTAGTATCCCTGTTCTTAAACACCCAAACCTGAATGATAATAGCAGCAATGAGTGCAGCGACTTTTGCGTATACAGCCATGGCCGGATAACTAAAGAATTGACTACCCCTCCCATAGAAGAGGGTGAATCCAGTTGTTGCAAGTAGTGTGACTGGTAGCGTCAGCAGAGTGATCTTAAATGCCGCCCATGCGCTTAATGTATTCTCTGTTTGGGATTGGATGCCCAGTAAATTAGGAACCTGTATCCCAATCGTTGCAATCAATAGCCATACGAAGCAAACCAGCATAATTAATTCTTTACCGCCTGAGGTAGCTCTTCATCTTCACTCTGACCTTGCTCATGCAATGCGACAAGCCCCATTGTCATGCCGAATAGCTGCAAGAACATAATGCTCCACAAGCCCGTCATTGCAAGAATGGGGCAGTATAAAATCTGCCCCACAATATTTGTTTTAATGAAGGGTGCTTTTTCTATTTGCCCGGCAGAAAATAAGAAATAGGCTGCAAGGAATAAGAAAGCTGCAAATGTCCCAGCATGATCTAAAGCAAGCTTTAGGGTCAGTGGCTCACTGCTGACGAAGAACAGATTATAGAGTAGAGCAAACAGCCCAAATATTACAGCGCATGCGACATACTTATAATCCACTAGCCGGTTAATAACCCAGACTAAGGGGCGAGCCATGCTGATCAGTGAAATCAGCAGAAACGCTAAATTGATGACAGTTGGTGCCATAGCACCCTTAGCCAAGGAAGCTGCCGTAAGCAATAGGCATGCAACTGCATTAATGCCTAAAAAGCGGTAACTAGTACCATCCCAGCCCCCAACAACGACATTAATACCGCAAAAATGTCCAATGACTTTGCGATTAAAGGCGACACGTAGGTAGGTATACATAAGACAGAGTGAGCCTGCCCACCCCAATAGTGTAAGTGCCATTAGCGAACTCGCTTCAAATCAAGGATAGTATTGTCTTGTTGTGAAAGGCCAGCGCGCTCCAACCCTCGGAAGAGGTTATAAGTCTTTGAGAAATACTCATCACGGGACATGCGTGTGTTCGTCATCCTACGGCGATTATTCGGCACGAAGTCTGTAAAAATTGCCCACTTCACTTGCGATAGGCTACTCCAGCGCTGATTGTATCGGAGGTAGTTCTCCTCACATCGCTTACACATATACACTCCTTACTGCTTAACCTGATCTTTTGCAGAAGGAAGCGACCTTTCGAAAGCGCCGTCAAAGATTTTACGGAATCCAAATGGATCAAAAAGATTATCAAATTCAGGTGCTTTAATGCGCTCCTGTAGTTGATCCTGTGCTTTCTCCCACACTGGCTGCATATCAGGCAGACCTATTAATTCACGAACTTCGCGAGGTGTGGCTTCAACTTCACATGTAATTTTCATAACAACCCTTGTAGAAATGGCTTATGCGCTAGGCATAGGCTACATATACTTATTAAAGGTAATTACTATAACACAAATAAATTGGATGTGAAGAGGGGAGATTATTTCAACTTTTCAAGAACTTGGTTAACCAGTTTGCACATTGCTCCGTAGGCAATTTTTACTGGGTAGGCATTGTGAACAGGTATTCTATCTAGCTTGATTTTTTGAATATCCATTAAACTCTGTAATTCCACAGCCAGCGAGGATCTGACCTCATGGCTTCCTGCATCAACAGCAAAGATCAATTTTGCAGCTAGTAATTCATAATGCCTAAGCATTTGCGTAGGTATTTGATCCTCAAGCTTAGGGTTTAATGAATCAAACACCTCCATAGGAAAGCTTTCTACGCACTTTTCAATAGCGTGCGCACCAAGAATGGCAGCCTCATAGCGATCGACCATCAACCGTAAAGACTCATGCAAATCTTCCGGCAGGGTTTTGATCTGTATAGCACGGTGCATTATGGATGTATTTATGGCGGTACCATCTAGTTGCCCATTCATGGCTAGCTGTAGTGCACCTTGCGCTAAGCTCTCTGCAGGTGCCTTTAGTAGGTTGGATAGGTCTTCTAGCTCATAGCAATTACGTACATTTGCACCAATCCGCCTCCACAATTCAGCCACTAACGCTAGTGGAGCTTTGCTGTATTGATCCCAAGGTGGCATGCCATATAGCTCAAAATCAGCAATTTCTGGGAAGTGCATACTTGCTGCATAGACACTTTGCTCGGGTAAGTGCTGTACATCGATTACAGGGAGGAGCGACCGCTCCGCAAGACTCCTTATATAATAGGATGGCGCTTCGCAGTATTTAAGCTGAGCTAGGAGTTTGTGATTCGGTCTTAGGCCGACAATATAGTAATCTTTGGCAATGAAAAGATAAGCAATCTCACTCCCTTTTAATTCTATGCAATTCTCCATTAAAGCTCTCATGTAACCATTGTTGACTAGATCAAGACAAGCATAACTGAAAATCTAGGCTTGTAAAGATTTGATGATAGATAGGCTTTGCCTTTTCAGTATTCAAGGGTTGTATCCGGGTATTTATTTGCGTTATAGTTTCTAAAAATAACAAATTAGGATATTTACATGCGCTCTCATGAGATTGATTACGAGATTATTGGCGAGTCCCTTCAAGTTGTAGAAGTTGAACTAGATCCGGGTGAAAAGGTCATTGCCGAAGCTGGAATGATGAACTACATGGAAGAACATATTACCTTTGAGACTAAAATGGGTGATGGCTCCGAACCTGAGCAAGGTTTGATGGGTAAGCTTTTCTCTGCTGGCAAGCGAGCATTTACAGGTGAATCACTCTTCATGACGCACTTTGAAAATGTTGGCGAAGGTAAGCGCCGTGTTGCCTTTGCGGCGCCGTACCCGGGATCGATCGTGCCACTAAACTTAAATGAGTTAGGCGGTCGCATTATTTGCCAAAAAGACTCTTTCCTCTGCGCAGCACTCGGAACTAAGGTGGATATTGCCTTTAATAAGAAAATTGGCTCAGGCTTCTTCGGTGGAGAGGGCTTTATCCTCCAGAAACTGGAGGGCGATGGTATGGCCTTTATCCAAGCTGGCGGTACGGTGGTTAGGAAAGAGCTTAATAATGAAACACTACGTGTTGATACTGGCTGCCTAGTTGGTTTTACCGAAGGTATTGACTACGACATTGAAATGGCCAAAGGCATTAAGTCCATGCTCTTTGGTGGTGAAGGAATCTGCCTAGCAACCCTGAAAGGCACCGGCACTGTTTGGGTGCAAAGCTTACCGTTCTCGCGTTTGGCAGATCGCATTATCGCAGCATCTCCATCTAACGGCGGCAGTACCGGCGAGGGGTCGATCCTTGGCGGTATCGGCGATATGCTAGATGGTGACGATTAGCATCTGCCTTTCCTGCAGGGGGCACCCCCCCCTGCTTATCAATCCTCTTATGGCTAATTTGATTCATATGAATACGAAAAAAACCTACTGGGCTTTTGTTGATCTTGAAAACATCACCCTCAAGCACGTTGACCTTGCGGCGTATGAGCGGATTATCGTATTTCAGGGCTCCCAACAGAAGCATATAGATTTTGGACTAACTCGGTACGACCATCCACTTAACCTAACTGTGATTCAGATGAGTCGCACGGGTAAGAACTACCTCGATAGCCATCTTCAATTTTATCTTGGGAAATTTCACGCTGAGGCCAGTCTTGATGTGGAATTTGAAGTTATCTCCCACGATTCTGACTTCCAAGGAGTGATTGATCATATTAATCATCTAGGTCGGGTGTGCAGGCGAGGAGGTAGGGGTGAGTGCAATACTGCCACCGAGAGAGTTTGCAGAAAGCTTTTCAACAGGGGGACCTCTCATCTGCCATCAACGAAGCCAAAGCTTCTAAATACGCTTACATCACTTACAAACTCGGAAAATGGTGCAACGCCAGAAGGGTGTTTGCAACATCTGATTAATGAAGAGCTAATTAGCATTGAGAGCGGGCAGTTAATTTACCACTCAGCTAAGTTAGCAGCATAGGAGAGGACTATTCCTCTCCTTTTTGCATCTCTATGATTTGACTGGGTGTGAAATTCAACTGACCCTCAAAGCAAATTGTAAATTGATTGCAATGCGGCTCTTCAATCACCTCATGAATATCTTCACCAAACGCTCTCACACCTGAATCTGCCTCAGACGTACTAATGTCGATACTGGATGTCACCTCCCATTCAGGATGCTCCAATAGGATCTCAGCCAGTTCTTTTGCTAACATGCCAACCTCACACAACTATTGATGTGAATTTACCCACAATCTGATCTACGCTATAAGTAACCGTCGACCCCCTTTGTTTTGCAGCCCCCTTTACTTCGTACATACCGGGAATTTGAGGTGTGCTCACAGTTATTCTATTCCACCAACGTTCAGCACCCAGCAAGATTAGATCTCGCCTAACCACCCCTGAAGGCTCTTCTAATGACATGACTGCAATACCGCCCACGCCAACCGCTACTACTGCATTAAAATCCAATTCCATAGCCACTCCCATTGTTGCTGACAATTTCTATTATAAGAATAAAAATCGTCAGCACAAATCTACATTGGATTATCTTAAGTTTATGATAACGCCTTTGCGATCCAAGCGACTCGCAAGGTTTAGCACAATGCTGGAGTCAAAGTACTGATTGTCCCTCTGGCGGGTAATAATACCATCATCATTGATCATGCAAACCATCATTGTCTTACCAATCTTACGAACGCCGACTGGACTTCCATGATCATCTACTAGGGTCTTACCATGCAATGAAAGTACATAATCCTCTACCAACTCTTTAGTTGTGGACTTGCTGCAGAGTAACTGATCGCCATTATTTAGGAGAGTGCCGTAGAGTTTTTGCATAATAACCTTCACTTTTCATTAGGGTAATGCAGTGAAGTATAACTGGAAATGCTGGTGCAGTCAGATATATAAGATTGATTGGAGGTGAGATTCCGTTCTCCACACTCATCCATGCTCTACCAACCCCTGCTCTCAAACGGGGTAAATCCTTGGCGTCAAACCAAAAAGGCTGTCCATGCTCAACCTTTGGTTTAAATACCAGTTAGGAAGAGTGACCCTGAATCCATTGTCGGCTTATTGCTATCCTTGCTTAATCCTCGGCCAACCGTCACACTCATCACCTAACCAGTAAGGCTAATACTAGCTACCTGATCACGATACGTATATAAGAAAAATTCTTAATTTTTCCCTAATAGGGTGCATTTCAGTCTATTGGCTTGGAATTTACGCTAGGGTTGGCGCATAAATGCTTGCGAACAAACCCGCTATGTATTTTATGCAACTCCACAGCCCCGTGATGCTTATTCTTCCAAATTACCCAGCCGTTCTCAATGCGGTCAACGACATAATCTTTAAATGTCGGATTGTTTCGGTAAGCCACAGGTCGAAAGCGATCTCCTACAGTAGGCGGATCTGTTTTAGCTTTACGAGCATTGAGATAATCTTGAATAAGGCCAGAAAGGGCCAATACCATCAACAAGAAAACCATTCCCCACACAAACGTATGATCCATTTCTTTTACCTTCTGCTAAATATTTCAGTATTACTATAATGAAATATTAATCAAGGTCAAGTTTTCAGCCCTAACCTACACCTAACTTAAAACAGAGTTCTTCGGATTGATCAACTAGGATAGGTAGCGCTTTAACAAGCTGACTCATGTCGAATTTGAAAAAAATATCTGAACTTGAGTGCCAATCTTTTTGTGTGCAATAAGCTACAAGCTTGGCATTCAACTCATCTTCACTCCATGTGCGCCAATCAGGGTTGCGGATCAGTAGTACACTAACCTCATCTGCAAACTGCAAGATCATAGAGAGTTCGCGAAGCTCACACTTAGCTCTAGGGTGTGTAGCCACTTTCTTATGGTGGTGATAACGAACGGCAGCAGAGATCATTGGCGACATGCCCAGTTTTAAGCAGGTCAGATATCCGACTTGAGCGTGCGTAAAACCCATGCAGCTACTTTCTACCTTTACCAGCTCTTTTGCACAGGACCAGTCGCCAGCCTTGGTACCTTGCAAGGCGTTCGGAGCTAGCTGCATCATAACAAATCGGCCAATATCATGAATTAAGCCAGTCAGATATGCTAATTGCGGCTGTGTTTTCAGTTGCTTGCTAACCCGACATAGGAAAGCGGCGATTGTCGCCACTTCCACTGAATGTAGCCATAAAGCTCTATGTTCAGACCGGGTCGGTACAAATACAGTGGTCATGGACTGCGCGGTAATCAGTTCAACAACGGTTCCTGCGCCCACACGCGTGAGGGCTTCTCGAAGGTTTTCTATTTTGGTTTGAGGATTGGAAGAAGCGGAATTTGCATACCCTAAGATAAAACTAGCAAGGGGAGGGTCGCAGGACGCTAGGTCATAAATACCCTCAAAGAAATAATCATCTTCAGGGTCGGCTTGCAACATGTGATACAGAACACCCGGTAGCATAGGTAGTTCTTCGACGTGCGCTTTAACATCGTCTAACGTCACGATCTGAGGTTCTTGATCAAGAATTCCTTCACAGATTGTCATTGCTTTCCCCGGTATTCCTTTGGCTAAAGTGCTTTCTAACCCTATCGTAGTTATATAAATTCATGATAATTTCAGTACGAACACTAACAAGATCAACATAGCACCCCGGATTTGCTTCAGAAGCTTCAAGCCATTTATCCATAGCTTCTTCATCGATCGAATGTGTGTGGAAAACAGGTTTTCCATCCACTCTTACTTGATACTGTGTGTGGCTAGATTGATGAACCTTATCTGTCATGCCGAAGGCCTACTGTTATGAGTACTTTTGAATACTATAACAGTTTTTAATTAACTGCCAACGGGAAATGTAGGGTTATTGCCAACTTAGCGCTGGGAATGAGTTGGTCAGATCCGCCTTCATTAAATTGACCTCATCAATAAACTCAAGGCCACTGGCAATTCCTGCAGTGGACAGCTTATTTTGTTCTGCTCGATGCCTAAACACCCGCTTAGCATGAGTGATATCCTTAATTGATATGGGCGCTGGATACCTCTCTCCACTGAGGACTACGTGTTCAAATAGCAATATGAGATCAAGAGTATTCGTATGCCTTATGCTTTCTCTAATAAGAAAAACGAGATTGATCTCTTGGCGCTTGTGTCCCGGAAATTGCGTGTAGCCGACTAATCGGGTAGAACGCCACTCTTCAAGGTGCCCCATAGATGGCATAAATTGACTGCACCCCTTTAAGGCATGAAGGGCATGGCTATTTTTGTGGACAAACTCATGCACCAGTGTTTCCATGGTGTTTACCTTTTCTTATTATTATTGTTTTAATATAACATTTAATTGGCTGATCTGCATATAGTTTATTCGTCGTACAAGTTTTGACACCATGCATAAAAAAAAGGGGCGATGGCCCCTATTCTAATTAATTATGTATTGTGTTGAGTCTGGTCCATCAGAGGATTTACCCCCCATAACCATTACGGGTGATATTAGCACCGGCTTTCTTAACCTCCGGCCCTCACCGTATGCTTGAGCGCGTAAATGCCCTCGACGCATATGTGGGCGTACAGTCCGTCCTGTGTGCTCGAGTGCATAGCCATCGTACTTTTGATATTCAAAGCTATCAGGTCCGATATAGATGCGGTTGACCGACTGATTCGCCTTCTTGATGGCTGCTTTACGCTTACTTAAGCCTGCCGCATTGCGATGGCGTTCCGCCTCATCCAACTCCCTAACATCTCGCCGAAGTGCATCGGAGTTGATATAAGTGAGACATTTAACTGTATGCTCAAACAATGCCTTATAACCCTCACCAGACGCTCCGAATCGCTGTCGTGTTTGCGCATTTAGCTCCAATTGCTTCTCTACACAAGCCTTTAGGTCCACATCATCACCATCGGCCGGGAAGTAAAAGAAGCTGTACAGATTACTGTCGTCACCCATTGTAGCTCCCGGCTGCGGCACGCCAGTCCAAAGCATGAAGATCTCTCGCACATCCTCATCATGCTTGAATCCGAGTTCATCAGCGGTATAGTCAACCACGGCCATATCTGATGCCTTTATCACTGTCTCCCTAATATAGCAGCCATCTAAAGGGTGTTCTCCCGTAGTATCGTTGTACACCGTGAGTGGAGCAAGGCCTCGTGTGGTCCCAAATTCGAGATAGCAACAAGGGAAGGGGAGTTGAAGCATGTTAGTACTTAACCCTTCGCTAAGGTCAGTATTTAACATGGCATCATTGACGGCATCAGTCAGCGTAAAGATCTTCTCTTCCTGCTGAATATAATCCAATGTGACAAATAACAGGTTGGCGACCATCTGTTCTGATCCCCGGTGTCCGATGAGTGCGTTATGTACACTTGTTACGCCCATAGCTTCCCAGAATTCATAGAATCGCGGATCTTCCAGCGTTTCTTGCTCAATCTGAGCCAGTGATAAGCGCTTGTACGCGAGCATCTCAATCAAATCTTCTAGCGCATCCTTGGGAAGAATCCCTACCGCATTATAAGCCATACATAGTTGGGCAGACCTACGAGGATGGGGAAGATCGCACAATGTGCGGTCTGTGGTATTTGCAGCCAACGACATGCGCTGATGCATGCGCTTCTGGGTTGAATGGCTGGGTGACTGAATTTCCTTCAGTGTAATATCTTCCAGTATCCAACGCCCCAGCCAACTCTTAAAGAGCCTGTGGTGTGGGTAGCGCCGCTTGTTCTGCGGCGAGGTTTGCTTACTTCCTTGTTTGCCTTTTTTCTTCCGCGTCATCCTGCTGCCTATTTCACCTTGTAGTGTTGGGGTCTTTCTTGAGCTTTTTGCTCAGCAACCTTTGGATCGGATTGGTTGCCTGTTACTAGGGTTGGCAGTATAAGCTTAACTTTGCGTTTTGAGTAGCCTTCACCGTACGCTTGCATCCGCATATGTCCACGACGGTAGTGTGGGCGTGGTGAAGCATGCGTACGTGCGCTGTCCCCTGTAGCGTTTGCCACCACTCCACTAGAGATGATAATACGGTCCATGGCCTTTTGTAGGCGCCTATAGAGCTTACCCCTCTTCTTTGGCGCTGCTCGGATATATTTGCCTTCGATGTCGTGGTAATCGTTGACACTTTGCATGGTGCTCCTTGCCTGATTTGAATTAATATACAAAAGGGCGAGGGCAGCCATCTTTACTAGTCGCTTGTTAACCTCTTTTAACGGGCTGGAGTCAAGTCCGCCTCGACTATTCTCCTCAAACACTCCGCGCCGCTCCCAGCGCGCATGATGTCGCTCTAACATTTCAGTGAGTGTAATGCCTTCGGCATCATCACCCTCAGGCAGGTAGATCGGAATGCAAACATTAGGCGTGTTGTTTGGACTATCTGGATCATCAGGGTTTGCGCATGAAATAAATATCATTGTGATTTCACGGATTCTCTCACACCCATCTAATCCCAATTCTTTCATCATGCCAATTTCTGCATCGTTATTAAATTCCGTCATCTCTTCAGGTTTAAAAACATTGCTTGAGACGTAGAAACCCTCAATCGGGCTACCAACAAAAATTTCGCGACCGGTGCCATCTATCTCTCTGGACAATAATTCAAGTGAACCTGCGACCGGTTTTGTTTCACCTAATTCTACATAAGATATACCTTTACTTGGGGCCTGAAAGAATTCAGCAGGCAAGTCATCACCCAAATCGGTGAGCAAAAGCATCTCAACAAGTTCGTTTGTAAGAGTGTAATAAGGCTTTTTTTGCTGAAGAAAACACAGGGTTGCAATTAGAACGCTCATGGTAGAACTACCCATGCTGGCTAAAAGCTGAACCAATGGGCGGTAAGCATCACTATGGTGACCTAAGTTAAAAAGCATGGAGAGTGATATGGGAGACTCATTCTCCCGTGCAGTCGCGTTTAAAAGTACGTCAACAACCTCTCGGTTACATTCCGAAGGAAGTACAGCTGCCTCCATGCCGTATACAAATCTTTTAGGGTAGGGCATGTGACGTAGCTCATTGCGAATAGCATTACGACGTTTCGGCAATTCGTTGGTAACAAGTTCATTCAGGCGCTTAAACTTTTGAGCTTCATCCATTAGAGTTGGTAGGTCATTTTCTTCGCCGAAACATTCTAGCCACCATGTTGGGGTTTCGCTTCCTTTCTTACTCATATTTAGCCTCTACCATAATAATCTTTATCGACTGGCTATTATGACTGGCATGCCTGCAATATACAAACTTCAAGGCTATGGAGTAAGTATGGATTGTGCAGATGGGTTATTTATTATAATGATTTTGATTTTTCGCTATGATATTATTGAAGCATTAATTCTTGGATATACTTACCGTGATTGCAGGTTTTTTCTTAATTTCCCTTGTGGTTTTAGGAGAGTATTTTAATAATGCACTCTTGGCGAGCAATAAAGCGGTTAAAGAGCTGATTGTGTGCTTTCAGTTCATTATTGTTGGTAGTGTATTCCTACTTATTGGAGGGGATGGAAGACCATTCTTCTCCCACGACTTCTTTACAGATTGGCGCTTCTGGGTGCTGGCGGGTCTTGAGTCCTGCACCTTATGGTTCATGTTGCTTTGCATGGAACGTAACAAAGCTCAAGTACATGTGGTCGGGTATTTTCAATTTTTAACCCTACCTCTAATACCTATAGTGGTTTTAGTATTTGACTATCTAAATCTTTTCCCGGGCTCAATGCAGATGCCATTCACTGAGATCTGGCACTGGGTACTCTTTGTTGCTTTCAATATGTCTCTGACAGCTATGTTTATAGGCCCCAAATTAAAACAAGGAAGTATCCCTAATATCAGCTCACTGATTATGCTATCCAGTTGCCTGTGTCTTACCATTATTTTCTCCGTAAAGCTGATTCAGATTTATCCTAATGCAATTCTTCTCTATGCTTTCATCTTTATCTTTAAATCAATTGTCTATCTTCTACTGTCTTTCGATAAGATAAGAAAGTTGGAATGGAATAAAGAATTGCAGAGCTTTGTGACAATAACAACTATTAAGTGCAGCGCCATCTTTATGGTTATTTGGGGGCTTAATTTAATAGCTGCCAAGCTTATACCGGTTGAGCTATTCGCGATCTTTAAGCGCCTATCTCAAGTATCAAACTCATACTTATTCGACGCGATTAATAAGAAAACTTTGCGCTTTATTTCACGAAAAGATGTAAGTATTGTGGGAAGCATCCTTGCTTTTAACGTCATCCTTATTACGGTGGTTTAGTTCGCCCGGTAACTTTTGATGACAAAGCCCACCTTATTGTCTGCCCCTGTGATAGTTAGTAGCTCTTGCACTTTGCCCTTAAGTAACGTCTTGTACTGATCAGCAGGGAAGTAGGCATCAGCGTTTTTATCACTAGCCTCAAAGTATGTTAGGCTCAACTCATCAACGTAGGGGGCAAACGTACCGTACACATAACCGCCCCCTGCTACAACAACGCCATCATGACCTTTTTCATTTAGCAAGGATTTAGCGTAGTCGACTACTCGGTCTGGCGTGAATCCAGATAAAACAATGTCAGAATCCTGAAGAAGCTCAACCCCATTAGGATGACTAGTAAGTACCAGTACAGTTCGCCCCTTTAACGCTTTGGGTAGGGATCTATAAGTATTTAAGCCCATAATTACAACATGATTTCTCGTGTAATTCACAAAGTGCTTAAAATCCTCTGGATGCGTCCAAAGTAATTCATTACCTTTGCCTAATTCATATGCCTGACCAACGGCCGCTATAGCTTTAATCATCTCTCTTCCTATATGGAATTAGAGTCCCTGCTTGGGGACTGCTTTATGTTTGCGAACTGCAGTATATATCCAGCTTTTAGCTAACACTCCACCTTATAAAACAGGCTAGCTGATACGACTTGTTAATCAAGGTTACCATGATAAGAAATGGAATTGCGGTAACTGCAAGTGCGCCCATAAGCACTATGTTGATTACAGGATCTTTATCAAGGAATTCAAGGCACTCTTCTCGATCCTTCAGCAATATATAGCTGGAAAGCACAATGGAGGCAATGGCTAGTAAAGGCACGATGGCACATCCGATCATTCCTATGTAGAGGAAGATTGAACTCAATGCCGCTAAGGCGCAAGCCGCTCCACAGAATTCAGTTTCTGAAATATCCTTTTTCCATAGAATCCAGCTTTCTCGCTCAGGCGAATTAAAGCATGCATATTTTAAGTCTGATAAGCGCATGATGGCTCCTGTTATTATTATTTTTACAGCAAAATAATATAACAGTTATATATCTATATCAATCTATCAAAATAAATCAAACGCGCACCAAGCACCTACTATCCAGTTAACAGTTTCGATAAGTAGGGAGTTTATTCACCCAATTGAACCTCAGGTAGCGATAGATCTCCTGCCACCCTGACCCATGACTTACCTTTAAGATTTTTGGCATGCAGATTGACGCCTTTCCCTGAGCATCCATCTCGGTGAAGTCACCATAATCCTTAGTGATCTTTGAATAATGCTGTGCAACATGAGCAAGCTCATGAGCAATTAAGGAAGCCAAATAAACCTCCCGACTCCCCTTACATGAACCTATTTCTTTCAGTTGAGCAATATGGCTATATTCATTGAAGGTGTACTGCGTTTTACCTAGCTTAATATCGGCTACCGCCAAGCTTATGTAGGGCTTTCCGTTGCGCGTGCCACCCCAGCTGCTCGATCGACCCTCAGACCAGCTAATTTTGAGCTGCAGATCATTTTGTACACTACTTTGAAGGCGCATTGGACAACCTTTCCCCTTTGCGACTTTGATCGCCTGATCAACAAGTGATTTTATCTCAGCTTCCACGCAGATTCTGAAGGCTGCTATATCACCCGTAGGTAGCTTGCGTTTTTTTCGCTTAGAAGGAGGGAATTCCCCATACTCTTTCCAATAATCCAATTTCTCACGAATGTCACAATAGAGGGATTCGGACACATCCTCTCGATGACTAACAATTTCCGCTGCATACTCAAAAACAGACCACAGCATATTGGTACGACTATCATCCTTGCCGTAGTAAGGGAACGCCTCTAATCTTGTCTGTTGCTTAAAGTACTTCGGTAAGAAGGGGCTACCTTCCTCATCTTCATTACACGCCCTAAGCATTTCAAAGCAATCGTCCCCTATAACTTCCGGTCCATTATCAGCATAACGCCACTCCATTATCTCTGTGGCCTGATCATACACCTCGTTAGGCAACGTCCATTTGGAATAGGTTGGATACATACTTTGCCCTCTCTCCTTTGTATGCTTTTAATTATAATAGTAAAAACAAACAATGCAACATTATCAAATTATGCTTGCAATTCATAATCGTTATAGTAATATTGCTGTTCTTACCGGTTAAATCACTGCACAATATCCGGCAGGTGCAAACGAAACCGCGTGATAGTAGCGATGCGCTGGACGGTGTTGAACACGTCTTCGGATAGTCTGGGTTGTATGCTGGTAAACCTATCACACACTTTGTAAGCTCTCTGGTGTACCGGGGACTGATAATGAGGATAAGCATTGGGCTAGCTGGCCGGTGGAGTACCTCTTCTTCAATCTTGCTAATTGCCTTGGGATATACAAGGGCAAGTGCGGGTAGCTAATGCAGCGAAATCTTGCAAAGGCGTGACCCCTTGATATGCGATCTCTTTTACCGCTCAGCGCACAGAGATCAGTCGATAGGTGGGAGCCTATGAGATAGATAGTTGCGCATCTATTAAGAGACCCGGGCTTTGCTCGGGTTTTTTTATGGTGAAGTAGGGCGCTTCATCTGCATTCGGAGGTGTCGGGAGACACGCTCATTGACCACCAATACCGGTTTTTCTGCATATTCAACAGGTAATGCGTCCTCAAACTTATTGATCACTTTAACAACGGTATCTGAAATAGACTCATTGGTGCTGTACCACCCACCTGAAAAGCCTGACTTAACAAAGCCGGGTGACAGTCCACCGAATACCGGAATGCGCTGCCTGATAGTAGCTATCAGTAATGGCTTTATGTATGTCGGAGTGATTAATTTTGACTGTGGGGAGACCACAATGCCATCGACAACCTTAATAACCTCTTTGAGAGCTTCTACAGAAGAGGAGCCATCGTCAGTTAACCTAAATACAAGCTCAAGATTTTTATGCTTATACATCGCTTTTATCATCCCGATTTCAACGGGATCATCCCGCTTGCTGTAGAGAACACCTAGGCGCTTGATGTATTGCTTATGCTCGGAAGCATACGAAACTTGATGCATAAGAGGCTGCTCAATCGCTATATGGCGTGTCTTGAGTACCCCCATATCGATACTACTATATCGTCCCGCTGAAAACAGAACACTTAAGAATTGCGCCTTGCATTCTCGCCCCTTAAATACATCACTAATATATTCGAGGGCTTGAGCTTTGGAGACAATAATGGTTGCTACTTCGGCGCTACCACATAAACGATCAACCTCTGAAATACTTACATCATTCAAAGCAACTCGCTTACTTAAGCTGACATAGAATTCCTCCATCCTTGATGTAGGATTACTTTCTTTGAGCCAATAAATACCATTTCCTGCCACAACGTGGGAGGAAAGTAACATTAAGGCCCAAAGAAAGTATTTTATCACCGGGTCTCTCTATTATCTGCGATATTCCAGTGTAACGAAGTACATTTGATCCCAACCATAATCGGTTCGTGCATCATATACATCTTCTAGTACATTCTGTGCAGTTACCTTGATGCAGCCAGTATCCTGTACCGTCAGCTTTCTACAGTATTTCGCCTGCAGGTCCAGCTTCTCATAGCCTTCAATCGACTCATTCACACTCCACTCAGATTGAGTTACACGGTGGTAGAAACCGGAGAGCGTCAGATTTTTCGTAGCATGGTAACCCACTAATAGAGACAGAATTCTCTCAGGATGGGAGTCCGCGTAGTCGTAATAACCCAGACCTGTGCCGGAAACATCTGTAAAAGCAGCGCTAGCATTCACCAACCACTTATTTGAAGGCTTCCAGTCCAGATTGAATTCCAATCCCTTTAGGAGTACTTCATCAGGATTGTTGTAGTAATCCACAACATTTGGAAACGGTGTGAGTGCCTGTGAAGGCTCTGCACGGTATGCAAACTCAATTACATTCTTAACTTTGCTGTAGTACGCAACGGACTCAAAGCGCAGATCACCTTCAGGTTTTACATAGGTGTAACCGATCGAGGTTTCATCCATTTCTTCACTTTTAAGCCCTCCATTTTGATAGCCAGTGGCTTTCATGGTGTAGAGGTCCATTGGCAGCAAGTCGAGTTCGTACTTTGTTTGACCTGCATTCTCGAAGCCACTTGGAAGACGGTGGCCAATTGAGTGTCCTACACGGAAGAAGTGAGCGTTATTAATATCATAGATGTAAGAGATTTGTGGCGAGATATCGATATTACTTGTAATGTCGGAATGCTCAGCCATCAAGCCCGCGTTTAGTTTGTGATGATCTGCGAGATCGATCTCTGCCTGTGCGAACAGCTGGTACACGTCATTGTTTACAACATTATTTACATCATCACTAATTCGTCCTTTGGACTTATAAGACTCTGATAATGCGGTACCACCTGCCACAAATGTACCCCATGCATTATGGAAGTTGTGGTAGTACTCTAAGGATTTCCGCTCAGTGGTATAACTGTAATCAATCTGGAACGGACCAAATCCCGGTGCGCTTGAATTGATACGATGATCCAGATCAAACTCCTCAATGAATCCAATTAGGTTGGAATCATGCGTGTCACTATATGTGCTCGTCCAATTGAATTGACCGAAGAAACGACGCTGCCCTAGATCACGCTCAGGGTCGAGTGTTGGTGATGTGCCGCCAGCACCATACAGACTATCACTGTATCCAAGTTGCCATTCGATATTATTTTCCGGGTTGATGCGCTGATCCAGTTTTAACCAGATAGATTCATCATCACGCGTATCAAAGCGATCAATTAGGCCGTCATCACGGTGTTGTTTAATACTGCCGATCACATTCAGGGAGTCACTAAGCTCTTCACTGAACTGAAGGGTATAGTCTTCTATACCATTGTTACCGCTACGCACCCAACCACGGATTTTACTGTCTTCCAAAGGTGCTTTGGTGTAGATGTCGATCGCTGCCAGTAGGGCGTTTGCCCCATGTACTGAGCTGCTCGGGCCACGACTGACTTCTATCCGCTCAATGTCTGTAATTTGAACCGGCAAGTTGCCGAGGAATACCCCACCTAGGGCCGGTAGATATACGGAACGCCCATCCACTCGGAACTGAATGCGACGGTTTTGCTCACCCGTTAGACCCTTTGTGATTAGGGTAGGCTGGTTACCGTATTTATAGCCCACAGTGAAGCCCGGCACCATGCGGAAAAGGTCCGCCACATGTCGAGCACCGCTCATGTCAATCATCTCGCGAGTGATTACTGTAACGGGTTGTATGCTGAGTTCTGGGTTTTGATTAAGACGTGCACCTGTCAGTACAACAGGTAAATCGGAAAAGTCTTCTTCGTTTGCCCACCCATCATTGACTTGCGTCATCCCCATTAATAGTGCAGCACTCATCAAAGATGCTTTATAGTAATTATTCATGTAGGAAATTTTTCCCATTGATTTGAATTAAAAGAGGAGCAGCCGATTTGTTCCATTCATTGAACTGCTGATTATTGTCGGTTATTAACCACATCGTTCCATGATGGACAGTCAAGCCTTCGACTATCCCGTATTTCTTATCTTTAAAATCAAAATGACGCTTTGCAATTGGCGAATAATCCAGACAAAGGAGAGCGGCCCCTTTTCCCGATAAAAGCTTGCACATCTGCCGTCTATTTCTGTTTACAAAGTACAAACAATTATCATGCCCATATGCAATGGCAGATATATCATCCGGCACCCCTGAATGGTGAGGGCGGTAACGGAGAAGTCTGCCACTATCTACTTCAAGAATGCCACTTGGCTCCCTTTCAAAAGCAACCGACAACTCCCCACGGTTGTTGGTTGCGATGCCTTCAATGCCCGCATTCACCTGATTGTGCAAACTCTTTTCTCTCACATGTGCGTTAGTAATAGTCTGCCATGTCATCTTCCATGTTTTACGTTCAATGTGTAGGACAGAGCGAGTTGCCTCACTAGCAAGCCAGAAATTTTCATCGTCACATTCAATCCCTTCCCAATCAAACGCCGGTAGATTTAATAAATCTTTAAATAGATAGTTGATTTTATATAACGTTGGAAGATGATCTGTAGGGGCGGAAGGGGCACTTGCCAGCTCATATGCTTTAAGGGCGGTAGCCTTCCGTGATATAGAATTAATTTCCAGCTTATAAATATTGTTATGATCATCAGAGACTGTATACATGCTATTGCCGTCATGGCAAAGGCCGGAGGGCTCTAGTGCTTCATCTGAGACAACCGTAAAAAGGTTATAGTCAAACGCATGCACTGACTCTGTTAGCGACAGGGTTGCTAGCAGTGCGGCTTTGAGCACTTTATTTTTATATTTCATATATATCTGTACAACGGTTTCAGGGGATGCGAAATGGTACAGAAGAATGTAGCTTAACTCAAGTTGTGACGGGGTATTGCGGTGCTTCAGTAGGACGATTTACTTGTTAAAGCAAAGGGTTTCTTATACCTGCAAATAAATCAGGGCATGAGGTACTCCATACGCAGCTGTTTAGCTAATAGTTTATTGCTTTTAATCAAGTACTCGTTTGAATATGTATGGTAGGCCGCATCTTCAAAATTGAAGATGATTTCATTAAGCGCATCAACCAACCCCTTGTCAGTAGAATATACGCCCCCTAAGAATCCACTTCGAATTAGATCGCTTGAGGGGCCGCCGAGCATTGGAATTCGTTTTCTTACCGTATAGATAAGTGCTGCCTTTAAATATTTCTTGGAAAGCAGTGGGGCATGATTTCCTACGATGATAACATCGACCTTATCTGCTAAGTCCTTCAACTTCTTGATCGCATGCTTAGCGTTTGAAACGCCCTCAAAGATGTATGGGTTTCGTTTAGCCCGGACTTCTCGCTTGAGCTTACTTAACTCAATAGAATGTGGAGGATAGCTATGTAGCACACCAATCTTCATATAATCAGGTAGTCTGTCATCCACATAGCGAACTTGCTCCACCAAGGGTTGCTCAACAACTAGATGTTTGGTGTTTGAATCGAAGGAGTAGTGTCTATTGATGCCTTTTGTTGTATTCAGTACGGAAATTAATTGATATTTACAGGCATCATCTTTAAGTGCCAATAACTGACGCGCTTCTTTCAATAAAGGAATGTTGGCACTAATCACAGTTAATGGTGTTTTTGCGCCCTTTACGCACTGGTTTTGAAGGCTATTTAGGCTGCTTTTTGTGATCGCAAGTTCATCGCCTAGTGCTTTCGCTATCCGCGCCTCATGGCCCTGAAGGGCTCCATTACGGTGGAGCCATATAATCGATTTTGAATTGGCTTTACTACTAACGGTTAGCAATAGGAGTAGAGGTAACACTGAACAGATTATTTTTTTCACCGTATTACCTCCGATACTCAAGTGTAATGAAGTAATTTTGGCCCCAGCCGTGTTCACGCCTTGCGTCCCTAACATCCTCTAATAGATTCTGGGCCGTAAATTGGAGGCAAAGTTCATTATCCCTTAATCGGTGATTACAGTACTCGGTACTGAAGTCTAGCTTTTTATACCCATCCATTACATAACCGCGTGACCAAATAGCATTATCGACCGCATGGAAATTAAGTGCTGCAGTCCAATTAGGTTTGATATTGTATCCAATCAATAGTGAGGCGATCCAATCAGGATGGCTATTGGGGTAATCTATGCGGCTAACAGACTCCCCTTTCACATTAGTAAACGCCATAGTACCGTGCAGGAACCATTTCATGGTTGGCTCCCATGTCAACTCAAGCTCCAATCCTTGGATGTCTATTTGCGCCGTGTTGTTGGTGTAATCGACAACATACTCCACAGGTGTACCGGCTTGAGCGGGATCGTGCCGAATCCATTGTTCAATAACATTGTTAAGCTCTGCCTTGTAGGCGAGTGCCTCAAAACTAACATTGGCCTTCCGATTGGAATATGCATAGCCTAATGAATGTTCTTGTATGCTCTCACTATCAAGATTTCCACTGAGGTGCGCAGTGGATTTAAAGCTATATAGATTTCGCTTTAACGCTTTCAGGTAATACTTTGTTTGACCAGCATTTTCATAGCCTGAAGGAAGGCGATAGCCTTCCGAATATCCTACTCTGAAAAAATGATTAGGTAATGGCTGAAAGATATATGAAAACTGGGGAGCGAAATGCACTTCATTATTAATATCCGACTTCTGCAAATTCACCCCTGCATTGATACGGTTCTTCGCATCCACATACCATGCCGCTTGGCCAAAGGCCTGCAAATTTGTGTTGCTTAGATGACCGTAATAGCTACTATCTAGACGACCTTCGGAGTGGTAGAGATCATGGTCGATAAGCCCACCTATGGCAATCTGATAGTTTTCCCCCGTTAAATTGTGGTAATGCTCAAGGGAGTACCGCTCAGTTTCAAAGTTATAATCAACATTGAAGGGGCCATATATTGGATGCTCGCTGTTGATTTCATGCCCGTAGTTAAATGACTCATAAGACAAGATTGAAGTACTGGTCCAATTCTTTCCAAAAGAATGGTGCCAGTTGCCCTGCAGATACAGACGTTCTTGATCTAGCGGTCGTTTGGGGTCTAAAACAGGATCTTCACCACCCGCGCCATAATTACTCTGACTCACACCTAGCTGAATTTGGATATCATTATCAGCACTCAGTTGGCTGTCGACCTTCAACCATAGAGCCTTATCTCTTGAGTGGTCATGCAGGTCAATAAGGCCATCGTCTTCTCGGCTCTTAAAGCTTGCAATCATATGAGAACCATCATTCAGCCCAACATTCGTTTGAATGCTTGTGTCTGTTATATCATTGCTTCCTTTTCGTACAGAAAAGATATGCACACTGTCGCTGAACGGTGTTTTGGTATAAATATCGATTGTAGCGAGCAGGGCATTGCCGCCATTAATGGAGCTGCTAGGCCCGCGGCTAATTTCTATATGGTCTATATCTTCTAGTTGAACAGGGATATTTCTGAAGAATGCACCACCTGTCATAGGTAGATAAATACTTCGACCATCGATTCGCATTTGGATGCGCCGATTGAGCTCTGAAACATTGGAGCGCGTTATGACAGTTGGTTGATTGCCATAGAGGTAACCTACGGTAAACCCGGGTACCATACGGAAAACTTCAGCAAGGTTTCTGGCCCCGCTTAGGCGAATCATTTCCTCTGTGATAATCGAAACAGGCTGGAGGCCGACTTCTGATTCCTGAGGTATTCGCTTGCCTGATAGGAAATGCGGATACTCCGTTGAGTAGCAATTTGTAACGGGCAGGCAAAAGACCGCAAGAAAACTTGCCGAGGCAATAGCCCAGCTTGTTTTTTGGTTTTTTGAGTGCCTTTCCAATTGCATAGTACCAAGTAGCGTTTTTTTCGTGCGGGCGAATATCGCATTAACTGGTTGAGAAAGCAACAAAATAGCAAAAAACGACCCTTGGGTCGGTCAAGTCCAAAGCAAGTAGAATAAGGTTGATGTATTTGGGCCTATTCTATTATATCAAGAGCGTACACTTGATATCTGACTCAAGCCTTAGCGAAATGCAACAGGATCAATGCAGGCGCTATAGTGCATTTCTTTTATAGAAATTCAAACACTATAAATATCATATAACTATATCAAAAATGCAGCGGCAAACGTCATTCCTGCAAGCCCAGCGTATTGGAATACCAAGAGTTCTGTTGCTTCATGTTGCAGGCTTATGCCTGCAGAGCCTGTATTGGCTGGCTTTAACCCCTGTAGAAGCCAAATTCCATATAAGGCCAAGCCATAGATGGAAATACCTGCTGCGAACACGAATGACACTAGCCACAAAGAAGTTAAAAGTGAGGGGCCTGCTAATCCATATGACGTCAATCCGGTTAAAGCATAGCCCGCGAAGGATAGAATAGGGTATTTAATTTGGCACATAGTATTATTTTCATTATTATTTAGGATTAAATATACCATGCCTCCAAAGTTTAATCGCCTTGTTAAAAAATTAGTTTTTTTTATACTACCTCTTAGTTGTTAACAGGCATCAATGTAACCTCGAACGTCAGCAGCCTTTAATGGCTTTGAGTAGTAGAACCCTTGAGCTAGCGCACATCCCTCTGATAATAGAAAATTAGCTTGTTCTTTCGTCTCTACACCCTCAGCGATGATATCCATTTTCATCGCCTTAGCGAGATGAATAATAGCTGTTGTGATAGCGCAGTCATCCTCATCTGGTATGTCCTTGATAAACTCACGATCAATCTTGAGGAGTTGAACCGGCATATGCTTAAGCTTACTTAAAGATGAGTAGCCTGTGCCAAAGTCATCTATTGCAAGTGTGAGCCCCATGTCGGTTAGCGCTCTTAGTTGCGGCAAGACATGCTTAAATTCCTGCATAGCAAATGTTTCAGTCACCTCAATCTCTAACCGTGCCAGATCGAAGTGAAATTCATTTCGCAGGTCGACGATCTGTTGAGGCAATGTCCCCCTCAGTAATTGCGGGCCAGACACATTGATTGAAAGTTTTTTATACTCGACTCCCTCACTCAGCCATTCAGCACCTTGCCTAAAAACTTCCCGCAAGACCCAGTTGCCTATTTCGATGATTAAACCATTATTCTCCGCAAGGCTGATGAATTGGTCGGGCCTGATCAATCCGATCTCAGGATGCCCCCATCGTATTAAAGCCTCCAGTCCAATCAACTCGCCATTTAAATTATTAACCTGTGGCTGGTATTCCAAGTAAAATTGGTTCGCTCTAGCCGCAACATGAAGATCATGGAGAATCAGAGATCGATTCTGAGTAAATCGCGTCATTTCAGGCTCATAGAACTGATATGTATTCCTTCCTTGGCTTTGTGCGCGCTTCATAGCCTCGTCGGCACGCGACAAAAGCGTTGGCGTGTCATTGCCGTCGCCGGGGTAGGTGGATATTCCAATGCTGTACGAGGCGTAAATATCTTTCTGGTCAATAACAAACGGTTTTTTTGCATTACTGATGACTTTCTCTGCAACTATGGATGCATCCTCATTACTGCGAATATCATCAAGAAGCAAAATAAACTCATCACACCCTATTCGGGACACCGTGTCATCAGACCGCAAAAGGGAGGAGAGTTCTGTCGCAATCCTCTTAAGAAGCTTGTCGGCTGTGAAGTGTCCATGATCTTGATTTATGCGCTTAAATCCATCGACATTGAGGTGAATGACAGCCATTGGGCTTTCATTTCTCCGGGCATGGTCAATGGCTTTATCAATTCTATCATGGAGGAGTTTTCGATTTGGCAAGCCTGTCAACGCATCGTGATGATCAAGGTGACTTAGGATCTCTTGGGAGTTTTTGATTTCAGTAATATCAGAACAGGTAGCTACAAAGCTCTGTAAGCGCCCAGATTCATCATAAACAGAATTGATGTAACCTAGAGCAGGGAAGGCGGTCCCGTTCTTACGACGAAGCCACACTTCCCCCGTCCATTGACCTTCTGTACTTACACTACCCACAATATCCTTAATGCCGTTTTTAGAAGGTGCACGAGACAGGAATGTGTATGGATTTACTCCTTCTACTTCACTCTTGTCATATCCCAGTAACTTAACAAATGCATCATTAACGGTAATTATCATACCTTCCCTATCTGTGATAACTGAAGGTTCAGAGGTGAACGTGAATAAACTAGACGCAAGTACCAGTTGCTGGTTCGCTTCAGTTATCTCAGTTACATCCTGCACAGTCCCATGTAAATGCTGCACCTCACCGTTTGCATCCAACACGATCTGTGCCTGCTCATGGACGTGCTTGATTTGCCCATCATTCATTTTTAAGCGATGAGTGATGGTATAATCTACTTTAAGTTCTAAGGACTTCCTGAATGCAGTGTCCACCCTTTCACGATCATCAGGATGAACAGCGTCCAAGAAGCCCTCGTAGCTTGGCGTATACCTATCAGGGCTTAACTCAAACATCGTGTAGATCTGCTTAGACCACCAAAGTGTATCCTTGGTAAAGTCATACTCCCAACTACCAATCTTTGCAATTTGCTGCGCCTGATTAAGCCTATTTTGAATTTTAAGTAATTCTTTACCGATAGGATGTGTTTCATAATATTCAAAAAGGTGAACCACAAGATTTGCAGGCTCTATAAATCGGTAACCCGTAGGGCTTTTGGAAATAAATAACTTCGCGGGATATTTGTTGGTTAAGTTATAGGCTTCAATGCACAATGTTTCATCAGGCAGTGTAATAACATCACAGGCTTTGAGAGTATTACTTGGCTGACCAAGGGATTCACAATCGACTAAGATACTCACAATGCATTGTAGTGTGATTGCTTTAACGGAATCACTGCCAGACCGAAGTAGGGCAATGTTTTGGTCGTGAGACAAAAGATGTCGAGCAATGCGGCTAATGGGCGCATCGCCTTCGAAACTTTCAATCTCACTGAGATAAATGTCAGACAGTTTTAAGTTGGTGTACATTGTTTGAGCAGTTTCTAATTATTTTTTTTGGCATTGTGCAGATTTTCCTAAAAAAATTCCAGTAATTTTCCTTTTTCGGCCATTCCCATAATTATTTGGTGGGTATTGCCCAAGAGGACTTTATTGAGCGCAGGTGTTACATGTCGGTTGTGATTTGTAGATTATTTATTATACCGTTACCTTTGTAGATATTCTTCCTTGGGAAAATTATGAAACAGTTGAACATACTCGGATATTTATTATAATGTGAATCAATAGATTGGGAGGTGTGTATGCTTAAAACAAAGAGCAAGAATTTTACAGATATCGTTAAGGCTTTTCCTGAATTCGAGAATTTCGCATTCGGTACTCTTGTGAGGCATTCATCAGGTGATCAGGCGCGCGTGATTGGCTATTCGAGATATGCCGAGGGTATCGTGGATCTCGATGAGCGCATTGCAGGCACAAGAGAGCACAACATTTTAGATCTTACCCCCATTGGGTAGATGGTATTAAGTTCATTGCTATTCTTTTGATTCTTTTATATTATAATAAAAATATTAAAAATAATAAAAATAAAAAAAGTGCATTATGGTACATACAAAACATCAGCGCGGATTTACCTTAATTGAAATAATTGTAGCGATGGGTATCGTTGCCCTATCAATTATATACATGGCCGAGTATCAGATGATGACTCAACGCCAAGCTTTGGCCAAGCAGGCAGGGCAGGATCTCTACCAACTGCATAATGCCATTAAGGGCTGGGTGATGAATAGGTCAGCAGATATTGCCTCTGTTACACCCGCAACCTATGCCGGTAGCCGATGGCTTAAGGACGCGAGCTGCGGCGGTTCGGCAGACCAGATGTACGTCCCTTGTGATTTTCCTGATACCATTGCCATTGGTAACTTAGGCTATACATCCAGAGTTAAAGCTCTTACGGATGCAGCAGGGAATAAGTATATCGAAGTCGATACAGCCATGAGCCCATTCAAACTGTCAGATGGCCTGATTAGGCCAGATCTGGCTGGCATTGCTGCCTTGTCAGCCAATGGGTATACCTCTGCTTTTTCACCTGTGGCAGCTGCATTCGGCTCTGTAAATTCTGACCCTAAAACAGCTATTATTAGCATGACCTCCTTTAATGCACCCGGCACTAGTGAGTTATGGCTCCGCACTAACGGAACTAATCCGATGCTGGGCTCTATTACAATGGAAGGCGTTACGGGGAACAGTGAGTCAAGGAATATAGAGGGCTTGAATCGCATAACCGCTACCGATGGCGGAACCCTATTTATAGGAAATCCGGGTGCCATTACAGGCGATTTAGTGGTTGATTACAATACAGATATGCTTAAGGACTTAACGGTTCGCAATAATCTACATGTGTCTCAGGATGCAGCCATTGATGGCACCCTTACTGTCGGTGCTAACATTGATGCGGGTGGAGACATTTACACAGCGGGTGAGGTTTATGCTGATGGTGACATTACGACAGAATCCAATCTGATCGCAAAAAAAGATCTAACCATTGAAGGCAATACCAATATCATGAAGGATCTAAATGTAGACGGAAATGCGATCGTTCAGCAAAGGCTTGAAGCAATTGGTGACCTCTACGTAGGAAGCAATGCTAACCTGAATGGGAATCTTGAAGTTAAAGGTGATACTAACCTGAATGGGAATCTTGAAGTTAAAGGTGACATCACTCTTCCTGCGGGGAGTATTGATGCCAGTTCTGGTAATATAAAGATGTTTTCTGCTGAGGTTGGTAGTGTACTAATAGATGGCAGTAGTCCTGCACAATTGGGTGCTGCAGTATTTGATCAGCGCATCAACAGAAGCGGAGACTATGTCAATAAGCCCATTTGCCCGCCGGGACGAACGCCGCAAATATTTGTAGCCGCTGCTTCAGTACCAACAGGCTCAGCAATGCTTGTCGGTACAACTTCCGGCACTATTGCAGGAGACGTTAAGCGATTTCGAACTACTGCAGAAAATGTAGGAACCAGATGGCGTGTTTGGGCTGAAGTCTTCATGAATTCCAGATGGTATAAATTGAATGCCGCTGACGGAGACTTGCGCTCCTCTATTAAATGTTCTTAGTTGACTTTATTATAATGATTATTAAAATAGTAGTAATCAACAAAAATAATAAAAGGTCCAATAAAATGAGACTTAAGACACTTTTTAGCTCGATTGTGGTTTCAGCCACTCTTTTATCCATTCCTTTACACAGTCATGCTTGGGTTTCCAATGTTACAGACTCAACCGGCAATAAGAATATAGGGTCCGCCACGCTGAACTGGGTTACAGGTCCTTGGAGTTCATGTGATGCTTCTAGTAGAAGCTGCGGCTCATCAACCGGCAAGCAGACAAGATCAGTTTTCTGCAATGCAGGTAATCTAAATGGAAGCAATGCAACAGTAAGCGATAATTACTGTCAGTCTGTTTCGTCATCAATAGGCGCTAGGCCTAACGACCAAAAATCATGTAGTCGCTATTGGGGGGCTTGCCCTCCACCTCCGCCGCCTCCATCACCACCAAGCCCTCCGAGCAGCTCTAGTTCATCTGGAGGTGGTTGCAGTTATTCCGCTACAGTTTGTGGTTTATACAGCAATAACTTAGGTAGGGCGCCTGATGCTGGCGGAGCCGCATACTGGCAAAGTCAGATCAACAGCGGTGTATCCCCTGCACAATTACAACAAAACTTCATGGCGGGCGTAAAAGGTGCTCGTGACTGTAATTATACAGGCAATAAAGCTATTCAATGTTAAGGTGCTTTCATGTTAGATCTTTTTTCAATTTACCCTGCCCTTAGTTCGCTAACAGCGACGGGGCAGGCGGTTAGTTCAAATCACTTTGGTCGCTCAACAAACATTCTCCCCTTTGGGCAAACGGGAGATTCCCTGCAAGAGGGCGGGTTTAATATCGCTGGTGATTACTACGCAAACTTCCTCGAAGACAACTTTCTCCAGCATTTAAATCAGTATGCTCAGGCTCAAAGGGATCTTGACCCTAACTGGTCAGCCATCACAGACCCTAATTTACCTCGCCCAATGCAAGGCCAAGGTCAATCAATTGTTCATAAGTACGAAACCCTAACAGGGAAGACTAATTACGGCCTGCTTAATGACTCTGATGTCATTGTTTCAGGCGCCATGGCAGAGCTGCAGCCATATTGGGAACGGATGTTGATCGACACAATGATTCAAGAACAGTTGAACAATTCAGATCGCTCACTTGTTGACTTAAAATACATGCAAGAAGGCCGGAATTCAGTTGCCCATATCCTAGATAAGGATGAATATCAGCAGGCTAAAGAAGTAGAATTTGCATACGCTAACAGCATTGTATTCCTATCTTTAACAGAAGATCAGAAAACGCAATACATTACGATGTCACTTGCCAATCAGTGGGAGATGATTTACCTAGAGAAAGCGCTTTGGGATTCCCACCTAGATTTAAATTCAGGGCATTACTTGACATCTGCAACCAGTCAGCTTGGAGAGTACGACGCCGCCCTACAGGCAGAGAAAGATTCAATGGACCTTTCTAATGTTCTATCAAAGTTTGAGACCTACAATCGCTACACTCATCGCGATTATCGGTCTGAATTTGAAGCTATTTTTGAAGAGCAAACAAAGCCGTTGTCTTTTGACTCTATTAGCAACCAACTAAAGGGTGTTTTCATGCTCTATCAGGGCGTGCTTAATCGAGTGCCAGACAAGGGTGGTTTTGAGTACTGGGTTAGAGAAATCAATGAGGGCTACACTCTTGAGCAATTGGCTGTAGGGTTTGTTTATTCTGAAGAGTTTCAGGAGCGTACCGGCAGCGAATCATGGCGTGATGTGACTTTTGATAAAGTCTTGACGGGACTATATAGCAATGTGCTAGGTCGTGAGCCTGATCAATCTGGATACGACTGGTGGACAAATGAGTATGAAAGTGGCCGAAAGGAAATTGGCAATGTAGTGACTGGCTTCACATGGAGTGAAGAGTTTTATGGAATTGCAGATGAAGAGATGCATGCTTGGCTATCTGCCACTTACGGGCCAAACCTGAAAGATTTGGACTGGCAAGGACTAGGCTTCAATGAGGAGCAGACTGACAGTATTGGCCTAGTAGGTCAGTATGATATTAATAGTGATCATGGCTACGCGGGAGTGGTTTTCCAATGAAATACTTACTGGCAGGCACTTTGCTTACCTTAAGCTCAGCAGCTATTGCAGAAGGCAAAATCACTGCGCCTACATGCAAAGCAACCGACGACAGAATGATTTGTGAACTTATCCAGTTTGACGTTGCCGAAAAATTCAAGCCTTCACGTTACAATTACTTCGGTCGCTATAGGAGTTTCCTTGCCATGGCGGCGGAGAAAAGGCGACTCACCCAACCAACCTATTGGCATAGGTATGATGACAATAGTGCTGCATCTTATGGAGAAGGGCAGGTTTGGCTGAGCTTGCCAAAAAACTTGCAAGGCGAAGCACTTTTAGTACCGCCCTCGCAAATCAGGAAGTGGTTGGTTTCTAAAGCTGAGCCAAGCGACTTGGCTCTCATAAATAGCGAAATCAAAGCTTTCAATGAGCTAGAGCCATTAGCCAAATACCTTTGGATGACAATGGAGCCATCGAAACGCATTGAAGGGATTAATATGGAAGCGAAAGAGAGGAACAATTTCGTCCTTAAGCATAGGGATCATTATTCCTATGATCCTTACAAAGAAAATATGGATATCTGGCTTGAGTCTTGGAAAATCCCATTAACTAATAAAGCGCCATAGGCGCTTTATTAAATTGCAGGTTTGAGTATAGGCTCATCCGGTAATAGATCTGCTTGCAATTCTGTCCAGATGGCCTCATGGATATCCAGCTTATCACCATGGCCGTAAACAATTACATGATCCTCAGGATTGGCATGAGCCAATGCTCTATGACCCTCAATGCAGTCATTAAGATACTCCCGTTGCATGACATCGAAGCGACTTCTTCGCTCCCGCTGAGTCATGCGATCTAACGCAACATCGAATGGGATATCCAATAAAACCGTCTTATCTGGCTTAAAGCCATTTAAGGTAATACCCGACAACTGTTTAGCATTCTCAAGATCAACACCTTTATGGAAGCACTGAATCGCATAGGTGGAGTTAACAAAGCGATCGAGGATTACATGCTCACCACGGGCTAGCGCTGGTTTAATTACATTCTCGACATGCTGATTTCTGGCAGCGAAGAAGAGCAGGGCTTCAGTCCACGGAAAAATCTTTTCATCCGTCGGCTTAAGGAGAAGGCTTCTCAACTCCTCAGCGAACTGAGTACCACCGGGTTCTCGAGAAATAATGTGTGGAATGTTTTCAAACTTGAGGCGCTCAGATAATAGTTTTATCTGGGTTGTCTTCCCGCTAGCACCTACGCCCTCGAACACTGTTAGCTTTCCCCGTGCAGTCATAACCTAGCGACTCTCTACTTTGCGATACTCTGTGGACCCCGGTCCATTTTTTTCTGCAACACCTTTGCTTACCAAACTATCTAGGGTTGTGCGGGGTAAGCCAAGTGATGTGGCAGATTTAAATTCTGTAGTACTAAGCTTGCTTAAGGCCTTCTTTTGGGGCTTGGTTAACGACATTGCTATAAATTACCCTTAATTAACACGTTACTAATATTATATAAATATTAAATAAATTGTAAATAGTTATTTTTGTTTTAATATTGATCTAGTTTTTCATAGACCATCGATCAAAATCAGGGATATTCTTAGGGCGATTCCGCTCATGAAAAAAGGCTTCGTGAGCTACTAAATCATATGGCTGCAGCTGATATAAAATATGACGTACTTGCTGTGCTAGGTCGAGGTCACCGGGGCGGTCGACAATAAAAACGCTGATGCCACCATCCCCATCCTCATAAGAGCCAGCAAAATCAATAAGACCGCATTCTTCCAATTGAGCAATGGTCAACGTTAGATCCACATTTTCAGGGATGTGCTTTACTTTTGCATGGATTGTAGCTGAAGTGTAGTGCATTTATACCTCATAAAAAAGGCAGCAATATGCTGCCTTATTCATTTCTTAATTCTTAAGTAAGTTTCGGCTCAAACCAATTAACGTTTTTTAGGAATTTGTGGGCAGGGTAGTGCTTACCTTCATTATCATCCTGATCAATTGAGGATTTAACGTAAGCATGAGGGAATTCACCTCCCACATAAGTCTCTACACCCATTGCCTTGTAGTGATCCTGCGTGGCATCAATCTCAGCCTGCGTCTGACAAAGTTTTGACATGTTGCTGGCTTGCACAGCAGCCATGTCTTTATCTGCATCCACACCCATGACATGAGCCATGCCATAAGTTGTCACCAGAATATCTGCAATAGCGTCCCGGATTTCCCCCTGATCTTTATCCTCTATACCTTCAAGCAGCTCTGCAAGCTCCTCTTGGATCAGTTTCGATTGCTTGCCCGCAGCTTTCCAGTCAATATTTTCCGGATCACCTTTAACATTGCCAAAGCGAAGGTTAAGTTCGGTAACGTTTTCGAAATTGGTAGCCTGTGTTGTCATTTAATACACCTTGTTGAAAAGTTATGTTTAATATTATAAAGGTTATTTATTTAAAAGCAATTTTTAATAGAGCGTGTGATTGCCTGCAGTGACCATGCTTTTAGCTATGTGAGCCACCTGCTCAGGCATGCTATTTATGACCTTACTGGCATCATTCATACGGCAAATCTCAGCAATAGTGAAGACCTGAACAGTAATGCTATCAATAGCCGGACCCTGTTCCTTTAATCGACAAGCCTCCTTATGGTACTCAAGGTGACAGGGAAAACTCTCGAAATGCCACATTTCCGATGCTGACCTGTTTTCGTCAGCATGGTTAATGACAGTTTTTACAAAGGAAAGCTTATCGTCAGGAATAACCGATGAATCAAGAATATCGGTACGCATGCCCAGCGCAGTCAAGTGATCCTTCAGATCACCCCAGTCAGATTCACTCTTAGGCTGAGCGAATTGTATAAGCTTTGCGACGTGTAATACACGCGAGCTAACATCTGCAATCTCACACTGTTCATAAATACAAGATGCATCACTGGCTTGCTTATGGAATAGAACTTTAGGAGCTGAGCCCGGACGATAGAGCACATCGATAACGACTTCATCATTTATCAAGCCCTGTATCTTACCATCTTCCATCTTTATGCAAGCACGCGCACTGCGGTAGTGAATCATCTTCAGCATATTCTTATTCTCTCGATATAGTGTGAAGTTATTATAAAGTAAAATAAGTCCAAATGAAATATGTGAGGTATCTTACTTTTGGCACTAAAATTGCTCCATTTCGTAAAGAAACATTCATAATATCTTAACAATTAATTGTTACATTTAGTAACAGTAACCCAAGAGTGACTCTGATATGGACACGGAAATCTATAATTCAACGCTAAAAGAACTTGTTAGTAACGCAGCTGCTCGTCAGTGGCTCAACGCGAGCGATCGGAAAGCCTATTGCTATGACCTTTTGGCTACCAAGCTAACCAATGAGCATGAGCTGGTTTGCGATATTTTACGCCAAACACTTTGCAGCTTGCTCAAAAAACGTGCAGATGATGCACTAAGACCATTCAATAATGGCGATGGAGTCTCTATCCTTTGCACCGGTGTAACTGTTCCAGCGACTGTGACGCATGTATACCAAGATTCCGTTGTGGTCCAGCTTGATATCGTAAGTAATGACGGCGCAACCTTTACGCCAAATCCTTATGGCGATGAAATCACCTTTACACGCTTAAGGGAAAACGTTTTTATCTCATGCCGAGGCCTAACGATGTCTCGTTTGCTGCATGGAAAAGTCTATAGAGACGTGAGTACTAAGAAAATCGAAGGCAAGCTAACAGCAAGGGCCACTTAAGCAGCTGAGCTATACTTCCTTCATTTTTTTTCAAACGCATTATTGCACACCCTTAATGCGGCAATGGGTGTGGATGTTATTGATGCCGAACCTCCATTTACATTGCAAAATCCGAGCTCATAAACTCGCTTATTTCCCTGATACCAATGTTTGCACTGGCGACATTTTTTGTCGCATACGCTAGTGTCATCGGACTTACTCATAAACTTGAACCCAGCACCGGTTTAATAGAATAGTTCCGAGTCTTAAAAGCATAATTCCCAGCTTTTACAAAATGCTTTGCTTTCTTGAGCGGCACAGCGGAGGTATGACCTTTATCACCATTTACTACATCGACCCAGTGCACCGCATAGATCCTTTCAGCTACTTCAGGTGTGGTCTCGCTACCTTTTATGTTAGCATGCACACTGAATGTTGAACCAATAATTACTAAACCAAGCAAAGCTTTCTTCATTTTGATCTTCATCCTATTTTAAGCGACCTGTTCAGACCTTACTTCCGCCAACATTGGCAGAAGAGTAAACAACTCTTTACTTAATACGGCTGGCATACCGCACATATAAGGGGCAGGGAGGTCAAACATCTCCTCAAGCGTGTAGATCTCTGCTCTACACGACCAGCGACCAAGCGTCCTACTGCTGCTGCTTTCAACATTCCACTTGAAGATTTTTTGTGCTAGTTGAGATTTTAGAGCCTGAGCCTCCTTTGGAGACAATGCCTTATGCCAGCTAATACATTCTCGGTAAGGATTATCATAGATTTTAATGCAACGCACATAACGAACATCTTTGCCCAATGAGAATTTAAGCATAAATACCTCCCGTTAACTTATTCTTCACAAGAGAGCGCAGCTCATCAGAGCCATACAAATAGTGATCTGGCACACCCCATACAGCAATCTTTTTACTTAGCCCTGATTGGCGCCTCCGTACTTTTGATCTATGACACTGCTCCATGCAAACGATCACATCCGCCCAATGGAAATCATCTATGGACACTGGCCTTACTGCATCAAGAGAAACGCCACCATATCTGGCATCAATACCACTAGCTGAAGCAACTTCAGCGGCAGTTCTACTGCGATCTTTCCCCTGAGTACATACAAATAGAATGCGCATGAAGCTCACCAGTAATGAATGAAGCTTTTATTATAATGGTTATTAAAAGGTTTGCAATCTATTGACGGCAGCGCGAGCCAGAAGAGCTGCAGGAGTCGAACCTTTTGCAAGACTATCGGCGACCAAATGCTCAAGAGTTTGATTGCGAATATCGTCAATGCTTCGCTCAATAACAGAGCTGCACAACTCTCCTATCAAGGCTACAGCTTTATCGGAAGCTCCCCCATCTTTATCAAGAAGCAACGTTGCCGTAGAAATACTGTCAGTAACATCCGTGATTCCGCAGGCGAACAGCACTTTTGGCAGACTTACATTTTGGCTAGATAAAAACTCTAGAGCAGGCCTAAAGGTACGCGACTGAATCGCCTCACTTAGCCCCTCATGCAATCGGCGCAAGCCATCACACTCATAGTTCATTAAAGCGCACTCTGCAGCAGGGTTAACCTCAAGGAGTAAAGACTTTAATTGTTCCGGGTGGAGGTTATTAATATGCTGGTAAGATACTTGATTATAACGATGGCTGGAACCATCACTTAAAACCAAAGCACAATCATGAGGAATGCAAGACAGGGTCTGTATTTTGCCCTCAGCTGTCTTTACAGGATCATCAATGCATAGCCAATCCTGATGCCCTTCAGGGCAGTATTCATCTTCAGAATCTGTAGCATGTCCGCACGCATGGCAAATATACTGATAAGACAAAACCTACTTCCTTACAGTCCGCCTACTTGAGGGCTAGTCTGCGATTGCGATGGTTGCGAAGAACGTGCGTCACGTTCAAATTTGGAGAGATCTTCGACAAAAGCCTTTCTCAGTGTTTCCATTTTTTCTGAAAATCCCTTATCAGAACCCACCTCTCTTAAACGACGTAAGGTTTCAGCATCAACAGACATGTAGCAAAGCGCCTAAGTAATTGTTGTTATAGTAAGTTATAACAAACTTTCCTACTTTATAGCAAGGATTTTCGGTTCGTTCTGATTGGCATTAAGCGCTAATGAATTGACTGTCTTTGCTGTGTGATCTACTGAAGCCACAAGAGATAGACAAACAACAGTCATTGCCATGACGGCATATGCAGGAGCGGAGGTTTTCGTATTGGAGTGCGCCAAGCTCACCATCAAACAGCTAGCAATAAGCATGCACATTGCAATAGCAGGGAAGTCAAAGAAGGCGCTTAAGCACGCAATCAGTGGCATTAGCATTAGTGGGATAGTAAATGAAATTTTAGCGTTCACAAAAGCCTCCAAAAACAAAGTGTATCTTATAGTAGTTTTTAATTATTCATATAAGACTTTTGTATGCGCTAGGGACAACTTAGGTTTAGTCCTATATACCAAGGTCAAACCCCTAGCGGCACAATGCGCACCACCACTCTGTAGCCCGAACCCGAGAATAGCCTTAATCGACAAAAAGCATCACGGCAATAGATCGATTCAACAGAGAAAAAATCCCCCTTAACCAAAACTTGCTGCAAGGAGAGATCTGTGGGGCGAACATCCCGGCCTACACCATCAAACATGGCGGCTTCTGCGGAAATTTTACTGCGCGCATCAGGATTACAGTCTGCAACTTCCAGCACGCTTACATCCACCTGATAAACACCGCCCTCATACACCCGCATGGGGACCATAACGCCATGAATTTGATGAATGTTTACCACCAGACCATCAGTCCATAGCGACAATGATTCCATACCCGGGATAGGGCCGTTGACCGCAACCGCTTCCGCCTCAAAAGAGAGGCAAGCTGGCATTTCATTATTGGCTACAATATTCATAATCCACCTCAATTACCATTATAATAACAATAACAATAAAGTCAATATGAATGGATCGGGATACATTCTAAACAAAGATAGGAATGAGGGGCAAGCTAACCCCTCACCAATTGAAAAGCACTAACAGTTATTGCACTAAAAACTGATTGTTGGGAATAATATATACAGGGGAATAGCGACCATTATCCATCAGCACCCTAACAGCCTTAAGTCGACGTCTTGCTTCTGCTTCAGCATCCTGCAATGCATCCATCTCTTCAGTTGTTTTCGCTTCCATGACTTTACTACCAAGGCTTCCAGCCATGGCCTCAAGCTCTTCATACCACATCTCCAAACAATTCTTTGTCTGGCACTGGTAGTAGAGGACCTGCATATGATCGAACATCTGATCCACATACTCATTCACACTCACTACCGGTTTATTTTCCTGCATATAGCTACCTATACGTGTTGGGTTATTTGCAAATTAACACGAGTGGCTAGTTCGTGACACTACACCATTTAATATAAGGATTTTAATTTTAATGTCAACAGTGATTTCAGCTATACTGTGCGTTAGTTTCCAAATAATACTCCTGCATTAAAAAAGAGATTACATTGCATACGCTTATAATGCAGGACCTAGTGAAAACCATCAAGGCATAGAAGACTGTTTTAGTAAAAAGAAGGTCTGTGTAAATTTTGTTTGCAGCTCACACGCCTCGTTACGCTGTATATCATCAAGTCATTTACTCCCTGTGAAGATTCAGGGATGCACTCTATTTAGTGCCAATTTTGTGATACCGGTGCTCTCCCTCAACGAGTAGGGCGGTCTTCGCCGCGAATTCCGGAGCTCTTGAGTTCGGAATCCGCCCACTTTCGCAAGCGCGTGTGAGTGGTAATTAATTTATGATAATGTAATTACTATGTCAACAATAATTTTGGCTTGACTTACATAGTATAAGGATTATTATTCTCCCTCTCAGTGATCTCGAGGTTTTGCTATGAAAAATGTGTCTCTCACCGAATTACCGCTCCCAATGCTTCACCAAACTACACTTGGGCGACTATCTGACACTGGATATAGCCTATTGTGCATGAAGGCACAGCAAAAAGGCGTAGCGGCCTCTGAATCTGTATGGGTTGGCTGTAAGGGAAAACTGCGTGTGCTGGCTACTAAAAGCCGCGTTTTCCGCAATCTAGGCGCGAGATATACCGATAGACCATTTAATAAGGAACCAAATGCCATTCATTCGGGCTCAACAATCCAGTTCATACAGCAGGAATAGGATTTATGTAAACATTTGTAAATTTCTCCCTTAAGTATTGATTATTAGCCTTATAATAATTATGGTTACATCATAACAACAATATGCAGGTCTCATCATGAAAATTCTTGTTAAATCTCTAATGGCAGCAGCTATTATCTCTGCAATGCCTATGGCAGCCAATGCTCAAGAGCAGGCAGCACCAGTCAATCCGGGTCTGGGCATGGAAATGCGCGCAGAGGATCGTAAACACTCTATTACTGACAAGCAGATAGAGCGCTGGAAAAGCATGTCAAAAGAGGAGCGTAAAGAGCATTGGCAAAATATGCCCAATCACAAGCGTGAAGCCATGCGTGAGAAGTGGAAAGACTATAAGGAACAACGCCATCAGCGCATGGAAGAGCGTGTTCCCAATATGACGCCAGAACAACGCGAACATTTTGAACAGAAACGAGAGCGCTTCAAGAATGCTACACCTGAGCAGCGCGAGAAAATGCAGAAGCACCACAAGCACATGAAAAATGCATCACCTGAACAGCGTGAGAACATCAAAGAGCGACGTCAATCTGGCGATAATGGTAAGCATTTGGGACAGGACCGCGGCATGAAGAAAGGCCACAACAATGGCAAAGGCCCACAGGGTCACAGCAAAGATCCACGTTAAATTCAACTATCAAAATAGAAAGGAGGCTAAGGAGCCTCCTTTTGAGTACGGACCGCCCCGTCTTTTATTGCCAAGAAAGAAAGGGCCTAAGGCCCTTTCAATGGTGTTTCTAGGATTAATCTGAAAACCGGTTTTTCAACAGCACACTATACCCTTCAATGTACTGCATTTCATAAAGTAGCTTTCCACGGAGGGAGTCACCCAGATCCGGGTTGGACAGTTCACCCTCTGTAATTTCAATCACTGATAATTCATGACAGATCTGTGATGCACGGGCGGAGTGAGTGATTATCGCACTCACGATGCCGATAAAGGTATCTTCCGTCAATTGAATAAGAGTGGCATGGTTGGCAAAATCTTTAAAGTAGCCAACATTAACTGTCGCGTGGCGTTTCATGGTGAGATTTTCAATCGCTGCAAGAAGTGATTCCATAGATTCAACATTTTGGCTCTTTGATGCAATAAGCCCTGAACCTTCTGAACAAATTTGCGATGCATGGATACCAAGCTTTTGTGGTATATCTGAAACAGCTGCAGAATTGGAGGGTGGTTTGCAGTTGCCGCAACACTGCTTTTCCTGTTTTTGTTTTAATACATGATCATGATAGCACATAAGCCAGCCTTACTATAACGGTTATTATTGTTATGTCAATTAAACCCTATTTGCTATCTCCCTGCAAGCCTTACAAACCCGGCATTCGGCAATATATCTAAAATATTTCAGATCTCGAGGTTATGGGCTATCTTGCGGTAAATGCTCTGGATTTTATTTTCTATATTTAATATAGTGGGAATCAATAAAAACAAAAATGGAATTAATACTATGTTGAAAAAGTCTAAGCTCGCGCTCGCTATTGCCGGAGCAATAACACTTGCCGGTTGTGATTTTGGTCCTTCTGATGCTGAGATTACGAAAGAGGTTAATAATCAAGTTGACAAAATAGCGAACCAGAAAGTGCTAAGCCAGTTTGGTACCGAGCGTAAAGAACTCAACGAGATGCTCATTGAAATGAAACAGAAAGACCCTTCAATTGAAGAGCTTTATTACACTGTTGATCCTCAGGGTGAGCGCATGCTGAATGTGGTTCGTGAGGATGAATCAGGTGACTTTGTGACCTATGCGCTGCTAGGTGCCGCAGCAGGCGCTATGCTGAGCTCCAACAGCTCATCTACAAACAATCTTCATAGTCACAACCAGCTACATTCTAACAACTGCCAGACGGGCCATAACCAAATAAAAAAAAGCGTTCCGGGTCAGCCTACTATGAAGCAGGATAACTGCCAGCGATCAACTTCTAGCAACCGCCATGGCGGAGCCGGAGGGTATTACGGCTCATATCTCGCAAGTAATGCAAGCGAAACGCATCGAGGTACAAAAGCCTCAAGCAATCAGTTTGCGACTACTAACCGACGTAGCTATACCGCATATCGGAAAACTCAAGCAGTCCAGAGCATCAAGTCTAATCCTACTCGCATGAGCAATATGCGTAGAGGGGCGATGAGTCGAATGTCCTCATCCCGCTCATCGGGTTATTCCGCAGGAAGAGGCGCTTAATCCATGAAAGCAAAGTATTTCCCGATAAACTTCTCTATTGAAAAAAACATCCAGCCTGAACTGCCAATCACGAGCAGCCTGTTTGGAGCTGAATTTGTACGCAACGATGATCTGGAGTCTCTTTTTTCTTTTCCCAAAGAGCATCAGGACAATATGCCGTTCTATGTTTTTAATGGAAAAGAGGCTAACCATATCACTGAAGTCAGCGAGAGGGCTTATGACGCACTGTGCAGTGCGGTGGAATGGTTAGACCACAACCGTGAGTACGTTCCACGTTTCTTTGGCAAAGACTTCTGTGAGAAATACCCAGAGTTCATCGAATACGCTTTCTGGACGTATCAAAACAACGTCGAAGCAACCTATGGTCGCTTTGATATGGCTTTTGATCCAGATACAGGCGCCATAACGGGTATCTATGAATTTAACGGTGACACACCTGTCATGCTTTTCGAATCCACTATCCTGCAGAACGATCTGACTCAGCAGGTTCGTAAAGCTCAAGGAAATAAGTACGACCAACATAACTTTTACTATGAATCTTCAGTAAAAGGCATTCCTCGTGCATTCCGCAGTAAATGGGGTCATGCGAACAATGTTGGGATCGTGGCCCATGCGGAATACATCGAAGACATTGTTACTTGTGAAACCTTGTTCCAGATTTATGATAGTGCGGCTGGGATTACGCCATACATCGACCATATCGACAATCTTCAAGATGAAGCAGGGAACCCTGAAGCTGAGAGTATTTTCTACATCACAGATCAGCCACTACGTCATCTCTTTAAGTTACAACCATGGGAAGAAGTGGTCGAATCGTGCTATGACGACATTATCTCTAATTGGCGGGAGTGGTGTGAAAAAACCAAAATATACGAACCTGCTTGGCGCTGGTTTTTAGCCAATAAAGGCATCTGGGCACTAATAACTCATATATTAGAGAACGATGTGGCGTTTCAAGAAAAATATGGAGATCTACCTTTCCTTAAGACGTACATGTCTGAAGCGTCTTTTGAAGAAGCAGGGCAGCCCTATGTTCAAAAGCCACTGATTGGCCGCTTAAGTAACAACATTGTTATTCATGATGGTAAAGGAAATATCACCTTTGAATCTGACGGCTCTTATGGGGATATCGACTGCGTTTATCAGGAATACTGCGCTCCGGGGCGCGTTATTGGACGCAACAATTTTATTGTGGGCATGTGGATGGGGATCTACCCTGACACAGTAGAGCCTTTGGTTATGCAAGCAGCCAGTTTATGCATTCGCGAGTTTGATAAGCCTGTATTGGACATCAAGAATGAGCGGTTCATACCGCACCTTATCGAACTCTCTTAACGATATAAGCGACAAAAACCGCATCTGATTTGCGGTTTTTTTATTTATACTTGATTTATTAATATTGCTTTAATAATATAACGCAAAATAAATAAATAACAAACGGATGATGATATGAAATTTAAAGCCCTTACCCTCGCTGCTCTTATGGCTTTTACTGTTGGCTGTAGTGATAATCCTGAGCCACGTCAGGCAACAGTTATTGAGCGTGGTGATGATTCTGCTTTTCAGATGGCATGGTTTAACGACCATGATGCCTGTGGAGATGTCTTCGGTGACAACTGTGGCTGGGATGACGACAATGATCTTTTCGTAGGTTACGGTGAGATTGAACGTGATGGTATGGGTAATTACTTGCTGGCAGGCCTTGCCGGTGCTGTAATGACAAAGATTGTGAGCGATGTAGACTTCGATTTTGATTCGGATTTCAAGAAAAAGCATAAGCGCAAACACTACAACTACAATCAGCTTCGCTCATCTGTTAAGCCACGCCCAATCCTGACTTCGAAGCAAATTCAGTCCGAATATGGCACCAAATACGGCTCTAAGTTCAAAGTACAAGCGCCTAAAAAAATTACAGCGTCTAATACTGCGGTTAAACCGGGAAGTGCAGTTAAACCAACTGTGATTAAGCCTGCATCAAACCCAGTTAAACCTACGGTGATTAAGCCTGCAGCAAACCCAGTTAAACCTACGGTGATTAAGCCTGCAGCAAACCCAGTTAAACCAACTGTGATTAAGCCTGCAGCAAACCCAGTTAAACCAACTGTGATTAAGCCTGCAGCAAACCCAGTTAAACCTACGGTGATTAAGCCTGCAGCAAACCCAGTTAAACCAACTGTGATTAAGCCTGCAGCAAACCCAGTTAAACCTACGGTGATTAAACCTGCAGTAACCCCAGTTAAACCAACTGTGATTAAGCCTGCAGTAACCCCAGTTAAACCTACAGTGATTAAGCCTGCAGCAACCCCAGTTAAACCGACCGTTATCAAAAAAGAACAAAATTTCTCCAAGCCTGTATATAAAGCTCAGAGAAGTACTTCAAAGTCCACATCTAAATACCGTCGCAAGTAATAGGGGGCTGCAATGTTTCTCTTTAAGCGCTTACGTACTTTACTGTCAGCGCACTTAAAGCGTGTATCGTGGAGGCTTGTAATGCTTGTAGCATTCGGCCACATGGTGTTTAGCTGGGGCCTTTTGGCCCTAGCTGGAGAATCAAAACTGACTGCCGATGCTATCGACTTTGTTTATTACTACGTAACAACCATTTCGACTATTGGGTACGGCGATTTGTCACCATCTACCCCAATAGGCAAGCTCCTATACTCCTTCTTTATCGTAATAGGCGGCTTAAGTCTTTTCGGCACGATATTGGGTAAATTTGTTCAATCTATTTCAGAGGCAATGCGTCTCCGATTAACAGGTAAACATTCTATGCATAATGCTTACGATCATTACTTAATTCTAGGCTGGGGTAAACGTTCAGAGGACCTCGTTAAGCTGATTGATCATGGTCGACGTAATTCTGACCAGATTCTTATGTTAGGCGATAGCTCATTGGACACTAATCCAATGCCTGACCTGCTAGATGAGTTTCTCAAGACTGATGACATGGCCACATCTCACTTCTTAGGTAGAGTTGGGGCTAAAAACGCTTATAAGATTGTAATCAATACTGGCTGTGATGTTGAGACTATGGCTATCTGCCTTGCTTTGAATGCTCTTCAGCCTAATGGTAATGTGACAGCACAATTCAGCTCACAGGAAAAAGCTAATTTAATCTCAAGCAATTGCCCAGATTTTGAAATTCTCGTAGATCAGGATCAGGAGCTACTCGCTCACGCATCCCTTGAGCCGGGTTCGGGAAAAATCATGCGGCAAATGCTAGATAAGCGCCATGGCTTTACTATGTTATCCACTGTCCTTGAGAATGATTATGAGAGCTATGCGCCGCTTAGTGAGAAGCTAGATGCTTCGGGTGCGCGCTTCATGGGGGTTGTTCGTCAAGGTGAAGAAGAGGCGGATCTGAGTAATCTTGCCAATTCTGAATTCAGCAAGGGTGATTCCATCTTCTACCTTGCAGAAGAAAGGATCGAAAGCCTATAGCGCATATTGTTGATATAAGAAAGCCACCGAAATGGTGGCTTTTTTATTTATGTTTAAGAAACTAATGTAAATCTACCATCTTCCATTTCTTTTGCAGCTCGATACCAAACCTTCTCGCTATCAACTTCTTTGTATGCATAAAAAGGCTCATTTGAACTTTCAAGCCTATGGTCTTCGTTTGGCACTGCTTTAACAATGTACTCCGAGCCTTTTGTATGACGAATTTTATCTTCTTTGTTGAAAGATGGCATATTATTTCCTTTTTGTTTTTTTGTTTTTTTGTTTTAATTTTGCAGTAAGCCTTTTTCTTTGGAGTATTCTGCAAACTTATTTATCTTTTCCATTTTGGCTGCAATAGAATCCTGACGCGGACTAAAGTTAATACCATAATGGGATTTAAGTCCTGCTATTGCTGCAAACAACTCATCTAGCAGTCGGTGTAAGCGCACTGCGATGTTTTCTTCATAACCTGTGTATTGGTCTGACAAACCAAACTGCTGTGCTTTCAACGCCAATTTGCTTAAATCTAACGATGTTCGGATAATGGTTTTCGGTAAAACTAGAAGCTGGTTAGGGGATGGCTTAAAGGAATCAAATCGAACAGTGTAGTTAAATCCAAACTCGACATTAAGGAGCTGAATAACTCCAAGCAGGTCATTAACCTCTGCCTTAAAGTCTTCTGTATTGGAAAAGCAAACAACGGGTATTTGAGCGCTGAGCTTTTCCATTTCGATGCAAATTTCGATTGATTCTTCTGCTAGCTTTGCTAGAAATAGCTGCTCGCGATCCATAAACACACTCCGAAAATTAATCATTATAATATATCACAGAGTTATAATTTATGCCAGATATTGTGATGCGGGATAAGGAAGGAGGGAGGAGGGCTATTCACCCTCCTGAAATACTTACTGGATTGCAAAATCTTCTTTTTTGGCACCTTTCTCAAAAGCTTCTTGAAAGGCAAGAGGAGTTCTTCCGCGACCTGTCCATTCATGCATCTGACCCTCATTATCGGTCATGCGATATTTAGGCGCTGAAACTTTTGGTAACTTTGCTAAGCTCACCAAATCATCAATAGTTAACCCAGCGTCAAGCATCGCCTGCTGGATTTCATCCGCTTTCTGCTTCCTTGCTTCTAATTCGGCCGCTACAGACGCAATTTCATCCAGCTTCTCTTGCAGTAACTCCTGCAGGTTCTTGATGTAGCGTTCCATCATTTCCGGCTCGACATCAGCTACAATTTTACGGAGTTCTGTTTTCTTTCGAAGGGTTTCAGTAACTACACACATAGGAGTGTCCTTTTGAAGGAGGGAAGGATTAAGTTAAGATTCTGCATAGTCTATGCGGTTGCCAAAGTTATCATCTATTCTCTGGCGATTCAGATCTTTAACCTTTTTAATTTGCGCTTGATTTTCAACCGCTCTTTGTAATTGCTCCTGTTCCGCTTCGGTTAGTGTATGACCCGCTTTAATTTTATCATTCATAGCGCGAAGCCAGATTTCCTCACGATGAACTGCAAGATCTTTTGGCGCTTCGGAACCAATACGCACTTGATTTCCTTTTACTCCAAGTACAGTAAGAGTTACATTGTCGCCAACTTTCAGGCTCTCTCCAACTCTTCTGGTAAGAATAAGCATGATTTTCCTTAAGTAAGTTTAAAACGGATCGGAATAGTAATTACTTTACCTCAGGATTTCAATGCAAAACGTAGGTGTTTAAAAAACATTTATTAACAAGCCAAACTTCACAGCTATAATTTACTACTAACTGATTACAACTTCAGTCTCTTTTTCTTTCGGTTCAGCGCGGAGCATAGAAATGATCGAATCTGAATCTGGCTCAATCCCCCGACACACCCTTAAATAATAGGCATGCATTTTTGCCTCATGAATTACAGAACGGCACATTTTGTCGAGTAATTGCGCCCAATCTGAGTAGCCTGCTGCACTTAAATCAAGAACTGCTTTTTTTACAGCTCTTAGTTTGCTCTTGGTGCTGCTTGTGAAGAGAAGAGTCATTGTGAATTTGATTAGCATCTTTTTGCGCAATACGAAGTCGTGTGTTTTGGATGATCAAATCTGACTCTGGCCAGATGCCCATGCAAATAGATCTGTAATAATGGTGGTCGGTGTTTTCTGCCTCTAAGACAACAGAGACAGCTTCGAAAAGGTCACTAATATATGATAAATTAGTTTTCTTAAGGGCGATCTGCGCTTGTTTTACTTCACGCCCTTGATTGCAAACCGAACAATGGCAGGAACCCATGCATTTATCCTAATTGAATTGAAATATTAATCATAATAATTAATTAGCACAATGCAAGTGTTGGCCGCTTAACTTGCTGCGGCTAGTTCCGGTTTATCAGACGCTCCAGCATCCTCATCGTCAGGGATGTCTTTTAGGCCCTTAAGGACATCTTTAATATCCTCTCTTGCCTCAACCATCCACCCACCAAGTGCCTCACATTGCTGCTCAGTCAACTCTAGGCCAAGTTCCTGCATTTTGTCCGCTAAGTCGTATTGTGCATCCATACGCTTGTCGACAATATCAGCAACCTTCTTATCCATATACTCACCTATTAAATTGCCTTTGCGGTCAACAACGCGATAAACATTGATAATTGGCATAATGCCTCCCAAATTAAAGTACTGTATAAACATACAGCATTGTGCTTCTCTTTTCAACCGCTAATGAACAGAGTTCATACGATCAACCATGAATGTAGCTTTGCCTGTTGCCACAAGCTTCTCACCAACATGAACATCTGTCTTGCAGTAAATACGTCGCCTTACTTCATCAATGCTGCTAACTGTCAGTGAAGCTACGACAGTATCGCCAATAAAGACTGGCGCTTTAAACTCAATACTTTGATCAATGTAGATTGCCCCCGGTCCCGGTAATCGCGTGCCCGCAACGGTCGAAATCAATGCTGCAGAAAACATGCCGTGTACGATTCGTTTCTTAAATGGCGTCGTTGAGGCATATTCATCGTTAATGTGAACAGGGTTTGTATCTCCGGAGAGACCGGCGAATAGGCTAACATCCGCATCAGTGACAGTTTTTGCAAAGGAGTCGGTCATACCAACTTCCAGCTCTTCGATAAAGTAGCCGTGCAGCTCCCTCATGATTAATTACCTACAAAAGTTGTTGTTTTTAGTGGATGATACTATATTATAACAGATATTAAGTATTCAAGTGCTGGATCTATATATGTCTGATTTGAATAAACATTCCTTTTGCATTGATCGCAAAAAAATTTGCCCAAATGCCATTAAGTCGACAGCAGAATGTTTATCTCTTCATGAATCTGTCATTTTAAATATACTGACGACATCGATAGAGTCCCTAAAAGGGCGTAGCCAGTATTTAGCTCCCACCAATAGCCTAAAGCCAGCTAGCTTCCCAAAGTTTGATCTATTTGACCCGCGTATGGATTCGTTTGGTAACGTTGAAGATATGTATGTGGAGTACCTAGTCGAAATTGAAGCAAGTGACCTACAAATAACGGAGGCGACTCAAGAGATAGAGAGCCACCCAACGTACCTACGATATCTCGAAATGTCTGAAGAAGGACATGAACCACCCTACATTAACATTACTGAAAGTGGTACGGGTAAACTTATGAGCCCCAATCGTAGGCGAACTCTTGTAGCGCAGGAGTTAGGCAAGTCGATTAAAGGGTGGCTCTCACCACTCAATCGTGAGACCGGCCTCCCACTTAGTTACGGCGATGTTATTCAAAGCTACGAATTAGAATTATCAAAACCCTTGATTAAGAATCGCAACTCACCAAATCTGGATGTGAACTTATGATGCTCTTATGGGTAGTGCTGGGGCCGATTTTCACTTACCTTACCCAGCAGTATTTTGGGACCGATAATCTATATTGGACCTTTGCTGGATATTGCATGGGGTTTGTTGCATGTGAAAACATTGAAGAGCCAAACAAAAAAGTCCTATCATTTGTCGCACTCTTAAGCTCCACTATTTTGGCTGCAGGTGTGGCAATCTATTTTGAACCACAATTTGGATTTGTCGGAAGCTAGCTATAATCCTTTCTTTTAAGAATGCATTGGAATCATTTTTTTTTGCAATTCTCGTGGCAATGGAGCTTTAGTGCGACTTAAAAGGTCTCCCATCAACACGGCTGCTCTCACGGAGATGTCTTCTGGAGTCGCTTTTTTTCTAGACTCAAACATCAGATCTATTTCTGCTTTATTCATACACTCACACAGCATCTCAGCAAATTTATCTTCTTGTATGCCACAGCCATCAGTGAAAGCTATTGTTTTAATCTTACTTTCTGTTTTACTTGTTGGATTTATGAGCTCTGGAATCGTTAACCCTAGAAGCTGTGCCAATGCATCCACAATTTCCAAAGGGGGCGTTGCCCGATCACACAGCCATTTGTATACCGCCTTGTCTGTGTACTCGACACCATAGTTGTCAGAAAGGGCTTTTTGCAACCAAATAGTTCTCCCTCTTTTTGGGATTCCGCATCTATCCATAGCTTCATTTAATGCTTTACCAAACTCTATTTTAAGAAGTTGCTTCGCCATATATTTTGCCCAAAAAAAACGCTTGCATTCCGATAGGGTAGCAAGCGTTTTTATTTGTATCAATTGATACTTAGGTGATGAGGGTCTTTATCGATTTATGATCTACCTTACCTGTACCTAAAGTTGGGATATCATTCATATAGATCCATTCCGATGGTTGCATAATTGATGGAATGCCTGCTTCAGTCATCCGCTTGAGGAGAGATCCAGTATCGAGATTCTTGCCATTGTGACAGAGAACTACCTTCTCACCTTTTTTAGGACATTCTTTAGCAGATGCAGCAATGATAAGCTCATCATTGAGTCCGACAGCATCTTGTACTGCAGCCTCCACAGCTGAAAGTGAGATCATTTCGCCCCCACTTTTACAGAAGCGGCTATACCGGTCGACAATTGTAATAAAGCCATCCGCATCCATACGACCTTTATCCATAGTTTTATAGAACCGCTTACCATCCAGCTCGACAAAGACCTCAGCCGTCTTTTCAGGCAGGTTCAGGTAGCCCTCCATCATCTGTGGGCCACTTACCAGAATATGACCTTCCTCACCCACAGGGAGTGTTTCGTTGGTGTCATAATCGACCACACGGATAGAGGTGCCCGGCAATGGCATACCTACAGAGCCATTCTTATGTCCGATTTGTTCGACCCAGTAGGACGTATCAAGAGCATTTGGCAAGTTAACGGCTACCACAGGGGAGCCCTCGGTCATGCCGTAGCCTTCGAGTATCTGCTTGTGGAATTTACCTTCAAAACCGTCCCGAACGTCCTTAGCCAGTCGTTCAGCACCGCTCACTACGATGCGCAGAGAATCAAACATTAGCGGCTTAACACGGCGGTTCTTTGTGTATAAACGTAGGAAGGTTGAAGTGGCACACATGATCGTTGCACGATGTTTTGCAACTGCCTTGCCGACATTAACCGCATCAGTCGGGTCAGGATGTGTAATCATTGGCATGCCTTCAATTAACGGCATCAGCATACACGCGGTGTAGCCAAAGGCATGGAAGATTGGCAATTGATTCATTACCCGATCATCAGTCTGTGTATTCAGCACGTCAGAAATCTGCTTCACATTTGCCATCAGGTTGGTGTGACTCAGCATAACGCCTTTGGGTGTCCCTTCACTGCCGGAAGAGAAAAGGATTGCAGCAGGACGCTTTGTGTTTACATGACGTAGCATCCATGCGGCAGGCATAAGCTTGGCAGTGACGAAGATGTTCCAAAGCGCTTTCTGCTTGCTCATGCGCTCTTTTACATCTTCTAAGTAAATTACCTCACGGCCTTCCAAAACCGGCTCCAACGGCATGCCTTTCGCGGTCAGCTTGGTCATAAACTGCCTAGACGTAACAATTGTATCGACCTCCGCCAGATCAAGTGACGCTTTAAGTGCATCGGAGGAGGCTGTGTAATTCATATTGATGACTGTTTTACCCGCCATCATTGCAGACACATTCGCCAATACACCTGCGGAACTGGTGGGTACCAACAAGCCAATGTTGTCTTTCTGAGTTTTGCGGAACTCAGGCATCATGCTATACGCAGCGCCAATCAGGCGGCGGTATGTCATCTCACCCATCCGGGTATCAATGATTGCATTCTGAGAGAGGCGTTTACGCGCGGTCTTAAGGATGCTGTGTGGCACACTTTCCTGATGCTCAGCCAAATGCTCCCAAGTTTGCTCTGACAGCTCAAACACGGATTGCTTCAAGCCTTCCAAGGTAGCTTTGCTTGCAGGGATTGACTGACCATACGTTACATAGACCTCACGGCGCAGGGACTCAACTTGCCGATTCTGCATTAGGCCTGTTTTTGCGCGTGACATGCCGCTACCCCATAAACCACCCAAGTAGAAGGGCATGACTTTTACATCGTCCTGAGCGTTTTCCAGTGCACGTATTGCACCTTTCTTAAATTCGCCGAGGTGTCCATTACGACTAATCGCACCCTCTGGGAAAATACAAACCACTTCACCCGCATTAAGTGCATCCGTCATAGCTGAAATAGCCCCTTTTGACGCACCAGAAGACACAGGGATGACCTTCGCTATATCTAACACCCATTTAAGGTACCAGCGATTGTAAATGGTTTTCTCCATCACAAAGCGAACAGGGCGAGGCGTGGAAAGCTGGATGAGGGCCCAGTCGATCCACGAAATGTGGTTTCCGACCAGCAGTAGACCACCTTCCCGCGGCATGTGCTCGAACCCATCGACAATTAACTTGTAGCGCTGGCGCATAAGAACACCGATCACAAACCGCAATAAGGCATGAGGTAACGTAATAACGGCTTTAGCACATGTAATTAAGGCAACTACTGCACCCGCATAAATCAGATACTCAGCTGACCATGACAGCATTGCTGCACCAACCGTTAAACCAAGGGCTGTCACCATACCGATATTTTGCACTAAGTTATTGCTTGCAAGCACCTGACCTGCTTCGTGATCATCAGAGTGGAACTGGATCAGCGCGTTAAAAGGTACAATCAACCATGCGCCACTCACGCCCATAAAGAAGAATGCGAGGCCTTGGGTCAGTACTGATTCTGCACCCGGTAGGTAAACCAATGACGCACAGAAGCCAAGCGCACCAATCGGGATAAAGCCTGTCTCAATGTGATGCTTAGCCGTTCTACTGACAATCACAGAACCCACTACAATACCTAATCCTGCTAGCGCCATGATCATTTGTATTATGGCAGTATTATGCATGCCGTATGTCTGCTCAATATAGGACGGGTATACTGCGACGATCAGCTGACTTACCGACCAGAACGCTGTTAGACCCAAAACAGACCAAAGAATCGCCGCCTTTTGAGTGACAGGTTTGAAAACACCTTGACGATCATGAGGCTTGTTATCTGCAACCGGCTGAACGTCCGGCAATTTGCAGGCCGCAATCCACTCAATTACGCTCAAACCAACCATTAGAAGACCCATTGGAACCATGGTTTTCAGGCTTTCCGATGTTGATAAGGACTCTACACCACCAATACGCCATTCATATAAAGCCGCAAAGGCTGCAAGGCCTAGCAATATCGCGATGGTCGTCACGGCCTGAACAGCACCGTTACCACGGGATAATTGATCCTGACCAAGCAACTCTCTAATGTAACCATACTTAGCTGGGGAGTAGAGGGCGCTCTGGGCAGCCAATAAGAACGTTAACCCAAAGGAGAGCCAGAAATTTCCGAGCATGTAGCTTACAGTAATGCCTGCAGTAATACCCACCGCAGCCAACGCTGACCATTTAAGGGTCTGATTCTTTGGATAGCGATCACCCAGACTTCCCGCTGGCCAGAACAAGAGAATAAAAGGCAATAAGATCAATCCATTAATGACCGCAGTCAGGATGATCTGCATATCACCGTCATAAGCCTTAAAAATCGCACTTTGAATAAGGGCTTTATGCCCTACATCGACGAACGCATTAATGAAGCACACGCTGAGGAATAAGATAAACGCCCCTCGGTTTAGCAAGGTTGAAAGTTGCATAAAGCATTTCCTTTATAGGTATTTTTAAGGTTACCTTATTATAAGGAATAATTATTGATTGTGAATGCCTTAAAAGGGATATGTGATGGCACTTAAGGTGCCAAATCGAGTTAGCTGAGCTATTTTAATCGGCTAATTGCCAGTGGCATTTATATTCAATTCAATTGTGACGTGTTCAGTATGGCATTGATCAGCGACTTGCTATATTATAGTAGAAAATAATAAATAACCTAGACTTACGTATGTTGAACCAGCAAAAGGGCTTTTCCCTAATTGAATTGATAATGTCACTCGCCATTATGGCTATAGGTGTTTTATTGTTCGTGCAACATGAGCAGCACCAAATGCGCATGGCACTAGCTAAAGTCACTGGAAAGCAATTATTTGAATACCATAATGCAATCAAGTCATACGCAATAAGCAAATCACTTAATCCAACTGGTATTGCTACAGGCACATTTACAGGTGTTGATTGGTTAAAAGACAGTAGCTGCGGTGGAACTGCAAGCACCTCCTTCTTACGATGTGACTTTCAAGAAATTACCCCTTTTGGAAAGCTATCCTTCGAGGCTACAGTCTCAACAGCAACAACCCCGGCGGGGGAGGAGCTCATCAGCATAACCTCGAACACAACACCTTTTACATACGGGGGAATTCCAAGGGGTGATTTAGCAGGTGTCGCAGCAATTTCAGCTAGCGGTCAAAGTTCATTATTTACCCCAGTTTCAGCATCGTTTGGAAATATCTCGAGCGATCCTTCTACTGCCAAAATAACCATGACGGCATATAACTCACCCGTCGCACAAAGCGTTTGGCTTAAGGTCGATGGAAGCAACCCTATGGAAGGCAAGATTCGATTCTCAAGCCCCAATGACGAAGAAAGAAACCTAAATGGAGTTAATCGAATTACTGCAGAAGATGGAGGGTCATTAATTCTCGGGGGCGGCATTCTTTCCGGCAAATTTATCTCAGAGTACGACACTGAAATTTTTGGAAAACTCCAAGTCCAAGACAACCTGAACGTTCAGGGGGATAGTTACACATTAGGCTCTATTTACGCCGATGGCTCAATTACTTCTGAGGGTAATATTAGTGCAGATGGAGATTTAACTGCATCAATAGATCTAGATTCAGGAAATGATATAACCGTAGGATTAAGCATGTCAGCTCAAAAAGACTTAGTGGTTGACAATGATCTGACTGCGGGGAAAAATATCTTCGTCAGAGAGGATATTACAGTAGGGCAAAATTTAGTATCAGGCGGCTCTTTACATGCTGACAACGGAATATATGGCGACGCCATTCATGCAGACGGTGACATTATTGCAGGCACTAACATAGAGGTTGGTGAAAACTTAGAAGTAGGTGGCACGCTTGAGGCGCAAGACGATATTATCGGTGCGAAGGGATTAGAAATATCCGGGGATTCTATATTGAAGGGCAGACTTTTTGCTCGCAATAACGTTTCCCTACAAAGTGACGTATTGGCTAACATGGATCTAAGTATTCTTGGCAGACTGACCGTGGACGGCGAAACCAAAATTAGTGGAAACTCCACCTTCAGCAAAGCAGTAAAGACTGATGAACTTGATGGCAACCTGACAATTAGAACACGAGTCAGTTCGGGGGGTGGTTGCAGCCCTATAGGTAGGATCGGCACCGACTCTGCAGGAAACTTATTAAGCTGCGTCTCAGGGAAGTGGAAAAGAGTAGCCTCTTTACAGCCAAATAAAATAATCTCAGGCTCCTTTACGCCGCCCCATGAAGGCTGTAGTAGTAGGCGTATTGCAGATAGCTCATATCAAATGTGTACCTTTACAGGACATGCTCGAGTGGCCGAAAGGGAGTACATCTTCATATATAAAAGTGGCGGAAGCTTCTATATCCGGGGCTGCCGTGGTGGATGGACCGGCACAGCTTATTACAAATGCTTGAAGTAGAGCACGATCAATTTTAGGTACCAAATGCAATGAAAAAAATGGAAACTGGATTTACACTTATTGAAATTGTTGTAATGTTGGCGATAGTTAGCATCGGGGTGGCCTTTTATGCCCAGCAACAATCTCATGCAGATAAGGTTGATCAAGCAAGGTCTGTCGGCCAACAATTGTTCCAATATCACAATGCTCTAAAGGCGTATGCCCTAAGAGCATCGGTTGATCCATCCTCGATCTCAACTGGATCACATACAGGGGTCAAATGGCTAAAGGATACTGGCTGCGGCGGGACAGCAGATCAAGCCTATCTTCCGTGCTCTTTTCAAGAGAATTTTCCGTTCGGCGGATTAAACTATAAAGCAAATGTTTCAACATCCAATAATTCTAACGGCGATACTATAATAACAATCAATTCCGAGACTAGCCCATACATCTCAAAAGATGGCCTTGCTAGGCCGGACCTCGCAGGACTAGCCGCCATCACGGCTAGTGGTAATAGCTCAATACTGACTCCAATATCCCAGTCTCTTGGGGATTTATCATCTAATCCAAAGACTGCGACAATTAGTATGACCGCCTCGAATACACCGTTGTCGTCAGATGTTTGGTTGAGAACCGATGGTACCACGCCTATGGATGCCTCTATCACATTTTCGAATACTAATAACGAAGACCGGAACCTAACGAATGTTTCCAAAATTCTACCCAAAAATAGTAGGAACTTAATATTTGGCGACGCATCCTTATCGGGTAATTTAGTCGTGGATTATGACACTTCAATATACGGCAGCCTTCTTGTTCAAAATGACTTAGAAACTCATGGCGATATTAGTGTCGCCGGATTAATCCATTCCAAAGGTGATATTCACACCAAATCTAACATTTCTTCCGATTCAAGTTTCATATCTGACGGCTCTATTAGTATAGCTAAATCCGCTGATATGGATGGCAATATCACCTCAGGCCAAAATACATCATCAGGTCAGAATACGAATATTGATGGCGCTCTGGATGTATCTGCCAACATGTCAGCCGGAAAAGGTATTTCAACTCGTGGAGAACTTCATGTATCTGGAGATATTTCTACTCAAAGTTATTTTGCAGCCAAAGGTGAAATAACAGCGCTGGATAATATGCGTGCCGCAAACAGCGCTACTGTAAAAGGAACGGTTGAGTCAGGTCTTGATATTATTGGCGCCAAAGGGATTGTTATTTCGAGCGACTCCATTCTTGATGATAATCTTGCAGTTTCTGGACTCGCAACCATAGGCGGCAACACTTCGGTAGGAAATAATGTTTTCGTTAATGGCAACCTGCATGCAAAAAGGGATGCCGAATTTAATCAAGATGTGAAAGTGGATGGAAAATCTACTTTCAATACTTTGAGCGGAGATTTGCAAGTCGCACCACGCGGTACCGTAGGCAGGGGCTGTAGCCCTAATGGCAGAATTGCGACAGACAGTGTCGGAGAGCTTTTATCTTGCGCAAATGGCAAGTGGAAGAAAATGGGGGACTTTATTGTGTCGCAGACAAAAAGTGGCGTGCTCGCTCCCAGTAGGAAGTCTTGCAAGACATCTCGCATTGCAGATAAATCGTATGCCATTTGCAGTCTAACAGGCACAGGTGGCTTGGGGCGATGGGAGCACGCACGGATCTATAAAAATAGCAATGGAGATTACTATATGCGCGGCTGCAGGGGAGATTGGAGAGGTCGCTGGTGGTGGCAGTGCTTCAAATAAACCAAGTCTCATTACTTTTAATATTGGATTTAATAAATGAAACATAAAGAATACGGTTTTACATTTGTTGAAATTTTGGTGGTTCTTTCCATAATTTCTACAGCAATAGTGCTTTCATCAATAAGCATACGCCACGACTTAAGGCAGGGAAATGCAAAAAGTGCAGGCCAAATGCTTTTCCAATATCATAATGCCCTTAAGTCTTTTGCCATGTCTGCCGCAAAAGACCCTTCCATCATTAAGAGCAGTACCAATGTAGGCTTGGATTGGCTTAAAGACTCCTCATGTGGAGGTTCAGCCGATAAGCCACACTTACCTTGCAGCTTTGAAGAAACCCATATCCCCGGCGACCTGTCCTTTAACTCCGTCATTTCAACGAGCATTGATTCGACCGGAAGGGCCATTGTTTCAATTAGATCAGAATCTACTCCATATCAGACAGACTCGGGAGAGGCTCGACCAGATCTTGCAGGAATTGCAGCTATTGCTGCAGGTGGGAATTCAACATTGTTTTCACCAGCATCCTCATCTCTCGGGAGTATATCCTCAGATCCATCTACCGCCCAAATCACTATCAATGCGCATAGTGCACCTATCTTGGAGGATGTTTGGCTCTATAGGGATGGTTCAAATACCATGCAAGGTAGCATTAATTTTGAGAATACCGATGATGAAAAAAGGACATTGGAGAATGTATATCGGGTAAGCGCCCTAGATGGTGAAAGCCTAATCCTAGGGGATGGATCGATCTTGACGGGTGATCTTGTTGTTAACTTTGATACTGAGATACATGGGCAACTTCTCATTCAAGATGATGTGAATATATCAGGAGACTTTAATTCAGATGGTGTTATTGAGGCAGATCAATCAATTCATGCCGTTGGCAATATACATTCACATCAAGACATTCTAGTAAAAGGAACGGCTTATGCAAAAGGTAATGCGGTAGCCCTCAATGATATTCATGCGGGGTCTAACATGAATATATCCGGGAATAGCTCAGTTCTAAACGATGCTCATGCACATGAATACATTGAAACAAATAAGGATATATTCGTTTATGATGGCGTGAATGTTAATGGGGCAATTACCACCAATGGAGAGGCGATAAGCCACTCGGATATTAGCTCAAACGGAAATCTAAGAGTAGATGGTAGTGCACATACACAAGGTGAAACGCGTGTGGCAGATGATATTATTGGCTTGGGTATGCTAAAGATTGCTGAGACAACTAAACTGGATGGCAACCTAGAAGTTAAGCAAGATGCTATTATAAGCAACAACCTATTTGCTCAGAAGAACTTAACGGTTACAGGTTACCTTAAGAGTCAAGGAGAGGCCAATCTCAAGGGGAACTTAATTGTAGAGGGGAACTCAACGATAGATTCCTTGGAGGGTGATTTGACCATTAGATCTCGAGCTACAGAGGGTAGGTCATGTTCTCCGAATGGACGCATTGCAACTAAATCCAATGGAGAAGTACTATCATGTGTTAGTGGTAAATGGAAGAAACCGGGAGGATTTACACTAACGGACTATAAGTCAGGCTTCTTTTACCCTCGTAGTCGTGGCTGTAAAACTACCCGTCTTGTTGAAAGCTCATGGGTCAATTGCGATCTGCTAGGTACAGGCACCTCAAGGATTGGTGAAAGATATTCTATTTACAAAAGCGGCGGATACTATCACTTACTAATCTGTAATAGCGGCTACCCTGCTAGGGCATGGTGGCAATGCTACAAATAAACTTAGGTAGCCTTTCACGTGAAACGACGGAGAGGCTAGAGGCTCTTGGTTAATCCTTTAACCAAGGGTGTAACTTTCGCGCAATGGATTATACGGACTTAAATTTTTATTACAAGAGAAGCGAGAAGTGTATTCTTGTTTTGATATTTGTTATAATAATAATAAAATTAGAGGAGTTTTTGCATGTCAGACTTTCATCACGATGAGGAAGTAGGGTACTCAATCGCAGAATCCGTAACGGATCATGTAAACCATGTACTTGAAGAGCAAAAGAAACCATTTAGAGTGGCTGCCAACTACTTGCCATGCCCAAAAGAAGAAAACCCATTATTTAAATTGCACTTCATTGCAACAGAGCACGATTTTAATAAGATGTGCGAAAAATCTCGGAATTCCGGCAATGCGGGAGCTTCCGCTTACATGGCAGGCGATGCGGCAGCTTTTGAGGGCAAGACTCAGGCTGAAATTACACTCGATGCATCTTATTTGGCAAATCAACACCTAACAAACCCGCAAGCACATTCAGTAGAAGATGAAGTATATCAAGATACTGACGGCATAGTGCTGGGTGGACCCCTGTCCTCACCGAGCTCTACAGATGCTCCTAGCAACTTCCTACTTGATCTCGCTAATACAATCAATGGATCTGAATATGAAGTATGCGAGGATGATGTTGTAAAAGATACTGTAGGTGAGCATTTAGATAAATGGGAGTTCCTATTTATAAGCCAAGTAAATAAACTTTCGAAGGAAGTTGATCAAGTCTGCTCTCTTAACTAAATGTATCAGCCCCTCTGGGAGGGGCATCTACATCGACTTTTCAAGTTTAATATACACAGAATTAACTAATTTTCCCATCCTCAATAAGCAATTTCTTCCATTCTGTAAGGCTAAGCTTACTTATAGTAAAAATTCCCACACCTGTTATTAATGTTGGGGCGAGTGGTAGAAGCCCCATGCCAGAACTCGACCTTAATAAATTAAGCACCAATATAACCCATACACTTATTGCAAGTGACAGCTGAAAGATATGGTTACTATATGAGTCTTTTGACCATAGCAAGGCTATACTAATGATAAGTGTTACTGCAGCTATAGAGGTCATAGCCAAGCTGCCATACTGATGCGTTATTAAAATCACAATCACTGTGAAGCAATATCCTATAGCGACAAACTTTTCAACGAAGTCAAAGGACTGGTACCGAGTTAACATAGATTAATTTTTCTTTTTTATATGAAATTGATCTGGAGTGTACACGAAAAAAATATACTTAAAAGAGCAGTGGGGTTGAAATTGTATTTAATAGACGTTATATTATTACTAAGTCGCAGCAATGCTGGACTTACTTCACCGCTTCGGGGTGATGATTAACAATTACATATTTTGCTTAATAGAAGGAAATATCTTATGAATCAACGTACTTTCTCACTCACTGACCTGTCTTCTGTGCTACCTAACGTCATTGGCCTGCATGACATGCTTACCCATGCTCACCAACTTGCAGAAGGGCAAAAAGAGGTCAAATACCCACCGTATGACTTAGTCGCTCTCTCGGATGATAAATTTGCAATCTGTATCGCTGTAGCAGGGTTCTCCCAGTCAGATATTAATATTTTCGTTGAGAAAAACATCCTTAATGTCGAGGGCAAGATTACAAAGCCCGATGGCGCGGAAGCACCTAAATACATCCATCAAGGCATCGCAAAGCGTGCTTTTAAGCGACAGTTCCCATTGTACGAGCATATCGAAGTAACTGGAGCTGGGATGCAGGACGGCATCCTGACAATTAATCTGGAACGTAATATTCCGGAAGAAGCGAAGCCCAAATCAATTCCAATTGAAGTGGTGGAGTCGACACCAAAATTAGAGAATCAAGACTCCTAATTATCACCCTGTTTTGTTCTAGCCCCCTTAAGGGGGCTTTTTACTGGAGAGTTTTATGCGACAACCTACCGAAGAAGATCAGCTCTCACGAGGAACAGGAAAATATAGGCCACAGCCACCTGCGTATCGCTTACGTGGCCGTTACTGGTATGGGATGGGTAGGGACTTTGGCCGAACCCCGATAGAATATCAAGGTGATGCTTTCTTTACCGCATTGATGTTGTTTTCTATGCTTCTAATCCTAACACCTTTGCTGGCTCCTATTGTCATTACGATGACGTATCAACCCAGCTTTACAATCGGATTCACTGTGGCGTGCCTCAGCTTATATGCGATGCATTCATTAGACTACGAGGGTTCGCCTGAAATTAATTCCAAGCTTGCACTGTATTCTTTATTGCTATTTTGCTCCACTTTGTTCTGCACAGTTATAGTGGGTGTTCTAACCCTTGTAGGGATTTATTAATTTAATTATTAAATTATAACTGTTATAATTTACAAAAAGGCATTAGGAATATATTGCTATGGAATTTACCACTGAGAATACTGCAGCCTATTCAGGACAATCCAACTTCACCATTTCAGCTTACAGGGATGGCGAGGTTGTAGGACACATTGATCTCGTGTCTTATGATGATAAGCTTGAAGTGCATTATATGGAATCAAAACACAAGCAACAGGGCATCATGAATGCGCTGCTAGGCGAAGTTGCAAATCATTTCCCAGATCAGGCAGCTAAAGGGGTATCTTTTAGTTTAGCCACAGATGAAGGTGGTGTAGCACTGAATGCTTTAATGGCGCGTGGTCGTCTTAAGCCTGTTGAGCAGTTCCAAGGGCAGATTGAGGAGGTTAACGCTCGATACAATCAGTGGCAGGCTGAATTCTTACATACCTTTAAGCCTAAACATCCTGATATTGTTAAATCTATGCTGGATTCCTATTTTGCGAATAAGGGCGAAGACCTGCCAGATAGCCATGCTCAATTTCTTAAAGATGAAGGCATATTCGGCTCTGTAGATTACTCAGACTTAGACTTTAATGATATCTATGATTTTCATGCAGAGCTTGAGGATATTGAGAGCAATATGGCCCTTGCAAGCCCTCGGTATACTGTAGAAATTACGGATAAGGAACTTAAAGCCGCTCTGCGCGAAATGAACCGCTTTGTGGAGTGCGATATTGTTGAGTCTCCCGCAGGTGGTGTCTTTGTCGATGTAAGAGGCGAGGTTAAGCCTTCGGACTCTTTGAGAGTGCTGCCTGACAGCAAGCTTATCTATGCGACAGGCTCTGAGCCCGGCGAGCGCTACATACTCGAGACACTGGACATTGAACAGCTGAAAACATTGCACAGCAATGGCAGTGAAGAACTCGATAAATCAGGTCTTACAGTGTTCAAAAAAGCAGCCGAACTCGCCTCTGAAATTGAACGATTTTCACAAGCTGATAATTTCCACTGGATCGCGCATGAACACTATACAAGCCAGCCAGATCTGGTCGCTATGGAACCGGAATTCGATCTTATGGTCGGAATGGAACAGGATTTAGCTATTAGTCACCTCGCTGATGACTACAAGGATGTACTCCCTTACGTAACGCCATCTGATCAGAATTATGACGGAATGTCGAACTATGAAATGAATCTACTTAATCATATCCAATGTGCCGCAGAAGGTGATTATAAGCCGTCTGCCACTATAGCCTTGCTTTCAGATATTAAAGAGCAGGTCAGCAGCCTGAAGGAGCTGGAAGGTACAGAGCGATCTACAGCTCTAGCTACAGTTATCAGCTCAAACTGGGATGCCACCCTTGGTAAGATTCAGCAGGCCTCAAAAGCGTTGTCTGTTTATGCAGCAAACTACCTATCAGAAGGCGACATGAAGGTAAGGGACACCCTAATGAAACTGATGTCAGCTAAAGAACCTAATCAGACATCTTTAGAACGCTAACCATAATTATGACTTAAAAAGCCGCTATATTTAGTGGCTTTTTATTTAATTAGTGTTATAGTATCCGTGTTGAGCTTTCGGATAATAATAATGTCATTGACTGAACTTCATTCTCTCGCCTGTAAGCATGGTTGGACTGCTGATTCAAAGCTGTCAGCAAGTGAATATATCGACAGTATATGCTCTTCTCGCACCCTTAATTTAACAGAAGGGATCACCCCCTTAAATGACCTTAACACTAAGCATAAATCCATCCCTGACGTGGTTGAGGCAGTCATTAACATAGCATCAAGATCTGGTGAGCGCGGACATCAAATGACTGAAGTTCAATTTAATGATCCTGAAGTAAAAAAAATTCAACATGTAGTCGCTGCCGCACTTAACTATTATGCTGAGGCTACAGAACAGGCTCTGGCCATCAATCTCAGTGAAACCAATGTTCTTGTGAGCCGTACTTTAAATTCCTGTGCAGAGCTTATGCGTAACGAGGCATCTAGAATTATGGCGGACAATTCCAAGGAGGCAGCAGACTCACCTTGGAGTTATGAAAAAGAATTAGAGCTGCACTTGGCAATCGAGATAGTTAGACAGCTTAGAGCTTGCAAGTCATCCCAGCTAGAATACCTTCCCGCATCCAACGAAGTGACTGACCACCAAATCCAAGAATTCCTTAATTACAGGGACGCACTTGAAATAGCTTTGTCAGAGCTTTTGTTTATTCTTGATCCAAATGGCGGTTATAACTCAGTAAACGGAAAGGAATTGATCGATCAGGCGAATTTACTTATTTCTAAACGGAGGAATGATGGATGAATCAAATAAAACTCAAGCAACCAGAGGGTGATTGGCGCTACGAGTCGAGATGCTCCAGCAATATGCCAGCTATTGAATTCGGAATCATGACTTACCTTTTAGGCTCTAATGCTTCTGATAAGGGCTTTATCTCAGAAAGCAGACCCTCCCGCTGGCATAAAGTTAATGGTGATTTTAGATGGCAATATGTTCTAAATTGCAGAGTAGGCCTGTTTCACAAGAACCAGCAAGTGGGTGATTACTTATCTAAATCAAAGACAGTCGATAACTACACCTCTATAACAGATAATGTAATTAGAGGTTTTGAAAATGCGATCAAAGCTTACGATATTGATCCTAAAAGCACTTTGGAAGTTAGGATCGAATTTGATGTAGTGAGGCGTGTTGTCGAAATCCCTCCTTCCGAGGATCTACCTATGTACGAGCAGGAAGGGCTAGGACTTCCTTACAGAGAACTCTTTCTACTAAACAACAATCATTACTATCAGTTGAATAACACTATAGCTCAAAGGCATGAACAAGCCCTTCGTGAGTCAAAAGGTGACTGGTTTGATTGCTATAAGTTAATTGAAAATTTACATGTCAATAATGAGGAATTAGTTAAAGGAAATTTAGCATTCTCCTCCCTTCATGACTTTGACTTTGAGCAGGGTAAAGTAAGTGATGATCAGATTACTTGCTTGCAGAATCTATTGATCAGTTCGGTAAATGAGTGCGTGATAATTGCAGCATAAAGTTGGAATCAATAACCCGACTACAGTATGTATTAATGATATTGACTAGATAGACAAGGGTTTATCTAGTCAGCACCAGACAAGAGTGGACTAGTGGTTAAATATTGAGTAATTGGCTTAGCGCCAGTAGGGCTAGTGAAGTAAGGCACTAAATCGCAAGTAACCCACAATGTTACTCACAGATGACGTGGATAACTCATGCATTCAACTTTCTTTAAGTATTATTAGTGACAGCAATGCCATCTCTCAATAGCCATAAAGCGTAGACACCAACTCTACCGTCATCCCAATATTTCACTCATTTTCTTTAATGTTAAGGGAGCTATCTGATTCGGAAAACGATGAAATATTATCTTTCTTCTCAGCCTCCGATACCGCAGTTTGAGCAATCTCTATTTTCTTAGTTTTTTTCTTCTTACGCGCTTCTCGAACAATGCGCGGGAGTATTGTTTTTTCAATCAGATTTTCCGTAGAGTCTTTACTGATCTTACCTGCCTTAATCTGCGCATTGGTTAGCTCATAAGTAACACTGCCATTAGTTACACGCAGCTTAAAGGGGTAGGCCTCAAGCTCTTTAGGATCTGTCTCTATTATGTAGGTGTTGCGGTTAATTCGAGCCTTATTTTGATCAAGTTTAAATGAAGTTGCCACTGCAATCTCAGCTGAATCCCCTCCGACAGATAATTTTTGCAAGTGCACAGATTCAGTTAAAGTTGATGGCACCTTGCCTTCATAGTCAAAGCTTTGCACCAACGTGGGACTAACAAAAGTTGCAAATAGATACATAATCAAAAAAAGAATGACATAAAATGCCAACCCGATCATGGTTCCATTAATTTTTTTAAAAGACACAAAACGTCCTTAATTGCTAATTTATGACAATATTATAATGAGAAAGTGGATGAAGTAAACTAGTCTATTGAAAGAGAAGACTCATCGGGACTAAGCTTTTGATGCAAATCTTGTATCGCTTGGATGTAGCACATCCTCTGATTATCAAGATGAGCATAAATCGCATCAAAATCATTCCCGGACAAAAAATTGCTATCTAGGTTATAAGGCATACCATCATGAGTTATAGTATTTAGTGTGTTGCTAACAATTCCCTTATACTTGTATCCAAGCTCTTTTATTAGTTCAGGGCGAGCCTCCAGTATCAAGATTCGCGTACCCTTTTTGGACTCTGTAAACTCACCACAAAAGCGCTTTGTAATGCTATTGTTGTTTCTCGCAGCTTCAGGGTAATGTCGAATTGCTGGCTTATCCATTCTTATGCCTAATTATGATTAAATGCTTTAGGATTAATGTTATAATAACAGTAATCACCAATCAAGGCGTACTTACATGTCTACAGCAAGCTATATACCATGCCCCGAAGTCACGCAAATTCTTCAGAAGCTGGACTATAAGGTCGACAGCCTTAAAGGACATCATACTCATGCTGTTTTGTCTGCTGCGATTAAGATGGGGGACGATACTTATTTTAAAGCCTATAAGGATCTCAGGAGAATTCGGCCTGATCTCAGGGCTGATATTCAAGAATTTTTTGACGATGTCGTCTTCTTCTTTGAAGATTCTGAATGTGGACCTTTAGCCTTGAGAGCTAAGGGGAGGATTAAAATTATATCAAAACAGAATATTCTTGAAGATGTGATTACTCTTACAGGTGGGGAATTTTTGGGATTCGAAATGAAACGCCCCAATTCAGAGCAATGGGCTTTTGTTTTACCTGATGCCAGTGAGCCCGGCCGATACCGTTATTCAGAGTTCGATGCTGACGGGTTTTATGGACACCAAACACGTGATACTCCAGAAGAATGTCTCAAGGACATGATTATGGAAGGGGGATATACACATCCTGATAAGGGGGCGCTAAATAAGGTGCAGGCGACCCCTCGTTTTATTGAAGGTGTAATTCGGTTGGCTGAACGGCAACGCCAGCACTCTCTAGAAAATGAGGAAGAAGGCCCTTCAATTTAAGAAAGTGGCGAACCCCATCCTATTAAGCTCTTTGGCAATTTTGTTACCAAGAGGACCCTTGTCTTTTGAAATACCTTTCATTTGATGGGCGGGAAACATAGTAAAGCGGAGATTAGAAAAATGAAGATTGTGGGATCTGAACGCCTTAAGCACAGCTCTTTTGGCGAGATAGGGGCTTGCAGCATGAAGCTTAAATGACTTAACAAGATATAGCCCAGCGGTATCGCTAACATAACAAATAAATGCATTCTTCATAAAAAGCTCCTGCTTGTTATTGTTAATTTATTATAAGCATACTTATTTTAAAAATTAAACAATTAATATAATGAAATTAAACTTTAACTTTGTGCCTGCTATCGCTATGATAAGGCATCATTATTTAAGGTTGGTTTTAAGGCGTGTCACTTTTCAAGCAGTACCCCCATAGTAAGTTTTTTCTAGCATTGTTAATTGTTTTTTTCTCTTCGTCAGGCATTGCTGCAGGAGTAGCCACTTTAATGGCGCACCCATCGAATCATGATCAGCTTGTTGTTATATCTTTAGCATTACTAGTTACAGGATTGTTGCTTAGTATCATTTACAAGCGAGAGTGGCTAAAAGAAGGCTTTTCAACACTTACTAGATGCTCTTGGATAGCCAATAAAGGCGTGCCCCCTAACTACAAAAAAGTGAGTGTTCAATATTTAGATAAATCTATAGCTTGGAATGTGAGCACTAAAAAATTGGAGTGGTCCTTGGATGCAAGAAATCCAATCGTAGAGTATCTCCCAAAGCACAAGTAAAAATATGAAAAGGTAATTCATGGAGTCAATATACGCCTTATCAGACATAGTTATCGGCATTTTTTCCATACCGGGTCTAAACCTTTACTGGGGGAATTTTATCGTCGGATTATTTCTAGCTGGTGGGGTTTATTACTACCTATCTTACACGCAAACCTTTCCCTCAAATAAGTCTTTATTAAGCTATATATTTCCACGCAAAGTCCTATTTCATAGGTCATCTATCACTGATTATGGATTCCTTGTTCCAATTAAACTATTCATGGTGTTCTGTTATCCGACCCTTATGGAGCCACTACTTAATATTGCCTATTGGCTAGGGGAGCTAATAGCTGGATTTGAGCGCTCCTTGGTGTTTATTCAACTCCGAGGGCTTATCGGCACCACAGAGATTAACGAGAGTATTGGTTGGTCTATTGGATTTTCAATTTACATGATGGTTATTGTTGATTTTGCACTATTTTTTGCACATTACCTCATGCATAAATCGAAGTTTTTATGGGAGTTCCACAAGGTCCACCATTCGGCTCAAGTACTTAATCCAATTACTGTCGCACGAATGCATCCTGTTGACTACTTGGTTAATGGGACTATCATCCTTGCTTGCTCTACTGTAGGTGTTGGCCTATGGCTCTTATTTATCCCTTTTACTTTTGAGGAACTCACCATCCTTGGCTCCAGTATGTTTATTTTTCTATTTTATCTACTGGGCGGCATATTAAGACATAGTCATGTCTGGCTGTCTTACGGAAAGAAAATAGAGCACTTCTTAATTAGCCCTGCTCAGCACCAAGTCCATCACAGTGCCATGCCTAAGCATTACAACAAGAATATGGGAATGAAATTAGCAATTTGGGATCACCTGTTTGGAACTCTTTACACCACAACGTCAAGGCCGGAAGTTTTTAGGATGGGCTTGTACGCAAAAGAAGATCGTGAATATAACTCCATCCTTAAATGCCTCTACCTCCCTTTACTTAAGCTTATCCGCAAGAAATGAATTTAACGGTAAATTAATTAATGTTATAATAAACAAAACAACAACAAGAGTCATACCTCATGAATTCTTATCCACTTTCCCTAAATATGGGTTCCAACAGCAATTCTTATGAAATTGATCTTCAGATAGACCCCGATTTAAGCACTTCACCGACAGATCAATTTTATGAGCAAATTCGCTCCAAGCTGTATGAATCAATGAAGAGTGAAGGTTATTATGAGCGATACGAAGTCGGCCGAAATGGGTTTGGTGGTGAGCATGTGACAAAAGTCATTTCCCAATCAATAGAGTCTGCTATTGAGAGCCTAAAGAACCTTGAAGGTAATTCAGATAATCTCTCTCGAGCAGACTTGTTTCAACGGGAGCTGAGCTATGCGCTTGGTGATATGTTTGAAGAGGAAGAGTGGTTCCCTGACCAATCATACGAAGCTATGTCTTGGCAACTTAAAGATTCTGACATTGCATCATTTTTTGAAGCCTGCGAACCGATATTTGAATCAGAAAACATTCATTTGGATAAAACTGATGTTGAGGATTTTATAAAGAATCTTTATCAGGAAGCACTCTGTGATCAAGATGAGACAACTCCCCTTGATGTTCTTAAGCATGCCGACAAGGTCAGAATGATTTATATGTTTAAGCCTGAAATTGGCTCAAAGTATGCGGAGGATAACCTCGTTGAGTGCAATCATGTGACAGGCGAATCTACCATGGTCATCCCTGATGACTCATTCGTTGCCTACTTAACAGCCCTGAATGTTCCAGTTTCTGATTACGTATCCGCCGTTAAGACCAAATACAACATTGATTTATGCTCAGAAGATGAGTGCGATATTTCTGATCAGTGGCAAAAGGCATTAGCTGATGATTCCAAAATCAATCCCCATCAACCACAAGTTCTTTCCATGGATTCGATTTTTGAAACGATTGACAATATGAACGGTTATGCTTCTCCTTGCCTTATTGCTGACATTGATCCAATGCGGTTTGGTGATTTGTTCGAGGAAAGTTCACTTGTTATTACCGGTGGGCAGATTGGCCTACATGACTTCTTAAATGGGTCGGGCCATGTACTAAGCCCTGAAAATCCCATTGTTATCAAATCCTCCCTAGATGACTGGCAATTCGATGGGCAAGTTGGTCCTTACGAAGTCGATGAAGTGTACGGGATGGTAAATAGCGCTTACGAGGCGGAGATTAAGCTCTCCAGACAGCCTTCAGTTGAATTAACTAACGATAACGACTGCAGCCTTTAATGGAGGGGTTATGTCTCAAGAATACCTAGCTCAAACTCTTATTATGGAATTAATGGGCTATACAATGGGCCCAAATCCTGAGCATAAACCTGACAACATCCACCCTACGGATTCTCTTTGGTATACACCCGAAATGGAGTTAATGACCTTTGGGAAGGCGTGGGCCCACTATTGCAGCAATGAGAGCAGGGTGCTCGTAGCCAGAAGCCAGCCCCGGCCTCAGCCTCTTTATGCCCATGATGGAGAAGCATTAATGTTCGATACCCCTAAACAGGCTGCGCAGTTTATTCTTGAGAATCACAAACAACTTTTTGAACGAGATCCTCAGCACTGCATTGTCTTCAAGGGGAATCAGTATTGGTACGACAATGACTTCCACTGTATTTCTTTGCTTGCAAAGGCGGCTGACAATAAAGCACTAGGAAAAGAACTGGTGGAAGAGTTAATTGCCAGTGGACACTTAGATCGTCGAAGTGTGGATGTCCGCTCTGTAGGCTATGCCCAAGGTTACGATTTTTAGGAGTCGGTTTATGTCAGTCGAAGAAAATACTAAAGCTTTTTGTTTACGGGACTTTAATGAGCCCAGAGCTGGTTGAAGCCTTGACCGGACATCGTTTCCCAATGGTTAGCGCCACGCTGAATGGCTTTGAGAGGCTCTGTGTTGACGAAAGAAGTAATTACCATCCATATCCAGCTATCGTCCCTAAAAAAGACTCCACAGTGAATGGGATGCTTCTCCGGTACGTTGACCAAGGAAGTCAGGCACTCTTTGATCTATTTGAAGGGGGAGAGTACGAAGTGAAGGTTGATACTGCTCATGGCAGTGTTTCCGCTCTTACATATGTGTGGGCCGGGAAAAGGGATAGACTAGGCGGGTCTTGGTCCTTTACAGACTTTGAAAAAAATAGTGTTGCTCACTATATCAATTCAGTAATTCCAGATTTAGCTTAATTCAGATATTAAAAAAGCAGGCCAAGCCTGCTTTTTTAATACCTTAGCTCTATGCCGTAGATTCAACACTGCCTTTTCCGAAGAACTTACACCCACCTTCAAACACACCAACAGCTACCGCTCCTGCCACGATGCCGCAAATAGCCTCCAGTGAAGTAGCGACAAGAAACTCAAGAACAAATCCTACTGTCTGAATATCTGCCATGGTTAAGGCGATCGCTTCAATTGCATGATGGATGGCCGGGACACCATGAGCCAAAATTCCTCCACCCACCATGAACATTGCTGCAGTACCAACCACACTTAACGTTTTCATCATTTTCGGTGCGAATGCCAGTAGTTTTCGACCGATAGCGCGCTGCACCCCAACCATTTTTGCTGTATCTGGCTTATTAATATAATGAAGCCCCACATCATCCAGTTTCACCAAGCCAGCAACAAGGCCATACACCCCGACAGTAATAAGGATGGAGATGGCGACTAGAGTGCCTAGTTGCTCAATAAAGGTGGCGCCTGCAATCGCCCCTAACGTGATAATTATGATTTCGCCACTGAGGATCATGTCAGTACGTATAGCGCCTTTGATCTTTTTACGCTCCCACTCGACCATATCGACACTTTCATCATTGATGGCATTAACAAGTGCTTCATGGTGAGCATTATCCTCTTCCTTGCTATGAAGGAATTTATGAGCGAGTTTTTCGACACCTTCGAAGCAAAGAAACATCCCGCCCAACATTAAAAGAGGCATGATCAACCAAGGGATGTAGTAACTCAGCGCTAAAGCGCCGGGTACCAGAAGGACTTTATTAAACATTGAGCCCTTTGCAATAGCCCACACTACCGGCAGCTCTCGCTCCGCCTTAACTCCAGTAGCTTGCTCAGCATTCAGTGCAACGTCATCAGCAATAACACCACCGACTTTTGAGCCTGCTAGTTTTGTCATTGCTGAGATATCATCCAGCAACACCGTTATATCATCCAATAAAGCTAATAAGCCTGTTCCAGCCATAATCATGCCTTTCCATATTTAAATTTTTTCTTATATTAATTATTTCTTAGGAAGGATCAAGTATTTCTTTTGGAGGGAATCTGGGAGTATGTTATAATTTTTATTAAAATAAAGAGATCACACACATGCCACAATACAATTTAATTACGGATTGCGTCTCGGCCGAAGGCGAGGATATTTCGCGCATGATTGAGTTTGCAGATGATATCGATGCTGAAGACTTTAAAGAGAAAGTAGGCGCTGAAGCGTTTGCTGAAATTAGTAAGAATTTTGGATATATCGACGGCGAAGATCTTACGCTAGAATCTGATTGGTCCGTATCCTTTGCAGAATCCACCTATAACGGAGCGCCGTGCCTGTACATTCGGCATTCTGCGATTGAATATGTGTATGTAGATAATGAGCATACTGGCTCCATTCTCTACGACGATGAACTTTCCTCTTATCACGAAGTTGCGGAAATCATTGATGATCATCTAGCTGAAGCGACAGAATTCTTTGATAAAAAAGACAGTCTTGATGACATGAGCTTTGGTGAGTTTTGTAGCACCGCCGCGGTTGAGCGTCATTTACTAGAAGCTGTCGATGACTATGGTCCTGAGTTCGAAATGTTGCCTCCAATTGCATTTGGCAGTGATGCGCTCCATGAAAAAATGCAACGCATGCAAGAACAAGTTAAATCAGCCTCTTACGAGGCTTTGCTACCAAAACGTATATTAGAGGAGCTAGGTGAGATTGGGGGTGCTCTGCATGTATTGGATTGTGATTTTAGTGCAAATGCACATGGTCCAAATACGTCTTTTGAGGTTCGCAAGCAAACAGGAGAGCTAATTAAGCGAAACTGGGAGAATTTTTTTAAACCTCTGCATGATGAAGGTCTTTTAGATATTCTTGCTGATCAATTAGCCATCAATCCTGAATTGGTAGAGGCTGTAGAGAAACTCTGCGAGTCACGACATATTTACCTTTTAGCAAATAACAATGAAAATGAATGCCAAGGGCTAAATCGATAGATAGCTATATTTAAAACTGTTATAATTATAAATCAATCATCTGGAGGCCTATATAATGGAAATCAATCAGGCTGTTGAGGTTATGAACCTTTACTACAATGACCCAAACACTAAGTCTTTAGACTCTGTTGAGAAATCTCAGGCAATGCAGAAGATATTAGGTAAGGAATTATCCTTTACAAGGCATATGATTGATCTTATGAATCAGTGGCATAATGGCGGTTTAATTCAGTATTTTGATAATGCGTCCCATACGACGGGTCGTAATAGCAGCCCTTTTTCTCTCGATCCTGATGATAATCCAGATGTAATCGAAGAACTTCGTGACCTCGCTATCTATATGCGTAACACCTATTCAGATCCTAACTCAAATAAATACTATTCGGATGTTAAAGATTTATGTGAGTCTATGATGAAAGGCTACCTCATTGATGATCAAGAATACTTCGATATTGGTGATGGCGAAGAGGATGAGGATGATCTTGAGTCTAATCCAAACTACAGGAGACTGGATGAGAGATTTGTCGCCAAACTAACAGATTTAGGTAACAAATATTACGAGCCTATGGGTCTGGGTCTACAGGAAGTTTTACCTAAGAATCTGCAGTCATGTTATACATTATCAGATTCGAAACTTAACGAACTGCTGAGCTTTTTAACTGGCCGCATTGATGACTACGAAGAAAGAAATTATGGACCGCTGGGAACCCTGCAATCAGCATTTGATGATTCTCTAATTGCGTTGCGCGAGGCTGTGCTTAAGAACGCACCACTTGAAGTAACGGCAATAAAGTTCAACACAGCGTGTAAAAATGCAATGCTAACTAAGGTGGCGGAAGACAAAGTTCCACCAGAGCACGGTGAAAAGTTCGCCTCATACTTTAATCGTGTACAAGAGTCAGTCCGTGAATACTATGGCGATCCTGACTTTTCAGGCTGCTTTAAGACTTTCGCCTTTCAAAAGGCTGAAGAGCTACTAGCGCCTTTACCACTCGATCGCGCCTGTGCGGAAATAGAAGCTTACTTTGAGCTTGATGATGAAACTGTGAGCAAAGTTAAAGGGGTGCTTACAGGCACCATTGACCCTGCAGAGGTGTCAGAGCGCGCCGATCATTTGATTAGGCAATCATTCCATGAGCCTAGCCACATAGATCTGGTTAAGTGCGCATTGAATGATTTACTTGAGTGTCACGGTGTTGAAAGCATCAGCGAATATAATGCGGAGTATCTCAATTCTGGCGATAGCTACACGCCATCCATTGTTTTCGATATGGATAGAAATCGTTTATCCGTAAGCTCCTATGGGGATTTTATTGAAGCACACGATAATGAACAACCCGTTGATTGGGTAGCATTTGAATCCGAATTCAAGGCTCCAAAGAAGGATAGGGAGCTAGCACAACCCGGGCTTTGACATCCTCCCCCCACCTGAAGGAAGGGGCTTTCCGCGCTTATTGGTAATGCAGAGTGAATTTAAAAAACCGGCATAGGCCGGTTTTTTTCTCTTAAAAAGATTTGCATCTGGCTTATTTCCTCTTAGCCAACTAATGCGCTGATACAGAATGCCAGACCTTGCATCAGACATATCCCAGCACTATAAGCGATTGTCCATAACGCAAGCATGTAAAGCTCGAAACCACACTTATTATCTACCTTGCCACCATAGACCCAGTTCATTAAACTGATATATGCGGCCATAAAAGGACGATTTTTAAAAGATATCCCCAATGACAATACCAAGCCTGTAATCAACGTCATGACAGGGGCAAGGCTCTGCATGTCATTAAACACTGACCACCCTACATAAGCGGGCCAGACCAAGAATGCCATTAGCCCCATGCAAAAAACTGCATACTCAACTATTTTTTTAATGTATTTAATCACGCTTACGCCCCTGTCATATATTTCGTGCTTATAGGTTAATTGATTTATTTTCTTTCTGTATTTCCCTGCACAAAGTGTCACAAGGTGGCACTTGCAGTGCCATATCTTTGTTTTCCAACCCCTTAAAACTTCAAATGATATTTAATATTTGTTATAATTAGTTCTATATGGCTAACAAATGGGTAATTGTCATGTCACGTACAAGAGAAGAGCTACCAGCACACCCTTCCGATGTTTGGGAAACAATGACTGAAGCTGACGCTAAGGCATGGCAAGCAGCCGAGAACAAATGGCATCTCGCTCTAGATAAGTTTAAATCCGATGGGTGGAGCTCTAATGAAATTCTTGGAAGCTGGATTGAGGAATACGAAAGGACCGCTAAAGGAATACTTGAGTTAAATCAACCTGCAACGGACCTTAAAGAGATTTTCCTTAGGACTGTCACTGATATTCAAACAGATTCTTTCATGAAGCCTTTCTATAAGCTTAAAGTGCGGGAAGACCTTGATAATATGCTTTTCCTTTGCACCGATGAGGTAATGGCGCATCTTGAAAATAAGCGCTACGGAGATGCATTACTTGAAATGGGTATTGATACGGATCATCTTGAAAACTTTAAGAAAGAGTTTATTCCAGCCATGGAGACTTTAGAACAGGCTGAGGCTAAAGGTCCTGAAGCGTTTAAAACCAATGACGGTTACGTCTTCATCAAACGTGGTAATGGATGGACAGATGGGGATATGTCATTCCCATCCAATACTCAAGGCCTTCCATTTGATGATGTTTACGGGCAACTTGATGGAAAGCTTGTGCCAGTTGCTGATGTTCAAGACAGGGTTAACGCCATTCTAGAAATTGTGAACGAACAAGATGGCGATCTTACCCCTTAAGGAGACACCATGAAGATACACATGAGGAGATTTGCGCTCTTTTAGGTAACTTAACCTAGGAGACACACATGTCCACATTTAACAAAGCCAAAGACCGTGATGATAACGGTCGGCCAATTCACAAATACCGCGGAAAGCATGCTGCACGCTATGATAATACACCAACATGGCACGTGAATTTATTCATGAACCGTCCAAGAAGGGCTAAAGACCGACACCTTTGCCGATTAGTAAGAAATGGCAGAGATTATAGTGATATGCATTTTAGCCTTGGTAATCACAAGCCTCATGTTTATTACTGGTAGCTCACTCTGCAACATCTAATCTGTTTCGGTTGAGTGGATTGTTTACGACGTCAATCGTAAAGCCGCCTTTACCCGTGGCTTTACGGTCATACATCAACTTGTCCGCAATGGAGATCACTCTTTGCGCATTAAGACCTTCCATACTTTTAACTAGCACTATCCCTATGGTTGCTGTGACTTGAGGCTCTATTTTTAACTCATTAGAAGCCTCCTTAACCGCATCTATTAATCTCAATGAGAGACTTGCAGCTTCAGATTCATCTATATTTCTTCCAAGAAATACGAACTCATCGCCACCATATCTAGCTATCGTAGAGGATGCTCTTATTTCATTTTTTAGACGCTGAGCCGTCAACCTTAATAGTTCATCACCCTTATGATGCCCATAGCTGTCGTTAACGCACTTGAAATTATCCAAGTCAATAAACGCAATAGCACAATGGAGCCCTGTGCGGCGAAGATCATCAAGCACAACTTCCAATCTATCCATAAATAGAAGTCTATTAGGCAGCTCCGTTAATGAATCATGTGTTGCGGCAATAAATAGTTTAGCCTCTGATTCTTTTGTTTTAATAACCTCTTGCTCTAAACTTTTAGCTCGCTGGCGATATACCCATAAGGCAATGGTTAGCATTACAATTAGAAAAGAAAGGGCTGCAAAATACTCCAGATGGTCTTTCCAGCTATTGGGTTTCTTATAGGGTTTGTGGAGAAGGCTATCAACCATAATCGTATTTTCTGGCTGTATAAGCTCAATTGCAACGAGATGTCTTTGAATATCTGCCCAACGATCATTACTCATATTTCCAATATCAACAAAATCAGCAACCATATGCTGCCTCACAATATTGGCCTCAAACCGAAGATGACTTCGAGACTTGTGAGGTGCATATTTTCTCACGATGTTTACTGTCTCTTCTGGATAATCTAGAGCATATTTCCAACCTTTTACAGAAGCCGCTTTAAAAGCATCAACAAGTTTCGGATTTCCCTCTGATAGTCTGTCACTGGTAAATAAAACATCACTATAGAACCTAATGCCATAGTCAGCGGGGTCGATTAATCTATAATTTAAATTTGACGCTTCCAGTGCAAAAGGCTCATTAGAAGCATATCCGTTAAAAGCAAAGATCTTATCGTTGATTAGATCTTGAATATTGTGTGAGGAGTTGATTCGTTGAATTTGATTTAGCAGTCCTTCTTGTTTTAAAAGTGCTATTAAGGCCAAACTCCCAAAATCTGGAAGCAACATAACACTCTTCCCAGACATGTCTTTGGGAGTATATTTATCTGATCCTTTTGTGATAAACCTCATAGCGGACTTTTGAAATATCGCAGCCACAGCCTTTACACGCATTCCCTGACTTCTAGCCCAAACAAGTCCACTATTATCCACGCCAAAATCTGCTCTTCCTTTAGTGACCTGTTTAACAGGATCGATACCGGGCGCTCCCTCAACTATCAGAGCATCAATACCAACCTCATCGTAATAACCGAGCTCCTTAGCTACATAGTAGCCTGCAAACTGGTATTGATGATACCAACGTAGTTGGAGTGTGATTTGCTGGTTCTGATCATCGTTCTTTTCGACTGTGGCGGACACAATGGGAGTGAAAACAATTATAAGGAATGAGAGAAGGGTTGATAAAAAATACTGAGAAGAAAGTTTTAGCATCGCCCAACTCCTTACGCACTTTATCCATAGACGACTAGTATTCAGAATGTTAGCGTACTCTTTTCCAGTGTGTATTACGATAAATTAAATTAAAATCATCTAATGCTTTATGCTAATAAAGTTTTTTATCTAACTTGCCTTGTTAATTTTCCTTAAGAAGTTATCTTATTCAAAATGCTTTAGCCATATGCTCGCTATCCTATTTCTAAATTCCTTATCCAATTCACCTATACGGCAATCAGCGCCAATCCTTGCGATTTGATCAATACATTGAATAATTTCCGCTTGGACTAAGAAAATATACGGTCCAACTTCCGCATTATGAATGAAGTTTATGGCATTACCATTATTCGCAATATAGAAATATTTCCCATTACCCCCGTATTTACGGATGTTCTTAGTGACCGGCTCAGAGAGGTATCCGTCAACCTCACGCGGAAGAAATATCTCATCATCAGCAGATGTTACTGTGCATATAAATGCTCCTGACTTAAGGTGCTGGTAATCCTCAGGCATCAAAGCCTTATTTCCCGTCGCACAAAACACCAGTGTAGATTCAGAAATTGCAGCTTTTTTCTCCTCTACTTTCAATCCGCGGCAATGTGCCTGAATTGCCCTTTGAGGACATAGCTCAACAACACTGATATGTATATTCAGGGCTTGAAGGGAACTGCAAATAGACTGGCCAAGCTTTCCATAACCGAACACTACTGCCTTTTGTCCATTAGGAATGATATGAATTTCACGCAATAACACTTCTGCTGAAAATACAATGGAGCGACCCGTCCAGAAATCCTCAGGCCCTTTTAATGGGCTTCTAGCCACAGTCAATATAGGCATATTATTTTGATATTTTTTTTCGTAACGTTGCAGGCCATTTTCAGTAACTTCAATAACGCCCAATAAATCACACGTCAATAAATCTGTAATATCAGCAAGAAGCTCGGAAAAATATCCGCCAGTATCAACGAGGACCAGTCGTCCGATAGGGCAATACGAATTTATTATCTCAACAACCACTTCCTGATTACTCAGTTCCTCTCTTGATTTTACTAAAATTGGGTAATTTACAGCTTTATCACCAACAGTCTTGCTGCTTGCACTACCTGATTTCGCCAAAACAAGTGCAAGATTAAAATTGCGCTTAAGAAAATCTAAATAGGGCTGAGGATTGTCGAGTACATGCGTAACAATAATGACACTAACTGTGTCATCAAAATTAACATTTAGACAGTTAAAAAAATTTTCTGCAGACTTAAATAGTTGACAGTTACCGTTACTCATTACACTCTCTTTTTCTTATTATAAGTGTTCTTATTTTTCTTAATTATTATCTCTAAGAGTCTGCAAGGATTCATGAGCCCCTTGGTTTAGCAATCCTCCTATTCTCAGTGCTGGCTTAGGCGCACAAAGATAATACCCTTGCATAAATGGACAACCCATTTCCTTTAGTAAGGCGAATTGCTCTTCAGTTTCTACACCCTCAGCAACCACTGAAAGATCCATATCTTTTGCCATCAGAAGGATAGTTTTAGTGAGTTTGTGTCCTGCGCTATTCCCATCCATATCCTGAACAAAATCTTTATCGATCTTAACTGTGTCAAAATTAAAGTTCTGCAGGTAGGTTAATGAGCTGTAGCCGGTTCCGAAATCATCTGCATGCAAATGGACACCAAGTGCGCGTAGGTTGTTTACGTGCGATTGAGCTTTCTGTTGATCAACCACCAACATTGTCTCAGTCAATTCAAGATGCAGTTGAGTAGGTTCCAATCTGGTCAAAGATAAAACTTTTCGGACATTTTCTACGATGCTTGAAAGTAACAATTGTCTTGCAGAAAGGTTTACTGCTATAGAAAATGGCTTATCTGGCATGTATGTTTCATTCCAAATTTGAATTTGCTTACAAGCTTCATGCAAGACCCAATCTCCAATGGCAACAATTGTCCCGGTATTCTCTGCAATTGGAATAAATACCGCTGGTGAAATTGGACCAAGGGTAGGGTGGTACCATCTTACTAGTGCCTCAAACCCATCAATAACGCCCTTATGTGGGTCAATGATTGGTTGGTAGTGGACCTCTATCTCGCCACGCTCCATTGCATACTTAATATCATGCTCAATTTGCGTGGTGAATTTAATATCAGCATGCATGTTTGGATCATATAACATGACAGACTGATCCATCTTTTTGGCACGATACATCGCTGTATCCGAGTTACATACCAATTCATCGGGTGTTTTGTAATATTTCTCGCCGATGCAAATGCCAATAGATGCCTCAATATTAAACTGGTAATCAGCAATATCCATCGATTTTGATATTTCGGAAAGCATCCGATCGGCAATTAACCCTGTAGTACCTTCTTCACTTGATAATTCTTTTGGCGCCACAACTTCTTCTACTAAAATAGTGAACTCATCGCTACTGTTTCGAGCCACTGTATCACCGGGCCTTACACAACCATTCAGGCGCTCAGCAACCGTCTGTAGGACCTGATCCCCAATCGCATGACCATAGCTATCATTAAGATGCTTAAATCTCTTTAGATCAAGAAAAAAGACAGCATACGTATAGAATGGATCGCTTTCTTTGCGCTCAATAGCTTTACAGAGACGCATGTTGAATAACCTGCGGTTTGCTAGGCCTGTAAGTGAATCATACAGGGCACCATCTTTAAGCTGATCTAATAGTTTCTTGCGATCCTGTTCGCGACAATGGGCAAATACACTGAATGATAGAATGCCAATAAACCCAAGTGCCCAAACTAAGACGTGGGTGATACGCATACCATTGATAGCCTCATTCGCATTAAACCTATAATCTGCTAAAGGAATGGATACACTAACGCCACCGCGTATATCTCCATCTTTATAGCCCATATGGCCATGACATTTATCACATCCGTCGGTCATATGCATAGGGCGCATATACCGGAGATACTCAATACCATGCGAAGAAGTTATTTCATAAATCTCTTTTATAGCCGCACTGTTTGTGAATTTTTGAAGAGCTACCGTTTCCCACTGATCAGGTTTGTTGACTGGATTGATGACAACTGTACTAGTTATTTTTCCCTTTGTCCCATACAACTCCTCATATCGTTGTGACATATCCCTAAGCATCGTAGCAGGATTAAGCAGGGTATAATCTTTGCCATCTGTACTTTGGATATCTCGCTCGGAAATGTGAGATAAGTATGGATTGGGTTGATTTTCATTAGTTACTTCAACGTAAACACCGCCATGGGATGATGCCCAGCGGCGAAATGCTGCATCCTTATTCCAGACTGATTTTGCCTCTGAAAGCGCCTGATGCTCCATGTTTCTTTCAAGGTTGGCAGTATTCCAGAATAAGGAATATGAAACCAACCCCGTCCAAAAAATAGAACACATGACCATCACTAAAAAGATAGGCTCTCTTTTGTGCTCTAGAATCTCGCCTTCATCAATCGTTGAAGTCATTTTTATTTACTATAACGAAATTAAATTGTGTGAAAAGTATATAATGATTCAAAAAGCATTACTACGCTTTTATTACATGCCCTTATATTAATTGCTTATTTTTTGTATGGATTTTATTAGTGATCAATTTAGGGAGGGCGTTTTACAATCCCCCCCCCTCATTTACGTACCAATTAGAGCTAATCGGCACTCGGTGACCACAAAGTGCGTCAAGCCCGTCCTTTAAGACAGGGAGGATGTCTAACAGCCACTCCAAACTTACGTCCTTCACGCATAGTTCGCGACATCGAATAAGGAATATTGCCTGCTCCTCTTTCAGCCATTTGCCTACTCATCTCATGGTTTATCTCTCTGATGCGATACGCCCACCCACTAATGGATAAATGAATCTTTTCATATGATTCAAGTGCATACTTCAACTCAACGTCCTTATACTTGTATTGACCTGTTGCCAGTAAGTAACCCAAATAGTACTCCGCATCAGAAAATAGTGGTGGATCTTCACCCATCAGCATTACATACAATCCATGTAGCGCTGTCTCCATTTCATCCAGATGCAGGTAGCTACACATTTTATAGCCATGATGCTCAGCTGCCTCCTTGTGCCACTTTTCTACCTCTGGAATTGAAAGATATCGAACTAGCGCTGGAAATTCTTTTCGATACTCTCTTTCTGAGACCATCAAAAACTCTATCTCATTGGTCTTGTGAATGTCTCTAGCCAACCCCTTAAGGGCTGGAATGCATGGTTCAATGCCTACTTTGCCCATGTGCATCTTCCACGACCCTTTTAGCTCCTCAGATTGCCTCTGCCAACTATCAGCGGACTCCACACTTAGTCGCTCAATCGGTCCACCTTGCCAAACTATTTTGGATTTCGACTTGCCTGAGTGAAGCACATCTCCCTCATTAATAAATGGCCTAGCCAACAATCCTTCCTCTGGAAGGATGTCAGGGGTCACATTAACTGTATTGTCAATAAAGACTTTCCCTCGGCCACAAGGCAAATCAAATAGCTTCAACCCAGAGGAGCACTTTGGCAAGTCTGGATCAATCAATGACCAATCTATAGGAAGGTACGTTGAGACATCAGGGTCGGAAAACCGGCCTGTTTTCATCAAGTAAGCGAGTTCCTGCTTTGCTAATTCTAGGCTCTCATAGGAGGTTGGGTAAATGGCTCTTAATTGCTTATTGTATAGCCAGAATAGGTCCTGATGATCTTGCGTTTTCTTTATACCAAAGCCTAAGACGGAGAAATTATCGTCATAATGCCTACCAATATATTCAGAGGCTGAGATTAAGTTCATTTCAACCAAATTTATTACGCGTTTTTTTAGCCTGAGTTTGCTTTCATCCTTCACTCGCCACGGGAAGTAATTATCACTTTCCATAATGTCAGTACGAATCTGCTCAGCAACAACCTGCAGGCAAGCGATATTAACTTCCGGATCTTCCGCTGTTTCATAGACATGCCACAACTGATCATTTAGACCAAGAAATTCCATTAAGTCAGATATGTCAGAGTAGGTTGCTTTTTTCATTGAATCGAAATACATGCCCACTTCATCCATTACGATTCTGAAAGGGAGTTCTGGAGTCTTATTTACACAATCAGACTCTTCACCTGTTATTTCCGACGAAAAGGCGGGCGCTAATGCATCCTTAACCTCTTTGACAACGAGGCCGCCTAGGTAGCCTGAATACTGTTTACTTAAAGCCTCTAGGGCAGCAAGCGCCTCGGCATGAGTAATTCCATAAGAATCAGAAAGGGACTCTGAAATCTTGGTCCAGTGGTTTACAGGCAGCGCAACTAGAGGGTCGCCACAATACTCAATCCCTTTAGATCTAGATACCACATCAGAGTAAGAAGTGTAGTTGCATGCTATCGCAGCGAAATCATGAGCTCTTCTCAGCTTAACGCGCTTACGGCTTGTTATTTCAGAAATTGACTCAGCTAAGGTTTTAGCCTGCGCTTTAAATGAAGATAGTTGACTAGGTGCAACTAGACACAATGGTTCTTTCATGAACTTTTTCCCGGGCTCTATTTCAGACAAGTACAGCTCTCATCCATCGAGCCAGAATTTAAGTTCGATGAAATTTAATATATCCACTCCTTTTTATTGGCCTCGCTGCAGGCGCTCGGGACGCGAGTTAATTCGCCCCTTGAATATTAATTAATGCTATAATAATATCTAAGGAAAAGTCAAGAGTAATATTGATGAGCGCACTACAACCAAATCATTATGGGCCTAAGGATTATCCGCGATGGAAACAACAGGCTTTTGAATTAGTTAAGGCGGCATGGCTGCCCTTGGCAATTCTAGGCACTGTCTCTATCCTGCTTCTTTATGGGGCGGTGGAAATACTTCTCTGGTTGGTACTTGAGATTTTTGCTGACTCTGATGGCGAATGGCTTTACACCGCCTTTGCCTCGCCATTAGTACTCTTTGTCGCCATAATGTTCATGTCGCTGATAGAATGCAGAGGGTTCGTGGATCATATAATTCATCTAGTAGACAACAATAGATCTGTATCGCCTCTCACGCTATTGAGACATTTTTTTGTAAACCCTGCAGCACGCAACAATTGGCTTTGGGAGTTACAAATCACCTTTAAAAACGCGATACTCATGAATACTATCTTCCTAGCCATGATTTCAGTAATTTCAGTACTTATTACTCTAATATTAATGTTGCCCCATCCGGACCACGCTACGCTAGAGGTTGATTTACAGAAAGGATTGTGGTTTGACCCTAATGACTCTTTCCTGATTACTGTAACTGCGATGCTTTGCATTATGTACTTTTCTTTACAGAATCCGTTAAGATCTGCATGGTTGGAATACTCACTAGGCAACTCTTTTAACTTAAAGTTTTGGAGCAGCCCTGCGCGCAATTATTGGGATTCCTGCCCTTCAAATTTGTGTGATTGGTACCGCCGATTTACCGGAGGCGGGCAGGCACCTAATACACCTAATGCTATTTACAATGAGCTTGTGAAGAGATCGATCGATGTAGCCTTCATATCTTTGGTTATGGCTTGTATTATGAATCCATTTTTAACGTTGTTTGCAATCATAATCTCAACAGGATTTAAGTTTTACACTTACGCTGTTTACTACGTTGCCTGTCGTGATGTGTATATGGGTAAACGTGAAAATTCTGTTCAAAAATCACAAAGTACAGCCCTTGAGGGTGTTTGATGAATTCACTAAAACCTGAAAAATATACAGAATCTGACATGAAGGAATGGGCATACCTAACCTTAGGATTGATGCGCCGAGGTATTGCTCCACTTACCGTTTTAGGTGTTTTCATTATTGGTTGGTCTAGTCTTCTTTTAATGATCCAAGAATGGGTTTCCGGACTACTTAAAGGGAACGGTATTGCACTGGATCTCATAGTAGCGCCTTTCTGCTTTGCACTGAGCTGCGTATTAGTATCGATCTGCAGCTTCAGAACTGTAACTGACCGGCTATTTCACGCACTCGATGAAGGCAAGAGTTTAAGTCCCTCAAAATTATATCTGGATAACTTTACTGCACCATCAGCCCGTCATAACTGGCTTTGGCACCTCCGATCTGACCTTAAAGTGATGAAATTCTTAACTCTGGCTGCTATTTGCTTCATGGCCCTTATGACTGTTATTGGTTTAGTTATAATTGCAGGGGTCATTGGGTTAGAGTGGCTATTAGGACCGGCATCCAACACACCCTCTGGTGGACCATTAGTCATAAAACCGCCCATGGGCCCCGAGTACACAGCCTATGGCCTGATGCTGGTAGACCTTTCTAGTTTTCTATTCTTCGCTAATTTCATTAATATCCTTGGAAGGCCGTGGCTGGAATTCTCACTCGGTAATGTTTTCGGTATAAAATACTGGCCAAATGTACTTAGAAACTTCCCCAATTTAATCTCCATTTTAGGATTAAGTAGGCAAATGTTGCATAACTTCTTGGGTGGTGGGATGGATACTAAGAGCAGTGCCATGCCGCTGTCCATATATGCTGCAGCTTCATCCTTTTTAATGCTGACATTCATGAACTTCGCGGACACGATGAAAAACGAAGTGATGCTTTCTCTTATTGTTCTCCTTCAGGTTGCCTCTATGATGTTTTGGTCGGGATACTGCTATGTTGCTTGTCGTCACGTGTACATGAAGAAAAAAGAAAACTCGCCCAAAAAGGTCACCAGTGCGGCTCCTCATTTGGTTTAAAAAGCCCCTTAAAAGGGGCGGGTTTATCGAGTTAGTCCGGGGCTTCCCTCTTGATGCTTAACTGAAACTCCATCGCCATTAGGGTTTCCAACATTACTATGCCATTCATACCATTCTGCCGCTGACGGATTCACTTCTTCTATACTCTTGCCCAATAGCTCTTGTGACTTACTATTCATAGCGGCTTGGAAGATATGGCCCTCCGCAGTCTCGATATCAATGTCTCGCTTAACGATAGCTTCTATGCCATATACAACATTCTCTGACTGCTCAAAGTACTTGGCATTATCCAACGTCATCTTATCGTCATAAAACTGATTAATAGCTTGCTCACCATATTCTCGATAATGCTGTTCAATTTTATCTGACATGGCTTCACCAGCGTACTTAACCATTAAATCGACTCGATTATTCCAACTCTCCAGTGCCTCAGTGCGCGTTGGGAAAAAGTCTTTCATCGCTGTGGAGTGTGATGCTGAATAAAGTTCACTATTAGCATAATATACGTCATCCAAATCACCAAACTGATGAGGGTTATCACGAGGCCCGTGCTCAACCACCTCCATGGTCATGTAATCTATCACAAAACCCTTAAACTCACCCATGTAGTTTTCATTCAGCTCTTTTTCGGCAGCTTGCCAATCAAATCCATCCTCGGTGATAAGGTGCTGGAATCGATCCATATATGGAAGGGTGTTATGTATGGCATCCTCATTAGTTGCAAGAGGAGTAGAGCGCATAGAAGAAATGGTTTGCATAGACTCTTCAACCTTATTCATATCCACCTTGCCATCAGCCCCTTGCGACAGTGCTTCTAAGGCCTCAGCATCACTATGAAACTCATTTACAACCACGCGAAACATATCGTGCATATTCTCAATGGTGTAATCAGAAAAGACGCTGATATTGGTATCCGCCACAGCAGAGGTAAGAGAAACATCTGCTGATCCATAGGCGGCATACTGCATTGAATCGGTATCCAATGTGCCCTTGCTTGCAAAATAGGAATTAAGAAGAAGGTTATTGTCCATCTCAAAGAAACAGTGAGCCTCTTCATGATGACTAAAGAAGGCTGCGCCGTTGTTGACCGTGCTCTTTATGCCCGTATTGAGCGGCATGGTATCAGCATAAACCTCACCGTCCGGACTTATGTCATGGTTTGTATCAAAGTCCCTGAAAATCTCACGATTATGGTGAAATAAATATTCACCTTGCTGATTCATTAATACAGGCTTTACTAGATTGTTGTATGCAATTTCAGAAGATGTGTAAGTGCAGGCTTTACCAAGAGAAACTGCGACAAAATCATTAGCGGTGGTGCCGTTTTCAATATTATCACCAATGCCAAAATCATGAGATTGCTCATATAGATAGTCAGTATATGACGACCTTAATTCAGAGGCTGACATACTATCGTAGCCTTCCTTTTTTAACTCCTTGAAGAAGGCGGGAATCTGATCAGCGCGGTAATCATTAGATTCACTCATGTTTTGATGAAATTCACGCACTTCACCATCACTCAGGCCATCAAAGTACTTCGCAATTTCTTCTTTTTGCAGTCCATAAGTAACGCCTTGTGCGCCAACTTCTGCATCTCCGGTATTGCGGAGTATTAATATACCGTTTTTCACATATATGTTATCACGCAACATAGGGTCGCCTTCGACATTCACCTGCTGTTCCGCCACGGTATTTTGCGACTGATCAACCGCAGGGATATGCTCACCATTGGTTGATGCAAGTACATTATTCCCAATACCAATGATTTGCGAAGCCAGAACAAGACCCATGGCTACTTTTTTAAACTTGTCACTGAATTGAAACACAGATTCCCCATGCGATTCAGCAGCCTTTAATTCATAACCAAAATCATTAGTGAATTCATTTGCATTGGTTTTTCTTACACCCAAGTTTTTTACCTCTCCATACCCGGCGTATTGTTTGCTTGATCCATACTGATATCGCGCTCCACTTCTTCAGAGTCGCTTAACCAACTTTCACCAAGCAATTCCTGTGAGTAGCGTTCGTAGGCCTGTTCGATTTCAGAATCAGATGCATTTTTGAGGCTAGAATCATTTTCGATCAAGTAACCTACGATTGTGTATTTGTTATCGGGATCTTCCAGATAATTGGCTTTATCGAGAGCGACTTTTGCATCATAAAACCGATCAATCTTGGTATCGCCAAAATCACGATAATGTTCTATAAGTTGTTCAGTTGCTCCAGCCCCACCAAACCTTTCAACCAAATCAACACGATCATTCCAAATCTGTTTTGCCTCTTCACGTGAAGGGAAGTGATCTTGTAAGGTCATTGCATTAGAAGCGGTATATAGGGAGCGGTAATAGTCATACAAATCCTCGTGATAACTCGGATCTGATAGTGGAGGAGAATCGGTAAAGGCGTACCAGCCCGGCTCATTCTGCTCAATCATATGCATCGTTAAATGCTCTTTTATGGTGTTGCCTAATTCCGCCTCATAGTTTTGTACCAATCCGTCCTCTATAGCATCCCAGTTTAAAGTTGGATTGTTTAAATCATCTTTGTGTCTTTCTAAATGACCAAGGGTATCATGTGCTGGATCATGCATGCTCATAAGAGAGCCCGATCTTAGCGACACTAAACTGCGGTAGGTGTGATCGGCTGCACTGTCGCCCAATCCTAGATTTTTAATATGTTCGGGCGTTATTTCACCGCTTTCTTTCATTTGCGAAGCAATAGTTTCAAAGATGCCATGGTAGTCACTATAAACCTCGTCGATTCTTTCTTTATGCATTTGATTGAAGTCTTGCATCGTCCAGTTATCAGGCTTCAGCCATTCAGCATGTACGGATGCATATGAATACTTCCCTTGCTCAATTAGAGACGCAGCATGTGCTTCTGAGTCAAATTTTTCATTTGCTTTATAGTATTCCCTTAAGAAGTCGCTACTGTTAGGGCCAAATAAACAGTGATTTTCCTCATGCTCATCGATGGCGTGATGGATGCTATCCACTTTATTCTCAACTCCCGTTGATATAGGGGTTGAGTCCAAATAGAGCGATACCATAGACGAAGCATCAGGATTGGTGGTAAAACCATCCATTACCTTACTATTATGATGGAAGAGGAACTCACCTTTATCATTTTCTATTACTTTTCGAAGGTTGGTTTCATATAGGTGCTCATTTGAACTATAGACACAAGCATCACCAAACCGGATTGCAGCGTATCTATGTATCGATATGTCTTCGGGGTTTTTATTGCCCTCTAATTTCTTACTTACTTCGTTAAAGACAGCGGTATAGCCATGCCTAAGATACTCAGGCTGATTTTCATAGGGCTCTAGAATCTCTAACAAGCCTGCTTGGCCCAGTTCTCCGTCTTTATTTACCTGATCAACCATGTTGCTATGGAAATTCATGACCTCATTGTCTTCTAAACCAGAAAAGAACTTTAATATTTCACTTTCCTGCAGGCCATATGTTACCCCCGAGGCAGTATTCCTCGGTGCGCCATCATTCCTTAGGATTAAAATACCATCCTTTACATAGATGTTTTCTTTTATCAGTAAGTTCTGCTGCTCTTGCTGCTCTACTGCAGCAGGTGCGGAATGCCCATATTGGAAAGAATCTTGCTCAAAGTTTGCAGCTGCATTACCAGCTATCCCAGCCAATTGCGTCACCAGTACTGCTGCCGTTGCATATTTTTTAAACCTATCGCTGAATGCAAACATTGAAGCACTATGATCCTGAGCAGTCGCAAGGTCGTGCCCAAAGTCATTAGTAAATTCATGTGCATTTGTTTTCCTAACACCCATAGCGATTTCCTTTATTATTAGACTTATAAATTAATGGATGTTGTCGAACTCGCAAAGTACCGCATTCCCAATTGAACTGGGCTCAAAGATATAAAACTTTTCTTTAGCTCGCATTGCATTTGCAAATTGCCGGTTGTTGATATCTATTTTCAATTGACCATTTCTGCCACTGAAAATGACTTCATTACCCTTTAATGAGACCATACTATCGAAGATATCGATCGACTCATCAAAGACCATGGCAACCATGTTACGTTTACTTAGGTAGATTTCTGAGGGTGTAATTGTTTTCATAATATTAACTCAATCCAGTGTTTTTACTATAAGCTTCTGTTTTGTGTTTCAAGTTCCGGAGCAGACTCCATTGCCTCTTGGCGTAATGCTTCTTGCTGTATTTGCTCCATTGTTTTGCCAGTTAATTGAAGTGCGTATTTATTTTCACGCTGCTCAAAACCGAGATCGGATTCGCTATCAATCGAACTTAGTCGACTGATTGCCTTCTCGAGCCCTGAGGGATCATCAAGATATTTAGCATTATCCAAAGTCATCTTAGATTCATAAAAATGATTAATATGAGCCTCTCCATAGCTTCGATAATGCTGCGCCACGCTGTCACTCATGGCAGAACCAGCATATTTATCAAGCAAATCTACCCGCGCATTCCACAATTGCAGCGCCTCTTCTTGATCTGGAAACAATCCATCAAAGCTTTCTGCATGTGATGCTAGATACAAATCCGTATAATGCATATACATACCGTCTAAGTCCTTATCCTCAGAACCCAAGCCCTCGCTCTCGACCATTTCCATCACTAAGTAATCCTTTATAAAGTCCTCAAATTCCGCATCGTAATTACTTGCGATATTTGCATCAACTAACTCCCAATCCATTCCTGTATGGTTGAAGTGCTCCTTATTTTCCTCCATGAAGCCGAGAGTGTTATGAATCACATCGTAATTGCTAGATAGCGACATTGACCTAATTGCCGCATATGATCGGTAGAGTTGATCCACGGGCGTATCGCCTTCACCCATATTTTCAATAGTGCTTTGTTTTACACTATTTCCTTTATGGCCTTCTGAAGCAATAAACCCAGCTATAGCCTTGGCATCACTATGAAACTCATCAACAGTATCTTTAAAATCGGTGTGTAATCTTTCCATTCTAAGACGGCCTGCCAACTCTAACCTGTAATCAGCAACGACGCCCCGCGTATCCGCTCTGCCAGCTTTTACTGAATCAAGAAGGGCTGTTTGCGAGTCGTATTCTTGTGTATGCTTTAGATATTCAATAACGAATTTCCTACTGCTTCCTTCAAATAGACAATGGTTTTCTTCATGATCAATCGCAAAATCAGATGCGATGCCATGCTTCAATTTTTCCCCTGTAGAAACACCATAAAACCCTGTATACGATGGGATTTTCGGTGTAATCCCTGCGCTCTTAGCAATTGCTTCATTGTGGTGAAATACGGTTTCGCCATTTTCGGTTTCTATAAAGTTCAGCTTCCAATCTTCAAATAGGTTTTGCGAGGCTGTATATACACAAGCTGCACCAAAGGGAAGGGCAACATAGTCTTCCGACAATGTTTTGTTTATTGCTTTCCCAGACATCCCTATTTTGCTGCTTTGATCATGGAGGTAATACGTATAGAAAGCTCGTGCATCATCTGCTGAATTAAAGTCATGGTAATTAAAATCGTCTTTTGCATAAGGCCGTACTTTGCTTATGTATTCAGATGGATTAGCCATATTATTATGAAATGTGAGGACCTGCTCATCAGAGAGGGAGTTGAAGAACTTTTGAACTTCAGCTTTTTGCAAGCCATAAGTAACTCCTGAAGCACTATGGTAAGCGTCTCCAGAATTCTTAAGGATCAACACGCCATCCCTAACATAAATATTATCGCGGAATAACAGCGAATCTTGGTTTGCCTGCACCTGTTGTTCAACTTGAGGTTTCGTTGGAGAGTTATTGACAGTATTGTTCTCATGAGTGGACGCTAGTGCCGTATTGCCAATACCTAGTAGCTGCGCTGCAAGGAGAGTACTCATCGCATATTGCTTAAATTTATCACTGAAATTTAAAATCGGCTTTGAGTAAACTTCACCTGTTGCGAGCATGTGCCCAAAGTCATGAGTGAATTCATGAGCATTGGTTTTTCTGACAGCCATAATGCTATCCTTATTATTATCTATTACTATAATAACAATTAATCTAATTGTGTTCTATGGTTGATTTACAAATGACAGTACTAGGATTCTGTATGTTAGGATTTTTTTTGTGGTAGTGTTGATGAAGATCTTTGGCAATGTGGTGTTATTTTCTGAAGTGACTGGAGTAGTCTTGCGAGATGAGTTACCCGTTGAAGGGATTGTGGTGGAGTAGAAAGCTCATTGGCATTGGGGTAATGAAATGATCTCTAAGCGCACTATTACTGACGCTGAAGGGAGATATTACTTTCCGGAATGGAAAGGGTTTTCTTTATTTGGACTATTGCTTCCTCATGAACCCATCATCACGCAAGTCATTAATTTCATTGAAGGTTATGTGGTTTATGAAGGCTGGTATGCATCTAAGGCTACATATGAAGCTAACAGCGAAGCGGGCGGGGTGCCCTTGAACCTTGTTTGCGACTTAAGAGATGAAGCAGGCCTCATACCCCTTCCAAATAATATGGGAGGGTGGGGCACTTGTAGGGTTAAAGATGGCACGCCATGAGGGATTCGAACCCCCGACCCCCGGAGCCGAAATCCGGTGCTCTATTCCGCTGAGCTAATGGCGTATTTGTCTACTCAAGGTCTCGGCAAAAGAATGAAAGCTTATCTACATCTTCAGGCTTCATGTTGTTTAAAGCCTCAAGAAAAGCCCGCTCAAACTCTTTTTGTATTGTATTGTAATCAATACATTTTACTACGTTTTCACTCATGCGTACTCCTTTAATTGATTAATTGGCACGCAAACTCGCCTACCAATTCTATGGCGGGGGTAGCAGGATTCGAACCTGCGACCTATGGAGTCAAATTCCATTGCGCTACCAGCTGCGCCATACCCCTACGACATAGAATTGGTCTCTGTAACAGGATTCGAACCCGTGACCCCTTGGCCCCCAGCCAAGTGCTCTACCAAACTGAGCTATACAGAGAGAGTTGGTGCTTCGAACTGGATTCGAACCAGTGACTTCCACCTCGTCATGGTGGCACTCTACCAACTGAGTTATCGAAGCATTGGACCGCCTACCGGGACTCGAACCCGGATCAAGAGGTTAGAAGCCTCGTACTTTGAATCCATTAAGCTATAGGCGGTTACCAATCAGAATATTCGGTTGTTAAACCTGCTCTACTGGCATCAAGTATGTTTAATGCCTGCTTTGCTAAATCATCCTGTTTTACTTGATTTGCTGATGAGCTCTCCAAGCTAACCGAACTAATCTTGGAAATGCCTTCGTCTTTAAGTCTTCTTCTAAGCCTTAGAGTGTTGGTCAACTGAATTACCATAGTCTTTCTCCAATCGCCTATTATTCTCTAAGCCCATTAGTGTCTTCTTGAGCTCAAGCTCAATACTGATCAAAACTGCCTTACAAAGATGATACGTTTCATCGCTCATGCCTTACTCCATCTGGTTGTTTTTATGCACACAAAATCCCTGCCAGCCCCTTATAGGAAGGCACTATCGGAATGCTCGTGGTGTGATTTAGAAGTGAAAGAGGGGTACTACTACCTTATGGTTTATATCAAAACTGAAGATTTAAGCGCTTCATAAACTTTAAGCCCAGATTTGCAGCCCATGTATATGGATCTTCCTTGTACGCATTTGTTGATAGGGTTTGATCACCCTTAATGTATCCGTTAAAAATCTCGGCCTGTGATAGGTTAACGTTTAACTTGGCAGCCACGGTCTGTGCAGCTTTTAGTCGCTCCATTTCATCATAGCGCTGACTTGCCCTTGTTTTTGAAGGATTACCCACTGCAGGAAGGCATTCTAATGCCTCACGAACTTCAGCACGAAACGCTTTTAAGCTATCAGACATATTGCAAACCAAACTTGGTTAAAGTTTATTTAACTATAATGAATATGCTGATTAATGCAATGTTTGATGAATGGCTTCTTTTTCTGAATTTGACATCTTTATAAATTCTTCAAATGTACAATGTCCAGTTAGGCTTGCAATGTAATTTAATTCGGATTCAATCACATTAATCAGTGCCATACATCGAACGTGGCTTTCTTTACTCATTTTGACACCTTTAAACTTAGGGGATTTGATTCTAGACTTACTGCCTTTTGACGCTTAATTTCTTCATCAAGCACTTGATTAAACTTACCCTGAAAACGATTTAGCATCTCAATACATTCACTAAGAGCTTGGCAGTACTTACAGTCTTTCATCATGTTTTCCTTTTGGTGTTGGTGTTTGGCAGGTCGGGAGGGACTCGAACCCCCAGCCATCGGATTTGGAATCCGCTGCTCTGCCAATTGGAGCTACCGACCTAGAAATTGGTGGTTCCGGCAAGTACCGATCTTGCGTCCTCGCCCTTATCAGGGGCGCGCTCTGCCATTGAGCTACAGAACCTTGGCTACCGGAGCAGGACTCGAACCTGCGACCTGCGGAATCAGAATCCGCCGCTCTTCCAGCTGAGCTATCCGGCATTTAAGTAAACTGGTGGATCTAACTGGATTTGAACCAGTGGCCTCACCCTTATCAGGGGTGCGCTCTACCAACTGAGCTATAGATCCGTGGCTACCGGAGCAGGACTCGAACCTGCGACCTGCGGAATCAGAATCCGCCGCTCTTCCAGCTGAGCTATCCGGCATTTAAGTAAACTGGTGGATCTAACTGGATTTGAACCAGTGGCCTCACCCTTATCAGGGGTGCGCTCTACCAACTGAGCTATAGATCCGTGGCTACCGGAGCAGGACTCGAACCTGCGACCTGCGGAATCAGAATCCGCCGCTCTTCCAACTAAGCTATCCGGCATTTAAAAACTGGTGGTCCCACCGGGACTTGAACCCGAAACCTTCGTCTTATGAGGACGCTGCTCTAACCAATTGAGCTATAAGACCAGTAAACATTCGCCTACCAAACCTTTGGCGGGGGCAACAGGACTCGAACCTGTGACACCCGGAGTCAAATTCCGGTGCGCTACCAACTGCGCCATGCCCCTTCCAAAGGTTTGGTCTCTGTAACAGGAATTGAACCTGTGACCCCTCGGTCCCAAACCGAGTGCTCTACCAGACTGAGCTACACAGAGAGAATGTTGGTCTCGGTGGCCAGATTCGAACTGACGACCCCGTGGTCCCAAACCACGTGCTCTACCAAGCTGAGCTACACCGAGATGGTGCCTGCTGCTGGAATCGAACCAGCGACCTCCGACGTGTAAAGACGGCGCTCTCCCAATTGAGCTAAGCAGGCGGCACGCATGGAGGGACTCGAACCCCCGACTTCCGACTTCGTAGGACGGCGCTCTATTCCAACTGAGCTACATGCGTATTTTACGTAAATCCATATTTTTAAAGAGCGTTTAACGCCCAAAGCAAAAAGCTCTGAAAGCGTTGCCCTCAGAGCCTAAATACGGATATGTATTGAGAATCTCTCTGAGGGGCTTTACCTAACCACCTCAGAAAGTTGAGATTGGTTAAGTATCGTGGCTAATTATTTGCACACGAACAGGAGCCACTGGCCACACCGGGCTAGGCTGTCTCTGTTGTTGAATGCGAATAATGTTGTTCATCACGATACCTAAAATAAATCTTGAAATTTGAGAATACATACAACTCTACATGACGATTATTACTATGTCAAATATTATTCTCAATATTTTTTAATTTATTTATTCGTGTTATAGTAATCAGCATAAAAACAATAAGGAAACATTATGAAAAAAGTGGCAATTTGGGGAATTCGCCTTTACCAGCGTTTTATTTCTCCCTACAAAGGCTTTCGCTGTGCGCATGCCGCGTACCATAAAGGCGATTCGTGTTCGGGTGCAGTTATCAAGATCATTGCCGAGAAGGGCGTATTAAAGGGCTTTTCATCGATTCGTCAGCGATTTGCTGACTGTGGCGATGCCTACAGGTCAATTATGGAAGAAGAAAAGTCCGAGGGGAAAAAGAGAAAGGATAAGGGCAAGAAAAAAGATAGCCGATGCGATGAGTGCATACCTTCTGGGTGCGTAGATGTGGCCCACTGTATCCCATCTGGTCAGAAATGCGGCGGCTGTGATGGGCCGGGTGATTGTATTCCGTGCGACCTTAGCATTCTAAGCGGAAGACGCCACTACTAGAAAAGAAATAGGGGACCTAAGGCCCCCTTATTCTTGCAGCCCCCTTCAGGGTGTCAGACTACCCAAGCTGCAATTATTATATCGGCAATTAACTTGATGTCTTTAATGCTTTTTTCATTTAGATGCTGGCAGTTATCAGCTCTAATGTCATATATATTTCACCTACTATAATCCCAAACATTCCGTACCACATAATTTCATTGTTGCTTAGTTCATTACCCTTGTAATCTTCATATTTACCCCATACAAAAGCTGGTACCGCTTTCGCAATACCGGCTCATTTCTAACCTGTAACTAACTAGTCAAAGTTTTTAAAACTGGTCAATGTACGCTGAAGCTCATTATCCATTAACTCACTATCGGCCAGTACCGGGCGAAGCAAGATGACCAACTCTGTTTTCTTCTGCGCAGTCCGATTCTGTGTAAACAGGCCACCAAAGATCGGCGCATCTTTTAGGCCAGCAGCACCCGCTTCAGTATCCTTAAGGGAGGAGGTCATAAGACCGCCGATTACGATTACCTGACCACTTTTCGCCCTAACAATACTGTCAGATTCACGAATTGAGCTTAGTGCCAGCGGGATATTGAAATCCGCATCACCAACAACAATCTGTTTTTGCTGATCGAGTACTTCAGATACAGTAGGGTGGACATGAAGTACGATACTGCCATCTTCCGATACTTGCGGTGTGACATCCAATGCGATCCCTGAGAAGAATGGGGTCAATTCGATGCTTGGATTAACCGTCACGTTATCACCGGTAGTCTGCGTAGTTTCAATATCAGTTACAAAGAACTCATCTGAACCGACACGAATAACGGCCTTCTGGTTGTTTACAGTGGATACTCGTGGGCTGGAGAGCACTTGCACTTCACCCTGTGAGTCCAGCAGATCGATAATCGCTGTAAAGTCCTTCAGACTCAGGTCAGCTCGGAAGATCCCTCCAATTAAGTCATTCTGAGATAGAGTAGCACCTGTTTGCTGGAACATTACATTTTTGCCGTTGCCCGGGCTTCCAAGAATTGACCAATTAATGCCGGACTGAAAACCATCATCCAGTGAGACTTCTAAGATCTTAGCTTCAATATAAACCTGACGATGCAGCACATCTTCTGCTTCAGCTAGGTAGTTCCGAACCGTTGCCAGCTCGCTAGGGAATCCTCGAACCACGACAACGCCGGTTTGAGGGGTTACGACAACATGTCGACCTTCGCCCTGAACCATAACAGCCAGCGTTTCTTCCAGCTTACCCCAGAAATCGGACTCGGTTTCTGTCGAGATTTGAGTACCAACGGTGCCGTTATTGTCATTTCCTGCGCTCAAAGAGCCCGCACTCACTTGAGTTTCAGACTGTCCGTTACGCACGATATCTAAATAGTTAACGCGGAACATTTCTGTTTGCAGCGTTGCAGGCACTACCTGATACAGATTTTTCTCAAAGGTATATTCGTAGCCATACATTTTGCGCATCGCTTCCATAACTTCTGGAACCGTAACATTGGAAAGCTCTACAGAGACATTCCCTTCGATGGAGTGGTGCACCATCATGTTATAGCCGGTATTTCGTACCAAGCCCTTAAAAAATTTCTGAGCAGGCAGGTTGTCGACCTTGATGTTAAATCGGGCCTTCTGCAGCTCGGCAATTGTTTTCGGCTTCACTGGTGCTTTTGCTTTCTGCTGGGCTTTTAACTCAGTAGTTTTCTGTGTCGAAACCACATGGGTAGTTGCAGCTTTAGTCGCGCTGCCCACGGAAGGGCCTTGCTCAGTAGTGGTCGATGTAGCCCTAGAGGTCACTGCCTCTTTTGCCTTCATTGCCTTATGTGCTTCCGCCAGATCTTTAATGTTAACGCCACCCCATTGACCATCAGCCTTTACATGAGAATGTGGCGATAACTCATTGAGAAGCTTGTTCATTTGGATAGCCTGCTCCAGTGCTGCAACACTTTCTTGCTTAGGTGTAGGAGACTTCGGCTGGAATGATCCACACCCCGTCATTGCGAGTGCTGATGCAATTGCTACTGTCATTGTAAGGCGCTTCATATTCGAATCCTTATTATTTGCGCACGGCATGTTTAAAATCTGAATCTTGTTTCATTTTGATAACGCGCAGGGATTTACCCACTCGCAGCGTTACGCGATCTGCAGCAATACTTTCCACTACGGCACTACCGACACGGTCATTAATTGATACCCATCGGTTGTTGACCAACGCTGATGGAGCCGTGTCATTACTGAAAATTGCTGTCACCTTGTAATAGGTCACTTTCTTTTTACTTTGAGTTGCAACAGGCTTTTCTGCAGCCTCGATATCAGCCAGTTTCTTTGCGCGCGGAGCAGTAGGATCAAACTCCAAAATTTCAGCGTGAACCGGTGCTGATATCAGCATTGCAACGAGTAGAGAGGAGAACTTAAACACCGAGCCACCCCTCATCATAACTAAGCGTGTGCACTTTTAGGCGAATGTGGGCATAAGGATGCTCATCCACATTGTATTCAAGTACATCCCAGAAGAAGACACCGTCCAAGCCTTCCAGCTTATTGATGTAGTCAAACAAGCCTTGGTACGTGCCTTTCAGCTCCACCTCAAGTGGATGCACGTATAGCAAGGCAGTTACCGCAGCCTTATGCTTTTCTTTTTTATCAGACTTAAGCTCTAACTCTTCCTTGGGAAGATTGCGTACACGCAGAAGTGATACGCCTTTCTCTTTAGTTAAAACAGATTCCATCATGGCCAGCATCTGATCTGGAGACACCAAGCTTGCTGATGCCTCTTTCAGATCACTCTTCTGATCTTTAATCGCTTTTTCAAGCCGATCGATCGTAGCTAGAACCTCTTTGTTTGGATCTATGGCTGTTTGCATCTTTAGAGTGGCAAGGATCTGCTCTTGCGCCTTAATTTGCTTCTCTAGAGCCGAGATCTTTGAGGGCACTGTGTTGATTGTCTTGACCGATGGCTCAAGCATGAACACGAAACTCATTGCACCAATAAAGACCAAGATAGTACCCATGATCAGTGCACGCTCACGCTTACTAATCTTCTTCCACTTCTTTTCGAAATTCTGCCAACGCTTATTCATAAATATTTAGCTCCCCCGCAGCAGTAAACTCAGAAGGGTGTTCTTCACTTTTTACATCCAACTTATCAAACTCGATACCTTTGTAGGCCTCGGCTTTAGCCACAGACTCCAGTAGCTTTGTGACTGCAGGTGGGGTATTAGCATACCCAGTCATACCGAAAATCTTATTTTCTATATCAACTACAAAATGGGTAACCCATGTGTCAATCAGCGTTGCTTTAGAGAACGAGCGCAAGTAGCTAGATAGAGGAATTGTTTGCTTATCCTGAATCTGGTCGATCAGCTGTGTCAGTAGTCTAAGTGATTCCAACTCATTGTTGAGCGAGTCTTTCTTGGCAACTAATTCCGCAGTAGGCTTCATGCTAGCAAGGCGCTCTTGTTCAACTGCAACCTGCTCAATCACTGAAGCCTTCTTTGTCTGGAGGATATTGTGTTCTTTATTTAGTTCACCCGCGTACCACGTTAAGCCCGCAGATAGAGCTAATGTGCCAACACCTAAGCCACCTGTAATGCTTGCAGCTTTGGTAAGTGACATTGAGCCCGTAGTTGTTTTCTTTTGTTTTTTCTTATCTTCAACGATCTTTCCCACACTGATGTGGATCGCCTGTTTAACTTCCGGGGCAATCTTTTTCAGCTGCACATGCCCGGCCATCAATGCTGTGAAGCACTGACCTAATACGCCATCTTCTATATCAACCTTCAGGCTGACAAGCTCACGAATAGGGTAGTACTCGACATTAACCTGAAGCATCTCATGAAGCAGGCCTGCAAACTCACTACCACCTGCCTCAGGCGGGAGGTAGAGGGTATCCGTCATCGGCCCGCCGACCTGACTGCGGAAGTAGTCAAATGTTCGCTGAATCTCAAGAATTGCCTGCTGAACCCGTGAGAAGTCTGTTTCGCCCGAGTAATCCATTTGGCGAGTCATGTACAAATGCTTATTTGCAAGCATGTTGATTGAGCTTTTCGCTCCACCAATGGAGAGTACACCAATCGCCGCATCACCAGCCTTACTGCTTACTGGCAATGATGCTGCGGCCTCCGGAACAGTAATGCCTTCCAGATGTAGCCCAACTTCTTCACACCACCTACTTAGGACATCTACGCGCTGCTTACTGACCGTACAGCTATACACCATGCACTCACGCGATCGATACGCATCATTAGGCAAAAGCATGAAGTCATTCAGTCCGGTTTGAAGATCTAAGCCTGTGAGTTCTGCAGTTTCCCACAAGAGGGCACTACTAAGCTCCTCATCAGGAACATTAGGCTTTTTAACAAGATTAAGATGGTAATCTGATGGGTTAAGTACAAAAAGGGCAGGTGTATTAGATATACCTGCAGCAGAAACAGCCTTCTTTACATCCGACATGTCCTGTGTAGCCACATGCTCACAGACATTCACTTCACCGCTTGCGGTGAAATGAACTAAGCCAGTACCATGCCCATCAAACGACAGGACAGTAAGGCCACCGCGCTTGCTGCCTATTTTGCCTTTCAGCCTCCCCATAAAAGAAGGGAGTTTGATGTTAATGCTTGGAAGTTTAAGTTTCATTTTTTATCTGCAGACACCACACAACAAGGCTAATTAGTATCTCCCAGCCAGATTCGATGTCACACCTTAATATATGGGTTATTAATCGTTGTGCCATAATAACAAAAAAAATCCACATGGCAAGTTTTTATTTGCCTTATAGTATTGGCTTATTGGCTGTAAGGCTTTAATGTCACCTACATATTCACTGGATTATATGGCTTAGCTCAGTATAATACTATCATGATAAAAAAGACTAGGAGCTTCTTTTGCTTAAAGTATCCATTGCACTCACCTGCCTGACCCTAGCTGCCAACACGGCACTTGCGGCCTCAACATTCGCCGAGCCCGTGCTGCAGAATAAAACCATCACATCTTTTAATAAATCAAAGAAGCTACTCACTGCACAGGTGTACAACGATCACCGTCGCACCTTGTATTGTAACGCGGCATTTACTGCCTCCGGTAGAATTCATTTACCTGAAGGGTTCCATACTACGAAATATGTTAAGCGAATGAATAAGCTTGAGTGGGAACATGTGGTCCCCGCAGAGAATTTCGGTCGAGCCTTTTCAGAGTGGCGGGAAGGTCACCCAGAATGCGTCACCTCCAAAGGCAAGACGTACAAAGGTCGACGCTGTGCTGAGAAAGTTAATGTGACCTACAAGTACATGCAAGCAGACCTGCATAATATCTTCGCAGCAGTGGGTTCTGTTAACGCTCAACGTCTTAATTACAAGTTTACTGAACTCCCATCGGCGGAAGTGGACTTCGGCACCTGCGCTATGAAAATTGACAACAAACAGGCTGAACCCCCAATTGGGGCGAGAGGTAGAATCGCCCGGGCCCACCTCTATATGGATGACGCCTATAAAATCTTCAAACTAAGCAGTCAGCAACGTAAGCTAATGGAAGCTTGGGATAAGATGTACCCAGTTTCAGCTTGGGAATGCACACGCAATGTACGCATTCTCCAAATACAGGGCAACTCCAACCCTTACGTAACTCAACGCTGCGTTAATTGATCCATGGGTATAAACTGGAAGGGTGGGGCTAGACTCAACCCTTCTGCTTCTGGGTTCTCTACCAAACTACACGCCTGTGGATTGGGAGCTCCGCCCTCCATAAGATCTAGTGCCTGATAGAATGGCTTCTCATCAGTGTTAGACCGACTCCACGCAAACAGAATGCAGTCACCATCTTCAGCATCATTCAGACACTTTCTAATCCGATCAGCTGTGACTTTCTCACCCGTATCCCCCATATAGCGAAGGACATTGCGCCTTACACCCCCGAGACGTTCGAATAGAGCACATTTATACTCCCCGAGTGGATTCTCATAATCAAGCTTTCGCTGAAACGAGTCAGCCTTGGCAAATGTATATTGGGTATATATCACTTTCTTGTGCCCCAAGACATCTGGCATCGTACAGCGGTAGAAGGGGAGGAGCTGAGCTTGATCTCCGTCCGTAAACCCTGCATTAAAAACGATGTCTACCACCAACCAGTTATTACCCATTTCTTTGTCCAAGTCTATTTTACAATAGGGTTACTATAGCACATGGCCAGTTTTATTTTAAATCATAGGTTTATGGAATGTTTTCTGATTTAAAAAGTTTGTTTGTCTGACACATCGCATACTATGATCACTCATGTATACACCCTATTGATGAGATACCTTTAAGCTCGACCTTGATGCATGATTAGGTGTTTACAAGGCAATTTGAAATTAGGCTTCATTAAAAATTAGTTGAATAAAAGCAGTATGTTATATCGCCATTTGCAGTTTATAAAGCCTATGTGTATTGAAAGCATATATTACCATTGATAATATAACGGAAAATAATAAGCGCGTAATAGTGGGGTTCTGCATTGAGCGAACTATTGATTAAGCAACTTGATGCCTGCGAAGAAAACTTTAAAGGCCATCAAATCTACCTTTCAGGCCTTCGTGGCTTCTTCAAAGAACATGGCTATAAGATTCTTCTTAAGCGATCAGGGGAATACACACTCCCTGATAGCGATGAGGTATGGAAACCATTCTTAAAACGACTCAATAGCATATTCACAAAAAATCCAGAGCATTTCATGAGTTACTGCCCTTTTGGGTACGTGAAAACGCTACTTAGCATAAAGCATATTCGATCACTTATACAGTCCGGAGATGAACTGCCTGCGTTAATTTGGCATGACGGGAACTTCATAGACGTTGAGTATATGCATGCCAACCGGCAGCTAGGGACTGAAATCACCCTATCCTCATTAAAGAACATTGATGATATCTATAGCTCTTCATGGATAACCACCCAATACAGACCTAAGGAAGTCGTATTGGCCTTAGTTAACCTATATGACTTTGAAACAGGTCTGGTTGAGGGGGACTGGGAAGCTGAGATTGAAAGGCGGGAGGAGCGAAAAGAGACTTTGCATGAGTCATATCTATCGTTTTTTGAGAAGATATGGACACCTCGCCAACTCAGCAAAGCTTTCTCAGAAGAGCCGCAAAAACTTAGCGGAAAACTCACTAAATCAAAATGGGAACACATTGTTAGGCAGTGTTTTAAGTCCGTATTTAAGGAAAAGGGAGCAAAAACCTACCAAGAAGCTTTTTCTCTCCTCCTTACGTCCCAATTTAGATATGGGTTTGGTAAGTCGCTAAGTAAATCACTCGCAGAGAAGATCCACTTTGTGGTGACTAAATTAAAAACGGCCTTTCCAATTTACGAACATTTACTAGAACAAAAAATTTCTGAAGCAATATATTCAGCGCGCGATTCAACAGATGGACCGGTAGCCAAATACATCCTTACCATGCCCAATAATTTGGTTAAAGGTGAACTAAGGCGCATTAAGCGCATGAAGTTATCTAGGAAAACCATCGCAACCTATGAGGATCACATGCATATAGATGGCCTCATGCGCTTTGCTCATGATACCAAGCGCGGTATTTACGACTTGCATATCGTTTTATCCCGAATCGGTGTCAACCATAGCACGATTAGAAACCTCATCACCCAAGTGTTTAGTAAAAAACTTTGGATCGACAGAAATACTCAAGATATTCATGACCATGCTACATCATATTTGCGAAATATTTTTGGCTTGGCGGATGCCATTGATAGACACCCATGCAATCCTGAACTGAATAATAAAATTTTTAAACTCCTTACTAGTGAAATAGGCGGTGGGGGATTCAATGCAGCAACTCTTCGCACCATTAAGGAGTCTGCAGCAACCAACCACCTATCAAGAATTAAGCATAATAGCTTTAATTCACTAAGCGACCTTATCTCAACACTCCTGAATGACCCTCAATTGATTGATGATGTAATTTCCATGGCAGAAGAAAAGAGGTTTATTTTTGATGAACTTGAATGCCGCAATACGATTAAAGCAATGACTCTTGGGAAAACACTTTCAACTTACTTGAACCAAGTTCCTAAGGTGCCAGAGGATAGTGAATCAAAATCGGTTATTAGCCAAAAATTGGGCCCCTTAAGTATTTCCCTTTACCCGCATAACCACCTTATTGGTGCTTTGGGCGCTGCCGTACCGGGCGTTTGCATAGGATTTACATCGAATTATCATCGCAGCCATCTGCGTGAAGAGTGTCAAAATCTTATAGTTCATGACGGCGAAAAGATTTTACTTTGGGGCTTGGTGGTAAAAGCTGAGTGCGGCGCATTCTTTCTTAATAATTTCCAAGGCAGCTTGCCATCAAGGTACGCTAAATTTAAATCAGATCTTGTTGAAGTCGTGCAGACCCTACTTTCAGGTATTGGCAATGTTTACTTAATGGAATTTGGTTTCAATGCTGTTAGTTTGGCGAAAGACTTGATGCAGAAAGAGGGCATTGAGCTTCATCTACCTAAAATGAGGCTCGATGTCCCTCAAGATGATGAAGGCTGGGTGAGAAGTAATGCTCTTTACAAAATACCCGCCTCGGAATCGGCAAAGCTTCGGCAGCATGCTGCTTGACATTCAGGTTTAATTAATTATTATCCTTATATTATGTATTGATACTTTCAGGTTTTAAAAGATGATTATCACAGAAGAGATGCGGAAGGAAATGGCTAAAGCAAGAGAAGATCTCAGATGCCCTGAATTCCGTGCTGCATCTGAAGCGCGATGCCGCGAACTGCAGGAGCAATTCAGGCGTGAAAGTCGACTTACAAAACCTAGCGAAGCCCTTTTGAAATCACGAATGACTTTGTAACCCTTGGAGAAAAAATGATGAAAAAACTGCTTTTAGCTTCTGCACTGATTGCCACTTCCTTTACCGCTCAGGCGGCTAACTTTGAAAGTGGTCAGGCTGTATACGATGCGCACTGTAAAGGTTGCCATGAGAAAGGTCTGGTGCAGGCCCCAGTTTCTCATGACTCTGAAAAGTGGGCTGCTATCAACGAACAAGGCATGGAAACCCTGCTGACTACCGTTAAATCCGGTAAAGGCGCTATGCCCCCTAAAGCCACTTGTGTGACTTGCGATGATGAAGACTACACAGCAGCGATTGAGTATATGTCAGCACCCGCTGAATAAACTCTGCGATAAATATAAAAAGCCGGGCATGCCCCGGCTTTTTTTGTGTTCGATAATTGAACAAAAAGAGTAAATGAATTACTATAACAATAAATAACAAGTGGGCAATATTATGAAAAAGATCCTTATGGCGCTATTTTTAGGTGCTTTCATGTCATCTGCTGTGTCTGCAGCATCAAACCACCGTGACTTTACTTCTGAGTACCTCAACAATTTCGGTGCTCGTGACTTTCAAGCACTGATCCAAATGTTCGATTTTGACTATGTCGGAAAACAGGATCAGCAGGGTATCAAGGATTATGTTCGCAAAAGCTTTGCAGGTAAACAAATTCGCCGTATCTATGTGGATGAAATAACTCGATCGTATCAGCCTTCAATTTTTAATGGCACTACAGCGGAGAATTTCAATGTTCGCCCTACGGGCATTCTAAACATCCACTATGTGCACAACGACGGCCGCAAAAGCCATGATCAATACATTGTCGGCCGAAAGGGCGGTCAGATCATGATTGGCCAGTACTTCCGCTAGCAACGGGGTCGGTATTGGATAAATGATAAAATTAATTTCTATATTTTCATTACTACTCCTCGTTGGGTGTGCCGATCGCGTTCCCCCCGAGCAATTGGCCTCCATGGAGGAGGTCGGCTTCTGGCATGGACTATGGCATGGGTTAATCATCCTGTTTGCTCTGATTGGCTCTTTCTTTGATAGCAGCATGACGTTGTTTGCCGCCTATAACAATGGAGCGTGGTACAATCTAGGGTTTGTTCTGGGTGCGCTAGGTTCTGGTTATGCATTCTTTTGGGGCTGCGTGGCAGGAGTTGGTATCTTTATGGCTGCCCTATATGCGGCCTTAGATTACGCCGAAAGGTTTTTCAAATGAGCGCTGAGGTGTCGGGATTTTGGGATGGCTTAATTGATGGACTCCTACTTATTTTATCCATGCTTGGCTGGGTATTTGACCCACCTGCTGAGTTTTACACTATTTCGAATAACGGTGGGTCATACTGGTATGGCTGGGTCTTAGGAGGCCTGCCGACTTTCGTCATTACTGGTACCGTCCTGTTTATTGCGCTACGTTGCTTTTGTAACTTTGTATTTACCGCTTTTGTTGCGCATAAGATGACCTCTAAAAAATAGCCCTTAATCTACGGCTGTTTAACAAAAGATATTTCTAGGAGATTATTTATGTCGACCCCGGCCACTATCCGCTTCCTTAATAAGAGGGGAGAGGCATTTTCAGGCGTTTATATACATTATGATTGTGACTTAGGGTTTCTTATTGATTCCATCCTAGATGCTTCCAAGCACATCATTCCTTTTCCTATTAGATGTCTTGGCTCTGATAAACGCATACGTGTCCGATCCGAATGCGCTAGCAATTTAGGCTGCGAGGAATCCGATCTAAAATTCGCTTACGGGATTGATAAGTATGCGATTGCATTTACTGCAGCACTGTATAATAGGTTTGATATTTACGAAGATCATAAGAGCCAAATAACCGTTAAAATCGGAGGTTCTGAGTATAAAAGTAAGCCTGAATTCTATAGCGGTACTGAAGACTTTATCTCACAGCTTGATTTAAACTCTAATTACAAGGGCAATATCGTATATTTGGTTGATATTAGCTTTCCCAACAAATCAGAATTTAGTTTGGATTATGAGCCGGTGATTGCCATCACTACTGGGGTAGGTGATACAGTATTTAAAGGGAGCCTTTCGAAATTAAAATCGGAAAGCAAAAATCTATTACACCCTTAAGGCTTTCATTGAAAAGCCCGGTATATTCCGGGCTTTAATTTATAGTTTACGCATTAACTTAAGGCGATCGAGCGATCGAAATCTTGATTAACTTTAACCTCAGCCTTTATTGCATCACGTAATGCTATAGGATCAGCATAATATTTTTCGTTATGAAGAGTGATATTTCTCCGGAACAACAGCCCGTCATCGTCAGCAGCCTTCGTCACTGTAGCCATCATGTTTTTAGCTTGAGTATGCTGAAATCGATCCATCTGGTTGAAATATTTTTCTTCACTAAAAATACCAGTGGGCATCTCAATAAACTTTGAAACAGCCTTTACAAGCTCTGAAGGGCGATCAAGTGATTTTACGAGTGGCGCCATTTGATCCAAAGTATCTGTCGGCTGAAAGAATTGAATCTCCTGATCCTTTCCACCCTCAAGTTGCTGCAAGAAATATGTTAACTCCGTCAGATTTAATACCGAACCAACTTCCTCATTTTGCTTGTTGATACCATACAGGTCCTCATGATTTGCATTGCTGAGATAGGTACGAAGACGATCAGGGTTAATAGTGCCATCTTTTCGAATCATATTTTGAACATCACGGCGAAGAGCTCGACTGTTGTCAAATGCTGTCGCATAGTTAAATGTTGCATAAGTACTGAAACCTTCACAATCAGGCTCAGAAAGGGTTTTGTGTTGAGCTTTAGAGGCTGGATTTATTGCAATTGCTATACTTAGGCGATCAGTCCATTCTGGCTTACCATGCTCTCTAACCCATTCATAAACTTTTTTCCGAGCCTCTCCAACATTAGCTGCTGAAACAGAGATGGGTATACGCTTGTGGCCATCAGCCAAGCCGACTTGACCGTCATATTGATGGGGAATACTAGGTTTTGCTGCAAGATCCCTGACATAAGACAGTGAAGAGTCAATCTTACTATTGCTAGTAACTATGAATTTAAATAGGGGTTTGCCATTCTGCATAAATTCGCAAGTTATTTCATGTGGATGGTATGCGGCTTGATAACTATTCTCTTGTTTGAGTTTCTCTAACGCTTCAATAAAGTCAACGCTTGGCTCAATTTGGAGTCCAATTCTACGAAGGCCGTCACCCTTAAGCGCTTCCTGCAATTCTTTATGTACACTTAAATCGGACTGTCCTTGTATCGCATTATAAGCACGAGTAAATAAGTTGTTTTGGATTAACCCATCATATTCCCGACTATGGGTATCATGGTTGTTGTAAAATGAATGGTCAACGAGATCTACAAAATTGCCATCTCGTGCAATAAAGTCCAAATGCCCAGCGAAAAGCATCTCTTTGTTAGGGTCGTGTGGTCGAGCCATGGGCAGTATTCCTCGCACTTAATCTATTTATATATTATAACAGATTTAAATATTCATAACATATCTATTACTTGATATAATTAGAGTAATTAATCACACCAAGGTGGCCGCTATGAGTTTTGCTTCCAACTATCCACGACTGTATCAGTCTATCTACTCCCTACAGAAAGCAACAAGGGATATTGATGCCTTAAAAGAGGTAATAGAGGACATCGTGGATGATCCTAATTTTAATTACTCCCGTTTTAGTGATCCTCAAATCTGCATCTCCCTAACTGACAAGCATGTCTTTATTCGCGACAAGATGTCTCGATCAGCGGCAATCAGTCATATGAGGTCAACATCTTCAGCCCATGAAGGCTATACGCCAATAACTGTTGCCCTGAAGGATTTTATGCATTTCTCATCAGGGTCGTTGAGCGAAGGTGTTGAAGTCCAGCTCGATACGAAAGGGATGGCCAATACACTTTCATCCATGTGTAAGAATATTGCTAAAAACCATCTTAATGAATTGGTTGCACATCTTGAGTCATTTCAATTTGAAGATGCAGACTACATGTCTAAAATCTCAGGCCTTGATCCAGTAGCACCAAGATTTGGAGATACTGGCATCTCGTTTGTAAGCAAAAGTAGCAAAACAGGCGACTGGGAAGCATTCCGATACCAATTGGGCATGATTTTCACGGAGAGTGGGAAGATTGATGGAATTGCTCTTGGCACTCCACATTTGGAATCAATGAGTACCGAAGCTATCAATGAAGCCAACAAAGACGGAGATCTTATTAAAGATATCTCTAATTTTAATTACGACAGTTTCCGCTTTAACGTTCTTGAGCGTGATTTTGGGATTAACTCTAGCGCCCACAGTACAATTATAGGTGATAGCCCTGCCAAAACTATGAATGCAATGGTTCTTACGTTAAGAACGCAAATGGGTACCTATTTTAATCACGCCCTTAAAACAGGTGAAGACAAGTTTAATTTGGTTGAGACATTTACTGGCAAGACTTTAACCGACTACATGGAAAGCACGCCAGTAGAGCAGCAGCTGGAAGGGCTTGTAGACACGTATATTAACAAACATGCTTTACAGCAAAATATGGAAAAAGAAGAAGATTTGAAACTTTCTGCATAAATTATAATATTTTTTATTGACAGGACTTAAAACGTATTATAAGATTGTTTCTATTATCACATTTTACAGAATTTTTAGGATTTATTTGAAATGACTATCTTACTCGCATCAGTTTCTAGCAGCTTACTGTCACATGACAGCTTAAGCTCGCATCTGCGTGCCCGATAGTCGTTCCGATTAAGCCCTAGGCAAAACCGGAAGCGACAGGCTTCCGAGTTAGACCAAAAAACCGGAAGCCGTTAAAAGCTTCCGGTTTTTGCGTTTGTGGGCTGGAAAAAGTTTAAGGAAGATTGGCTGAGTGGTCTAAAGCACACCCCTGCTAAGGGTGAGAGTCTGAAAGGGCTCCGAGGGTTCGAATCCCTCATCTTCCGCCAAATTGTGGTGTATGTAGCTCAGTTGGTAGAGCTCCGGATTGTGATTCCGGCGGTCGCGGGTTCGAGCCCCGTCATACACCCCAAAGTTGATGTGCGTCCGTGGTGGAATTGGGATACACGCTGGATTTAGGTTCCAGTGCCGAATGGCTTGAGGGTTCGACTCCCTCCGGACGCACCAGATTGTAGGTAGGTTGGTTGAGTGGGCAAAAACGCCTGATTTGAAATCAGGAGGCTCTTTTGCGAGGGTCCGCGGGTTCGAATCCCGCACCTACCTCCAGATAGCGACATGTAGCTTAGCAACTACAGTCCATTGGTTTTGCGCCCGTGGTGGAATTGGGAGACACAGCGGATTTAAGTCTCGCTGCCCTAGAGGCGTGAGGGTTCGAACCCCTCCGGGCGCACCAATTTATGTAGGTGAGGGTGATGTAGCTCCCTCAATGTAGTGCCAACGTGGTGGAACTGGTAGACACGCCATCTTCAAACGTTGGTGCCCTTAGGGGCGTGAGAGTTCGAGTCTCTCCGTTGGCACCAAAAAGAGTAGAGGTGAATTGGCCGAGTGGTCGAAGGCAGCGCCTTGGAAAGGCGTAGGGCTGTAAAAGGCTCCGAGGGTTCGAATCCCTCATTCACCGCCAGATTCGCGCCCGTGGTGGAATGGCAGACACGCTGGATTTAGGTTCCAGTGACGCAAGTCGTGAGAGTTCGAGTCTCTCCGGGCGCACCATACAAAGGAAGATTGGCTGAGTGGTCGAAAGCACACCCCTGCTAAGGGTGCGGGTCTGAAATGGCTCCGAGGGTTCAAATCCCTCATCTTCCGCCAAATTGTGGTGTATGTGGCTCAGTTGGTAGAGCTCCGGATTGTGATTCCGGCGGTCGCGGGTTCGAGCCCCGTCATACACCCCAAAGTTGAGAGCGCCCGTGGTGGAATTGGGATACACGCTGGATTAAGGTTCCAGTGCCGTGAGGCTTGAGGGTTCGACCCCTTCCGGGCGCACCATGTTTAGGAAGGTTGGCTGAGTGGCTAAAAGCTCCTCATTCGAAATGAGGCGATCGGGTATCGTCCCGGTCCGCAGGTTCGAATCCTGCACCTTCCGCCAAGGCAAAAGGGTAGGTAGTTTAGCTGGTCAAACCCCCTCGCTGTGAACGAGGAAGCCGCGGGTTCGAAGCCCGTCCTACCCTCCAATTTTTAATGCAAAACCAAGCAGCTTAACATAGGAGATTAATCATGCTTAAAGGTACCCGCATTTTAACTGGCAAAGAAGCACAACTCTTCAGTGAAACCATGATGGAGATAAGGAGCTGTCTTCATTGACCTTGGCTTTGAAGAGGTTATTGTTCCCTCTATTTACAACCTTGATACCTTCTCCATAAAGACAGGACAAGAACTGCAACGACAGATGTGGCAATTTAAAGATCAGAGTAATCGAGATTGCTGCTTAATCCCTGAAGTTACCGGCATTCTCCAAGAGCAATTTCGTGGAAGGTGGTTTTTTGAATACAAAAAGAAACCAAAGCGCGTGTTTTATATCAATCGCTGTTACCGCTATGAAAAACCGCAGATGGGGCGCTATAGGGAGTTCACGCAGATTGGCATCGAGATACTTGGGGGCCGTGATATAGGCGCCTACCGGCAGGAGGCGATTGATACGCTCAAGATAGTGCTGGAGCTATTCGCGGATCTGAAATGTCGCTTCGTCGATTCAGTCAAGCGAGGGCTTGGCTATTACACCTCTAACGGCTATGAAGTGGAATGCGATGCATTAGGTGCTCAAAAGCAAATCGCGGGAGGAGGGTCTTATCTGGAAGGCACTGGCTGGGCTATAGGCCTTGATAGGCTAGTCCTAGCTCGGCAATGTGAGGAATACTTACCAATGGGTGTCGCTATTGAATGTAATGGGCAAGGACCTAAAGAATTACCTTCAGACCCAAGGGGTCGATCAAGTGTGGATAGTGCACTAAAAGCACTGGAGGAGGGTAGGGTTAAGCCGTTTGTCGATCCAGTTACAGAGTAAATCTGATGCCAACAGCCTCTCCGAGCAATGAGGGGCTAATACACCACGAGGTTGGGTATTTTATCAAACATCACCTTATTATCACGGTTGTAAAAGTTGCACTGTTTCTTAAGCTCAATATTAGTGTCATGATAATATTTGGGGCAGGGGGTATGAAGTTCATTATATACCCATGGAACTATAGGGTGATTAGGCTCATTATTTAAGAAAGTATGCAGCTCATAGCTAGTAATAACCTTATCCTTCATTGCTTGATAAAGAGTTGGAGATGGAGCCCTTAATCGATATGCAAATTCAAGCAAGGCGGATTGAAATCTTGCCCCAATAGGCTCAATTTCATACTCACCATGCTCAAATGATGAAGAATATCGAATATAGTCCCTATGGGTCCCATATTTCCAAATTTTGATCAATTTGTCTGAAACAGGATGATTGGGATGGGTCGCTGAATATTGCTCAATATTCCACCTTATTTGCGATTCGATCTTTGAATTTCCTGTCAGTTCAACCAATAAGAGCAATCCTACAAACAATAATCCCGATATAATGGTGCCCGCAATCAAAATACCACTAGCCTCGATATCACTCATCTCCTTATCACCCTCCTTCACTGGGGAAAGAAATTTACAAAGAACGGCATATCCAATGAAAGTTGCCAAGAAAATAGCCACTACACTAATCATCATGTGCTGCAGCTCATTCTTGAAATCCAATTGGCAATAATATGTCAGCAAAAAGGCCAAAGGGATAGCACACATACTTAAGCAAAAAATCCATTTTTTCTGGTCCTTGGCCATGCTTTTTATGAGATTTAATGCGATTCGGTCGCGAAGTTGATACATTAAGAACCCTCCTATATGTAACTTATTATTATACGCCTGTCCGGTGGCTAAGTTAAGGTATTGCGAGTGCCCATATATCGAGAAATGCCATTAAATATAAAGAAAAATATTGCATTGGCTAATTTTATATGTAAAATAGCTTGCAGTAAGATGATAACGCGACCATGGCGGATTCGGTGAATACGCAAGACTTAAAATCTCGCAGCTGAAAGGCTATACTTTTCGATTACGGTCGATCGCATTAGTTAACTTACTGATATAGTTACTTATTTGCACATGTGGTGGAATTGGTAGACACGCCATCTTGAGGGGGTGGTGCTCGTAAGAGCGTGAGGGTTCGAGTCCCTCCATGTGCACCAAAAATTGCAATATTTTTTATAAGAGGTATTGCAATTTAGGCAAGCAATTAGTACTATATTAAAACATTGCGGAGGGATGGCTGAGTGGTCGAAAGCACTGGTCTTGAAAACCAGCGGTCCGAGAGGGCCCTAGGGTTCGAATCCCTATCCCTCCGCCATCCTATTGATATTTATGGGCTTCTAAATGTAAGCCTTTTTTATTGCCTGATAAATCCTGTCAGCTTTATTTGATTACATCAAACCCTTTGTGCAATAAAAAACCTCCAACTAGGAGGCTTTATTTATTAAGCATGAATCTTATTTTCGAATACCTTCGATATGCAACTCTAGTTCAGCATAGCTGCTTGGCCCCATCACGATAATGCCGTAATCCTCAAAGTTGATTTTAGCTGCACCCATGAACCCTGCGCGGTATCCGCCCCATGGATCTTTACCTTCCCCAATGAATTCTGCGTCTATCACTAAAGGTTTAGATTGACCCCGCATGGAGAGTGTACCTTCAACTTTGAGTTTGCCATTACCAAGATCAGTTACTTTGTTGCTTTCAAATACAGCTGTGCTGTATTTATTAGCATCCAAGAACTTTTTGCCCTTGAGGTGCTTATCACGTTCGGAGTGGTTACTGTCGATACTGGTAATATCCAAATTCACCGTTATCTTTGACAGCTCGATCTGGTCCTTCTGGTAAGAGAAATAACCTTCAAAATCACGGAACTGACCCTTGATGAAGCTGTAGCCCAAATGCGGCACCTTGAAGTTTACAGATGCATGAGCACCTTTTGTGTCAATAATATAGTCCGCTGCAGATGCCATGGTTGGCGTTAGTGTAGCGGCAGTAAGAAGTGTTGCTGCGATCAGTTTTTTCATTTGATATTTCCTATCATTTTCTTGAGAGTGTTATCTTTGTTTACAAAGTGATGTTTTAAAGCTGCCAAAGCGTGTAACCCTGCAAACCCGATTAATGCCCATGCGGCATAGGCATGTATGGCACCTGCTACATCCTCTTGGTTTTCAATGAACTCCCCTGCACTAGGGATTTCAAATAAACCAAAGAATTCCATTCCTCGACCATCCGCGGTTGAAATCATGTACCCCGAGGCAAATATAGTTAGCAACAATACATATAGTCCCAAATGTGTGCATTTTGCTACAATCCTTTCGAACCTAAAACCTTCAATTGAAGGTGTTGGCTTTAGCGATACATAGATTATTCTGAACAGTGTTAAGCCAAACAGGCCTAAGCCGATTGACTTATGAAGCTCTGGTGCTGTTTGATACCACTCATTGTAATAATCCAGCTCCACCATCCAAAAACCCAATCCAAATAATCCGACTACAGCTAATGCTGTAACCCAATGGATAGATCGTGCAAGTAATGAAAAACCTTTAGGTGCCTTGTCTTTTTTTTGCATGTTAGATCCAAATTCTCCTGCTGAAATACTTGTGAATAGAGTACATATTAATTTTCGTCATAATAAGAGTGAATTTTAAATCAATTTGTTCCAAAAATTAGATAGGCTTTTTGCAAAGAATTGTAAAGAAAGGAAAGGGGCCCGGAAGCCCCCATTCTCACTGGATAGAATTTCCAAGTGCTTCATAAATTTGGATCACGCTCTGGGCTGTGGTGATATTACTTTGCGCCAAGGCATCTTCCGCAGCCAGCCTTGTTGCTTCAGCTTGGAGCACGTCGATAAAGGCATCAGTGCCTAACTTATATCGCTCTTTTGCCATCAAGGCTGCTTTCTGACTAAGTTTAGCTGTTTTCGCTAAATGGACACGCCTCTCTTGTTGAGATTTGAAATTATCGAGTCCATTTTGAATATCACTAACTGCAGCATGCATTGCTTGGTCAAATCCAATTGAAGCCTCTTTGATCAGCGCATCCTTTTGTTTAAGCTCTGTTTTAATTTGGCTTTGATTCAATCCTCGCCACTGTATGCTTGGTCCTATACTCCCCGTTAGTGCATTGAGACTAAGATCTGCCAAATTTGTAGAGGAGTAGCCAACGCTTCCAGCAAACGTGATGCTTGGATACTGATCAGCGACTGTTATATTGTAGTTAGCATATTGCGCCTTTAGGCGTGCCTCAGCAATCCTGATGTCTGGCCTATTACTAAGTAGTTCAGATACATTACCAATGTTGATGACTTTAGGGAGGTTCGGAATCCCTGTCGAGCCTATTAAGTACGCTTGAAGCTCTCCGGGTAGCGTCCCAGTTAAGATCTCCAGCGATCGCTCAACAGAATTAAGCTGATACGTTAGGGTGGCCAGAGATGCTTTAGTTTGCTCCAGTTGAGCTTTTGCGCGAACCACATCCAGCTCACTAGAAATACCCGCTTCTAGAAGCAATTGACTCAGTCGTACAGTTTCCTTCTGGTTATTGACGTTGCCATTGGCTATGCGTATCCGCTCCTGCATACCCTTGTAAGCAATATATTGCTTAGCAACGTTTGCAACCGCAATGCCCTGAACGTCTTCTAGAGTATATAGTGCTACCATTGAATGTGCTTGAGCTATAGCCTCACCAGCACTCAACTTATTCCAAAAATCTGCCTGCCACGTTATTTGGTAGTTAAGGCCAATTTGATCATCGTACCCACTGGGTGCAGAAGGACTCTTAATTCGCGCAACACTACCGCTAGTTGATTGTGAAACATCCTGATCTAACGCCACTCTTTGGCTTGAAGCCATTGCACCTTCAAGTCGAGCGGAAGCTGTTCGAATATTCCAATTGGCTTTCAGTGCTTTCTCAACGAGGCTTTGTAGCGCAGGGTCATTAATCTGATTCCACCATGCGGCAGTGCTAGCCTGTTCTGAGAATGAATTATCTGTAGTTAACTGGGTGCTTTTAATTAATTGGTTCGCTGCATCTCCACTTTTAAATGCCTTAGGCGCCACACATCCAGTTAAGGTTGCACTTATTAGTATTGCCAGTATTGTTTTCTTCATGTTTATTATTCTTATTTTGTTAGGTTTGATTTAGAGAATGGCGTCCATAAAGCGTTCTAGTTGTACAACGTATTCAGCACGGGTTTCTGCATACCTCGCAAACCCCTTACATGCCCAATAGATAACTTCTGCCAGTTCTTCCGGATTTTCATAACCGCCTTTGATTAAGTGACAGGATAGGGCATCTAGGAATCGCTCCGTATGTGCTTGAATGATTTCTTTTGCATGAGTCTGACCTGCTGTCAGCATCTCTTCCGCATAAGGGGAGGTTTGAAACAACTCCACGTACTGGCCGCACCAACCGTCAAATAGCTGCACGTACAGCTCTTTACTGACTGGTTGCCTCATTAGTTCCTTACTGGACTCATAATTGAGATTGAAACAGTAGTTGATAGCGTCCTTAAACAGCTGTTGTTTATTGCCGTGGCGCAAGTAGAGGGTCTGCCGTGATACATCCAGTGCTTTTGCGATCATTTCTAAGGAAGTCTTGTTGTATCCATATTGCAGGAATACACCAATTACCTCACAGAGGCGCTCCTCTGTGTATTTTTGGTTGCCCATAATTGTTAACCTTTACAACTTATGTACACAATGTAAATAATAAGGATTTGGCTGTCAATTATTTCTGTTATATTATTGCTTGATTTTTTGACATTGCTGACTATAATCAGCGGCATGACTAAATATAGATTTGAAATAGGATCACAGGATTGGTTTAAAAGAAGGCAGCCAACTCCAACGTCTAAAGTGATCAAAGAGGTACGCCTTCCTAACTTTCAAAAAATCGATAACAGCTACTGCACTATGATCGTTGAATACGAGGATGGTGAGATATTAGAGCTTGAGGCTCGCATCGTCATGAATGATGGTCATGGTCGATTTCCTCCTAAATGGTCTGCACAAGGACTAAACCCCCACGGGATAAGCATACTAGTGAGGCTAATCGAAGATTAGCTTGCTAGCAACTGACTTTCTCCGGCAATGAATTCTAAGTGCGTCTTTGTGATCTTTTCGACAGTTTGCAGAAGTTCAATATTCATAACATCCAACTCAAGGGCGTGAGCCTTATCCGCCTCAGTCACAAACGAAGTGTAACAAACGCCATGCAATGCACTAACATAAAAGTGAGGCTGAGTTTTGGTGCGCAGATAATAGATTCTGTTTGGTGCTGTCATGATTTTTGTCCTTTTTTATTATCATGGGATTTGGCAATAGGTGCGGATAGGTACGCAAACAGGTCAGCTCGACGGCCGCGTGTAACCGACAGCCTCTGAGTAGGTAACAGGGAGTCCCTTTCTGGCGCCTTTTTGTTATTTTTCATCTGAAAATCTCTGGATTTTCATTACTATAACATAAATAAATAAAAGAGCCACTAGGGCTCTTTCAATCTAAACCGTTAGGGATGAATCATTATCCCTTTGTCTATTCTTATTGTTCTTCTTCTCTTTTTGAGTAGCAATATACTCAGGATTAACCTCTAGATCTGCAAGAAAACTTTCGCGTGCACCTTTTTGCTGATCTAGGGTTTGTGTTGTGCCAGTGTCGGAGATATTAGGTTGCAACTTTACAGGACTGGATTGATTCGCCACAACTTCATTGAGCAGATTGGAATTTATAGCTTTTTCGTCTTGCTGGTGCTTATAAGCAGACTGAATTTCTTCAATATGATCGCTATTAAAGGGGGATGGAGCGTTCTCAGTTGCCTCTTGGCGAAGCGCGAGGATTGCCTCAAGATTTATATTCTCTTCTTTAATCCCACTCTCATCAAAATATGCATCTAGGTGCATGCATATGCTATTAGCATCATTTTGATTGAGTGCAGTGCCAATAGCCACCCCAGCTACCAAAATAATGCGCGGTGCATTTATATCGTTCTCAACACCTGTGTCAGATGCTATTTTTGATGTGGCAATTACTGTCATATTTAATTCCTCGAACCTATACCTAAGCGCTTGCCATAAAGCACCGCTAGATTAGTTATTACTAATTATACCATAAGCACCTTAAGCCTAAAATACCCTATTCTCATAATAAGGCCGACATTCAAATCCCTTACTAAGGCAGCACTTTTAATACTCGCCCACACTTCTGCGAAAGCAGGTAACTTTCACTCTCTGAGATATCATTGTATGATACTTAAACAGGAGTGAAGTAGAGATGAAGAAGAGCTTTTCTATAGCGTACAGTGAATTATCAGAGCATTTCATTTTCTGGCGGGATGGAGCTAGGGGTGTCTCTGGTGGCTTCTTTAATGCCCATGAGGTGACTTTTACCGTTGAATCCTCAGTTCCACCCAAGCTTTTAAATAAACACTCCAAGCAACTACTCATAGCCTGTGAAGCCCTTGCTTCCATTTATAGCAAATCTCCTGATGTGATTATCAAAGCCCCCAAGGGGCAGCTTTGGTACAAACCGGACAGCCATTGTATACAGGCTCATCCACTAAGGCAGCAAGGTGCTGAGATCATCTTAATCGATTCTGGATATCAGATAAGAGAAGAGGGTGCCGACACCCCCTCTTAAGAAGACTAACGGGACAGGCTGGGACTATCCTCTTCAGGATTAAGGGCCTGATGCATCTCTTCTTCACTCAACATCGCATGCACCTTACCATCACCCAAGTCCACATTATGGAATGTCGTTGGGTAGCGTTGGAAGGCATTACCACCACTTGAGAATCCGTAAACCACTTGGGAGTTTAAATCGAAGGATGTGCCATTTTCGAGTGCAACCTTAACGCGCGCATCCAGCATGCCATCACGATAAGAGGCCGAACCTTCAAGTGACTTAAGCGGCGAGTGCTTAAGCAGAGGAGCCAGTTTTGCGGCCTGCTTGTAAGCAAACTTATCACAAATCATATCAGCGAACTGCTTACCTTCAGCTTCCTTCATCTCCTGTGCATCTTCATGGAGGATATAGTCACCATCCATTGTATACTGGAAAATTTTATTAATACCCATATAGGCCTTCGCCCACGGTAGATCCTTTTTGAATTCTTTCATTTCAGCAGAAAGAGCAGATGTATCTTCAATCTTCTCAAAGTGCATGATGGCCATATCAATATGGCGCTCCTCATAAGCCTTGATCGATTCCCAGCAAGGCTGTGCCATGGAACGAGCCTGCACAATGACATGTTGGCGATCATCTTTATTTGACGTGTAGACAGCACTCACACCATTTTCTTTGCGGGCAGCCTGAGCCGCTAAGCGATCCTCTAAGGCCTTTCCTGCCATCTGATCTAACTCTTTGAAAGTATCCTTATAGCCTGCTGCAAGCTCACAGATAGGGCGGATAACCTTCATCTCAAGCCCCTCTAGATCAACGTTGGATTTTTTTGCCAGCTTTTCTGCTTTTTTTAGCATGCCTGCGGCCGAATGCACTGAAGGGTCTGCATAATACATTTCCAGATGAAAATCGGATTTCTCTGTGTTGCCGATGAGGTCATTAACCCGCACACCAACTCGGTGTAAATCATGGATAGCACTATTAATGCGTGATCGTCCGTCTTTGACAGCAGTCTTCGTTAGCTTTTCCGCAGCGTAAAGGAGCTCAACTTGCTTATCGCAAAGCTCTTTAAGTTTTGACAATACACTCAAATATTGCTCAAGCTGTTGCTCTTTAGGTGCTTTAAAATCCACACAGTTTTGCATATCAGAATGTCTAAATGTGACTAACTCACGCATCAGTTATCTCCTTGTGAATGCTTCTTATAAAACGATCAAGCGGTAAAATCAAGCTGGTTGTATTGCCCTTTGCGAATAGCCTTTGCCAATCTCTCAAGATTGTCAGCTAATTTCTCAGCTGCTTCTTGCGGTGTTTCTTTTTCTGCTGCTGGGCATTCAGGTAATACTGCCACCCAACCAGCAAGCGATTGCTTCAATGAAAATTCATGTGTTAGCGACGCATTACCGTTGTTGTGCGAAATCCCATAGGCACATTCATAAACCGGCGGGCGGGTGAATATATCCTTGCTGCTATATACGGGATTGACGGACAGAAGGCGCACTTTGCTCTCGCTGGGCATGTAAACTCCGCTTTTCGATTATTTGTTTATATCCGCGGTAAAGGCTGACTGATCCCATTACAGAACCGATTAAGAAAAGCCCTACAAAGATAAATGAAGCACGGCCTAAAGAGAATTCAACCGCCACTGCAATAGCACCGACCAAACTGAACACTGAGAAGGCCATGGCGCTACGCAAGTGATAAGATTCTTTACTCCAATAAACCATATCGTGGCCCTCTGATTAATAGCGTTACATTAATTATAACGCATTTTAATTAGAGGGGGAAATACTAAACTTTAACTTGGATACAAGCCAGTTAGCCTATTAACCAACGCCATCACATCCATAAGTTCTAGCTGAGAGAGATTGTGATTCGACATTTCGCGTTCATTAGACACATCAACGGGACCAAACGCACTCGGTACCTCAAACTTATAATTTTCATCTGGGACTTCCAACTCAGCCGTTACAAGCCCACCCTTGTCAGCAAACTTGTCTACTTCCCAGACCTCGCCGCCCAGACGAACCATGTACCTGTCTTTAATCAATAAGCTCTCACAAGTAGAAAGTAGGAATTCAACATGTTCTGGCGGAACCATCCATTCGAATTCGCGGCGAGCAATCCCCGCATTAGTGCTCTTGATTGTAAAGTATCCTGTTTTGCGCCCATTCTCTTCGGAAAGACGAACTCGATAAACAAAACCATTATTCTCACCCAAGTATCCTTGGGTAATATGCTTAACAGGGTATTTTTCTTCAGTTACCGACTCAATAAATTCAGGATTTGTGATGAGGTATTTGTATTCAATTTCTGTTGTATCATCCTCAACTTCCTCACTAGGAGTGAATAGGTGAGGGACATATTGCGCTAGCCACTGATTGATGTTCTTATTTATGTAGTCAGCATCACCATTACTACTACGAGCAACAATATCAACATACATCTGAAACTGACTTAACATCTCATACAAGCGCTCTTCCGCGGCATCATCAAACAATCGACGCGTCGTAGTGTCAATGGCTACATAGTCACCTGTATTGTACGCACTCATGAGGGCTTCAGATGCTCGCTTACCCGGGACCTGCTTTGTTCGAAGCCCATCAAACACTTCTCGCATATCCTCACTGAATTTCCCAGCGGGCTTATCAGCCATAAAGCTTACAGCGAAGTAGCTGTCAGGGTCAGCATAGAAAGCCAGCACCTCCATTAGTGATTCAGAGCGCAAGGCAAGTCGGTTATTATGAGCTTTTAGGCGTTCGTTCTCCTGCTCAAGTTGAAGAATGCGAGCATTTTTTTCAGTCATGTTTGTTCCATTTTTGTAATTTGTATTATTTTACCTTATAGTAATTGGATCAATATTTAAAGCTTAATGTATAAAAATGAAACCTGAAATAGCAAATGCCACAATATTGGTGGTTGATGACATGCCATCCATGCGCGCCATAACCAAGAAGTTCTTAAAGCATATGGGCGCTAATCGTATTGTTGAATGTGAGAATGGTCAACAAGCTCTTAGCAGGCTCAAATCCGGCAGGGTTGATCTCATTATTTGCGATTGGGATATGCCTGTCATGAATGGTTATGAGCTCCTGAAAGCAGTTAAAGGCCATGAACGTTTAGCAAAAATTCCATTCTTAATGCTAACAGCTAATGCTAATCGATCTTTCGTGCAGCGGTGCCTTTCCGCAAAGGTTAACGATTACATGGTGAAACCTTTCCAGCCGAGCACTTTTATTGAAAAGGTTAGTAAATTTGCATCTTAATTTATCAATTGGGCGCCAACACGCCTTTATTTCAATGTCTAACGCTAGGAGTATCAATGGGCGGATCAATCAATGTTGTATTGCGAGAAGAAGATGGAACGGTTCACAAGATGTGTCGTTGGACAAATCCACTCCCTTTTTTCGTCACAAATGCAAAGTTATTTAAAAAAGACCCTATTTATATCCAAGAATACCTAAAGCAATGGTATGACTCTGTAGAGTCAGGTGAACATGAGGAGTACTATTTAACCCCTACAGCGGGCGCTTGTGCACCGTATGATTATGGTTTGGTTGTTATTGACCTCAAAGAAAACATTATCCTTGATGCGCAGCAGTACACATCGTTCAATACCATTAACAGTGGCATGCTTGTCTTTGATCTCGAAGATGAAAGTATTGAGGAGCTATTAATTATTGAGCATAGCCTACTAGCATCTATCAAAGATCTTGCAGATGGTGGTTTCATTTCAAGTATCAACGTTAATCACTATCCTGAAACTAAAGGTGGGAGTAGACGCCGAGAGGAGATCCCTTTTAAGGGTAAATCTTTTAGTGATATTACCGACTTACTTGAAAGCTTTATTCCCAAATACACCCGAAACGATATCGTCCGCATGATCGAAGAGATGATAGTTGATGAGGGTACGGATGGCGCTGTTTTTATCCGAGATATTGATTCATGGGTACTCAAAGAGAACGCTGAAAAACTGAATGAAATATTCAAAGCAGGTGAAGAAACCGTTAAGGCAACTTTGGATTACATTCACATTGATGTGCCTTTCCAAATCGAAACGTTCGATGACTGTAACCCAGATGACTGCAAGAGAATGAAGGAACGCATTCTGGAGCTTGGATTTACTCTAGATGAGAAGGATGAATCCATGTGGGCAGAGTATTTGGATAGGATATCCAAATAAAGCCCGCAAGCGGAATAAGGGAGCTTTAATAGCTCCCTTTGAGTATTAGCCTGCAAGAAAGTTAAAGAACCAAAAACCGCACACCAGCCTTGATCCTATTTTCTTATTAAATCCTTAATCAGCTTAGTGATTTTCAGCCCCATCATCGGAGCCCATAATTTCATCGGTGACGGCTGTTTGCATACGGTCGTACCCCATATCTTCCAAGATAAGGTGAACTTGATGCCCGTTAGTATCCAACTTATCTACTTGTCCACCCGAGATGAGAGCCTTAAAGTCTTGCTCAGTAAGCTTGATGTATGAATGTTTATCAGCCATTGCCTATAAATCCCCTAATTCAGAGTACATGGTTTAATTGCGCATCATTATATTCTTCTGACTTTCACGATTATTTGGTGGAAAGGCATATCACGTTAGCCACCTTCAAGTACTAATGACTAGAACTTAAAGATTCAACGTCCAACCTTCAGCCTTAATCGCTTCCTGTAGCTGTTTGTAGAACGATGCAACATACTGATCCGAGTGCATATTGCAAGGCCAACCCTCGTAATAGAGCTCTTGTCTACCCAGAAAATATTCTATCACTGTCTGGCAAAGAACTTCCCTATCAGCGGTATCAAAGCTTTCAGTTGGATCACCATCCGGATTATAGCTAGATAAGGTATCCAAGAAGCTCTCGGCTGTTTTCTTGCCAGACATGAGTACTTTATTCATTGATACAACATCCGGGACAACCACCCCATACCTCAGAAGAGTATTTATGCACTTTTGAAGTAAGTTTGTAGAGATGCATTCCATGTTAGTTACCCCTAAACCATCAATTATTTAAATTCAACCAATAAGACGTACCGTAACACTTATTAAATATTACGGTCGATAAAATACGTCGTATCGTCCATCTCAAGGGACTCGATCATGGGATCGCCTTTACAAACAATTGTGAAGCTTCCACCATTTTTAAAGCCAATATGCTCCACCACCAGACCCACACCTTCAACAACTGACAATTCAATCTTGTCCAAACCATTATTGTTGATGATATCCGCCATCTCTTGTGCAGTCACCTTTACTTCGCTTTGCTCTCGCTTCATTAGACTAAGTGGCAACATCTCACGCGTAGAGAACGTGCCAATAAAGAAGCCGAAGTTCCCCATGCCTGCATCCACGGGCTGGCCCGGTCGAAATTGTTCAGCATCGAATGAGGCTTGGGCAGAAGGATCTTGTAAAAGCTCTTCTGGAGCATTAAGCATACGCTTTAATGGCTTTGAACTTAGATCATTTGCAGACAATTCGAGCTTACAGTGTTTTAAAAGTATAGCTCTTAGCTCATCAGTAGTACTTGCTAAATTCATTTCAATGAACGCGTCATCAGAGATTGCAGATCGATAGACCTTCCCGTATTGGGTGATTGCAATCAAATAGCCGTCACAGCAACCCATGCGTGACCCGCTCTCATCTGCAGGAAAGCTAAAAAAACTAATGTCTGTCCACTTATTCTGACCCATCAGATTTCTCCTTCAAATTGAGCTTTCACGTCATCTTCACCGATGACCTTAATACCTAATTCTTGCGCCTTAGTCAGCTTGCTACCAGCATCTTTACCAGCAACTACAACAGTTGTGTTTTTTGAAACACTGCCAGACACTTTTGCACCCTTGTTTTCCAAGAATGCCTTCAGAGCAGAACGATTTAGGGTAGGGTACTTGCCAGTCAATACCCAAGTCTGACCTTCCAGTGAATTATCTAAACTCTCTTCTTCATCAGGCCAATAAACCCCTAATGCGATTAACTCATCAACCATTTCATTGAAGTGCTCAGACCCAAAGGCATTTTTCACATAAGCGGATGTGATCGGACCAAAGTCAGGTAGCGCCATAATCTCTGTCAAACTTGCACCACGAATCACTTCCAAGGACTTCATATGCTTCGCCAGCACCTTGGAGGACTGCTCTCCAATCGTACGGATGCCGAGCGATGCAATAAAGCGGGCGAGAGTTGTCTCCTTAGACACCTCAATCGCTTTCTGCAGTTTTTCTGCCGATCTTTGACCCTGACCCTCTAGCGAGGCAACCTTGTCAAAATCTAAACGATAGATATCAGGTAACGTTTTCACCAAGCCTTCGGTATACAGGGTTGCTAAAAGTTTTTCACCGAGGCCGTCGATATTCATCTGTTTTCGGCCAACATAGTGACTTAATGACTCAATGATTTGCGCATCGCATGAAGCCCCGCCTGTACAACGAAGAACAGCCTCATCAGGTTCGCGGTATGTATGTGAACCACAAGCAGGGCAGGTCTCTGGCGCTACTACTGGGGTGCGTTTTTCACCCTTAATGCGACCAGTAATCTTGGGGATCACGTCCCCAGCCCTTTGAACAAAAACAGTGTCGCCAATTGCGATATCAAGGCGCTCAATCTCATCCATATTATGAAGAGTTACAGAGCTTACATTTACACCACCCACAAAGACCGTTTCGAGTTTCGCTACGGGTGTCACAGCACCGGTACGACCCACTTGGAAAACAATGTCTAGTAACGTAGTTGGCTTTTCCTGTGCAGGAAATTTACGTGCAACAGCCCATCGAGGTGCACGCGCGATAAAGCCTAACTCTTCTTGCTGCGCATAAGCATCAACTTTTACAACCCAGCCATCAATTTCCATTGGGAGGGAATTACGTTTTTCAAGAATCGCATCGTATTGCTCTTGAAGGTCATCAAGGCCTACAAACGTTACAGTATCTGGGTTTTTCTTAAAGCCTAAGGACTCTAGAACATCGAGAGTTTCACTGTGCGTATCGCCCAGATCAATACCTTCTGGTTGATAAGCACCATATGCAATGAAGGCCAAACCGCGCTCTGCACAAATCATAGGGTCTAACTGACGCATAGAGCCAGCAGCTGCATTACGTGGATTTACAAAAACCTTAGTGCTATTTTCCTTAGCCAGTTCGTTTACTCGTTCAAACATAGGGATAGGCATAAAGGCCTCGCCACGCACTTCAAGGCGTTTGGGGATTTTTTCTCCAGACAGCCTAAGTGGAACGGATTTAATAGTACGGACATTGTGTGTAATGTCTTCACCGACCGCGCCATCGCCACGAGTAGCACCTCGAACCAAAATGCCATCCTCATACAGCAAAGAAGTCGCGATACCGTCCAGCTTTGGCTCTGCAGTCCACTTAAGCTTTTTAACTGGGATACCTAAGGAGGTTGCACATCGCGTTAGGAAGTCACGCAAATCTTCGTCAGAAAATGCGTTATCCAGCGACAGCATGGGCACTTCATGTGTTACCTGAGTAAACCCCTCCAAAGGAGCGCCACCCACACGTTGAGTAGGGGAGTCTGGTGTTTGCAGATCGGGGAAATCCCGCTCAAGGGACAGTAGCTCTTGAAAGCTCTCATCATAGATAGAATCAGGGACAGAAGGATCATCATCAACATAATACTCATGCGCCCATTTCTGAAGGTTTGTTCTCAATTCCAATGCGCGCTTAGCGGCTTCCATCGCTGTGGTCATTCAATGTTACTCCGACATAAAAATCTATTATAATAATTATAATGAAAAATTAGCAAAAGTCCATTACTTTCAATATCTAGAGGGGGTTTACTTGCAGTGAAACTCTTTGATAGGGTTGGGCGCATCAAGTGAAAAGTTAAATGCTGAAGCCTCTACATTCCACAAAATCTTTCCATCTTTAAATAGGAGGCTCACCCTGTCTGATGCAGGCATCTCACCCTTATTATTGACCCAAAGGGAGGTCCCATAATCGACATACGCTCTCTTACATAGGGTCGATACTATGCTTGCAGCCAGAATGAAGAGGCCCGCAGATCCTAGCTGCAGTACGTGATTAGGAACGGTGCCATCATTTGTGACCGCCATGGCTGCGAAGGGAGTGGCCAACACTAGCCAAGCAATTAACGTTAATTGGATCGCAGGTATAAGGTCATGAGATATAAAGCGATTAATCATATGAGGGAGCTCTATCGATTTTGTTTATAATGAACAGCATCTTTGTATGCAGACACCATCAGGTCAATACGTTTTGCTTCCTTTCTCATAAGAAGCCAATAAGGATCGCTATTAAATTTCTCTAGGGTCACTATATATTTTCGATCGATCCGAAGGTGACAGCCTATTGCCTTAGTATCACCTAGTGCTTCACATGCCTCATACTCTTTGGCTGCTACTTCCTTAAGCTTTTTACCAAAAGCCTCAGCTTCCATATCAATAGCGATAGCAAACTTCGCGGAGGTTACTTTTAGATCATTGTAGAGGCTTGCCATGGTATCGGCAGGCAAGCGGGTTGATCTTGGGTCAAGATTAAATTGAGACATTTGGCTATCAAGTTTTTTAGACTTGAACGACATATCACTTTCGAGTGATTCAGTGTAACCCGATAAAGCAGGAAGTAGGGTATTGATGTGGTTTTGCAGGTTTACATTATCGGTCACTTCATAAGTCACCGGTTCCGATACAGGGGGTGCTTGACTACAACCGACAAGGGTAGTTAAACCCATCATCCATACTGCAGATGCATATAAGCCTTTCTTCATAATCTTAAGTTTCTCAAATCTCATTGTTAAGTAGCTATTTCTTTAAATTCACTGACTTTAACGTAATGGCTTCGCGAGCTAATTCATTACCAATCTTCTGCATATCCTCTTTGAGAATGCCAATATCCCGATCAACTTGTTTCCAATGAGTTGAAGTATAAAAATCATTCCTCCAGCGCTCTGCGTTACTGCGATGCTGTGCTATGAATGCTGTGCAGTCATCATTCATATAATCAGCACAGGCCTTCGACAGTCGTGAAATTCGGTTTGCTAAAGCTATATTAAAGCTACTTTCCGAATGCTCAGCTTTTGTTCGTAAAGATTGGAGTGATATTAAAAGTTTTGACTGGAGGTCTAGTAGCACCGGCTTAGGCTGGGATAATTGTGCCTCAGTGACTGTAATCATAGGCGCTAGAAAATCTGAACGATCAGCCTTTCCTGCCAGTGTCTTTATATCGAGCATACTACGAAAAGAGTCTAGCTCATTAATATGCCAATAAGTGATTTCGTTTACAGTATCAGCATGATTTTGATTTGCCTTTTCCTGCAATTCTGTGACTTCATCAGTGCAACCGACCAATAGGAAAGTTGCACAAAACAGGGTGGTTAAATTTTTCTTAATCACTCATCTAACCTTTAGTAGCTGTTGCTTCTGACGATTAAAGTCACGCGCTTTTTCGCTGGCGCGTTTATCATGAACCTTCTTACCCTTGCCGAGAGCAACTGTCGCTTTCACCTTCCCCAATTCAGACCAATAAAGTTCTGTCACAACAACCGTAAAGCCCTTGGCGTCAGCAGCGAATTCAAGATCATTGATTTCTTTGCGCTTTAATAAAAGCTTACGTGAGCGAACTGGATTCTTTACCGTGTGGGTATTTGCAGTATCCATAGGACTGATGTGCGCTCCCTCTAGAAAGGCCTGACCATTCTGAAACGTAACAAAAGCGTCAACTAGTTGCACACGACCAGCACGCAGGGATTTAACCTCCCAACCTTCAAGTTGGATGCCTGCCTCCTTGTAATCAGATAACTGATAATCAAAGCGTGACTTTTTATTTTTCGCGATATTTTTCACAATATTTTCCTCAAGCGAAAACAAATTTTGGTCATTAAAAAGGGCAGGCAATACTTATAAAGTAAATACCTACCCTTGGAATTTGGTGGAGCTGCCCGGGCTCGAACCGGGGTCCACGAAAAATTTCACTACGACTCATCCACAAGCTTGGTCAATTTAAAAGTTTCGGATCAGGTACCGCCAAATTGACAAAGAGTACAAGTTCCTAGTCCTACTGAGCGGCGGGTCTGCCGGTCAGTTTATTTTAGCTAAACCGCATCGGACATACGTTTCAGCGAGCCTATCCTAAAATGAACCCCCAAAGTCCGCAACGGTCAGGCACTTGCGGCGGGAGCGCAGGGCTGTTTCTTAGGCAGCCATTGCAAAGTTGTCGTCATTAGCAGCGACTATGCTTTGTCAGCGTTTGTTTACGTGATCACCAACCCTCACGGCTTGCATCAATAGCTGCCTCGTTCATGTCGAAACCAAATCAGCCCCTGATGTGTCCTTATATAATAAAACACTTTTTAATAAACTGTCAAGCGGATTTTTCGTGAAATTCAACTATTTTTGGCTTTGCTGTTGCCGAGAAATCTAAGCCTCTTGTACACACATTCCAGTCAATGCTGCCATCTTCATACATAACACTAACTCGCTCTGCCCTTGGCGCTAATCCGGCATTGTTCTGCCAGCTACTAGGGCGGAGCTTAGCATTACGTCGAGCCCTCTCAGCTACTGCCTTATCAAACCGATCCAGCATTGCTTCACATTTACCGCCTAGATCTATATATTTAAGAGCGACTGCCAAAACCACAGCTGCTACGAGAAGAGTTAATTTCTCTACAACTGACATGCTGTTATCTGTAACTATATAATGAATTGTCACACCCACTAAGGCGATCACCTCAAATATCATAATTATAGCTATAATTAGTAATCCCATGGTGTCTGCATGCTTCCTACAAGGTTATTTGTTTTTTTCTCAGGCCCACCTAATCGGACTTTGAAATTAAGCAATGCCATTATGCCACCACCCAAGGCAAACTATTTTGATGGATTAATGCTTTTCATTTCTTTTGCTTTCCTATGTTATCAAAACCCGCGAACTGCCACTTACGCACTGCAAGCACCATGGTTGTTCCGTTTCGTTCCTTAATTGGCTTTTTGGAATCAGTACGCAATGTTTGATTAAATTCTTTAGCCACCTCCTTAAGCCTTTCCTGCAAGGCCAGATTGGAAGCATCAGTCATAATTCCATTTAGCACAATCAGCTCCTCATGCTTCTTATCAAATCTAGAGCTAAAGAATGTCTGCTCAACACTTTTCTGAAAGAACTGCTGAATAGGGCCGTTTTTTATCCAATTGAAGTTCGGAGTCACTCTTAAGCGAACCCGATTTCCCGGCAGCAGGTCTAGAATACCCCAGCGGTCTAGAATGGCCAACTTCTGAAAGCCGACATTCTGCGGGATTTTGTAGCGATCAACCACCTCATCCAAAGTCATGCCACTAAGCACGCTCACCGCAACCATAAGCAATGTTAGATCTTCTGCGAGTTCATTTTCTTGATCGCGCGTTAACTGGTCTTTGTGAAAGCCACTTCGCTCTGCAGCTATAGCAAGGTCAGCAATAGTTGTATTCAAAAAATCACTCAAGCGCTCAATTCGATCAAGCGTCATGCTACCCTCAGCCAGCTGACGCTTAATGGTCCGCTCACTGCAATTTAGTTCTTTTGCAATATCGCTGTAGGTGTAACCCTGAACCTTGATTTCAGCTTTAATTGCTCCCACCAACCCTTCAGACTGCTTCATTCTTATCTCTCATAGCCAAAATTAAGACGCCCGAAGGCGTCTTTTAAAATTATAATGGTTTTCTATTTCACCGCAAGTCCTTAACCTACAATACTAACGCCGTGGTCAACGTATAGCACCTGACCCGTCACCCCTTCGGAAAGAGGGGACATAAAATACAGACAGGCATTACCCACCTCATCAATGGTAGGCAATTTGCCATCGCAGGCCTGCTCAATACTGTGCTCAAGCATCGCATCAAAGTCCTTGATCCCACCAGCCGCACGTGTCGGGATTGTTCCCGGAGAAATACAATTCACCATAATGCCCTGAGGACCTAGGTCTCGAGCAAGATATCGTGTTGATGCCTCTAGGCTTGCCTTTGCGCAACCCATGACATTGTAATCACCTGTTGCAATTGCCGAACCAAGATAACTGAAGCTGATCAGATTACCACCATCAGGCATCGCATCTTTTGCATATTTTGCCATTTCAATAAATGAGTAACACGATACATCCATTGCCTGCAGGAAGCCCGTGCGCGAACAACCCGACAGTGGCGCATGCAGGTCATCAAGTGGACAGAAGGCGAGGGAGTGGATAACACCATCAATCTTGCCCCATTTTTCAACACATGCATCAAAGACAGACTTCATCTGACCTTCAACGGTCACATCCAGTGGCATAACAATTTCAGCACCCAACTCTTCTGCAAGCGGACGAACAAAGCGCTCAGCCTTGTCGTTCAGATAGGTGATAGCCAGCTCCGCACCTTGCTCACGAAGTTTTTGCGCACAACCGTATGCGATGGACTTATCGTTAGCGATACCAACAATGAGAATTTTTTTTCCATTCATCAGATCTTTCATTTTGTATAAACCTTTATTTGTTCTGTTGTCTTACTTACGATTACTCAATACTATAACGATATTCAATATGGTTTCAATTCATTTATGTGCAGCGCACAAAGTTTTTAGCTTTGCGTATAGTAATTAATCGTTATATTATATTGGGAAAATAAAAACAGGCCTGTTTTATGCTCAAATTCTCCAAAGTTGATAAATGGAATGACCTTCCTTGCGGTCAAATTACCGACGAAATGATTTCTTATGCCACATCATTTCAAAAAGGAATCGATCTTGAAAATTCTAACTGGTATGGTCGCGTAACTATCTTCCTGAGTATCTTTGTTCGCCTCTATCAAGAAGAATATAAAGCACTCGGATCTAGACCCGAGAAACCTAAATTTGAACGGTTTCTTGACTTGGATTTCCTTAAAGGCCTTGCCCTAAGCGATAAGCCACCACACTACCTCAATCAGTCATCTGTAGATCTTCTCCGCGCAAGACTTGAAGAACTACCGGGCTGGTCAGATTATTGTCAAGATAATCGCAGCAAAGCAGGGTTAAGATGCTTAGAACAATTCGAACACCTAGCGCAAGCTATTCAATTTGCTGCGAGTGGTTTTAAGCCAATGCGCTACCAATTAACATGGGATTTTTAAGAGTGCGCACACCTATCTTTGAAACATCCGATTTTTACAGCTTTGCAGGCTCCGTTTACATAAGTTCTCCACTTGTGGAAGGTGATTTCTCCGAAGATGTACGAGAAAAGCTAACAGCACTCACTAGAAAGGTTGCACCTAATATGGAACCTGAAGAGCTTGAACATCTGGTCAATGCTGTTTCTGAATCAGCAAGCGAAATGATTACACGAACTATTGCGTTCCCATTAGTACTATTTGGTAGGCTCTTTATATTTTTCGATCAAGACGCTTTTCCTAATCATTCCGTTAGGACGCTTTTACCAGAAGGTGGCAAAGCAACTTGCAAGCCATTGCGGTTGCGATTAGATACAGGAGGTAGATATCTAGAGCTTGCACATAAGGCCAAGCTGATTAAATCTGATTTTGATCCAGTTAAGTATGTCTACCTTAAAAACTATCAACCCAAAGTTAACTAGCATCCATTACCTCCGAAATTATTATATGGTGATTTAATTGAATAAGATTGAAAGTAGTCCTGAATATAGAAATCTTAAAGCCTCCATCGTCCTTCAAGTCCCTGTTGTTAGCAACAAGGTTTCTAACGAACAATTTGATGAAATTGAACTGACACTCTACGAGTGCCTTGATGGCGCTAAAGACCATGAGGTTGATAAAAAACTAAGAGAAATTATTACTCAAGTTGAATCAGCTCTACAGAAACAACCAGTCTTTCCAGTGGTCTTAATGGATAGATTCTTACTTTTTTATAACAAAGAATTGTTCCGAGATTCACACATGTCGACCCAACTGGAAGGGGGTGGCACCCTTGTGATGATGGCCTCTACAGATGGGTATGCAGGCGTATTACGCAACGCAAAACTTGCCCACGCTAAATTCGACCCCGTTCAATTCCTATTCCATGAGATGTACCCGGAATTCCATCAAAATGAAGACAATGAGGAAAATGCCAATGCAGCAAGCTAGAAACTTTGAAGAACTCTGTAACTTAATCGTATTAGAAATACCACTTACTGAACCTTGTCTTTCTGAAGAACATTTAATACTGATTAAAGACACGTATATTGAGCTGGATTCGAAAGCTACAGATGAACAAATTGACAATCTTGTTAGCGCCACAGCACGTGCAGTAAAAGAACACATGCCCAATCGACCTATTCTACCCGTTACAATTACTGGCGGAGATGGGCAGCTTATCCTTTTTTATGATCAAGATGCTTTTAATGAAGAGAATGGGACTGTTCAAGTGGCAACTATCGGCGGTACCGGCTCAAAATCTATGTCCGCGAGCATGCTAGCGTTACTGGAGGGGGATGTGAAAAAATCAGAGATTTGTAAGCTTGTTGAAGCTGCTGAGTATGACCCTAAAAAATTCTTATTTAATGACTTCGTTCGCGCATCCGCAGGCGGGGGTGATTAATGGCTGTAGGCATCTATATGGCAGGCGGTGCAGTTGCTCTTATGGGGTTGTTTAAATACTTATTGTGGGCCGCTAATGAACCGAGCCTATGGTTCCAAAAGAGGCGCTTCCTGACGTTCCCTCTCTTAATCCTTGCAGGTTGCTTGGCATCCAACCCTTTATGCCTGCCTGATAAACCTGAAGGGCTGGATGATAATCGATATAGAACTGAATATGCTCTATATGGACTTGTGGTACTTTCGGTGATCGTTAGCCTAGGCTTTTATTGTCATTATATGATACATGGTGAGGTGTAATTTTGGATTGGTCGATTATCGCTGGCATCCTCGCCATTGTAATTGGGTTTAGTGCTGTACGTTACTTTCTGTTTTCGTATGACCAATCCAAGCTTTGGCGAACGAGGTCAAGATTCGTAATTTTCCCGATCCTCTTGATTCTGGCTATGGCTGCTCCTGTTGGCCAGCTTCTACCCGATCCACCAGAGGACTTAAAGGATCGATACCGTAGTGAATTATTCATGCATTTATTTGTCGGAATAATACTGGTCGGTGTCATATTATTTTTCGTAATTACAGAGGCTTGATATGTCAGACAAGAAGTGCTGCAGCTGCAAGGAATGCTGTTGTGAATGCCATAACTTAAAGTTTAATTGGCACCATGTGCTCATTCCACTGGTTGTATTTCTTGTATCTTGTACTGCTAGTTTATTGTTTTTATGCGATCAAACTACAGCCGAGCTTTGGCAATCCCTACTTGCCTTAGTATTTGACTAGCCTAAGACTTACAAATTTTGATCATCCAGAACGCCGGTAGGGCGGATTCCATCCGCCCATGATTCTACACGGCGCATAACCCATGCTGCATAACCACCTTTCCTTTTATATTGGCGGCACAAGCATTATGAAGGTTCCAGATGATCTGAGTCATACGATTTGTTATGCTGCACTTCGATCTGCTCAGGATCAAAAACGATGTAACTCACACTTCCCGGAGACTCAACTTCATTAGTGTATACAATCCCATCAAAGCCTTTTGATTTCAGGGTATTTCGAAGGGCTTCAAATTGATCCGCCTCAGAATCATGCGCCATAATTTCATTACATTCTTTTCGTGAAAGTCCCGATGCTTCCGCTATCGAATACACACTCCAGCGCCCAAGATCAGGCATCTCAATAGGATTGCTGAGTGTGATCTTAACTACCTTAAGAAACGAACTTTTAATGTACTTACGCTGCTCTACTGCTTCTTGTTTGGTTGGCTTAAATGCAGCAAGTGATCCGTCAATTAATACTGCAAAACCTTTCCCATGCTCTGCTTCTTCTAAATCTCTATTCCAGCGAAAACTATCACTATAACTCTTATAAACACCTATCAGCTGCCCAAGCTCACCCTCAGGCATGCTTTTCAATGTGTTTCGGAGATTGGCGTTCGGGTGTTCAAGCTTTCGCATCATAAGGGCATAGGCTTCATCCAAGAGAGAGTCGTACTCTTTTAGCTTGGAGATCCTTAACCGTTCTATCGCGATATCAGAGGGGTCATATGCCTCGATTGTTACCTCAGGCAGAGGCCGAGCGCGCAAGCGATCTAACGCGGCCTGCTTCGTGCCAAAATGGAAACCAATATCATCCGTAATTGAGAAGTCTTCGAAATACTCATTGGTTGCATGATACGCAAGAATAGGGGGCATAAGCCAAATCCATGATAAATGTTATTATAATATTTTAACAGAGGCCCATGTTACTTAAAAGTCCGCAAGATGACCTGATGATAACTAAAAAGAAAGGGCCGAAGCCCTTTCTTTTAACCAGCCAATACAGGCGTAGTGATCTCTTCGGGCTCCCATCCGCGTCTGCTTGGCAAGTAATACTGACCAGAAAAGCTGACGTTGATTTCGGAACCATCTTCAAAAATATATGTATTTATAAATGGCTCCTGACCCATGTAGAGCGTACCCATCTTGCACACGATACCGTCAGGTAAACAAAAATGACCCACCGCATTAGAATACCTATAAACAAGCTTTGAAATTAACATCATCCATTACCTTTTAAGCAATTAGTTTTTCTGCTTCAGCCTCTTCTTCAAATTTCGCTGAATTAAGCTTAATAATGGCCAGCATGATCGGCGGATAGATAAACGTTGTTAACAGAATATTACCAATTACGATTGCGCTAAACATATCCATGTACTTCACCTCACCCGGCATCATGTGAAGTAGCAAAATAGAAAGACCACCTTTAACGCCTGCGAAGCTTAAAATTGCCCACCAGCGTAAATTGATGTTCTGCATAAAGGATGCCGCATTAGAAAGCAGAGCAAACTTCATCATCATAATGCCGCGGATCAGGGTTGTTGCTACAAAGACAGCCATAATCGGCTTCCAGTAGGTCATTAAGCTATCAAAACTAACCATCGCCGCCATAGACAAGAACAGTACTGTTGTTGCCAACATTGCAAAAAGTTGAATAAAGTTAGTGATTGACTTGTGGTTAGCTTCATCCTCAATCGCTGTACTGATTTTAAAGAAGTGCTTCACCAACCCCGAGACACCTTCACCCTCCAGCGCCTTGCGCTCACTTTCGATAATGCTCTTATCTTCAGAGATACGCTTCTTAATAATTGTATTAGCCACTAGTGTACTTACCACAACCGCGAGGATACCCGCCCAGTGGAAGAGTTCTGAGATGTAGAAGGAAGCATAAACAGCCATCAGAAGGATTGATGCTTCAACTACCACTGCACGAGATAGAGATAGAAGCCACAAACCCGCTATACCACACACCAGACCTACTGCAGCAGCACCCCCTACCGCCATTAGTGAGTGAGAAACTAAGTCTGTGGTCGTTACAGTGGTACCGGCCATATCAGCCTTTGCATACATTGCCGCGATACCAAAAATAACCACCGCACTGCAGTCATTGAATAACGACTCCGTTTCGGCGGTAAATTTCAGCTTATGTGGCAACTTAGCACCACTGAATACAGAGCATACCGCCACTGGGTCTGTAGCAATAACCATACAGAACAACATCACGAGATAGTAGGTTGGAATATCATCGTAGGGTAGTACGTATTTTGAGATCAATACGCCCGACACTACGGCCAACACAACTGAAATAACGGCCGCATAAAAAATTGATGCCGCATTCTCCTTCAGCTCCTGCAGTTTTAAGTGTAACGCATCCGTCATGATCAGTAATGGCAGTAACGAGAGAAGGATCTCGTCAAAGGTGTCGTTATCGATCGGCATCAAATTCTGCCCACCTAGAAAACTGTAAGTTAAGGCGCCGCCAAGGATTGTGATAGGGGATGCAAGGCCCGTACGCTCCTGAACGATAAAGGCAAGTGCGGTAATCGCAAGGATAATTACAACCGTTTCTAACATATTATATCCATTATTAATTGGTTTTTATTCAATAAAAAGCCGACGGTAAACCGTCGGCCTTTGTTAAAGATTGTTCCTATTCACTAAATGGGTAGTGAATCTGTTCATGATGCTCGTACCCGACCAGCTCAAAGTCATCGGTAGTTACCCATGTCTCAAGATCCTCCAACGTTTTGATGTTTGGATTGATCTTAATCTTCGGCATAGGGAATGGCTTACGCTCCAACTGAACATCTCGCATTAAATCAAGCTGATTCTCATAAATATGACAGTTCACCAGCACATGTAGAACGTCCTTAGGCTTATTGCCCGTAATTTGCGCCATCAATTGTAGGAAAATGACGGCCTGAACCATATTCGCCACCGTTCCCAATGGCAGATCATTACTGCGCTGGAAGCAATTTAATGACAACTCCCCATCAATTAATGTGAAATTAAAAGTATGCATGCAAGGCCGAAGGCAACTGCGATCAAATTCACCCGGATTCCAATAGGTAACAATCTCACCTCGGTCATCGATACCGTTCTTCAGGTTTTCATAGACCTTGCGCAGCTGATCGATTGATTGCCCCTCAGGTCCGCGCCAATCGCGACCTTGTGAGCCATAAGGACGACCCATATCATCCTCACCTTTACGATGAGGGTTAGCGAGCCATGCTTTGGTCTTGTTGGCATTAGCGTCCCAAGTCTTACAGCCAATAGCACGGAACTGAGCAGCACTATTATAGCCACGAAGGTAACCCAGCATCTCTGCAATAGCGGTCTTATATGGACCATAGCGCGTTGTTACTACAGGCAAGTGACCCTGCGATGCATCATAGAGGAACATACAACGATCGATAGTCTTACACCGAACACCTGTGCGCTTGTTTTTAATCCAAATACCGTCTTCGATCACATGACGGTTAAGATCAAGGTAATCTTGCTCTTCAAAGTATTTTAACTGTTGGAACATTAATACGCCTTATAAAATTGGCGGGGATAGAGGGATTCGAACCCCCGACCTGCCCCTTAGGAGGGGGCTGCGCTATCCAGCTGTGCCATATCCCCAAAATCAGATGCCTTTAATTATAAAGGAAATTATCCTAAGATCAAGCATCTTGAGCTTTAATTTTACGTCTATCACCCTATCTAAATTACAGACCCAATCATGCCGTTGGCAGTAAGTTCAATTGCACAGTTGCGAACTTGCTCTTTAATATACCTAATATGCTGTGAAGTATTTCACAAGTCAGTGGTACAAGATGCTTTACATTTACTTCTGTGTTATTATATTAGAAATAAATAACAATAACTAAGGATTCACTCTAATGAAAAAAACAATTCTTGCCTCATTTGTAGCATGCTCACTTGCTTTTACTGCCGCTCCTAGCGCTTACGCGGTGGAAAATACATCTACATACTCATCTCAATACGACGTAAGCAAACTAAAGCAGCAAATTGCGGAGTTTGAATCTCGCCTTCTTAAGCTGAAGCAGGATGTGGAGATGATAACGATGGGCGTTATGGCTGATATTGAAAAGCAGCGATCCCATTTTGAAAGTATGATCAGCAGCTACAAAGCGAAACTACGGGATGCTGAAAAACGCCACGAGATGCTTCATTTTAAGTACATGAAAGCCTCAGGTGATGAAAAAGAAACACTCAAATCTCACCTAAAAGAAGTTTCACAAGAGATAGAATCCCTGAGATCCAAAATCGAAACATTAAATATGGAACGAGACTCACGCATTGCTGACCTTGAGGGTTATCTTAAACACGAAATGCAGTCCCTTGAAACTCGCATGGGAGAAATTAAGGAGAAATTATCCACCCTTCGCCATAGGCTATCTACACTCATGCAGTCGGGAGATATTCCGCAAGAATCAATTCCAGAGAAGGTTAATGGGAGTGATGATGTTGCCAAAAAATCTGACAAACCTCAAAATCGACTTGAGGCTGACAAAGCACGCCTAGCTGCCACAAAGAAACAACTGAGCGTAGTTGAATCAAGGCACAAAGAGTTTGTTGCCAAGATGCACAACCAGCGTTCAAAGGTGAGTCAGCGCTATAAAGAAAAGACATCCAACCTTCATGAGCGAATTAGCATGCTTCAAGCAGAGCATCGTGTAGCAATGGCTTCAAAATCCTACAATCGAGTTGAGGTACTGAATGAATCGATTGCCAAGCTCGAGCAGAGAATTGCGAAGTATAAACAGATTCACCACAAACAGAGCACGCAACTTGAACGTCAGGCTGAGAAAGAGCACTCAAATTACTATGAGACAAAAAAACGTCTCGAAGCCCGTATCCGCAACTTAGAAACAAAGCTTGACTAACATCCATTAGTTTATACTTTAACCCCCGCTAGACGGGGGTTTTTAATGAGGTGAATGGTAACTTTCGCAAAGAGGCAGGATTCGCAAATCAACGTGCCTACCTAAGTCATCCTGTAAAAATTCAGGTGGCAACTGATGCTGTTTGATATATGACAATAAAAATTCAACCTTTTGATTCTTACCTAATTCGGCAATACGTCTTTCGATCTCTTCTATCGATAAGCGAGGCATAACTACCGGAGCATCTAAATTATCTGTCATCAATATTTCACACTGCTTGTAGTCATCTGCTGTAAAGTCTTTAATCCGAGCGTCAGTAAATCCGTCCGATAGGTCATAACCCTTATAAAATGCTAAACGCTCGGGATGTGACCAGTCGATCATATTAGGGTGTCTCTTCGGCCGCTTTTTGATACCACGCCGCAGCCCTGTAACGAACGCGGCCATCTGCCTATCATTGTTAAAATTGCAATAGAGTAGGGAGGGTTCAGCTTTACCTGATGTTAATGGTGGAATCAGTGTGAGCTGAACAGAAATGTTATTATCTTGCATGTATTGCCTTATTTAATTTTATATAGCGCAAACAATTTCAATAAACGTTATATAAAATAGTTTTTTTCCGCAAGACTGTTATTTTCACTTTATTTATGATTGAACGTTTTGATCAGGCCGCTTCAGTATCTAGACCTTCAGCTACACTATGGACAGTGTAACTTGAAACTGGAACTCCTGACCCCTCCATTATCTCACTCAGCAGATAGGCCGTGTGACCACATGAATCAAATGAAAGCTTTTTACCAATCGTCGAAAAGGATCGACCCTCTTCAGGATAGATTCGCCCCTGCAAGCTGAGGTTTTTCTTATCGTACCTATACTCCATACAAGCCCTAACAGGACCACCAGAGCCATAGTTATCGAGAGGAAGTTCTATACGGATGCGCGCAAAGTCTGAGCAGTCCTCAATCAATTCCGCCCCCATCATCCTAAGTGATGGGTGATTAACCACTATCTCCATGAAATTTGACATGAGATTATCCCTGATTTTTATAAGCTCTTTGTCTATTTATTAACCATTTTACATTTATTGTGCAGTGCAGTAAAGACTTTTGTTTTATAAGTGGTATATTAATGGGCTAACTTTGGAGGATATTTAATGCATTATGAATTGTTTACTGATGGAGCCTGCAAGGGCAACCCGGGACCGGGCGGATGGGGCTGCTTGCTACGTGAAGGCTCTACAGAGTCCGCTTTAAAAGGTGGGGAGATCAATACAACAAATAACCGAATGGAGCTTACAGCTGCGATCGAAGGACTTAAAGCAACCCCTATTGGCTCGACGGTAAAGCTCACTACCGATTCTCAGTACGTGAAGAATGGGATACAGTCTTGGATCACAGGATGGAAACGCAATAATTGGCGAACCGCCTCCAAGAAGCCCGTAAAAAATAAAGAGCTCTGGATAGCGCTGGATCAAGCTGTCTCAGAACGAACTGTAACATGGGCGTGGGTGAAAGGGCATGCAGGGCACCGTGAGAATGAAATAGCAGATCAGCTAGCTAATCAGGGCGTACCATCACACTAAGCAATGAGGCTGCATTTGGCGTTAGCGTCCTATGCAGCGAATACGCCTGAATTATCAGAGGATTTGAGTGAAGTCTTAGTGTTATCACTCAAATCTGCAATCGGCTTCGACATAACCGAAGATTCGTTACGGAGTACAGCGGTCATGTTTATTTCGTTGAAGTCTAAATCGTAGGTTTTAATAAAGAACTCAATTGGGTCACACACCAGCCCTTTATTGAACAACGCACCCTGAACAAGTTGCATGCTAGATTCAGCAATTGCCTGTATAAAAGCAATACAATCCTTGCCCATCATGTGTTCAGGCGTTATCTCCAGCGAGGATGCCACTACAGCCTCAACCTTAAGCGCGACTTTAGGACTATATTCTTTATAATGTATTCGCATTCGAAGGATGGTCGATATCTCTTCATCTCCGTTCGAGGGAACTTCAAACACATTACTGAGCACGCATGTTCCGTGCGATAAAGAATCAGAAAGCTCATCATTCATTATGAATAACCAGCCTTCGCGATCCAACCTGCTTAAGCCGTTGATACTTTCTTCAATTAATGTGGAGATCACGTGCATTCCTTAGTGTTGCTTGCGAGGGCAATTATAATAATTACATTCCTATTTTCAAGTAATTAGGCTCTTTTTTTATATAAAGTAAAAAAACAAACTCATTTAAAACACTTGTTTGCTAGTTTAATAACCAATATATGAATTGCCAAAGGAATAACCTTATACATAAATTACATATCAAAGCGACGAAAAAACCCTGATGCTTAAACAACAGGGTTTTTAATATTACATCAAACGAGATACGACATTTATAACTTGCAAGCCCCGCCGCATTCGTCGTCAGGCTGATCTGACGCTCCATCACGCGTGTTGTGATAGTAGAGGGTCTTCAAGCCCAGCTTGTAAGCCATAAGAAGATCCTGTAGCAGAACTTTAACGGGCACCTTCTCTTTGTCGAAACGCTTAGGATCGTAATTCAGGTTAGCTGAAATAGCCTGATCCACAAATTTCTGCATGATTGCCACCAATTCCATGTAGCCCTTGTTGTCTGGAATATCCCAGAGTAATTCATACTGATCCTTCAGATTCTCATAGTCCGGCACAACTTGTTTAAGAATACCGTCCTTACTCGCCTTCACAGATACGTAGCCACGTGGGGGCTCAATACCATTCGTTGAATTAGTGATCTGTGATGAGGTCTCACAAGGCATTAGAGCTGTCAGTGTTGAGTTGCGTAAACCGTACTCTTTAATGTCTTCGCGTAGCGACGGCCAATTCTGCAGAAGTTCAGCGTTATGAAGCCCATTAACAGTATCCTTGTAACGATCGATCGGCATCAGACCTTCAGCGTACTTGGTCTCCTTGAATCCCGGACAAGCACCTTTTTCTTTAGCTAGATTATTACTCGCCTTAAGTAAGTTGAACTGAATTGCTTCAAACAACTCATGCACCTTCGTATTGGCACTGCCATCTGAGTATTTCAGTCCATTTTTAGCTAGCCAGTAAGCAAAGTTGATTACACCTACGCCTAGTGGACGGCGATACATTGACGCCTCCTTAGCGACGCGCAAAGGGTAATCCTGATAATCAAGTAGGGCATCCAGTGCTCTTACAATCAGGTCAGCCAACTCCTCAAACTCGCTGTGATCATTGATCTCCCCAAGGTTGAAAGCAGCTAGCGTACATAGAGCAATTTCACCCTGAATTCGCTCATCCTCATCAAGAGTGAGGGGTTTCGTTGGAAGGGCGATTTCAAGGCAAAGGTTACTTTGTCGGATCGGCGCAACTGAAGGAATGAAAGGGCCGTTTTCATTACAGTGATCTACGTTCTGCAAATAAACTCGACCTGTTTGTGCACGCTCTGCCGCGAGCATGCCAAAGAGCTCAACAGCCTTAATGGTTTCTTTTAGAATCAGTGGGTTTTTCTCAGCTTCAGTATATAGCTTTTCAAACAGCACTTGATCCGCAAAATAAGCCTCATACATTCCCGGCACAGCATCAGGTGAGAACAGTGTAATATCGCCACCTTGAATTAGACGCGTATACATTAACTTATTGATCTGAACGCCGTAATCTAGATGACGAACACGGTTCTCCTCTACACCTCGATTGTTTTTTAGCACTAGCAATGATTCAACTTCTTTATGCCAGATAGGGTAGAACAAGGTTGCAGCCCCACCTCGCACACCACCCTGAGAGCAAGATTTAACCGCCGTTTGGAAATGTTTGTAAAAAGGAATGCACCCCGTGTGGAATGCCTCACCATTTCTAATTGGGCTACCTAGGGCTCGAATGCGGCCTGCGTTAATGCCAATGCCAGCACGCTGAGAAACATATTTCACAATGGATGCGGACGTCGCATTAATAGAATCTAGGTTGTCGCCGCACTCGATCAATACACAAGAACTAAACTGTCGTGTTGGTGTTCGCACGCCTGCCATAATTGGTGTCGGCAATGAGAGCTTGAACTGGGATGTTGCATCGTACCAACGCTTAACATAATCAAGACGTGTTTCTTTTGGATACCCACTAAACAGACAAGCACCTACAAGCATATACAACATTTGTGGAGACTCGTAAACATGGCCTGTTACGCGATGCTGTATTAGGTATTTACCTTCAAACTGTTTGGCAGCAGAGTAAGCGAAGTTAAGATCTCGCTTGTGTTCCATGTACTCATTTAGAATAGTTAATTCCTCAGGAGAGTAGTCGTCCACAAGATGAGAATCATAACGGCCCTGCTCAACATTATGCTCTATATGCTCCTGAAGCGTAGGTGGCTCAAAACGGCCATACGCACGCTTTCGAATATGGAACATTGCCATACGACCAGCCAAGATTGCAAAATCGGGATACTCTTCACAGATCTCGTCAGCTGCTGCTTTAATAAGAGTCTCATGGATTTCTTCAGTTGTCATACCATCTTTAAACTGCAAGCGAGCCCTTAACTCCACTTGCGATGCAGGTGCTGCAAGTCCTTCACCTGCCCACATAACAACACGGTGAATTTTTTCGATATCTAAAGGCTCACGACTGCCATCGCGCTTTACGACCATAATGAGATCGGTGCTCATAAAAGTATTACCTCTTATTATTTTAATTTTCAAATCATATTAATTTGAGTAACCAAGCTAAATACTATAACATTAATTAATATCATTGCGCAATTTGACCTTATGCATCAGAAATATAACAAATGACCGGAAATTCTATTGATTCAGGTGTGGAGTCTCGCTCTACCACAAATAAAATTATTTGCTACTCCGCATACAGTATTTGGCTTATCTCAACGCTAGTGTGGGTGCTGCTATACCAATTTAGTATGCAGCCATCTTATTTGGTGGTCATGATAGTCGCCGCAGGGATTGGAACCTTCGCTACAGCGCTTTGCGCCTCAGATGTTTCCCGTATCCTTCATAATCGGTTTGGGAGAAATGAAAACACAGCTAGCTGGCAGTACAAACTTAGCATTATCAGCTTATTCTTTATTGCGGTTATGGCAATTCCAAGCCTTTACGCCACAATTGCTTTTGCGACGATAGGTAAGTACCTATCATAGGATCGAATTATGTTTGTAAAGCGAACAGAGACTCACTTTTATTTTTGGCTGAAGGATTGTCCACTCAGTAACTGGTTTTCAGCTGAATTTGAATGGAAAGGTCATGAGTTCTCTAATTCAGAACAGGCCATGATGTGGGCAAAGGCGAAACTCTTTAAGGATGAGAACATGGCTGCCGAGATACTGACGATAACTGACCCTAAGAAAGCCAAGTGGAAGGGTAGGGACGTTACACCTTTCTCTGACGATGTTTGGCATATTTGGCGCGAAAAGATCATGCGCAGTATCTTATTAGCAAAATTCACGCAGCATTCTGCATGCAGGACGTTCTTATTAGACAAGCAAGGGCTAACGCTTGTAGAGGCGAGTGAGAGTGATGTTATTTGGGGTGTCGGCCTTAGGCCGGATGACCCAAGAGTGCTGGATGAACATAATTGGCGTGGCTTAAACCTTTTGGGGAAGAATCTTAATCGTACTTTAAGCTACATACTAAGCCACCCTGATCTAGTTTTCACTGGGCAGAAAATCAACCCTGAACAAACACTCAACCACTAAATCAAATTAAGATATTATTATGTCAAACAACCACACTTCTAAGAATATGAGTAAACACGAATCCATGCGAAAGTTGGTAAAGGCCTGCAGGCTCGCCATTAAGTCTGGAAAGTACCGAGTTACACTACTTAAAGGCGATCCCGACCCCAGACTTTTGAGTACAGAATTTAATAAGTGACGCTTTCGCCATCCATCGCATCTTCTATGGCCGTTTCAATCGCCTGACTTGTCTCGTGCCATACTTTAAAGTCCTCCAAGTCCTCGCTTGCTAAGTCTGCAGCCAATTTTAGAACAGCCGCATCATCCAAATAGCCCATCGTGACTAAAAAGTCTGGCACTAAGTCTACTGGCATAACAAAGTAGGCTAACGCACCACCTACCGCACTCATGATCTTCCATGGAACCTCTCTATAATCGCCTTTTGCGTAGGCCTTGGTCATCGACCCCATGGATTTTATTGTGCCCCACATGCGTCCTAGTGCACGAGGCTTCTTCTTTTCTAGTTTTTCCAGTTTAGCTTCACTGTCCCTACAGGTTTTACCCAGCCTCTCTTCAGTTTGCTGCTCTGCCTGCTCATTCAGCTTGCCGCGCGCCATTTTGTCTGAAAATCCCATAATATCTCCACAATATCTCATTCTTTAATACTATAATGTTTTTTCAGGCAGGGTCAATCCGTTGGTTTTTTGTGTTTTAGTATTGACCTTGAGGAAGAAGTGCGCTTTAATAGTTACATAATGTTATGAGGGGCTCATGACATTGAAACATATCAATCATCCATAAGGGGTTTATGGACATGAAGACCGCAGCTTTTATTGGTGTTTTCCCAATTCTTCAAAACGGACACTGTTCCATTTTTTCATACATGCTAGATGCTTATGATCGCGTCGTAATTATGATGGGTTCTGCAAATGAACGCCTGTCTATGACCAATCCATTCACGTATGAACAGAAGAAAGCATGGATTGAATTCACATTTGAGCGCCTTGCTGCGGCCAAAAATAAACCCAATTGGAATCAGAGCGGCGATCAGCTGATCTTCATCCCTATCAATGACTTTGTCTACAACAATACCAAGTGGGAATCACGCGCTTATGCGGCGGTTGCCGATGTTATCGGCGAAGACGCACAGGTGGACCTAATTGGCATACAGGAAGATGAAGCAAGCCAGTTTTACCTGCGAGGCTTCCCACAATGGAAACAGGACCTTCGTGAGCGCTTCGTTGATGTTGACAGCGAAACCGTTCTAAACGAGTGGTTCCGAAACGACATGCAGTCTCTAGGGAAGTTTGAAGGGGACGTACCTAAGTACGTTTTTGAGCAAATCACAAGCAACCCAGCCTTTCAGCCAAGCGCTGCGCTGGAAGAGTTTACTTTCTACGAGAAAGAAGCGCAGGCCTGTGCCGATTTCCCGCATATTGACTACCTGAAGTTTAACTGTGCCGACTCAGTGATTGTTTGTAAAAGTCATGTCCTGCTGACACAGCGCGGCGAAGCACCGGGTAAAGGCTGCTGGGCGCTTCCGGGTGGCTATGTTAAGCAGGGCGAGACCTGTCACGATGCAGCGATGCGCTCACTGTTTGCCAAGACGAACCTTAAAGTGCCATTTAAAATTATTAGTGATCCACGAAACATCACTGGTGAAAAACGTTTTGATGACCCAAATCGCTCAAAAGGCATTCCTCGCGTAACAGAAGCGTTTTATATCGAGATTGATGCAAATAAAGATGGCTCTCTACCTAAGATCACTGCCGGTGAGCGTGTAGAAAAGGTGGAGTGGGTACCACTTTATAAGCTAAATAAAATGTCCATGTTTGAAGATCATCTGGGCATTATTGATTACTTTACCGGCGCATTGTAATGCGCGCCTAGCACTACCAGCAAGACCTTCGCTGTCATTAAACGGGGTGTTTACTGACAGTTCCATAGCCACACGGTGTGGTTATGTTACAACCGACGTTAGGGGGACTCTCGTCATGAAGACCGCAGTTTTTGCAGGGCGCTTTTCGCCCATACAAATAGGACACATGTCCGTTTACTCATACATACAAGACAATTATGACCGCGCCATTATTTTGGTGGGCTCCGTTAATCGCTGCCTGTCAGATAAGAATCCGTTCCGCTTCACTGACCGAGAACGCTGGATTCAAGAAGCTTTTAGCTCGATGGCTAAGGCGAAAGGAATGGTGACATGGTCCTCTGATCAATTAACCATCATTCCTGTCAATGACTACGTCTACGATGACCCCCGCTGGGAATCTGAAACGGCGAAATTAGTTGAGTCAGTGGTGTCGACTAGAGATCAGATTTCGCTTGTGGGCTATGAGAAAGACACCAGTTCCTTTTATCTGCGGCGCTTCCCTCAATGGCAGCTTGATTTAAGGCCATTGGAAATTAATATCAATGCAACCGATATCCGTAATGCATGGTTTGAAAATGGCATGCAGGGATTAGGTGACATGGCCTCCATGGTACCGGATTTTGTCCGTAAGGATTTGGTGGACAACCCCATCCTTAAACGGGAAGGGCCTTACTCCGACTTCCTGTTCTATCAGGATGAAGCCAAGAGATTTGCCAACTATCCATATCCAGAAACTCTGCAGTTCAATACCGCAGATCTTATGGCCGTTTGTGATGATAATCTCCTATTGATAAGGCGCAAGAATGCTCCCGGGAAGGGATGTTGGGCACTGCCCGGTGGCTTTGTTGATAGTGGAGAATCGTTCCGCATGGCCGCGCTACGTGAGGTGGGTGAGGAGGCCAGTTTAGACAAAGAAATTCCTTTCCAAATACTGGGTGAGCAGATGTTTGATAAGCGCGAGCCTACATCAGGCATACCGCGCAAAACACAAGTGACTTGCATTGAAGTTCAGCGTGACGCTCAAGGGAATTTACCACTGGTAATTCCAGCAGATGATGCCGATGCAGCCCAGTGGTTTAGCATAAAAGAAGTCAAAGAGATGGCGCTGTTTTCTGATCACAGTGGCTTGATCAACAAACTATTAAACCAGATAAATGAGGAGCTAAATATCGCAGCATAAGTAAATTAAATTGGCGTTTATTCAACAGCTTAGACGGGGTGTTTAACAGTTTGAATTAGCCATTGCGCAAGACCAATCGCGCAAGACCTTAGGGTCACTCATACCTTTTCCGGGGGTCGGGAGGGGTAACAGATGCAAACACCACGGTGGTCGTGGGTGTGCGCATAACTATTACGACGCAAGGGGGACTTTCGTCATGAAGACCAATATTATTCTTAACACTGACAGCTATAAACTTTCTCACTACAAGCAGTACCCACCGGGTACAGAGTATGTATTCTCCTATATCGAATCACGCGGTGGTGCGTTTGACGACACCCTGTTTTTCGGCCTGCAAAAAGCCCTGATAGAGCTGAATGAAAACTTCCCAGATTGGGACGATTTCGAAGAAGCGAAATTCATCGCAGAACAACACGGCGAACCGTTCAATGAACAGGGTTGGAAAGACCTGATTGAACTGGGTTACTTCCCAATCAAGGTACGTGCCATCCCAGAAGGCTCGGTCACAGCAACCAAGAACGTCTTGGTCGGCATCGTTAATACCCTGCCAGAGTTCTACTGGTTGACTAGCTATCTGGAACCTTACTTCCTGCGAGCAGTTTGGTACCCAACTACAGTTGCTACATTGTCCTTTGAGTGCAAAAAGATCATTAAGCGCTTTATGGAGGCAACCTGTGACAATCTGGAAGGCCTGCCATTTAAGCTGCACGACTTCGGCGCTCGCGGGGTAAGCAGTGAAGAGTCTGCAGGGATTGGTGGTGCAGCGCACCTCGTCAATTTCATGGGTACTGACACGCTGTCTGCAATTCGTGTAGCACGCAAGTTCTATGATGCTGGTGTGTGTGGTTACTCCATTCCAGCGACTGAGCACAGTACAATTACCGCATGGGGCAGGGAAGGTGAGGCGGCAGCATACCGCAACATCCTGAAGCAGTTCCCTACAGGGCTAGTTGCGTGTGTCTCGGACTCGTACGATATCTTTAACGCGGTTGAAAATATCTGGGGTGACGAACTGCGCATGGCCGTTACCGAACGTGACGGTACACTGGTGATCCGTCCTGACAGTGGCGATCCAATTGAGGTCATCCCTGTATTGCTGGAAAGTCTGGGCCGTAAGTTTGGTTATTCTACAAACGCCAAAGGCTACAAAGTACTGAACAGTAAGGTTCGTCTGATTCAGGGCGATGGTGTCAATCTGGAATCGATCGGGAAAATACTGGAAGTGATGGCAGCTGCCCGCTGGTCGGCTGAAAACATTGCTTTCGGCATGGGCGGTGGTCTGTTACAACAGCTGGACCGTGACACGCTGAAATTTGCGATGAAAACCAGTGCGGTTCGCATTAATGGTGAATGGGTTGAAGTCTACAAAGACCCAATTACCGACAGTGGCAAACGCTCCAAACGCGGCGTCCAAGACTTTGTTAACGGTCAAACCGTTGCTATTGACCCTGAGTTGATCTTTAGTGACAACCCTAACTCTGATATGCAAACCGTGTATGAGAATGGCAAACTGATGAATGCACAATCATTCACTGAGATCCGCGATCGGGCTGATGCTGCAGCCTAACACGATGAAGACCACCATAAGTACTATATATAACTTATGGCGGTCTTTACTTATTTTTATTATAAATTATTGCAAGAAATCCCTTCATTTTATAAAGCTTTTCAATTTGATTTTTGTGGTTATACCGACTAAGCTGATTACTTAATGTACGGAGGCATGGATGAGCAGTAACGACGATTTACTACGCCGCATTAATGAACTTGAGGCTGAAAATAGTACACTCAAGACCGAACTGAAGTTGGCATCCGAGTCAGAAGCTAATCTTTTGGGCGCACTTCGCCTTAGCCCGATGGCGCTCTGCCATCATGATCACAAGCTTCGCTATACATGGCTGCACAATGGCCATATGGGCTTTAATCCAGATGACGTGATCGGTAAAACCGATTGGGATATTCTAGATAAGTGCCTTGCTGATCGTATGGGTGAAATTAAACAACGAGTGCTCGACACTGGAGTAGGAGAGCGCGTTGAAATCCCAACCACCCTTAATGACCCTAACTCAGAGTATTTTGATCTCATCGTTCAGCCTCGGCGGAATGAGCAAGGTGAGATTGTTGGTCTGTCCTGCAGTGGTATCGATGTCACTGAAGACAGGCGGAGGCGTGAGGCCTATCGTAATTCAGAAGAGAATCTCCGCTATATCTTCAATGCATCACCTATCCCTATATTGCTGACCCGACTTAGTGATGGAAAGCCACTTTTCTTCAATGAAGCGGCTGAGTCGCGCTTTAACCTGAGTCAGCTGGGGACACCGGGCATTCCAGTCAGTACACTGGACCTTATCTCACTTGAACGCAATATTGGCGCTATGCTTATGGCCGGTGCTACTGTTCAGAACTGTGAGTTTGATTATGATGATGGCGATCAAGGTATTCATTGGTCGCTGGATGCTATGAAAGTTTTTTATAATAATGAAGAAGCTGTTTTATCAACTTTTCATGACCTTACGGACCAAATCCGCCAGCGCCGAAAACTAGAAGAGGCTAAGAAAAACGCAGAGTTCCTAGCCAACACCGATGTTCTCACAGGCCTACTAAACCGTAGAGCATTGTTTCAACGAGGTGCCGATCTCTTTAGTCACCAACGACGCCTAAATAACAAATTTTGCGTTATCATTATGGACGTTGATCTCTTTAAGCAAATCAATGATAAGTGGGGGCATCAGGCAGGAGATACTGTTCTAGAGCAATTGGGAATCTTACTGTGCAACTCTCTGCGAAATGATGATATTGCCGCCCGTTATGGGGGAGAAGAGTTCGCAATTATTTTACCAGATACCGGCATACAAGGCGCGTGCTTATGGACCAATCGCCTAAGGCAGAGCATTGCAGATCTTACCTTCGATGCCGGAGACGAAGAAGGTAGTACGTTTTCTATATCCGCAAGTTTTGGTGTTTCAAGTTTCAATGAAGATCACTCATCAATAGACTCTATGATTAAGGCGGCAGATGCCGCCCTATATCAAGCTAAGCATGAAGGTCGAAACCGTGTTCGCTGTGCTTGCAAAAAAGGTTGCAGCCGCGCTCTTTGCCATGGCAATAAAACTTTAATTGCATCACATGGCTAACTCTTGGGACTGAGTCTCTTTCCGAGGCTCTGCCCAAGGAATACCTTCCACCAAAGGCCCTTTGCAGATCATCTCTTGCTCAAAGGTGTTTAATTGGCGAAGTCGGTCTTTCGCGCTGTCGGGTTCGTACCCTTTGATCTGCAATCCCTGAGCCTTTAACGCCTTTAGAACTTCCTTATTAATATTCTTTGGCACTACAGCTCCGACAAATTCATTAATTTCGACTGCTCTTTTAAATTTGGCTTCTAAGTATGTTGTTGGTGATGCCTTCAGTTCAGCTAAATACTGATCTAGCTGCTCAATGACTTCATCATCATAGTCCTCAAAATACTCATTAAAACCCCGTAATCCAGAGACTATGTATGACTGAATTCCTTTTGCGGCTTCTTCTAAGTAACCAAACCTATTAGAATCGTATTTGTAATAGAGCTGAAGAGCCATCGCCATATCAGCTAATGTATCATTTGCATTGGCTTTCATAGTTTTCATTGCATCTTCCGAAACCATATTAGACATGCAATGTTCTAGTTGCGCTACATTTTTCACCTGAGAGGTCATTGCTGCACGTAACTCACCCGCACCGCAGAAAATCATATTACCCTCAGTATTACGGTACTGAGATCTCATCTCCTTAACTACGGACTCCAAACTGTAAGGCACTTTCTTACATTGGCCATTCCTATCCCGCTTTTCAGAATAGAAAAACATTTCACCCACGCAATCACCAAAGTGAGCATCTAGCCATTCTTCAAATTTCCTTCCATGCTTTTCAGCGAAAGGAAACAACGATTTCCTAAGCTTATAATTATCTATAGGATCAGATTTCATGTGCATTCTTAAATCACAGTAAAGTTTATACAAGCCATGATTTGAAACCTTTTTGCCCTGATCCGTTTCTTCCATTACTCTAGAGGCGATACGTTGGTGCCAAATTGGTATTTCTTCCTGAACGCATTCTTCGCGGAACTCCTCTTCAACATCGCTATTTACAGCACGTGCTATTTTCTCAGCCTCAATGCTAATAGATTCCATTAAGATTGCCCTAAGTTCTTCAGTCACCTCAGGGCTATCAGCGTTAATCATATGCTCAGGATATTTTTTCAACCAATTGACAATCTTGCGATGGCCCAGCAAGCCTGTTTCATACTGCTTTGTTACTTTAGGCAATCGTGGGTTTCGACCCATATCCCTTGCGAATGCATAGAGGAGAAATGGGGAATTTGAAGCAGCATCTTTAAGCGATTTTAGACCATTGCTTCTCAATGTCTCACATACCGTTTCGTGTGAAAATTTCATGTCTTGCGGGTATTTTGACTGCATCTCATCCAACACATCCCCCACCAAACGCTCATTAATTTTATAGCCTGTTTCAGGGTGGCGCTTAGACCATATGTCAGCATCAAAGACAGCAACCTTTCTCGGATTTAGCATTTGTGCCGGTGCGATTAAAGTGATTTCTCCATATTTCTCAAGCCCAATATCTGAACGCACTAAGGCCATTGATGGGCAAGGAAGCCCTCCAATCTCAATTGCGTTTTTGAGTGCGTCTTCACTTAGATTGTGAATGCCAAATAATCGCGTCTGATGCATTGAGGAAGTCATGACAGGAAATCTCTTTTAATTATTGTTATAATATTCTAGCAGTTTATGCTAACCTAAGATAGCAATCGAAGATTGAATTTTTTGGAGTTTTATTGCATGAACGGTTGGAAAAAAGCCATATCTGCAACTGTACTGGCTACTGCATTTTTAACTACAGGCTGCACGAGTATTACTTACGACACGGCATTTAAAGTAAAGCAAGAGGTTAGGCTTCCTGTTTATTACAATCTATCCTCAGCCTTCTTGGTTATGAAGGAACAAGAAACCTTACCCTTTATGACCTTCTTAGGGAACAAATCCATCATGTTTGTAAGTCGTCCTTTAGGATTTTCAACTCCCGATCACTTATCAGGAACCGAGCAAGTTTACTTAAGTCTCGGTGGTGGGGCTTTCTTTGTAAGCGACAATGTTGACCAGTTTAAAGATGGAACATTTCACGATTTAAGAAATGGCCCCCTTGTCTCAGAAGATGGCTGCTTTGAAGCGAAATTAGAATTTATAGATCAAATAGTAATTCGAGATATTTGCGAAGCCCAGAGTTAAAACCCCAACTCTGGGTGCTCCTGCTGCAATCTCTCAAGGAATTTGGATTCAACCTTAGAGAGATACTCACTTGGCAACTTCTGCTTGTCCCAATTTTCAATTTTATCTTGAAAAATTACACCAGCAGGGGCGCTGTACCGTAACGGATCATAGGTTGAATCCCACCAAACTCCATCCAAGCCTAACTTATCCTTAGCATAAGTTAAGGCGGCTTGCGTGATGGAGCACAAATCACCTTCCCTTCCTAATTCAGATTTGAACTGGGAGGAGGGCTCTATTTCAATCACTGCACTAACAAGCTCTTCCTGCTCATCAGCCTCTTTAAATGCTTCTTCGTAGGTATCGTATACATACCTCATATCCTGCAACATCTCATCATCATAGTAGCTGAAGCAGTACTTCTCTTTAACCTCGAAAAGTCCAGATTCCAATGCCCAGCATTCAATTGCATCAACGTGTGCATCTGAATTCACAACTGCCCAAAAATCCAAAAATTTTGCTGGTGTGTCTTGATGTGTCAGTTTGTGAAGGCTTCCATGCAAAGCGCCTTTTGCAATTCTTTGCCATGTCTCAGGGCAGGGTGAAATGCTCAAGCCATCGCCCTCGAAACTATAACCCTTTCGATCTTCAATATCTAATGTCCCAATGTGGTAGCTGGTTTTTACTGCTTGTAATGGCCATTCTAGGATTTTTTGTGGCGCTAATAGTAATTTCAAAGACGGAAGGATCTCCGATCCAATCATTTCCTTTAGCCTATCGCTAGCTTGTGGCTCCAAGCTCAACTCTGTGGCTTCGATTTCTTGTTGTGAAACACTTCGTAGATCAATAGTTTCTATCGACTTATGTGTAGAGGACCAGTATTCATCGTACCAACTTTGCAGGTACGCATCACGAGAATGAACACCGTCTCCATCAATAATAATATTATGGCCTGACGGCAGCTGCGCCTGAATGGCAACGTGTTCAATTTGGCTGTTTTCGCTCCGAACCACACCGCACAGACTCGCTTTTATGCCAGCTCCCTGAAGCACCTCATTCAGCGATTCAGCGGCCAAACGGCACCCGCCAAACGTGAATCCGTCCGCTCCTTCAGGTAATAAATCAAACACCTCTAAGTTATCTTTGAAAAAAGTTTTAACTTTCTGGCTTACCTTTTTTTTGCGGTATTCCAATACATTCACACCTTCACTCCTCGCTTGTTACGCGCGACGTAGTTCGCTTTCACTAAATATTATAATACATCATAGCTACATATTAAAATTTGACGGTCAGGCATGAATCATTCTTTAAGAAATGCTTACAATAGAATTACTATTACTTTTAGTTCTTAATTGATCTTCATTTGGCCATGATGGAACAATGCAGTCAGTGCTCAATGATACAAGCATATGGTTATTGCTACCTCTCCTGCAATCAAGTCCCTTTGTGCGCTTAAGCAATTCTATAACATTTCTCACACCGTAGGACTCGTAGCAAATATTATGCTCTTCGCGCAGCTTTTCACCAACCATGTGCGCTGGTATCCAATCTTCACGCTGCTTTTGCTGTAACTTACTAACAACGTTCAATATGAGCGAGTATAGGGCACGATTTTTATCAGCGCTACCATTCGTGTTATTTGATGATTTTGTGAGGATATGCAACGTGTCCGGCGTGGTTTGCAATGCATGAATCGCATGCTCCTCACAAAAAAGAAGCGTGTGAAATCCACGCCTACTACAATCCTCTAGCAGTGGAATAAAATCACTATCAGAACTGACAATCGCAAGCGCATCAATATCCGCCTCATAAGTGGTACGCATCGCGTCAATAATGATTGCTATGTCGGCCGTATTTTTTGCGTGGCGATAGTTAGGTTGATGCACAGGCCGAATACCAAATTCGGACATTGCACCAAAGGATTTCCTCATGCGAGGATGATTCCAATCAGCGAAAGCTCGGCTCACTTTAATAGTGCCAAGCTCACGTAATGACGCCATCACATCTTCTAAATTACCGTGATGGACATTCTCTGCGTCAATGTAGAGTGCGATATTTTTCGCATCATTTTTCTTATTCTTATTCGTTTTCATTAATTCACCTTAGTACTATATTAAAACAGTAATAATATTAAGGTGCAAGTTGAGACGACAAAAAGGCCGCATCATGGCGACCTTGTTTTCTTTCATTAAGGCATTAGTGGGGGAGTGCGATTACCTTGTAATGCGTGGTATGCCAGTCTTTCGGCGCATCTATTAGTATCCACTCACCCTGCTTCCAGTAACCCAAGGTGGGATCACCACAACCCTCGAACGGGTCATTGCTGTACAGCAAGAACGGTAGCGGACCATCGGGCAAGTTGACGGGCTCGTTATCTTCACCGTACTCCAAAGGTGCAGCCGCTTCAATTCCCGGCGTTACAATAAAGGATTCAGGCCTAAAGGGTACCGCTCCACCAGCAAGCAACTTAAATTCACTGGTCTCCGTATCCAGATAGCCCAGACGGGGTTCATTATCTTCAGAATACAGAATCAGGGATTGCCCATCGTAACCACATGGTACATTCGTAGGGCCTGACAAAGGAGAATACTCAATTATAACTCGTTCCATATCTTTTCCCGAATTGGCAAAATTTATAAAACTATAATAATAATATATTAAAAAGTCAAGTTTTAGGCGGCGCGACTCTCATCTACATCGTGGCCTGCCAACGAAATTACGGCAACAATCAAGTGTTGTTGCAAGAGTACGTGCTCTTGATCTGCACCCTTATGCCCATGTGCCGAAACAATAAATGCATCACCCACCAAGGTAACCTCTGCTGTAATGACAGTGCCGTCAACTGGGTTTGTGTGAATAAGGTGCACTTGAGAGTCATGTCCATCAACTGTGCGCCACCCAGCTTTAGCCAGTACAGCATTGGCCGACAGGTAATTCTTCATATCAGCAATTTTGGTCAGCTTCTCATCACACGCTGTGTGCCAAAAGGTCTTAATGCGACCGAGCTCTTCCAGTCGACTCTTATTCAGCATGCTACTGCAAGTCGCGGCGGATTTTCCCAGTAGATTACGATTAATGAAATTGAAAACACTATTGACGCGATTCATGATCTTATCCTTAATTTCTTATAAGGATATTTTATCAAACCATTTTGTGCAGTGCAACAACTGCATATAAAATAGACAGGTGCTTTAGTGCCCACCTACATGTAATTTAGTAGCGGGTAAGCATCTTTTAAACGACACTGATGTTGAAATAAAGACAACTCTTGGTCTGGATTTACTACCTTAACCCTCACCTCTAGATCACCATATTGCTCAGTCTGAGGACGAAGTATTGTATTAGATACTCCATAATAACGCCGGATCTCACGCCCATCAGGGCTGATCCCCTCAATATCTGCAGCACAAATAACCTCAGCGAACATATACACCGCCTTACTGTCCGGCTTAAGTGTAAAATTCACATCAACGGTGCACTCCGCCTCATTGCATGCAAATACAGCCTTATGCGACACCAAACATGCATCATTAATGCAATGTTGCTCTGCATTAGCATTTGCTACAGTGCACAAAATAAATAAGGAGAGGGGAATAATTCTGATTACATCCATGCTTTGAATTATATCCATAATAATGAGCAGACAGCAAGCAATCAAGTAATGCTATTCTTATTTATTTGCGTTATATTATTGACAGGTTTTGTGAAAATTGTAAAACTGGTTAAATACAACCCTAAGAATAATAAACACTATGCGCAACTCACTTACGAAAGTAATACCTTTAAGCATTGCGATTGCAGCTTCTGCAGGATTTTTCTTTACGGCTGATCACAATTCCTATGCGGAGCCAGCTGTACAGGAGAATGTCAATTATCAGTGGATCTCACTCGCCCCCGAACTCGTAAGTCAAACCTCTCATTCTAAATTCACAGGCCGTATTCTTAGTCAGCATGTGAGAGTCCTGAGTTTGCCTGCCGATGGCATACTCACACTAGCCAACATGAAATCAGGGCAAGTGGTAGAGGCAGGGAGTATTATTGCTAAACTTGAGAGTAGCCTAGAGCAGGCACAAGTAGATAAAGCGCAGGCGGAATTAACGTTAAAGCAGGCTGACTATAAGGCCAAACAGACTTTAAAGAAAAAGCGCGTTTCCTCTGAGCTTCAAGTGTTGCAAGCGCATAGAGACCTTAAACTAGCAGAATCCAATCTTACGCTAGCTAAACGCCAGCTCACAGAACGGCAGTTAGTTGCGCCCTATAAAGGGATTATTCAAACAACCTATGCTTCTGAAGGTGATTATATAGCTAAACAAGAACGACTTGCCGAAGTCCATAGCCTTGAAGAAGTCTCGATAGAGCTCCCTATCGCTAATAGCATGATCAATACAATTAACTTACAAGATGCGATTCAGGTAGAGGTCGACAGCCAAACGGTAGGGGCCCGCTTTTCTCACTGGAAGCCTGTTAGTTCACAGAAGTTTTCCAAAATTGCGGTGCTAAAATTCACCGAAGAATTCGATCCGTTCTGGCTGGGCATGCCTGTCAAAGTCCAGATCACTAATCAGAATAAAAGCAAATACCTTCACCTTGGAGTGTCCTCGAATAGTGTGCTACCGGGTAAAGTGGCCAACCTACGCTTCCCTGATCTGCCGGATAAACAAGGCGTTTTTCCCTATATCAAAACAAAGGATGGGTGGTTAATTAAGTGGAACGAAGCCGTAGGCATTCCCAAGTCTGTTGAAGTGCAAGTCATACCTTCTGCAGAAGGAGGCAACTGATGTTTGCCACCATTTTCTCGCGCTTCCGCGTTGTGTTGCTGCTGACGGCTTCCCTGTTCCTAGCAGGCCTCTCAGCACTGTCAGACATCCCCAAAGAGGATAGGCCAGATATTTCCTTGCCGATCATTCAGGTCTCTACCGGCCTTAGCGGTATCTCGCCTCAAGAAGCCGACCGTGACCTAGCGCGACCCTTAATCAGCTCCCTAAAGACACTGGAAGGCCTAAAACACATAGACAGTACGAGCCAGCAGGGTAGCACAGCCATCACCCTTACTATGGAGTCCGGCGTTGATATTGATACCACACTCATTAACGTCCGTGAAAAGCTCTCTCAGGTTAAAAATGACCTCCCTTCTGATGCAAACGAACCCGTGGCCAATGAAGTGAACGTGTCACTTTTCCCTATCGTTCAAGTGGCTGTTCGTCATGATGATCCTATTAAGCGGCAAGAGATAACTGAAATCCTCACCGAGCGCTTAGAGGCTATAAGAGAGGTGCTAGAAGTCAGAGAAGCAGGTGGCTCTGAAATGCACCTCAGTATCTCCATGGACCCACAAGCCCTATCTGATCACAATATTACCTTTGCACATGTAGGTAGCGTAGTTGATGACTATGTACGTCTAGCGCCTCTTGGATCGCTGGGTGGCGAAACCGGTCGATGGAGTGTTCAGCTTGAAAATGGCAGCGTATCTCCTTCAGCTTTGGAAGAGATCGTACTTATTCATAATGGTGAAGATGACCTGAAATTGCGCGATATTGCAGATATTGAATTGAAGTTCAAAGACCCTACTCAAGAAGCGTGGGTAGACGGCAAGCCAGCGACAGTTATCTCGGTAGTTAAGCGGACCGGAAAGAACCTTTTAAACGCAATTGATAATACCAAATTAGTGGTTGAAGAGGTTTCTAAAAGCTACCCTGATGCCTCTATTTCCGTCCTACAAGATTCTTCTGAAAAGGTTGAGCGCTCCCTAAATAACCTGATTAACAACGTACTCATATCCACGTTAATCGTTGGTTTTATTATTATTCTATTTATGGGGCTAATTCCGGGCCTTATGGTAGCCTTTACGGTGCCATTATCGTTCCTGCTAAGCATCTTTGCGATCAATCAACTGGGCTACACCCTCAATATAGTAACCTTTTTCGGCCTCATTTTGTCCATCGGTCTATTAGTGGACTGTGCGATCGTCGTAGTGGAATATGCAGAAAAGCAAATGCGTAAAGGCGCCAACCTAACGGACGCATTTATCACCTCAGCCAAACATATGTTTTGGCCAATAGTGACCTCAACCGTCACGACCCTCTGTGCCTTCATTCCTCTGTTGGCGTGGCCTAATCTCATCGGTAGCTTTATGTTTTTCATTCCGATGGCTCTTATTTGCACCCTGAGCAGTGCGCTGATCGCATCCTTAATTGTTCTGCCTTCTATGGCGCATTTAAGTCGTCGTGGTTGGGTGACTGAGGAGCATGAGGATTCAGGCAAGATAATAGGCGCCTATCGTTCCACTTTAAGTAAACTTATCCAACATCCATTAAAGTCGCTTTCCTTTGCAGTCTTCTCGCTGGTGCTGGGTGTAGGGGCTTTTGCAGCCTTTAATCAGGGTGTTGTATTCTTTCCTTCTATCGATGCTGAACAACTGCTTGTTACGGTTGAGGCAAAAGGCAATCTGAGTGACAGCGAAAAGCGCTCGGTTTCCCAATGGATTGATGCAGAATTGGAATCCATTGGTGGCATTAAGCACAGTACAACAACTGTTTTTTATCGCCGTGATGATGCGCAAATTGCAACTGCATTGCTCGAGTTAGAGGATTGGTACAATCGACCTAAAGGCAGTGATATTAAATCGACTCTAACTCACCGACTGGGCGTAATAGGGTCTGAAGAGATCGAAGTTAAAGTGGATAAACCGGCAGCAGGTCCAAGTAGTGCGCATGAAGTTGAATTTTATCTGACTGGAGCCAACCGTGAAGCACTACTCATACATGCTGATAAGGTAAAGGAAGCGTTGGAACAAAGTGAATGGGTAAGTCAGGTAGTTGATGACACTGGTCGCTCTGGCAAGCAGACCCTCACGTTCAAACCACGTTCAGAACACATGCGAATGTCAGGCGTATCTCAGATGGATATCAACCAGAGTCTGCAGGCATTTTCAGAAGGCATTAAACTGGGCGAAACACGAGTCTCAATGATTAAAGACGAAATTGAGATTCGTGGTTACTACCAAACCAAAAACAGTAATGTCGGCGATTACAAAGCCATTTGGATACCGCAGGCGAATGGGGCGGTGCCTCTCAGTGAAGTTGTCGATTCTAGCTTTGAACCTGCCAAAGGTATATTTCACCGCCATAATGGAGATTTGAGTGTCAAGATTTCCGCTTCGCTTAAGCCGGAATTTAAATCCAAGGCTTCTGTAATTATGGGTGAAATTTCTGGTCAGGTGGATCAGGTTCCGGGCTTAACGTTTATTGCTGCAGGTGATGCGGAATCTCAAGCGGAAACATCACAATTTCTCATGGTTGCGTTTTTGGCAGCGCTGTTCTGCATGGTGGTAATTATGACCATTCAGTTCAATAGTATTAAGCAAAGCCTTATTGTGATGTCGGGTATCATCTTCGGATTGGTTGCAATACTTGTAGCTATCACGATTAAGCAAACCCCCTTTGTTATTGTTATGAATGGGATGGGCGTGATCGCACTGGCAGGTATTATTATCAATAACAACATCATCTTGGTTGATGCTTTTAATTCTCTGAAGGGGCAGGGACTTACATCAGAGGAAGCGGCTCTGGAAGCGGCAGCCAGTCGTGTTCGACCTGTTATGCTTACTGCATTAACCACAGTCATGGGTCTTTTGCCAATGATGCTTGGCCTAGGCATTGATCTAATCAACAAGACAGTATCACTCGGGTCACCCGATTCACTATGGTGGATTGATCTTTCCTATGCGATTGGTGCGGGCATGTTGATCGCGTCCGTTATGACATTATTAGTGACGCCGGTTATATTGAGTAAGCTCAAATGAGACTCGCTGCTAATTTAGCACTAAAAAGCATGGTAGAACCATGCTTTTTATTTGAGCCAATGAAGGCATCCGTGTTTTTCGAATTACAGCGAAATATCTGCAGGGATCTCAGAAAGACTGATGCTAGTGAAGGCCTCTGGGTTAATCAGGTTCTGCCCCTTGCCTTTAGAAGAAAGTTGCGCATAAAAGTCATTGTAGTCTTGATGCAGTGACAGCAATAGCGCTTTTAAATTATTTTTACGCTTATTCGCTGGGAGCATTAATAAATAAGCGATACGTGTATCAATGACGCTACTAAGATGCTTATCCTGTGCTGCCTCAATGAATGTCATAGCATCTTGTATGGCTTTTACATTTGCACCATACATATCTATCCACGCCCCATTAAACACACTTTCAATACGCAACAAAAGGGATAAGTAGAACGGATCTGCTGATTCCGGCTCTGTAATTTGCCTTAAATTACGCAAGGCAATCAACCACTCAATATGAGAGAGATAAAAACCCTTTAGCTTATATACCTGATCAGCAATAACTAAATCTTCAGAGTATGCGGGCGATTCGGACATTGCCTCCTCAATCCGGCCAAGTATCATGGCTGAAAGGGGTATAAAGACCTCTTCCATGTTAGCCTGTATAACGTCTTGCAAGAACATTCGATACTGCTGCAGCTCAAATATATCGGCAAATAGAATAATTCCACTCTCACCGGGTGTTAAGTGTGGTACAAGCATGACATAAACCTAGTTGTTTTTTTGTTATAATATATACGATTTTTTCAGCGCAAGTCATTTGATTGTGCCGTTTGCTTCTCTTGAGCTACAGCCTGAATCTGACGCGCTAAAACAATAGGTGTTACAGGCTCACCTTCACCCACAAACCGATCTGTATGATTTGAGGCATGAGGATACTCGATACCCGGGCCTGATTTCCCGACGTTATTCAGCCACTGCCTCATTAAACAATCCTCAGATTGGTAATCCAGTGGTGAGAACTGAATTGACATAACCGATAAGGAGTTGTTTAAGAGGATATCATTTAGCGTTTCACAGGGAAGATCATTAGGCACCTGAAAGTCAGGTACCAAAATTCGTGTTGTGGTTGCTTCATCAAAGGTCATAACGTTCTGAATATCATCGTAGCCCTGAAAGGAGGTCAATATATGAAGGTAGGGCGGCTCCTTGATTCCTGCCTCTTGACGTGCAAATGCTACCGGCAGCCCCTGAGAAGATAATGATCGACACGCTTGCTCAGCCTTGAAAATCTCTTTAATGCCCGAAACGCGAATAGATACATCCCAGTGGCTCCCTCCACGACTACGGTGAAGGTCACATAGTTTTTTATAACGGTCCTTGATGCGTCGACATACCGCAAGGAAATCAAAATCTGTATCTGTAAGCTCTGCTTCACGTGCCTCTACTGCACTGAGTGCGTTACTAATAACATCTTCAAATAAGTCTATAGACTTCATCCCGGCGGAGCGATGACCAACACCGGTCCGGATTAATTCCGCCGTCTGCTTAAGATCTGCATGGAAATCACGTTTTTTACGAGCATTATCAAGTTGAACATACAGTTCAGCGACATGATCATTTAATCGTATGCGATTAGCCATAGCATCTCTCATTTTATTTTATTATTTCAATAATAATAATGAGTTCTGCAGGGGCTTTCAAGCGGATCTGGCTATTTTGCTTTCTTTTTATTATCATGAAAAATAAAAAACATGAGTAATCCGATTTATGACATTCCGCCGTATAAGGTGGCTATCTTAACCGTACCCCACAAAGAACTCTTAATTGATGCAATTTATACGCTAAGTGAAGCACCTGTTGATTACGGCATTAGCGAGCCCGTCATCAATGTCTTGCGATGGACTGTTGATGAGAATGCCAATACCAGTAGCAGAGGACTATTGATCCCATTTTTTGGATTAATACACTCTTTTACACCTAAAATCGAAGAGGCCTTAATCGCCGCTGTCGATGAGATGATTTACTTTAATGATCTAGCGTCCTCGCTGGCTGAGATCTTCTATCAGCAAATCCATAAATGGGCCAAAGGGCAACTTGTTTTTGAAGGACAAATTGATCGCAGAGATATCGCTGTCGCTGCCTCACCCGAAGGCGCAGAGGTCATTGCCTTTGCGCAAAGCGCATTGCAAGATGCTTTAGAATACATCATGTCGGAGGCATTTCCCGTTTCAGTACCCAGTGAGTTTGAGTCCGAATTGCACTTTAAGATTAATTTCACCAATCGATGCAGCTGGGGCGGCATCAATGCGCAGAAAAAACCCTTTGTGTCATTAGCACTGCAGCGATATTTACCACCCGCAGGCAGCTACACATTCCTAGAATACAGTCATTTAGACCGGCAAGAAGGTATCGGCACGGTTAATGGCAGCAAAGAGGCATGCATTGCAGCACTTGTGGCACATGAGGTGTGCCATGCTGTTCAGATGACGCTAATGAAGCCTCAACATCATCACGGACTAAAATCCATTACCACCCAAGAGCTGAAAGTGGCTCATGGTAAAGGATTTCAATCTCTGTACCGATACTTGCGACATAATTGGGTGAACCCTATGTACCTGACTAACAAACCATAAATTAGCATGCGAATTGCAGCTGCTTTTTTTGAGCCAATTTGGCCTTGTCCTTCGCGGTAAGGCGCATTTGCTCTTTAAACTCACATAGCAGCGGTGTGAGCTGACTCTCCTGCTCAGTAATCGCGCTAATTAACTCGAACATTGCAATAGACGGTGTAGAGCCAAACCCCATAATACGACGTTTGCGACCGTTAATAGTTGCATTGGTTGAGCTGCGCCACAGGCGCTTCGGCCCACGAACCATCATAAAGTCCATCGATACACCATAAGCCATCTGCAAATGCTCGATGGTCTTCAAGGAATCATCGAAAGGGATATTAAAAACCACCAATGCCTCAGGATCATAATCCATCCTCACTTGTGTCATTTTATCCAGAAATATTGCAAATAAAGAATAGGGTGTCGCATCACTAAGACGGCGGATACCTACACGGGTATCATCCATCAATTCAACAACGTGATTGCCTGTCCAGTGGTAACCATCTGCTTCCTTTTTAATCCCCACACCATCAATACCTAACTCCTTTAGGATCTTACTCTTCAGGTTCGAATGTAGTTGTGACACAGTGTACTCCTTAGCTTTCGCACTATTTATCTTCAAACTACAATTTTCATTATAATAATAATAATTAAAAAGTCAATCTTATTGAATTAATATCCATTAATGCGCTTACGACTATTCATCTATTATAAAGTGTATTAATTGGACGAAGAGCCTTGAATCACTTACTATATGTGTAGCAAACATACGTAAGCATTTATGAATATCGATAGTGGGCAGATTAGCCTTAATATAAAAGACATTAAACACATCGCCAGACAACTCAGCTACACACTCCCTAGCGACCCATCCGCAAAGGAGATCCGTGACTGCCTATCCAACGCATTTGCCAGCAAAACCTATCGCGACTTAAAAAGGGTCCTTGTCGATTCGGAAGAGGAAACAGAGCTCTTATGCGCCCTAACTGCGGATGAGCAATCTAATGAGCCACCTCTACTAACGTTTCTGATGAATGATATCGGTTGCTTCATTCAAGAAGTACTAGGCTGCAATTTATTGCGACATAGCCTATCTAGTTATAGCAAGCGAGGTCTACAGTCGGATAACCACCCCCTTACCAATAAAGTAACCTCATTTACGGAGGGAAGGGAGGTCGCTCCACTCAATCATGAACAGCTACTCAATGCGATTGACCACTCCCTTGCCAGCTCAGAAGGATTAAAGCTCTGGATGCATATTGACCAACCACTGGATCTGGATGCCGCCGACAACCTTTGGGCAATCCGTATGTATCAATACCTTCTACGTCAAGCCTGTAATTTTTGCTTATTAAAGCTTGCCGAATTGGTGGATACGCTCAACGCAATCCACATTGGTACCTACAGCCTGCTTGATCAGGACCCATTAGAGTCGCAAAAAATCATTCATGGTATAGAAGAAGAAGCGGGCTTTTTTATATCGAAAAACCTACTAAGCAATACTGCTCATTTATTGCCTTAATTTACTTTTTCTATTTTTTTCAATTTTTTTTGAATTTATATTTGACATAGTAAAAAGGGTGTGTATAATTGGTCTTATATTCTGATTCAACCTTAATTGAAAAGGCAAAACAATGTTTACATCAAACCTTAACAACGCAGCTTCTATGAACGCCGATTTTGGCGGTTGTAATTGCACACCTGAAAAAGTAGGTGGGTTTGATATGTTTGCTAACTATAAGGCAGAACACAAACAAACGTAGCTTTCAGATATTCTGGAAGCTAAGTCTTCCGGAATACGATGGTTAATAGCCCCGGAAGACGCAAGTCGCCGGGGCTTTTTTATGTCCGAGCGCAACGCTCTTTAACAAATTGGTTTTGAAAAAATCTGAAGTTGCAGTGTAGCTCAGTTGGTAGAGCGGCCGCTTCATGCGCGGCTGGTCGGGGGTTCAAGTCCCTCCACTGCAACCAATCAGATCATTTATGTAAGTGTTGGGTGTATAGCTCAGTTGGTAGAGCAGGTGGCTTTTAACCATCTGGTCGGAGGTTCAAGTCCTCCTGCACCCACCAAATTTACTGAAAAAGTGACTTAGTCATAAGTATAATTTGCGAGTTGTGCAGGATGTATTTTCTAAGTTTCACTTCTTCTCAAAAGGACATTGTGGGTTGTTAGCTCAGTCGGTAGAGCAGTTGGCTTTTAACCAATTGGTCACAGGTTCGAACCCTGTACGACCCACCAGATTTGCTAAAAAATATTTTTATTTTTTTGCGGAAAGGGGTTTGCTTGACATTAATTTATATGTTTTAATACCGTTATATTAATTGGGAGCAATACTTCAATTGATCGTGCCGATATAGCTCAGCTGGTAGAGCAACTGACTTGTAATCAGTAGGTCCCGAGTTCGACTCTTGGTGTCGGCACCATGTTTAGCAACACCCCAATTCCACATGGGCAAATTGTGGGGCTATAGCTCAGCTGGGAGAGCGCCTGCTTTGCACGCAGGAGGTCTGCGGTTCGATCCCGCATAGCTCCACCACTCACTAAACATGACTGATGGAATAATGCTTAGGGAAGGTAGTCACAGACACCTTCAACTTGTTGAAAGAAGATACCGGCACATATGCTGCCGCCTTCTCTCTTAACCATTGTGCCGATATAGCTCAGCTGGTAGAGCAACTGACTTGTAATCAGTAGGTCCCGAGTTCGACTCTTGGTGTCGGCACCACTTACATAAATGATCTGTTTTGATGCGGGGTGGAGCAGCTTGGTAGCTCGTTGGGCTCATAACCCGAAGGTCGTCGGTTCAAATCCGGCCCCCGCCACCATTTTATTAAGTGCGGAGCGGTAGTTCAGTTGGTTAGAATACCTGCCTGTCACGCAGGGGGTCGCGGGTTCGAGTCCCGTCCGTTCCGCCATACTTAATTCCTCGGTAGCTCAGTGGTAGAGCAGCGGACTGTTAATCCGTTGGTCGCTGGTTCGAACCCAGCCCGAGGAGCCATTTCTTTGTCGTTCCCTGATAGCTCAGTTGGTAGAGCAGCAGACTGTTAATCTGTTGGTCGCTGGTTCGAACCCAGCTCAGGGAGCCAAACGGGCTGTTAGCTCAATTGGGAGAGCACCTGCTTTGCACGCAGGAGGTCGCCGGTTCGACCCCGGCACGGTCCACCATACATCGGGAGTGTAGCTCAGTTGGTAGAGCAACGGATTGAAAATCCGTGTGTCACTGGTTCAATTCCAGTCATTCCCACCAGCTTGAAGCGGGATTAGCTCAGTGGTAGAGCAGTTCGTTGCCAACGAACAGGTCGCAAGTTCAAATCTTGTATTCCGCTCCAAATACAGTACGTGTGATCCACGTGCTTTGCAGTCGACCAACTTAAGGTGTAATCGGCTGACCATGCTACTCAAAAGGTAGCTTCCTTGTTGGGCCAATGCGGCCTCTAACCTTAAACCGTTGAGCACCTCTCGGTTTTTAATTGAAAAGAGGTCCGCGCTGCGCTTGTTCAGCCCGCTCGTAAGGAGCAAGTCGAACACCGATCTGGTAGCGGCAGATCATAGAGCGGGTTTCGTATAGGGGTTATTACCTCTGCCTTCCAAGCAGATGACACGAGTTCGAATCTCGTAACCCGCTCCAACCGATTTCTTTTAGGCATATGCCTAACAGTGTCCCGTTCGTCTAGTGGTCTAGGACATCGCCCTTTCACGGCGATAACAGGGGTTCGAACCCCCTACGGGATACCACCGGGGAGTAGTCCAAGTGGTCAAAGGCACCGCACTGTAAATGCGACGCGAAAGCTTCGGAGGTTCAAATCCTTCCTCCCCGACCAATTTTTATGAAGTGTCCCGTTCGTCTAGTGGTCTAGGACATCGCCCTTTCACGGCGATAACAGGGGTTCGAACCCCCTACGGGATACCACCGGGAGATACCCAAGCGGCCAAAGGGATCAGACTGTAAATTTGACGCGAAAGCTTCGGAGGTTCGAATCCTCCTCTCCCGACCATACACCTGTGTATCAGGCACATGAGGGTGATTACCAAAGTGGTTAATGGCGCGGATTGCAAATCCGTTGTTCAGCAGTTCGAATCTGCTATCACCCTCCAATTTTTTGATCAGTGGAGCAATAGAGAACATGAATGTTCGCAACTATCCGAAAGGCGCTATTTCGGGCCGAAAGGCTCGTGAGATTTATCTCAAAAAGCGCAAACCTCAGAAGTGAGGTGTTAATTTGATGCGGGGTGGAGCAGCTTGGTAGCTCGTTGGGCTCATAACCCGAAGGTCGCTGGTTCAAATCCAGTCCCCGCCACCAAGTTTGTGTTGTGGCACAAGACTGACAGGTAACTGTCAGGAAGAGGTGATTCTCACAGATCCTCGCTTACCGCAAGGTGAGTTAATCCACATAAGGTGAGGTACTCCTTCAGGAGCGATTCAACTCTGGTTGGGTCGAAAAAATGACAGTACGGTTCAAAGCTGTAGATTACGCTAAGTGGTTATGTTTGCAGTGCCTTGCGCAACAGGGCTAGAACACGCAACGTACTTAATTTTGATACCAAAGGCCGAGGTATTTAAGTCTGAGCTTAGCGGCGAGGGCGGGTACCTGCCTTTCACGGAATGATGTATTCAAGGCATGCAGCTGTCGTCAGATCGTTCTTAAACGGCATTTAGCGATGCTTACGGAACAAGTAAGGGAGTGTTGTATTCTGTGGTTCAAAAAACTACGGAGCAACTGATGGCACGCTTCCTTGTGAGTTCGCATATTTAGCTCAGCTGGTAGAGCTGATGACTTTTAATCATCCGGTCACGAGTTCAAATCTCGTAATATGAAACCTAAGCGAAAGTTGCCATCACAGCGTATTGAAAATGCCTTAATGCCATGCACCGCAAGGTGAACATGCGCAGCCCGAACGCTTGCAAAGCTATTAGGACTTTGGTTGGACGATGCTCATGGGCCTCGAAACCCTAACTTCCCGCGAGGGTAGGTGGAATTCAGAGAGCCGATTACGTACGCTGATAGTGGAAACGCCACCACTCAAAAAAGGCAGGCATGCAATAGTACATACAGGCTCTACGGAAATGTATGTGGATACGTCAGCAAGGATTGATGCAAACAATCCGCACCCTGACTAAAGCTGTTGTGCATCAACTGTAATCTCAGGACGATGAACCTTATCTGATGCCAGATTTTTTCAAAGCCAACTTGTTTCCCTCTATGAATCACTGGTAATTAAAATGAATGATGCTCAAAAACAATTTTTGCGTGAGTTAGACGCGTACCTCAGCACACCTGAGGGTGAACAATCTCTTTTTCAGTTTATGGATAAAGAAGCTGAGAGCCGCAAAAAAGTAGCGGTTTTTTTTGGTACAAAGGCCTTTGAAGACACTTTTGTTCAAATTAAAAGAAAGGTCGCAGCAGAGGGGCGATTTACCTCAGATGGGGTATTTTATACACACTCATCTACCGAGCAGAGTTTCTATATGTCCTGTGAGCGTGTAACAGAAGCGCTATTTATGCAGCACTCGGATCAGGTTTATACCGATTCTGAGGAAACATTTCATACTGAAGTTTGCGATTACAATGGCGTACGGTTTGGAAGGATGTATGGGCAAGGGGTTTGCTACTTTTTCCAGCAATCCCCCTGCTGAGCAGTTCTCACTCATTTAACAAAGTTTTGCGCCCAATGATGCCTTGAACTGGTTGTTCTCAATATAGTGCTCTAAGTCTGGTTGAGCCGCCATGTAATCCGCAAACTCATTAACACTCATAATGCCATGGATTATCAGTCCATCTAGCTCGTCCTCTCCCTGCATCCCTGTTTGGGTGATCAGAACTTTGTCATAACCTGCCAAGATGAATGCATTAAATTGACGGTTGTGTGCACTGGAAACGGCAAACTGAATCATGCTGGCATACTTGATTTCAGCCGCACCAAAATGATTAAGCATGTTAAATCTCCCATCAATAAACGTGATAGGCCGGATCTCCTGAATATACGCATCAGAAGCCACCTCCATGATGCGCACTTCGGCATTTTTCAGATAATCATACGCCAACTCTTCATTCCATAAGATGTCCAAGTCTGGATGTGACAGTTCAGCTTTACCCGGAACACCGAGGCCTGACATAAACACACTGGATTCTTGCAGGTGGCCCCATAGATCATGCTTATGCATTTTAAGGATTAATTCCGGCGACTGTCCTCCTGTAACACAGAAGAGGGAGGCTTGATCATCGCTTTCATCTTCGGGAAGGACTACATGATTTTCGCAGTCCTTCCAGTATGGCGAGGATAGGCTGTAAGCCCTAGCCGGGGCTTGACCCTGACCATCATCACGAATCATTGAGGTGTCCGCCACTGACAGGATATTTAAGTGCTTAGAGAGGTGATCCATTTCGAGGTAAGGGCCATCGAACAATTCAGGTGTTGGAGGAAGCTTATAGTTTGTCTCAATAGCACGCACCATACGCTGCAAAGGTGCAGGGATCTGCTTAATATACCCCAATATTTGATCAGTACTCAGGTAGCCAATGTACTCAGCTGCAGGCCAACCCGCTTCTGGACCGAAATGCGCCTCTGAGTTATCAAAGGTCAGTGCCGGAATCGTATATCGACCTATTAAAGCCACACCATCTTCGGAGAGCATAACAATTCGATCAACAATGCCATTTCCTGATGGATGAATAAGCTCCAGTACTAAAGCTGGCTGCGTGTAGGTAAACATCTCTTTGTAGGGATTACCTACAGGCAAATACTGAGAGCAGTCATTTGAACTTAGCTCCATACGTGCTAATGCATCATGGTCAATGAAGACGGCCATCCATTCACGGATGTCGGAATTATGACAATCGCCATCCGCCATCAACTGATCGATAAGAGCCGTCATTTCTTTCGTGAGTGCCTTTGAGGTATCCATATGACCTATCCCTTAGCTATCGCACTTATCGGAATAGGCAGGGATGATGTCAGTCCATCCCCCATCTCCCTGATATTGCTGATTTGTTTTCCGATCATAAAGGCTAATAAGTCCATGATCCGCCATGGTTAATACAGACTCATTCAACTCAGATAGCGAATACAGGCAGTCATCTTCTGCAATTAAATAGCGTGGCATAGCAATTTCTCTTATTATTTTTAAATACTATAACGCTTTTTAATTAAATCGACAACTCTGAAGTGTTCTCGTCAAGTAGCTTTTGCTTTATTTTTTCACAAGCAGGTTCGATTTTAATATCCACTAAACATTCCGGAGTGAATGCCACAGCAAATGTTGAGGGTATCTTTTGCTCCTCAGGGATCGTTGTATAACTAACCCCCAATTCCTGCATGTGCTTCAATAGATTTTTTGGATCATGCATATATGCTTCTGCCCAAAGGCTTATGAATATGTCATAAGGCGTATCTTGATCCATAATATTTTCAACGAGTTCAGACATTGCTTCTTTTCTTTCAAAGCCCCAATCAGCAAGTATCTCTTCGATATTATCCTTTTTTTCGAGCAAATCCTCAATCAGCTCGGGGGTAAAAGTAGATAAGGGCAAATCCATCAAATCAATGCCTGTAAGGGTAGATGTAATAATCACCCCGTCTTGACCCGAGAAGTAGCCCGCGACTTCCAAACTATCAGTTAAGTATATACCCGGACCTTTTTCATGATTGCAGCGAGGGTCATCGATATAATCCAGCGTGAAAGGCTTATCGTTATTTATGCGCTTGCGCCCGTGAAATACAATCATAGCTCCAATCCATCATCATTATCAAAAGAAGGGGAATTCACCTTAAAGCCAGACTCTAAACCGTCCTCATGCCAAAATATCATCTCAAACCCGGAGTGCTGAATAAAGAACACCGCATATCCATCAATCGCGCTTCGATAAAAACCTGCATCCGGATCACCCATTAAGTACTCATCAAGTGTTTCACCTTCATCTAGCAGGGTATCAACATCACAAACTGTTGTGAAATTACCTTCAGGGATGGATACACGATTCGCCATCATCTCATGCCATTGGGCTTCCCGTAACTCATGTCCCTCTTTATCTGTCCTTCTGAAATTTGCACAATCCGTCTGATAAATATAGTTCTGCATATTGTTAACTCCAGTGTGATAAATCAATTATAACAAATGGCATCTAGGTTCTACACCGTTGTGCCGGTATTTATTTTGCGGTATATTAAAAAATAAAAAATCATGCGTTATTTAGCTGCAGCCTTACTGACATTCACCCCAATTATCGCAACTGCAACCCCAAGCATCCAAGCAATCTGGGGTGGTGAAAACCAACTTGCCTTAAAAACGACACAGGGCAGCTATATTACAGGTAGTAGCTTTAACCACTCGCTTGGGCAAGCCAATGGCTATCACTCACTTACCAAATTCCACACAGATATCATTGATTTCGATTGCAGCTTCTCGACCTGCTTATTTGTTGATAAAAACCTACAACTGTGGGGATCGGGTTACAATGGCTCAGGGCAGGTTGGCGTTCGTGCGTCACGCTCTGAAAACGTTAAACAGTGGACCCCATCAATCAATGATGTTGTTAAAGTTTCTGCAGGCAGTTTTTTCTCATTGGCCTTAAAGAAAAATGGTGAATTATGGGGCGTGGGCAGCAATGTTAGTGGCAATCTCGGAGGCCGAAGCCTAGGCAGAGGCCATAATTGGACGCTCATCAATACTAATGTTAAAGATATGGCAGCCTCTGATGAATTCACCCTTATACTTAAAAACAATGGTAGCGTTTGGGGTGCAGGAAAAAATGATAAAGGCCAATTAGCTTCCCCTCCCAACAAAGACAACCCTCCCGTATGGATACAATCATTGGCTGGTGTAAAGCAGATTGCTGCAGGGAAAAAATTTAGTTTAGCATTGAAGTACGATGGATCATTGTGGTCTGTTGGGCATGGCACGCATGGCCAGCTAGGAATTCACCTTGTCAATGAACGACAAGTCAGTAAATGGCAGAGAGTGCTCCACGGTGTTCGTAAAATCGCCGCAGGCAAGGCACACACATTGGCTTTACGTGAAGATGGTTCGCTATGGGTAGCAGGATCTAATCGTTACGGTCAACTATCCCTTATAGGTCAGGAAAAGACCACATTTAGATGGGTGAAATCCCGCGACAATGTTAAAGACATTGCAGCTCAACGTAACGGAAGTGTTTTGCTTGATAATAATGGGGTACTTTGGGGCTCAGGTGATAACAGGGAAGGTCAGCTTGGCCTAGGTGAAAAAAGTTACATCCGATGGTGGGAACAAATTCCTTTTCAGGGCTCAGCAATATCAAAACAATAAGCCAGCTCAAGAGTATGATCTTCGGGCATTCTTTTCATGCATGTGCCGTTCCCTGAAAAAACCATTTCCACCAACCCCTCATCTATCATCTGCATCCAAAAGGGCCATGCATTAGGGTACACATCATGCCCTTGAGGATATGCCCCATAGACATTGATCTTTAACCCCTGCCGCTTAAGATAAATCAAAGCGCTACGAGAATGCCCCTGTCTCTGGCTACAGTGCTGCACTTCCCACTCAATGATATTACAGTTCGCTTCTTGCAGCTGAATAATAGCATCCAACTTTGGAGATGTGAGCCGAAAAATCCCATTTTGCGTAGCAATAGGCTCAAAACTGTAAGTTTCAGTGGCTATGGTTGCTAGGGCATTCAAAACAGTGCCTTTTTGTAGAAGTTGCAATTAATATCCACTATAATAAAACAAATCAGTAAGTCAATTTATTAGCGAAGAGATAATGAGAAAAATTTTACTCCCTTTGGTCGTGGCAACATCCCTGCATTTTTCACTGCCTACTTTTGCAGATGAACAGGCCAACGTATTACTGAATTACCCAGCCGCTACTGTGAGTAAGACTCTATATAACCCAGCCATGATGACTCAGGTAGAAGAGTGGTACCTTGCCAACATGGGTTTACAAACACCGGCAAAGCTCGCACTTATTACCCAAAAGGCCCTTGATGGCGATCTTTACCTAGCCTCTATGATAGGCAAGCAGTTGGCGAAGAAATTACTAAATTCGCAGTATCCAAAAGGCGAGCGAACCACTTATGAAGCAGCATTGCTATTTCTATCACGCTCGCAAGGGTTTAACCCTGTCTCGACTCAGTTATTGACTGAAGTTGAAGCAAAGTACCCTTTTTTTCAAGTAGATCTTGAAAAAGTAGAGCATCAATTTCGACAACTTGCCAAATCTACACTCACCAAGCCTTCTATAGCACAAGGCGAAGAAAGTACGCTCAGTAGCTTGCCCATTGTTGAAGCCCCTCAAGACGCCGGAGATGCCACCCCACAGGGAAGATCTCAAGCCGTCGTAACAGGCACTCTCTCTACTGAAAAATCCGAGCAGAATCAGGGTTTTGGCCTTGGGATTAGCACAATCATAACGCTTTCCTACTTACTGGGATTTGGGGTATTTAGCTTCCTGTTTGTCACAGGCTTGCTTAAGCTTTTCAGTCGAGGCGATAGCACTCAGGCTGCGGACAATCCATCAACCACAGAACTAGACGAAGCTGAAGAGGGGGTGTTAACTCCAATTGCCACTCAGATTGACCAAGATGCATTAGCTGAGCTGGAAGAACTCTCTAAATAAAAAAGCCCAATGGGCTTTTTTATTTTTCCTGTATTACTTGAGGCGGCTCCTCCTTCCTATAACTAGGTCTAGCCACGCTACCACATTTTACTCAGAACAACGTCACCTTATCAGTGGATAGCACTTCCAATGATTTAGGCTTGGAGTATAAAAAACCCTGCACGATATCCACATCAATATCTTTTAAGAAATCTTCCTGAATACGCGTCTCTACGCCCTCAGCCACCACTTCCATTCCTAGTGTATGCGCCAAGGTTACAATGGCGCGAATAATCGCCTCATTCTCATCTGAACCCGGACATGACTGCGTAAAGCCACGGTCAATCTTGACGCAGTTGAAAGGGAAATTACTTAAATAACTCAAGGAACTATATCCAGTCCCAAAGTCATCAATGGAGATCGCTACCCCCAACTCCTTAATGCCCTGAAGATTACTTAAAATGAGCTCGTAATTTTTAGCCAACATTGTTTCAGTCACTTCGATTTCTAACACACTGGCAGGTAACCTGTTAATCTCAAGGTTACGCTTAATATCCCCAATAAAGCTCTTATGCCGCAATTGGTACATACTGGCATTCACAGCCACACTGACATTATCATTAAATTGCTCTCTTAGTTTTACGGCATCCCTGCAAGCGCGAGTTAGGACATAGTCACCAATTTCACCAATCATGCCGCATGACTCCGCTACGGGGATAAATTCAGCGGGGGAAACAAACCCCAATTTTAAACTATTCCATCGCACTAAAGCCTCAAACCCCACCGGAGCCTCTGGAATCCCCATTTGATACTTAGATTGGTAGAAAACAGATAGCTCCTCATTCTTAATCGCATCTCGCAACTCATGCTCAATTTCTATCCAGCGTTGGCGCTTACTTGCCAGTTCTGAATTGTAGAACAAGACCTGTTTTTTACCTTTTTTCTTCGAAGCATTCAGTGCAATATCTGCGCACTTAAGTAAACCCATTGGGGAATTGTCATCATACGGGTAGGTGGCAACCCCCATCGATGCGGAGATATAGAAGGAATGGTCGTTAATCTTGAATTTTGCTGGATTAGTGTTACTAAACACCTTAATGAATTCTCGCATTTCCTCCTGCGATCCTCCGCCCCAGATTACACAAAACTCATCACCACTTAAATGACATACATGGATGTGGTTGTTATCACCCGCCAAGCGGCTGATGAGCTGACTGACCTTCTTGATTAATAGATCACCTGCATCATGACCAAAACTGTCATTAATGTTTTTGAAGTTATCTATATCTATAAAGCCCAGAGAGACAGGTAGATTACGCACACTGGCAAACTCAAATTCATGCTCTATAAGCTCAATAGCATAAGTTCGATTCGGCAGTTCAGTTAAGGGGTTGAAGTGTGCACGATCGTAAAGCTGTGCTTCTACAGCCTGTCTTGCCCGATCACTCTTATCCTGCAGGAATCTCGCTATATTCAAACTCAAAATACTGCCCGCGAAGAACAGCATCCCCAAAACCAGCGGGATTTTCTGACGCCCAAACCAAACAAGGAAAATATCCTCACTTTTATAAAAGGTTACAGTGTAAAAGCCATATTCCGGAATATAGCGTGACAACATAAGAGATTCCCGACCCTCCATGCTGACCGGCAGGTATCTAGCTTCCTCTACTTTGCGGTGCGCAGATTCCTCAATCTCTTTCTGAATATAGAGTTTTTCAGGCATACGGTATTTCTGCGTGTTAGCAATATCAGTTAAACCAGACAGGTATTGCCAATGACCATCATTACGCAAAAGTCCATACCGAACTTTGCGCGCATTGATAAATGAGTCCCATGTAGTAGCAGAACCTGTTAAACGGTAAGTTGCCAACATATAAGCTTCCACATAAGGAGACTTATCATGTATCGGGACAATAACGGGAATATTCCACTGATGATGAGCCTCATCGTACACTGGGCGCAGCATTTCCAGCTTAGTATTTTTGTTTTTTAACATGTTGGGTGGCAACGTGATCGTGGCCGACATTTTTTGTTTTTCTTGCTTTGAACTCATTGAGATCCGGCCATTTGGTTTAATCAGCATTAAATCGATAAAACCGGGATTTAGTGCATGGATGGTCCTTAAATACTTAGCCCCCTTTGCAGGCTCATCCACAGCCCCTAAGTTTACTAAGTGCTGGCCAATGGTTGTAAGTATGGAGTGGTGATGTTGATAAATTGCATGTGTTGTCTGCACCATCACTGACTGTGTTTCTTTCATTTCATCGACAGCGTCATTCGTTGCATCCTTGTAGCTATAGATGGCATACACAAGGTAACTGATACACATCAGAACTAAGGAAAACGCGACTATAACTTCGAGCGGCAAGATCTTACGATCACCCGATAGGCGATTGAAAATAGAGGACGAATTGATAATATTCACACGCTTAGCTTTATTATTTGATAACCGTTATAGTATTAAATATTTCATCGCTTCTCAATCCTTATTTTGCATGTGGATATTTCATTGTTATAGAGACTGGATTTCCAGCAATGACATTATTATAATTACTATCAACTAAGAATAGGTGTTTCTATGAACTTAAATAAGTACCAAATTCCTCAAATTCCTCCTCATTACGACTCAGATAATGGGTATCCTGTTTGCGGCATCCTAATCGCTAGCAAAGGAAATGGAATACCCCGTGCACTCGTTTACGTTGTAGAAATCGATGATGTTGATCCTAGCACCTATTATTGCATTGACTACAACTTTATGGATAAGGACTGGCATCCTGCTGGCGGTTTTCCAATCAAAGCCGAAACCAAAGTTCAAGCGCTAGCCAAGGCCAAGAAACAATTTCACACCCAACGCCTAAATGGCTTTACCAAAGGATGCTTAATTGCGGATGGAGAAAAAGAGTTTTTTGATCTAATCACTCCTAAACGGGCGCCAGTTAATGAAGAGCTACTAATGCTTATTAATGTATCTCTAGATATGGCACTATCAGAGGCTCAAAACAATCCCAATGGCAAACCTTATGACTTCAAATCAGACGGAATGGTTAGGGCCGCACTGCGAATGGCAAATGAGAACAATCAGGCGGAAATCATTTCCCTAATCAAAAGTAAAGTTAACAAAATCAACGCCACATATCAGCTGTCAGATATCGACATATCCTTTTGATATCCTCCCCATCCAAAGAAAGGGGATTTCCGCGTATGTTTTGTTAAATATTATAGCTTTAAGAATCACTCAGAATTAATAAAAAACCGGCCTAAGCCGGTTTTTTTGTAACCTATGATAGGCTAGCAATATCGCTATAGCCTTTAGGTAATTTCTTACCTCGACTGGCTCGCTTACCCATGTAATGATCCTGATCATCCACTGATAAGTTGAGCTTTTTGCCACCCGGAGTGTGCAACGTCACGGGATCTCCAACCTTATAGGTTGAAATAAGCTGTACTCGTGTCGCTCCCTTTGGCAGGTTTTGCAGTTTATTGCCCTTACCTTTGGCAAGGATGGGTAGTTCTGCTGCAGGGAAGATCAGCAGGTAACCATCTTCACTGATAACCGCAATGTTAGCTTCAGCGACATTCCCAACCTCTAGCGGGGTCAGGGCACTTGAGCCTTCTGGTACCGTAAGAACAGGCTTGCCATTCTTCTTACTGGCTTTCATATTCTCTAATTCGGTAATAAAACCATAGCCAGCAGAGGAGGCTATCAAACGCAACTCATCAGCCTTACCCACTTCAATAGATACTAACTCATCACCTGCAGGCCAATTAACCTTAGCAGAGATTGGGTCTCCTTGTCCTCGCGCACCCGGCAATGTGTGCGCAGCGATTGTGAAGCTACGACCCGAGTTACTAAAGAAGTGCAGTTCTTGATTAGATTTGGCATGCTTAATCAACGCAAGCTTATCGCCGGTACGGTACGTTAGAGAGCCGAGTTCATCGACTGCTTTGTGACCCTTACCTGCACGCAAATACAACTGCTTGGAGGCAACGATCGTTACGGGCTCACTGCTCATCAACTGCGTTTCATCCATTGCCTTGGCATCGGAGCGCGCTACCAATGGCGATTTACGAGCATCACCGTAGGTCTCTTTATCTTCTTCCAACTCCTCTTTGATCAAGCCATTCAGCGCTTCCGGATCAGAAAGCTGATTCTCAATCACTTTTCGTTCAGCTTCCAATTCATCACGCTCACTCTGGATTGCCATCTCTTCAATCTTGGCCAACTGGCGCAATTTTAGATCCAAAATGTAATCCGCCTGAATTTCCGACAGATTAAAGGCTGTAATAAGATCTTCTTTTGGCGTATCCGATTCTCGGATAACACGAATGACCTCGTCGATGCTCAGGTAAGCAATCTGCAAACCTTCCAGAATGTGTAACCGGGCCAATACCTGCTTAAGGCGATTCTCAAGACGACGCGTTACCGTTTCACGACGGAACTGTAGCCACTCATTGAGTATCATCAGCAGGCTCTTAACTTGCGGCTTACCATTCAGGCCTAGGATGTTGAAGTTGCAACGGAATGAACGCTCCAAATCGGTGTTTGCGCACACATGCCCCATGATTTCGTCCGCATCAAATCGTTTCTGCCGTGGGACAATTACGATGCGCGTAGGATTTTCGTGATCGGATTCATCACGCAAGTCGGCGATCATGGGCAACTTCTTCGCATTCATTTGAGCGGCCAGATCCGTCAAAACTTTTGCGCCTGACGTATTAAACGGTAGGGCAGTCACCACAATTTCATTGTTTTCTGTATGATAGACCGCACGCTGCTTAATGCTGCCACGACCTTTCTCATAGATCTTCTTCAACTCTGCTGCAGGCGTAATAACCTCAGCCGCCGTAGGCATGTCAGGGCCCTTAATATGCTTAAGTACATCACTTAAGGTAGCCTCGGGCTTTTTCAACAACATCAGTAAGGCATCAACCACTTCATTGACATTGTGTGGCAGCAAGTCCGTTGCCATACCCACGGCGATACCGGTCGTCGGATTCAGCAGAATATTAGGCAAGCGTGATGGAAGGAATTCTGGTTCCTTCAAGGTGCCGTCAAAGTTAGGCTGCCAGAGTGCCGTCCCTTTTTTGATTTCCTTCAGCAGGTATTCCGCAGACTTTGATAGTCGCGATTCGGTATAACGCATCGCTGCGAATGACTTAGGGTCATCCTGACTACCCCAGTTTCCCTGACCATCCACTAGCGGATAACGGTAACTAAAATCCTGTGCCATCAGCACCATCGCTTCGTAACACGCAGAGTCACCATGCGGGTGGTACTTACCGAGCACATCACCCACGGTACGTGCCGACTTCTTGTACTTTGCGGTGGACTTCAAGCCTAGCTCATTCATCGCATAGACAATACGTCGCTGAACCGGTTTAAGGCCATCACCAATAAACGGCAGGGCACGATCCAAGATTACATACATGGCGTAGTCGAGATATGCCCCTCGTGCGAAGGCACCCATAGGCTTTTGTTCGACGTTACTGCTATCAAAATTATCTTTCATATCTATCATAGTCTCTATCCTTTACACCGTCGCCAAGTCGCCTTCTTTCTCCAGCCAAACCTTACGGTCACCAGAGCGTTTTTTTGCCAGAAGGATATCGAACTGCTCCATGACAGAGAGGTCATTTTCAGCATCGGCTTTATCCACCAACTGAACCAATCGTCGTGTGTTGGCATCCATAGTTGTTTCTCGCAGCTGAAGTGGGTTCATCTCACCCAGCCCCTTAAATCGCTGCACATCAATTTTGGCATTAGGCTTGGACCGCTGAATCTTAGTGATAATCTGTTCACGCTCCTCCTCGTCCAATGCATAAAATGCTTCTTTACCAGCGTCAACTCGATACAGTGGCGGCATCGCTACATAGACATGACCTGCAGTAACCAAAGGCCGGAAGTGCTTAATAAACAAACAGCAGAGTAGGGTTGCGATATGAAGACCATCGGAGTCCGCATCGGCCAGAATAATAACTTTGCCATAGCGTAGCTCAGATAGATCTTCCGAATCAGGTTCCACGCCTATGGCGACCGAGATGTCATGTGCTTCCTGATTTCCTAACACTTCAGTACCCGGCACTTCCCATGTGTTCAGTATTTTACCGCGCAACGGCATAATAGCCTGCGTTTCACGGTCGCGCGCTTGTTTTGCAGAACCGCCCGCTGAATCACCCTCTACGAGAAATAATTCACCACGATCACGTGCATCAGCAGAACAGTCAGCCAACTTGCCCGGCAGTGCTGGTCCCTGAGTAACCTTTTTACGGACGACTTTCTTTTCAGACTTGCTTCGCAATTGCGCAGCGGCAATAACCAACTCTGCAAAGGCATCACCAAATTCACGGTTTTGGTTCATCTCATGCAGGAGGCCATCTCGGACAACGCCTGCGATGTAAGCCGAAATTTCACGCGAAGAAAGACGCTCTTTGGTCTGGCCTGCAAACTGTGGATCTGACATTTTAGCGGACAGGACATAAGAGCATTTCGCAAAACTATCATCCGCGGTGAGCTTAACGCCACGTGGAATTAGAGTATGCAGTTCACAATACTCTTTGACTGCATTAAAGATGCCTGTACGCATACCATTTACGTGCGTACCCCCTTGAATCGTTGGAATCAGGTTCACATAGCTTTCATTGATGCACTCTTGGGCACCAAACATCAATGCAACCTCAGCACCCGAGGTATCACCGGCATGTTCAATAATAATTGGCATTTCCGGAAGCGCCTCTTCATCACCTGAATGATGCTGGCCCAGATAGTCTTTCAAACCCTCTTCATAGAACCACGTATCTTCCTGACCCGATTCTTCATCGATCATAACCATTGTCAGGCGAGGGCAGAGAATTGCCTTAGCGCGGAGCAGATGACGTAAGCGCTTGGCATTAAACTTGACTGTATCGAAGTATTTTTCACATGGCCAAAAACGAACATAAGTACCTGTGTTCTTCTGCCCGCAATTGCCAGTTACTTCCAGCGGCGTGATTACAACCCCATGCTGAAATTCCATATGATGCTTACTGCCATTACGTTTGATACGTAATTCAACCTTTTCCGACAGGGCGTTTACGACTGAGATACCTACACCATGCAAACCACCACTGAAGGTGTAGTTGTCATCATCAAACTTACCACCCGCGTGAAGTTGCTGAAAAATAACCTCACAACCCGGCTTACCTTCTTCAGGGTGAATATCTACCGGCATACCACGACCGTCATCATCAACTGAAAGTGAGCCATCCTTATGCAAGGTGACAACAATACGCGTTGCATGACCTTCTAGAGCCTCATCAACGGAGTTATCGATTACTTCTTGTGCGAGATGGTTAGGGCGATCGGTATCGGTGTACATGCCCGGGCGCTTTTTGACAGGCTCTAAGCCTTTTAGCACCTTTACTGAGGCCGAATCATAATTATCTTTAGACATTAAGAATCCTTAACTGACTTCTTCTGTTGCAATTATTATAAGTAAAAAAATTAACAATGCAAGCTATCTGCTTATCAAATGGATACTGGCAAATTAACCTGCTTTTTTGTAGAATAATTAAAAAACCATATAATAATCAAGCTATGAATTACCCCCGTATCACTGTTTGCATAGAACCTACCGAAGAAAGAGTAAATTTTAGGTATCGCATACACTCCTACCCACGCTGTCCCGGTGTGGTATCACAAGCGCTTTATGATTCCGAGCAAACTGCACAAACAGCAGGTGAACGGTTTATTCAAAAGTTAGTGCAAAATTATGAGCAGGAGTAGGGCTTCTATCGCGGTTTTTACATTACTCGCCTTATCAGCGGCTCCTGTCAGTCATGCTGAGGAATTGCTTCGCCCCGACATTGTTCACTCGGGTGACCCCTACCATATAGTGCTGGTAGGCAAACTTAATCCAACAACTGGGAAATCGTCCTGTAAACCTGCCACCAGCATTGCGATACCCTTTGGTCGCTTCAAAGAGGATGTGGACGTAAAACGGTTTCGCGATCATCTCGACCTTTACGTAGAAGGGACCCTATGGGTGCGCGTATTTAAACATTTTTCAACATCATGCCCGGGCCTCAAGTCAGTTCAATTGCCTAGTGGAGATATTCTCCTGAAACGTGATGAAATTGATGCCAAGTTCATGCAGTCGAATGCAATATATACGCAGGGCACTGACAGGGATGATCAACTGAAAGGTGTGATCCTAAAAAGCAACCTCATGGATGGATTGAAAGGCGACGATCGCATTCATGGCGGCATTGATAAAGATGTCCTACGAGGTGATCATCATTCAGATTGGCTCTTTGGCCATCGTGGAGCCGATGTCCTTATTGGAGGCTTAGGTGATGACTATTTATTTGGCGGGAAGGGGAAGGATGAATACGTCATATCCCTAGGGGACGGCACAGATTACATTTTTGATGTTGATACAGACTACGACTACATAAAGTTCGAAGAACCGATTAATCACGAAAACATGGTTTTCAAAAAGATCGGGTTGAGCTTGCACATCAACTACAATCCAGAGGACGATTCTGATCGTCTTGTACTGAGCAATTGGTTTAAGCATTTAGGGCGGCATATTGAAGACATAAAGTGCTTAAAAAACGGCATGCAAAGAACGGTGCCTCTTCCTTACACGTTGGAATGAGGTTGATAAATGCCTTCAACCTTCTCCTCCTTACGAAAATCCGCTTATCAGGCCGCCCTGTCACTAATACAGTCAAAACAGGTGGTGGCAAAATCGATTCCTTGTATCGCGGAAGGGAAGAGCGCGACACTGCTCGGACTTCGGTTTGAAAATGCGCACTCGGCAGCATTTAACCCAACGTCTGGCGTTTGGTTTAAATATGTAACATTGATGCCATGCCGGACTGAAAAAGATTTAGCGTTCCTGACTATCCGGTTTCTGCAAACCAATGAGCATGTGCGCTCATTTTTAGCCCATCACAAACTACAAGCTCCAAAAGATACGAACGATAAAGCACTTCGTAAACTTGTTATTTTCGCCCGGATTCTTCAACGCAGACAACAGATCCTTACCTCCACGAAAGATCAGGTTACCGCATCGTTAAGTGGATTTACCCATAAATCTCACTTACAACCCCTTGAGATTGTTGCTTTTAGGCAACTCGCACTTTACCTATTTGACCGACACCCACGCTCATTCTTGCCTTTCCATGAGGCCATCAGGAATGTTTTAATGTATCAATGGACCGAGCAGGAGATCATTGAGGTGTTACGCCCGATTGCGATAGAACACGCTATCGAATTCTGTGAAGATAGTTGGGTTTCTAATAACGAATTTAGCGCCATTACGGCGCTAAATATTCAATGGGGAAGCTTTTCAGCTTTTAGAAAGTAATCACTTTCCCGGTTATATGCTCTCGCGGCACAAACAGGTAGCGATGATCCGTGTAAGGTGTTATCCGATTATCCGGAATGACCATGTACACGCCCTCAGGCACCTTTGAAGGCTGAAAGGAGGCATTAGGCGATGCCGTGATGCGCACACCATAGATGCCCTTATCGGTCTCCTCAGACGCATAGATGGCAACAGGCTGGCTGTGCTTGTTGGTCTCCTGCTTGTATTGATTGTAACGGAAACTTTGCCCGTATATCTGAATCATAAAGTTATTCATAGAAACCACTTCATTTGGTAATGCAACAACACGACCATACTGATGCGGGTAATACTTCCGGTTTAACGTGACAAAGTCACCCCGAACAGGATTATTTAATGACATAATAATTTGATCGGAATAGGGCTGATGGAGATCATAAGCGATATGGTTATAAACAACAATTTGGCCATCGGAGGCATTAGGACTCATGCTGTCATTCTGCAAAAAACCGGTCTCAAAGGTCACACTCAACACAGCCGACGTTATACTGAGTGCCAATACGGTTTTCACAATCGTTTTCATTTCTGGAAACTTCATATCACCTGATCTCCAACCTTACTACTTAGTGTGAGAACTTTGTTTCTGCCACGGAAATTGCAGAGAACGGCAGTGTTTTACGGATCTCGCGCATGTAGTGGCGGGCATCTTTGTCATGAACGGCTGCGCGCATTAACCAGCCATAGCCATCCACAGTCTCTGACATGACCCAGATATTTTCAATGAGCATTGTGCCATAGATTAACTGCAGGCAAACTTGAGCTTTACGCTCCAGTTCGGTCTGGTGGTCTGTTGGGCTGTATTCAACTTTTTTCTCGCACGCAACTTTTAGCGCGCCAATCAATTCTTCTCGATTCTTCAATAGACCGTCGCGATTTTCCAAAGGCATGCAAGCGCCCTTAATATCATAAAGGATACTTAAGAATAAGGAGAGGCGGGAACCTTCATCACTGCTCAGTTCAGAGAAGATACTGCTTTCAGCAGACGTATCACCAGCCTCGATTAGCTTATCCTTTTTGGCTTTTAGTGCGGCATGATTGGTACTTAATGGCTTATGTAAGCTATCCAAAATTGCTCGGATAAACTCAGGAAACCCCTCATCCAGTGCGTGCTTCAAGCTGCTTTTATTATCGTTATCCATTGTTTAATTTACCTTTTTATTAGATTTTGAATTGTTTAACAGACATAGAAAGAGATGTTTCCAAGCAACCCAGTTGCTGTGCTAGGCGCTCTGACTGAACTGCACTTTCGGTCGATGAGTTGCATATACTTTCAATATGATGAATACCGCTATTTATCTCTTCACTGACAGCAGATTGCTCTTCTGCAGCACTTGCAATTTGCGTGGTGTAATTAGCAATTTCATCGATTCGTGTGGAAATTTCATTAAGCGCATTACCGGCTTCATTTACAGCCAGCTTTGCTTGCTCAGTTTGAGACTGGCCAACTTTCATCTGCTCAACCGATTGAGAAGTATGAGATTGGAGTTTTTCGATCATGGCTTGAATTTCATTCGTGCTTTCTTGCGTGCGATTTGCCAGAACTCGAACTTCATCAGCTACAACAGAAAACCCGCGGCCGTGCTCTCCGGCACGCGCAGCCTCAATTGAGGCATTCAAGGCCAGTAAGTTTGTCTGCTCCGCAATACCACGGATAACATCAACAATGTCACCAATATTATTAGCATCATTTTCAACTTCACGGATGGTATCGGCCGCGGCATCGATCTCATTTGATAATACATTGGTTGTTTTAATCACTCCCTCTACGATGCGAATGCCGGAAGCTGCAGCCTGACTCGCCTCTTGTGCACTGGAAGCCCCCAGCATTGTTTGCTCAGATACTTCCCTTGAACTAGCGCTCATTTCATTGATAGCAGTGGCTATTTGGCTCGTTTCCTGCTGCTGTTGCTGCATCCCAGTTTTAACAGCAACCGAGCTACTCGACAGACTCCGCGTTGTCTGACTCAGCTGCATCGTGACGCTTTGCACGTCGGCCACAATACTCCGGATCTTCTCAGCAAAGGCATTAAAATTAGCTGCGACTTCACCAATTTCATCAGAGGTTTTAACTTCAAGACGACGGGTTAAATCCCCACCATCACCACTAATGTCCTTCAAAATATTGGCGGTTTCGACGATAGGTCCGGTTACGAACTTAACCACAAGCGGGGAGAGTAAACAGATCACTGCGAAGATCGCTCCAGCCACCATTAATATCATAGAGATAGATTCAAAGACACTCTCATCAAGCTTGGCTTTCATGTCTGCCACAGCATCATTTACATCATCAATATAAAAGCCCGTACCTACCATCCAGCTCCACTTATCAACCCCAATAGCAAAGCTTAATTTAGGCTGTTCTGAGCCCTTAGATGGCTTCATCCATTGATACTGAACATAATCACCACCTTTCTTGGATGCCGCAATGAGATCGGCGATTAAAGGCTTTCCAGTTGAATCTGTTAAGTGATACAAGTTCTTTCCATGGATACTCGGTTTTGGCCGATTGCCCAGCACAGTGCCATCGTAGTTGTAGACAAAGACATACCCATCGCCGTTCTCACCGTATTTAATGGCCGTGAGCAATTTAAGCGCGAGGGCTTTAGACTCGTCATCACCTTGATTAATCAGGGGCTGTACGGTTGATATGGCCTGCTCGACGTAGTCTTTCAACACAGCCTTTTTCGAGTCGATCATTTCAACACGGTCTCGCTCAATCTCTTCATGACCAAAAGAGATAAGCTGCGAATAGACTACCGCGCAAATGGCAACGGTAATTATGACTAGAGGAGGTAAGCAGACCGCTAAGAATTTAGTTTTCAACCCAACCTTCATTTATAGTGCCTCTTTCTTACTTAACTGAGTTACGTCCCATTCACTAACGAGTGGGGCAAAGCCTCCGAAAACAGCAATATCCACCCACAACCCACCTTCTATGGAGCGGCCTTGCTGGAAGGAAACGTTGCATACCTTTTCTATGGCGCCTATTAGGGCAGATTCCTTGACGCCATGCTGTTCGATATCCGACACCAAAATGCGCGTGGGTACACTCGAACCTTGAATATTACGAGTTATAAAAGTCAGTAATTCACGCAGCACGCTTACAACATCGGAATGATGCATGTCGAGTGCATGTGTGCGAAGGCGGCTGGATTCGAAGACAGCGACCCTTAGATCGTTATCAGTAACATTTTGCTTTGACATCTTATTATTTGATTTATCAAGATAGCTAGTTATAGTTGATGAACTAATACTATAACACTTTTTAAATAAATTGAAGAGAAAAATGCCCTTTGGAAAAGGGCATTTTAGTTTAACTTACTTATGTTGGTAGCTGCCAACTTGAGCACGAAAGGTGAGTTGCAATAATTAGATGATCAACCTTCGCACACCAACAATCTCAACGATTCGCCAAGATGTGCAGAATATGCTGTACATCGAACGCCCGAGCACTATTATTGTCGCGATCCAGTGCAAGAATCCCAACCTCATCCAGCACAGCCTTAACTTTTGGGATATCAAGCTTTCCCGCAGGGACGGCAAAGAGAGCTCGTGCGACATTCTGAAGCCCCCCTTCATCCCACTGTGGCTTAGCCCCATGCACACTACGAATCTCATTGATTACCCACGACGTCAGGTCACTCTCATTCTCAACGAGCATTACCGACTTATGGTTAAGCTGTACAGCTATTTCCACTAAATATTCTGCTTGCTGTCCCGCAACAATGATGGCGGCAACATCTTTCTCAAAGAACTCACCATGTCGACTGACATATGCGCAGTTTTCGCTTGGCACAAAGGTGATGGCCGGTGCTGCATCATCATCCTCATACTCGAGTAGAAGTGCAGGTTTATCATTAAAAAGGGTGTTTGTTGCCCTAAATAGAATATCCGAACCTTCTACGTTAATCAGGGTGTACGATAGATTGTCGCTCATGTATTCTCCATTTGTTATTATGTGCGAGATAACTTACTATAACATAAATTAAATTACTGACAATATTTACTTATCATGCTTAAAAAGATCCTTACTACACTCCTACTGGTGCTCCTGAGTAACCAAGCCTATTCCGATGATTCCATCAACTGGAAATCCTTAATAAAGGAAGGCATGTATGAAGATGCAGCCCATTTACTTACCAACCAAGCATCCAAAGGCGATGCCTCAGCACAATTTATGCTATCACACTTCTACAAAAAAGGATTAGGCGTAAGCCAAAGTAAAGCACAATCCTTTCACTGGCTGGGTAAAGCTGCGGCTCATGGGGAGGCCCTAGCGCAGCTGGAAATCGCTAAGCATTACATGAAAGGAGATGGCGTTAGTCAGTCAGTTGAGCAGGCCATTAAATGGTATGCAATGGCAGGCAACAACGACAACCCAGAAGCCGCCTACAAACTCGGCCGCATCTATGGAGAAGGGATTGGAGTCGAGATGGATCTGATCCGCTCCGCAAAGTGGTATCTACGAGCTGCTCATTTGGGACACCCTGAAGCGAGTGTATATGCTGCCATAAATCTCTCCTCTGGCAATGGCATTGAACGCGACCCATTTAAGGCGTGCCAGCTTTTTATTAGAGCATCAAACCTCGATCAGGCCTATGGCTCCTACAAGGCTGGGAAGTGCCTCTTAAATGGAGAGGCGGGGGCATCTACTCCAGAATCTGCTTACAAACACCTTCTGAAAGCTGCCAAGTCAGGCCATAATCCATCCCGTTTTTTGGTTGCTGAACTCAATCTGAGCGGCAAAATACCCAATGCAAGCCCATCATTTGCCATCAAACAACTTAAAAATGCTGCATTGGGAGGGGATTACAACTCAATGATGCTGCTTGGTGAAGCATATAAATCTGGGAACGGTACCCCTAAAAACATTATGTTAGCCGCCCACTGGTTCCGTGAAGCGCTGGCCAATAAGCCCATGGAGTTATCTTCGACAAGCAAGGAAGCTACCTCTTATGAATGGAAGAAGAATTACCCTGAAGAAATTGATGAGGGCTTAAAAGACTTTGCCCTCATGGTTGGCATCAGTGGACCTAATGCTAAATATATAGTCCCGGCACTATTGATTATGTATTTTATTGTCCTTCTGCAGCTGCTGGTTTTCATCTATCGCCAAAAACAAAAAATGAAAGCAGGCATTTACACTAACTAGCCTGCGCAATGCCCATCTGCTGCTGTAGGTGGGCTATAACTTCAGGCTGGCATTCTTTTGGACAATTCAGCTGATCCACGATGCGCAGCATGCCATCACGGCAAGCAGGATGGATAAGACTGTAGCGTTCACTATGAATATCTGAAATCTTAGAGATAAGCATTGGAAATGTGCGCCAGATCTCATTTAAATGAGCACGCAGCTTTTGCGTGCGGAAGTCCTTATCCGCATTCCGTAATACGAAGTACTCACCGTTCGCCATTCGAGCCAATACAGTGAGTTCATCGGGAGCAAGCTCCGACAATGTGAGGATTGAGCCTGATCCATATACACGTGTTTGCTTCATGCCTAATCTCCTAACGTAAGTCCTGTATAAATAATAATCAAAAAAGCAGAAAAGTCAAATTTCCATTATAATTATTATACTCTTAGTCAGAAGTCATTAAAAAACCGAGCCTAGGGCCCGGTTTTTTTATTAAAGTACCTGCTTTTTAAGCGCCTTGCCAGAGGGTATTTGCAACCGACATTCTGCAACGCTTCCGTCACTAAGTTTTGACGGAAGACCCGGGATGGCAAACTGATAGTATGGATAAAACTGATCCACATGATCGAGCCTACCAAACACTACAGGCTTTTCTAATTGAGCAGGTGCCATCTTCTCAGTTAATTCAGCAATTTGATCCCAAAACACGAGCGGTGAATCGATCCCATTATCGATATCTTGCAGAATTTCGACGGAGGTCTTATTCGGCAGGCAAATCATAAAATGACCGTCCATTTCCTCCACTGAGATAGCGTGAGTCAAATAGCTTGGCAACCCCTCCTGCTTGTCAGGGTATGTCATAGCCACATCAACCGTTAGCGGCAAATCCAGTGTAGGCAGCAATGGCAGAAGGTCTCTAAGATCACTCCAGCGTAGCGGGGGAGCTATTTCTGTCGTTGCTAACTCATTGTAAGCCTTCAAATTATCTGTCATACAGCACTCATTGGAAAACATGTGATGAAACCGCGTTCCCCATGTATGCAATTCGACGCGCTCCAACCCCTCAATTGAGATTAACTTATCATCATGCTTAATTATCACGCAATGATCAGGGTAATTAAAGATCTGCTCCGCCGCGCCCGTCAAGACAATCGACCCCTTATAACGAATATTAGGGTTCGCACTTGCCTCAGCTACTGACACTACCTTAATCTCAAGAGCGCTCTTTAGCGACACTTCCGTGACAAAGTACTCAGCGTCACCTACATACAAAATCATATGAGACTTCAGCTTACTCATGAGAGCATTATTATATGCATTGCAAACACTTTCAGCTATGCGACCGCCCACAGTCTTCCTGCGACCAATCTCGAGGATATTATCTATCCGCTTATGCCCAAAGCACATAGCATCCTCCGCCACAGTTTGCCACGAAGAGCGATTTCTACTGTGCGTAATAACACGAATAGACTTAGACAACAAAGCCCTTCCTAGGCAGTCTCTCCTTACACAACTAATGCCGCACTCAAATTGGTCATATGAGGTTACGCCACTGCAGAGACTTAGATTAGTCATACTGTTTCCTTAAAATTCCTACCGAACCTGTAATTTATTATAATAATAAATTAAAAATCAATAGGGGCCGCGCTCGCTGGAGCATTAATTCAAAACTAACTTACTTTTTGCGCCTGATTTTCCTGTTGCGCCAAACTTACAACACACTGAGCTTTGCGCTTCCCTCGCTTATCTCGGCGCGTATGCCGAGAAAGGAAGCCGCAGCCGTGGTAATCGTGTCCCTTTTTTTTAGTTACCAACAGCATTGGCTGTGGATCTTCATGCGCTACAAAATTCCCCATTCGCTTAACCTCACAAGCTTGGCTTATATGATTGAAGGATGTTATCAACAGAAAGCCCATCATCCTTCCCTCTGGCCACAATGTACAACTCTCTACGCTCAGGTGCATACAGCATGTAGTCATTCTTCCAGTCGCCGCAGGAAATCGTATACATTGAGAATGGGGAGTACTGAAATTCCATATCCTTCATGTAGTCAACCTGACATTCCTGAACGTGGTCCTGCGCAATAAACATAGGCGCGTAACGATCAGGGTCGTTATTCTCGATCGACGTACCATGCTGGTACTTCTTGAAGGCCTCAGGCGGAACAAACTGCCAACTCTCAAACTCATCAAGAGGCTGAAGGCGCATCCGCTCGCCTTTTTCCAAATAAACATCACCGTCCTTAGTTATCAGCAGGGCATTTTTCGTGAAATAGCGATACCGTTTAACCGGTATCTCCTCACCCCAGAAGATATTACCAATGGACTCCAATACCTGCTGACCTTTATCTGCCGTTTCAGGCGCTTTCTCTTCAACCTTGCAACCCACCAAAGCGACAGATGCAATAATTGGCACTAGCACAATCTTTTTCATTTTTCCGATCTCTTACTTTACAATATTACCAATTATAATAAAAAAAAATCAGAAGGCAAGTATTTGTATTAAAGTTATTTGCACGCAAGAAATTGCTGGAGGAGGGTAAGCTTACGACCGCGCGAGCTATGCAATAGCTCATTCTTTAAGACAGGTACATTCCCTTTTTCATACCTTAAGATAAACGGAGAGCGGACTGGGAGGCCTAGAAACATCCGGTGTGCAGAGCTATACATGGCGTATCACCTATAATATTTTTCACTATAGTATTAAAACATGAGGCATAGGTCAACGACTCCCCAATATAGTCACAAAAAAGGAGTACGCAAAAGCAATACCCCTTTTCTCAGAACTACTGTTGAGTTACAGATGCTTTTCAGCGAATGCCGCAAGGCGGCTGCGCTCGATACCCTGCAAATTAACAATCCCTGCAAAATTACACATCGCCAGCTTTTCAGATACATGCGTCAAGCCGGAAGTTAAAGGATTTAGGTACGGATCATCTATCTGACCAAGATTGCCCGTCAAAATCATTTTTGAGTTATGACCAACACGGCTGACCAATGTTTTCATCTGGAATGGAGAGAGATTTTGAGCCTCATCCAGAATAATAATGGCATCATTAAAGCTACGCCCACGCATGAAGTTAATTGATTTATACATAATACCCAAATCATTTCGAACTTCTTCCTGAGTTTTTTCCTTCCATTGTGGGTTGTGGCGCCTTATTACCTCTAGATTATCTTCAAATGCTGCCAGCCAAGGGCCCATCTTTTCCTCTTCACTGCCCGGCAGGAATCCAATATCTTCACCCAGCGGAGGTAAAGCGCGAGTAATAATGATCTGGCTCGCTTTCTTTTCAGAGACCTGCTCAATCGCATAAGCCAAGGCCATTAACGTCTTACCTGTCCCTGCCTGACCGGTCAGGGCTACAATGTCATTATCACGATGCTTCATTTGGTAGAGTGCCATCGCCTGACCAATATTCCGAGAATTAAGATTCATGCACTTAGTCAGCTTTAGCTTATTGAGGCCAATTTGCTGAATCGTATATTCCCTGTCTGCAACTGATTCAACAACAGCAGCGAAGTTACCCTCGTTGCCATCTTCAGATTTAGCAAGCAGTATCTGGCCCGGATATGGCTCAAATGCATCAACAATTGGCAGCACGGAGCGTCCCTTATCGTTTTTAACCTCCATATCCTGATATAGGGACCAAAAATCACCTTCACTCTCATAAAAACCTGTCTTCAACAGGCGGATATCGTCAAGAATCTTTTCTTTCTGGTAACCCTCGACCTTTTCGATGCCACTGGCAAGTGCCTTCAGTCGCATATTAATATCTTTCGTTACCAAAATGGTTTCAATCCCTTCAACAGAGCCCATTTCATCTTGCTGCGCCTTACTTGCGTTTTGCAGGTAGATAGCAGATGAAAGGATGCGGTTATCAGGAGATGTTAAGGGGAGGGTATTGCTGCCATACTGGTCGGTGAGTTTTGTGTCGTCCGGGAATATGCAAACGGTACCAACTTTGGGGTCTGATGGATCGCCCAAGGGAACACCACTGTAGATTTTTTCACTTGTATGGCCTTGGAAGATCTTTTCTAGCTGGTTTATGACAATACGGGCTTCTTTAGCGACACTCTTTTTTCGATCCTTGATGCTATCCAACTCTTCAAGCACGGTCATCGGAATGACTACTCGATGCTCTTCAAAATTTTTAAACGCAAACGGATCGCTGAGCAATACGTTTGTATCAAGGATGAACTGCTTTCTGGTTTTATCCATGGACTGGAACGCCTTTTTTATTATTGTTACCAATAATTAAAGCACGAATCCATATTTTTTTAAATATCTATTATAGTAAATTAGCGGAATAGGCTATTCCGAAGATGAGATCGATCCTCAAGAATTTTTGCAGCGCGCAAAACACCTTCAATATCATGTGTATTTTGAGTATGTGCTCCAAGCAAGTACCCATCAGCCGTTTTTACAACCATGTTCGGAGTCTGCCTTAGCACCTTATGGTTCTTCAGGTAAGCGCCAACAATCGATGCGGACAAACTATCGATAGTCAGTGCGCTGCGTGCTGGCGAAGCATTCTGTCCTAGTTGCTCCATGACAATAGAGTAAGCCTCTCTTTCACTTGCAGCATCTATAAAGACAGTAGCATCAGCATGGACTTGCTGGGTGACCTCATTCTTATAACTACTAATAAAAGGGTAGAGCATCTAATTTACACTGTTTTAAAAAGTTAAGGCGCTATAATAAAGCATAATTTAATTTAATCAAGTCCCGGTAAGCCTGTCATGAAAAAATCTCCCGCATCCAAATAATCCATGCTGCGCATCTCTTCTCGCAATTCTTCATTCTCACTTAGCACAACCATTATGGCTTCTTTTGCCCCTATTACTTTAAGTAACTTATATGCCAATATCATCGGCGTATCAAAACCCGCCTTTAGGCCATCATATTGCACCTCTGCAATGATAACTTCTTTTGGTGCCGCATTAAGCTCTAATCGCTCTTGAAGGATTGATAACTCCTCATCATCAATACCTTCAGGCAAAATCTGACCAAGTACCCTACGTGCCGTATTGGACATTCCTTGGCACTGCAACCAGCTTGACGGCTCATTCCGGATGTAATTCTGTGCATTTATCTGCAGCAATTCAACCCATCCATAATAAGAGCCTTCATGCTGGATATTACCTTTGGTGGTTCGGTAGATTATAGGCGTCACACCACTGATGCAAATCTCTTGCGGGTAAAGGGTGGTGCTAATGTCACACAGCTTCATCATTTTACCTGCAATTTATCTAAAGAGTCTCTGCAAGCCTTGTAGAGCAACTTTGTTTTCTTGCGCTTGTTTTTTGGCACAGATACACCCATAGGTCGAGAAAGTATACTAGGCTGAAAGGCATCTTTTACTTCTGCAGCGCCAGCGCCGCATAAGAACAGTGCATCCAATTCGCTTAGAAATGGTGCTGACTTGATTTTGTAATGATCAATTTGCCCCTCAATACACTGAAGATAATAGACATAAGATTTGAATATCTTACCGCTTTCCTGAAAAAGCATGCGCGTAACATCGAATCGCTGGTGCGCTTCCGTTTTTGTAGTAACCAAACCATTCCCACATTTACTTATGATATGCGATGCAACTGCCGAGATTCGAATTGCACTAAATTCTCCTGATCGTTCCTTCATAGCCACGGAATGGGACGGCAATGTTGACATCACAATTAACACAACTACTCTTACTATTTTTTTTCCGATCAAAACTTGATCACCGCTTCTATTTTTATTAATATAATAAAAACTATTTATGGAGTCGTAGCAATGGACCACTCTAGGTTGCGTGATATTCTCACACAAAACATCAAAGGACTCAACGATAAAGTCAGCAATACTGAAGGACTATCATCCACTCAGGCTGACACTCTGGAAAGAGCTATACTGGAACAGGGTATTGCACTTGATGTCCTTAATAATGGATGGGCCGAAGAGAAGTCGTGGGCGAATGCTGTAGCACTGGAAATTATGGATCGCACGGGTGAGAAACCGCAAAGAAATTTTGCCAGCTTTGAGCCCATGCTGGATCAGGAACACTCAATATCTATGCGCTAACCAGACGTTGAACTGGATTTAAAAATATTATAGTATGACCTCAAATTTGAGGTCATCTATGTTTACAGTAAAGCCTTGTCAGCTCAGTCGACTACCCATTAAACCCAACGATCCTATTTTGATCATTCCGGTACTTACTACGCAAGTGAACAGTAACGCACATAAAACCAGTGCGATAAATAGCATTCCAACAGGCCTACCTCTGATAGGGACCCTGTCAGAACAAGGCGATCTGAGCATCCATAAAGAGTCTATTCATGAGAGTGAATCACTCTCCATCAAAGATGTGATTGGCCTAAAAGATTGCGATGAAATCCCCTCTCAACACTCAAATTTGCTCACCCACCTGTCCACCGCTGAACTCATACAGTCACTACTTCAGGACCAACGAGTGCTAGTTAAGCGAGAGGGTCATCTTTACAAGCTGCAATACAAGGCGATCCGAATCTCTGTTCTTCACTTTTTGATGGATAACGTCCCAGCCCTTAATCATGAATGCAACTTGCTGGACCATGACTTGTTAAATAATGCGTATCAAACCTTTCTATACGGAGCCAACCATGCGCTTGAAGCCGAGGATTATAGAGTTAGATTGAGCCATACAGCACTGTCAGCGATGTCAGCATTAAACGTGACTCCCGTGCCTTACAGCGCCATGCAAGCTAACGAGGAAAGTGTATTTGCGCAATTCCCTGAAAATCGCGCTGAAAGTCTTTTCGAGTGCTACGCCAAACATCGACTATCAGAATTTTTTGCCCGCCCTCACTAGTAAGGCGAACTGCTCATACTCGTCCCGCGTAATAACGCTGTCACTTAGCGCCCGCTCAAGCACACGCTTGAGCGCGGGACTACCAAGCCTCTCAACCGTCTTTGCCATCATTTGAATATCATAAGTTGATGCCACTTCTTGAGGGTCGTACGCGTATCCACCAGTCGCACTTAACTTATGCCCTTGCTCTTCAATCTCATGAGCAGGCGCAAGTACGATGCCACGCTGCTCCATTCCCGACAAGCCCACTACCAACAAATATAACGCAGCCGCCCCTAAAGCAGCCTTCCCCGGGCTACTAGGCTTAACGCGCCTAATTTTGGTCACAAAATTCATTTTTACACCTCTAGTAGATTTATAACCATTATAATAATAAAAACAATGAAAGCAAGTTTGAGCACAAAAAAAACCAAGCTGTGCTTGGTTTTTTTATTTAAGCGATATACTAAATCGTCACACTTCGATAGGGCCCGGAATCACACCCAGTACAGCCTTCTCACAACAACCAGCAGTGCACACCACTTCATAATCTGAAGCTACGACTTCACCATTCACCACGACCTCTGAGAGCATTTCAAGATGAACAGGAGCCGCATTAATCGCCTTCGTACAACCCGGACAATCTCCTGAGAACCGATCAATGGACACGGGAACCACCGTAACGCTTAGAGGGTTTTAAGTTACCTTTAGTAAAGGCGGTATAACGTTCTTTTGTCACGCGGGCTTCGTCGAAATGATCCAGTGGTACTTGAACATCAGCTTTTTGCAGTAAGGCAATGAACGTATGATTCGAACGGGCAGGGCAGAATGATGCACCTTCAGGAACGACCTGAGCTAATTCAACACCATCCAAGGGGCCTAGGATAACGTGCTTCTTCAAGCGCTCACTATCCGAATACAAGACGCTGTGAACCTCGTTAGACATCACGTAAATATGGAGATTCTCATAGCCCAGACGACCAGTCAGCAGAGTACCACCTTGAGCAACGATATCATTAAGAGAATTTGGCATTATTATTAATCCCTCAAGAGCTAGCTTTTTCTTTTGAAATACACAACGCGCTAGCAAGACACTGGTATCCCATGCATGTTTCTTATCTGCAATATGCATTGATATTTGCAGATTTAATATAACGTAATTTAATGCCGATTTTGACTTTTGTCAATTACTTTTTAGAGCATTCTTACCACGCATTCGGGCTTGCGGAACGCTGGGAAAATCCGAGCTTTACTTGAATTGGTTTTCCTTTATAATAAATCAAAACAGGAGGATATAATGAATTTTTCGAAAGTTTTTCTCAGCCCTATTGGACCATGTAGTGATGAGTGCATAGCAGCGCGTAATGACACCTTAAATCTTGTAAGCCTTGTCATAGCAGCCAATTTCATCTTTATGTATTCGATTAGCAACCCCGAACAAGCAGGCACTTCAACCACGCCTTTTGGGATCATTCTGTACATTCTTTTTGGCGGTGCATGCTCTTTCCTATTCAATAGATTTGTAGCACTACGCTTAGTTGAATTCGCACTAGGTACCGCGTATACGCTAAGGTACTCACTGTCGATCATCATCTATGTGACACTCCTACTGGTTATTACCGCACTTTTTTAATCACCAGCCAATAAAAAGCCCCTATTGTGACAGCACAATAGGGGCTTTTCTTTGTAAAACATAAATCACAGTCGCTCTTTAGAATGACTCCATGCAAACCGCACTTCCATCGTTGGAGTGGTAATGACCTGCACTTCCTGTCCTCTAGTCACACTAAACGTGTCACAAAAATCTCCACGCTGTTTTTTCCGCCCTAAGCCACCAGAAGTTTGGGTCTCCTTATAGTCAATCCAACTAATCTCATGTTTATAGCAAATTTCAAAATCAGCCATACGGCCGGTCTCATCAGCACTAACGTGCCGAACCGTATACGAAACATCTCGTTTCTGAAAGCTCCTTAAACGGCCATGTCCCTGCTCATCCCTAACATTCTTCATGGCACTGTCTGTAGAACTCACTTTCGCCTCATGAGGCACCTTTAAGCGCAAGGTTCGCTCTATCTCAAGCCCCTGAGCACGCTCTTCTATAACAAGTTTTGCCCAATAGGATTTCTTAGGCGCGTGCGTGACCACTTCATTACCTGCAGTATTGTAATAAGCCACAGCCCCCTGCGCGGGTACAGCCATCGCCCCCACCATAAAACCGGCGACCATACTTTTCAAAAGCGTTTTCATAGACATTCTTATAGTGATTAATTTTCTATATAATATTAAATTACACAAAGTCAATCAAGCTGGAATTTGACTTATCTTATGTTTTGGCTATTCTAGTACCAACAGATCCTGAAATGATGATATATGTTTGCATTTGCGACCCTGACATTTTTTCTTTCGATAGCCATCAACAGCTTCTGCTTTGTGACTGTCAATTTTAAGCGTCATACTGGCTGCCTTATCATTATGGCAAGTTTTCTGTTTTCCATATTGCACTGCATTGTATTCAGTATCATGATGCAGAACACCCCCTTATTCGGCAATAACAGCTCTGGACTTGGGGTGTTTATAGCTGCCATAGTGACTCTCTTCGCTACATCTTTTGCTAGCTCTAAACTGAACAGGTTCTCATAAAATGATTAAAGCCACACTACTGATCTCAGTAAAATCTCACTCTGCTTGGATGCTTTTCTCCACCAACATGGCGGGCAACAAAATACTTGAAACATTTGAAGCATCACGGATCGTAGGGCAGGGGATTAAACCTAAAGATGTGATGTCTGATGCCTTAACATTCCTATCTAAAAGATTTAATCCGGCGGAGGAGGTTGAGGTAAACTCATCCGCAGCCATCCCAGATGAGCTTAAGGCTAAATTCCCAAACATTAGCTTTAGCTAGCCACCCGGACAGGACACTCAGCAGGCAGCAACTCAGGGCTTGTGATTACGAGCCCCAAGAGGTCATCCTGTTGTGTAACAACACCCTGATACTCACTGGCCAAACACCTTGCAAACATCAGCGCATCTTCTTGTCTTTGCAAGGGCATGTAAGTAGAACGCCCCCTGTTATCTTTGAATTCAGAGGCTGAACCAACTTGTATTACTGAGCGGGCAAGGTGAGTTCCCTTTAATCGATTTACGGTAATAGAAATCACGGGGGCACTGCATTTCTCGACCATTATACCGTCCAGTATGGCCACATCCTGAAGTGCGGTTGAAAATGCATCACGTAGCGCCTGTTGCTCATGGCTCTTGATTTTGGCATGACTCATCTTAAGTCCGTTAGGCTTAAGTTTCACACCACCATGTCCATTAAAGGCCTTTAATGTATTGAGAGCCTCTGAATTAAAATCGCACTTCTCCTTGAGAGCCGTCCGGATATCCGTTTTTCTCAAGGGAGCGCCATTCGTTACATTCAGTACGGTTCGCCAGTATCCCGTATCGGTATGATAGTACGACCTACCATCAGCCACCTTACAGACCAATGTCGCATCAGCGACTGGCAGCGAGCAGATATCCACATCAATGTAACCCGCCAATTCTTTCCATGCTACCGTAGTTCCACCCACGCGCCCTGCCGATAGCTCTAGAACATAGGGTACTTGTATACTTATTTGACAGGAAGATTGCATCTCACGAATGACGGAAAAAGGCATTACAGTGTCAGACATGTTAATAATGATACTTGAGTTTTGTTAAAAACATATTATAACGTTTTTTAAACAACTGCAAGGACTGCCGATGATAGAGGCTGCAAAGATTTGGCTTTTTTTCTTGCCTGTATTATAGTTTGACAAACACTCCCACTGTGAAGCTAACATGTATCAATTAAATGACATTAGAGATCGCCTTGAAGAAACAGGACTTAATCGAAACTTTGACGTTGCAGGCTTAGCGTGTCTTGAATTCGCTGCCCATCATCAGAGCGTATCCTCTGAGGAGTTTATGAAGTACGCAGGCTTTTGGGATGCGGATCACTATAAATATTGCATAAAGAAATTGAGTAGCGAGCCCTTATCTTGGCTGACCTGCAACAGCAATAACCTCTTTAAAGATTACACAATTTCCAAAGCAGGGATTGACGCTTACCATTACATCTCCGAGGGCCATAAAAGCAACCTGTTTAGACAGCTAAACACACTGCTGCAGCAGCAATTCGGCGCAGGAATTCAGCACTTAACGCCACTCATATGGATTGTGAGATTTGCGAAATCAGGCACTCTGACCGTAAACGAGGCCTCAGATATTGACGGCATGACAAACTCAGGTGCGTACAAACTCATCCATAAGCTTATTGAGAGTAACTGCATTCAAGAAGTGCCTAACTCAAGTACAGGCATGAAAGAATTCTGCCTAACGGAAAAATCTGTGCACATTCTGGATCAATTAAGCTGCATCTAGATTTAAGCAGCGGTAACCAACTCACGACTCTGATTATAGGCGCGGAGTCGCGCCTGAAAATAAATGTTCTTCCAATCCGAAGCGGGGTAGGCGGTATATGCGACAACATCATGCTCGTACTTAAGTTCATCGATCCGCGCAACTACATCATCACCGTCAACGCAATTCAATATAATACCCTGACCAGAGCGCACAAACACCTCTACAACCGTTTTCAGTACAGCTTGAGTCATTATCTTATTCCCAAATTATTTCGCATTTTTTATTAGGCACTTGGCGGCCATCAATATGTCGATACACTTCCTCACCAGCCCATTCTGATAACGACTCAAGTGCCATCGCCACTTCAGGCTCAGTACAGTTCTTACCGGAAAGCATCATGAAGACATCAATGTGTGCCATCAACTCTATCTTGAGCCAATCTTGCTCAATGTCAGAAAGAAAACTCAACAGTTCTTTTACTAACAAAGCAGATGTTTCTGCAGGACTACTTTCCGCGCCATCCAGCATCACGCACAGATCGCGGAGATCCAACTTAAAAAAAGCATTCATGTATCTGAAGCACCACATATAGACGTGTATTGGCTGGGGTAGCAGGATTCGAACCTGCGCATGACGGGATCAAAACCCGTTGCCTTACCGCTTGGCGATACCCCAAATGACCTAAGCAAAACTTATTATAAGACTTATTAATTAAGTGTCAATGGTTGCTAGGCAATAAGATAATAATAAATATCGTTTGAAACAGATAGCAACATAAAGCACGCTATTAACGCAAAGCCCACATACAACGAATAACGATGGATTGCCTCAGGAAGTGGCCTTCGAATCAATATTTCTACTGACAGAAACAGCAAGTGCCCACCATCCAATGGCCTAATCGGCAATAAATTAAGTATCCCGATATTTATACTTAAGACAGCCGTCAGAATAGCAAATGAGATCCATCCAACCTGCAAGGCCTCCCCAGCATTATCACCTATTGTGATAGCCGAACCTAAGTTATCTGTAGCAACACTGCCTGTGAATAAATTACCTATCGTACTAAGCGTTAACTGCGTAAAGAACGCCGTCTCTGAAACGCCGTGACCGACTGCCTCAGCGATAGTGATCGGTGGCGTAGGTGCCACCTCGATACTTGATGCGCGCAATCCCAGCAAGTCAAGAATATTAGTTTCGCGCTCCAGCACTGCGTCTCTTAAATCAACCGTCAGCATCACTTCAGATTCTGCACGGAGTACAACAACATTAAATTCAGATCCAATGTGAGGAATAAGTGATTGGACCGCACGGGTCATTGTTGGTGTGGGCTCTCCAGCAACACTCATTAGCTGATCACCTACCTCAAAACCCGCCATAGCAAGGGGCTTGTCTTCAATTGGCTGGATGAGTGGCAATATTTCAGGTCTAGGATTAAATGCCAAAATAAAGAAAATAAAAAACGTTAGCAGGAAATTGAAAGCAGGGCCCATAAAGTACATGATCCACTGCCTAGCGGAACCTGCCTTGTCGATGCATTGGCTTGCAACAGCTTTTTGCTCATCAGGCTTTAAATTCTTAAATACTTCCTCTGATGTACTAAGCGGTTTGACATAACCTCCAATCGGTAACCAGCAAATTTTGAAGATTGTTGCTGTTTTCTTGCTTTGCCACTGACAGGCCGTAGGCCCCATACCCACGGCGAATTCAAGAACTTGAATACCCAGCATTCGACAAGCTATGAAATGTCCTAGCTCATGAATAAATACGATACAACCCAGTAATAGGAATAGACCCAATACGCCCCAAGCAATAGTTTGCGCAGCTTCCAAATTTATTTTCCTTATAGTATTAATTTTATGCTAAAAGATATCATCGACCAGTGCAGTCAGGCTGTTAGGCTCAACCCACTTAATTACTGATGACTTAAAGTACTTATTCACGGTTCTTTTGTACCGTCTCTCTGAATTAATACGGAAAACTACAGAGTCACCTGAGATTAATTGTGCTCGTATTAGGTAAACACTCTGACTCTTTTGAACCTGAATGATAGGCTTGAATCGAACTAAACCCACGCACTTATGGCACTTTTTTAGCTCAAACTTTACGCCACCTTCAGTATCCTTAATTACCTCACCACAATCACAGAACATGCACGCACCAATTAACCTTTTAATATTTCTTCAGATGAATATATCAAACGGTTTGCGGAACTTTCAAGGGCTGTTAACTCCTTTAATGTGAAAAGCACACCTTGATCACCTGTGAGGGTACGCTCAAGCGCCTCACAAGTACCCCGTGTGGTTTCAATAATTTGACTTATTCCGGCTAACAACTCCCTGAGTAGGGAGGCTTTTTCTTTGCGGAGCGCCTTAAGTCGCAGGACGCATTCGTCACTTAGCACGCTAGGAAGACTTTCTAAGGTTACAGCACCAGATTCAATTGTGCGCAGCATGGTATCCACAAAATACTCAATCTTAACTGCACCGCATTCAAACATATCTTGGCGCGCTTTCAGAAGTTGATATTCATGAACAGCATCTTCAACAAACGACATTTTCTTGCTGGTTTCCAGCACCAAGCCACTCAGCTCAGATAATTGATTTACCAGTGATTTCATCTCAACTGGTAACTCTTCTAGCGTATAGCACTCCGGGTTTAACCTTGATGTCTCAGTTACCAGCAATTCAAACTCATGATTGACTCGCAACACCTTCGGCAAAATTTGCTTCCACCAAGGCGCTCTAAGGAGCGCCAATAATTCGGCCTGATCTACCTTTTGCTCCCGCATGAATTCCTGATACCGAGCCATTGTAGCCTCTAAGCCAGAAAGAGCCTGCTGCCCCTCTTTAAGCTGACGGCCATAACGATCCTTTTCATGAGACAATTCAGCCTTACGAGCATTCAAAGAACCAATAGATCCCAGCCTGTTCTTCCTAGCGGCGATACCAGTCTCCTCGCGCTGCAGATGAACCTCGATCTCGGAGGGGTCAACTAAGTCGCGCTCTACGGCATGGCGCCAGAGGCGATCGTAAACCTCTTTATCCTGACACGCATTCAGCAAAAGCAGGCGATGGGGCAGGGCGCTTACATCAACGGTCCCTACGTAGGATGACAGGGTATCCATTAAACGGCTCTGGACAGATGCTAGCCGCTCATCAAGCTCCAAAAGACGGACCAGAATTTCACCTCTAGACTCTGCATCCAGCAACTGAAAATCCGTCCGCCCATGGCAAAACGAAGCGAGCAGCTCCAACTCACTTTGGCTAGCAGAGTCTGCATTATGCTGCACGCTGACCTCCTGAAGCCTGCTTCTTACCCTTGGAGTCTTCAACAACGGTCATGATAGGTGCTTCATTTTCAGCCTGCTTGACTGTCTTGACGGCCTGAATCAGCGCCTCTGCCGTTTCTACTGACAGGGCTACAGCAATCCGTCCATTTTTAGCGCTATCTACGCGCCCCTGAATACCCGCATCTTTAATGAAGCGTTCAAGCGTTGCGGCAGCATCCTTATAGACTTTCTTCGGCGCAGTACGAGACGTATCATTGCCGGAGAGCGCGGAATCGGTCAACCTACCTTTCTGCACAGCCACGTCGCGCCCCAGCAATTCATGGATCTTATCAATAGCGTCTTCCTTATGGGCACGAACAATCTTCACGGCCATAGTTACGCTAAGCCGCCCCTGCTCAACAAGATCTTTAATCTCATCATCTGCCGCATGAAAGTTCAGCATCTGATCGACCTTGCCAAACGAACAGCCTACCAGCTCAGCTATATCCACCAATCGCAGACACACATGGTCACCAACCTCACTTTCCTTACTGATCTGCTGCATTTGGTGGAATATAGTGCCGCGATCCGAAGCTGTTAAAGGCTGCCCCTTACGCTCAGCGTCATTGTATTTCTTCGCTAACTGCTTGATGGCAGGCAGATTCTGCAGGTCTTCATAGACTTTGTCATTCTTATTTCTAGGCATAATATTCTCCAAGCTATATTTTTATTTAGAATATAATAGAAAAAATTCAACTGTCAATATTAAAGTTGTTATAATTTCAACTTCTTCATCTAATCCATTAGTGTTATAATTATATCAATAGTACCTTTTGGGGATAAGATCCTGTGAATATAACAAAAATTATTAACTCACAGAGCCCTGACAACAAGATCAGCCATGTGTTTGTCAGTGATGACAGATGGGCAATTTGCGGTGTTGATCAGTCAGTGCTTGCAGAAAGCCGCGTCTCTAAGATAGGTGGTTTAGTTGACCTTTGTAAGGGCAAGAACATTCCATATATCGATGCGCGAAACATCCCTTACGACCTACAAGGCATTGTCCGCGTGCTGCCTTGCGGTACCGCTGCATACGCGTCTGGGCCATTCGGTACGGGAAACGCACCAATAGAGGTTTCGGCCAGCATTGTTGAACTCCTAGGCGGAGAAGTGAAGGGGATACAAACGACCAAAATTCCTTCAAATATACTGGCAGATGGTGACCTGAAATTTAACCTAATGTCTCAGGGCTTTCTTCATGACTCGGCCTCTATGCCTTACTCTGCCCAGCAAATGATTGCTAACAACTACCACGCGATGCACACCCGGATTACCGTAAGAATTGAAAAATCCATCAAGCATTGTGAGCAACAACAGGCCGCATCAAACAATGATTTCAAACGCCGAGATAACAATGAAGCAGTCCTTTGGACACAGCGCAAACAGGCCTGCCAGAAAGCATTAAGCCATGTTTTATTTGAGAGCTTACTTTATCAAAATCAAGATGTAACCTTGGAAACCAGTGCTGAACGGTTACGATCCACCATCCAGAACTGCATAGACAATCAAAGCAAAGGACTAAAGGACATACTATCGTCACGATTCACGCCAGAAAGCGATGAAGTTTCTAAATCCTTACAAACGTGCTTCAATGTTATTGAAGAAGAGTGCACTAAAGAGCTGGGCAAACAGGCCTCCCTCCATTTATGACGGAAGAGGAGCCATTAAGCCCCTCTGATCAGCTTCCACATCAACCGCACCATATCCTCCTCATACGATAAAGACTCGCACAGTTTTCTTTCGTACTTCTTCAGCACGCCACCCGAATAACAAGCGCGCCCGCCTGACACCTCGTACAGCATAATACATAACGATCCTACCAAACGCTCATATGCACGGTGCATATCGGACTCAGAATTCGCCATCAAACACTGCTCATCATATGCCTCAACCAAAGCATAAGTGCGCTGCGACACTTCACACTGCATAATATATTCCTCTCTCTTTATCTCTCAATAAATATTATAATAATAAAATAAAAGAATGCAACCCCTACCTGAGAATCATGAAATATTTGAAAAAAAACTTATACTGATTTAATATATGAAAAAACAATAAAAATAAAGACACACTATGCTATTTCAGCGTCGCAAATTTGATATAATTGGACTAAGCTTTCTTGGCGACAAAGGTGTTGCCGCTACGCACTGCACGCACCTACCTGATGCCCCTCATTTTAAGAGTTCCATGGCATTTGACTCTCAAGCGGCACTTAGGAAGCACCTCGGAAAACACTGCCTCAGGAGAATGCCTGCAGTGATTTCACTGCAGCCACATGAATACGATATTCAGATTAAACAACTTCCTGAACTAAAAATGCCAGACACCGAAGTGGCTAGCTATCTAACTTTAGAGCATGCTAAGCACAAGGACCTTGATCCCTTATCTATTGTTACGGACTTTGCCTACCTCCCCGAAGACGCCTATTACGGTCGAGGCCGCTGGGTATATGCGGTCTATGCAGATCGAAATACCATGGACAGTGTTGTTCGATTTGCTGAGTCAACCTTACGTTCACGACTAGTGTCGATTGACATACCTGAATTCTCTCTACATAAACTTACGCAGCTTGATGAAAGTTACTCGACTTCTGCAGAACAGGGTGAGATCATCGCCTACGTGCTACTGGGCTCACCTTTCAGTATTTGTAACATTGTTAAAAAGGGACAACTCTATTTTAGCAAACAGATACCTTTCGATGCCTTACGCAGCGACAGAGTAGCCGCGCTAAATGATTGTGCTCTCCAGATTCAGCGGACACTTGATTACTTTACAAAGCAATTGGGGGTTGGTGAATGCGCAACTGTTAAATTTTTACCGACAACCAGTGCCATGCAGGCTTTTACAGAAACACTCGCAGTCAACCTTTCATCGCCTATCACGGCCACCAAGATACTTATGAAAGACAAGAAAGGGCAGGATGCCTCAAACCTTCTACTGCCCGAGACAGCTATTTCCATAGGCGCATCACTAATGCGACCCACAGTCTTTACTGGCGAGAGAGCGAAATGAACAACGTTCAACAAATTGACTTACTCAGTGCTTTACGTGCCAAGCCGCAAAAAAAAGGCGCAAAAAAGAATTCCAATTGGATTACTTACGCACTCCCAGTCGTTGCCGGTGGAGCCTTGTCCGGGTTGGCTGTTTTTGCATTTTTAGGTCCCAAGTACCTTTCACTACAGGACTCTCTCACAACAGCACAAGAGCAATACACGGCTGCTAATTTAGCCTATGATGAAGCGGCCAAAAAAGCTGAGACTTACGCAAAAACCAACACAAAATCACAGCTCAAAGAGGTGCACGCTACCAATCGGCGAATCAACGACTTATTAAACAGGGCGGCACCGTGGGAGTCGAGCTACTCGAGGTCAGGCCTGCTGGACAATATCGCTCTTAATTGGCGCGCACTCCATAACTCCGCATACATTAATAACGTATCGTTAAGCCACCAGCATTCACACATTATAATGCAAGGTGGTGTATCCGGCATTAAAGATGCTCTTCAACTCCCTGCACATGTTTCTGCTTTATTAGAGCGACAGGTCAGAGCAGACAGTTTTGAGCTAACCCAACTTGATGACGGGCGTGTAATTTTCAAGTTTAACTTGGAGAACAACAATGAAGAGTAAGCATAAATTTTACAGCATTGCAGCCTTAACGACGATTCTTTCCTCCGCAGGCATGGGATATTATTTAGCCAGTGACATAAGTGACATGAGTCACCAAATCTCATACTATGAAGGCCGGATAGACGATCGGACATCTGGAGCTAAACGCTATACAGATCAGATATCTGGCAAGACAAGCTTATCACCCAAGATTGCTGCTATGGCTAAAGCCAATAAGACGCGTATAGCCAATATGCCAGCCACCATTAATCATGGTGAGAGCCTGCTGAATGATGTCCTTCATGTCATTTCTGATTATGAAATACACAGCCTAAAAACCAAAACGGCTGAATCCAGCACCGTTAGACTAGATAAACACCGTTATCGAATAGAAACCTTTGAAGTGACTTTTTCGGTTAATGAAGATTTTGAAGTGCTATTTTCAGCCCTGAGGGAGAGAGGGCTGCTCGGTAAATTATTGCATTACGAAGCAGTAAATAAAGGCAAGGGAGGCTGGTCCATTACGTTAGCTCTACCTGTCGTAGAAATGACGGTGTTAGGCTGAGGAACTCGGATAGCGACCAGCTCACTGGTCGTTAAGACGCAGGTCAAAACATCGAGAAATTGCCTTGACAATCCCGCGCCAAAACTCAGCCTATCCGCATGAAGTTCAAACAATAAACAGGCGCTTTTTATGATGATAATCATGTTCTCACCACTTTTTATCACCTGATGCTTCCTCAAAAGCAGCCATTGTACTTCAAAAGTATTTTCATACTGCCGAGCATAGAAGAAGTCTTCAACTTTCAGCTCAATGCAGTGGTTACTAAATTCAAACTCCATTGAGCGCCTCCTCTTATCTTGTGGCAGCGAATATACTGATTAATCCCTACAGTTGCAAGGACTATAACGAAAAAAACCATCCCGAAGTTAGAGATGGTTTTTAAATTAATAATAACTAATAGTTAATCATTTATTAATAACTGCTTCATTTGCGATAAAGGAGGCATTGCAGTCTCCACGCTCAATCAATTTACCAGTAATAAGCAGCTTATCACCCTTCAACAGGTCATAACCTGCACCTTCACTCTTAAACTTAAAGACGGCAGTCACACCTTCCGCCTCAGGCATGGATAGCTTAACCGCTGTTTTATCTACATGCAGTATTTCACCGGCCCAGCGAATAAAGTGACCCGCATATGCAGTGTTAAAGGTGTCAGCTTTTCGCTCTTCCGAGTAACGGCTCTCACAACCCACCAACGCGCTTGCTTGAGCAAAAGTATCTGTATTGATCAATACTGGCTTTTCTTCTAACGCAGCCTTCTGCAGGGCGAGTGCATCGTATTCAGACTTCATTCGAGCCAACTCTTCATTATGTTTGGCAAACAAACTACCCAAGTCTTTATCATGCAGCGCCATTAACGTCGCGACTCGCTCAGCATGAACTTCGTCAAGCTTCTTCATTGCAGCAGTGCGCTCATCGATCTCAGCTTTTAACTTAGCGATGTCTTCGGACTGCTCAATTGCAGAAGAGGAATTTGCGCTTTCGGAGGCCATCGCAGCGACCTTAGCTTCTGCTTCTACGAGTGCGGTCTTTTTCGCCTCAAGTTCAGCACTAAGTGACTCAAGCTTAGCTGTCATTTCAGTGCTTGGCACCGCGGCACCATCTTCAAAGAAATACTGTGCAGGCAAAGGAGTAAATCCCAACTGAAGTTCTTGCTGCGCATACGTATTCACTTCATCTTTAAAAAAGCGCTCAGCAACCATCACAGTTAAGATTAAGGTAATGATTAATGCATACGGGCCCCAAGAACCTTTGCCACCTTTCTTCCATGTGACAAATCGCGACCATGCACCCGCCGATAAAATTACCATGATTAGGTGCGCAATAGGGTTGCGATATTTCTTGTCTTTGGCGGCTTTCTTTTCAGGCGGCACCGCTTCAGACTCATCTGATACTTCCGCATCCACTTCTACATCCACCTCAATGGACTCTAGCTTATCAATTTCGTCGCTATGCTTTGGATCATCCAGTGTTAGCGCCTCATCTGTTGTAATAGGGTTATCATTACCCAAAGCAGAGCCGTCACCCTTTGGAAGATTATTTGATTCATGAGTCATAATAATGCCTTTTATTAATTATTTGATGATTACCGTATCATAACGATAATTATTATAATGTCAATTAATTACAGTTCAAACTTTGCAAAGTCAACTTCTGCAACATCCAGTGCTGACTTAGGCAGCACTAGGCGAGCAATCAAGTCATCGTAACCCCCAACATAATGCGCCTTATTAACTTTACCTAGGAATATTTGAGGTACAGTTTCAGGCATCGCTTCAATAACACTTGCCAAGGCATGCTGGAATGCCTCCTTAGACTCAAAATCTCGGCCTATTTTCTGCTCATGGATTTCATAGCCATGTTCAAGCAATAATTCTTTTGCCTTAAGGCAGTAGGGGCAGTCAGGCTTGCTATATATTGTTGCAAACTTCATGCAACCTCCAAATAAAAAAAGCCGGTAAAACCGGCTTTTTTTCGAAAATAAATTAATACTTGTAGCTTACAGTCACACTCAATGACTCAGCGTTGAAGTCGTGGCCATCGACCAGAACATCGTATCCTGCGCTGTATTCCCACTGTGTGCCTTTTGGCTGGTAGGAAACACCAATACCATAGCCTAATCCAGTGACATCATCGTTTTCATGAATGCCGGGCGCATCAAAATCAACATCCACATGACTTAAACCTACACGAGCGTTCGCGGAGAACTCATCGGTCAGATCGTAATCTGCTTTAACGAATACACTAGCCATGTAGTTAACATCTGCGTCCAGACCCTGATCAGCGTCATCGTCAACCCCGAAACCTACTTTACCTTCAACAGATACGTTATCCATGATTTCGTAACCTGCACCAAGGCTAACAACCAGAGGGTTTGCATCATAACCACCTTCACCCTCAATGGACATACGCTCCAGAGCTACCGTACTATAAACACCTTCAGGCATAACATCAGCCTGAGCAACCATGGATGTAGACATTGCGCCACATACTGCCAGTGCGATTAAAGACTTCTTCATAACTTATAAACTCCAATAGATAAATACATAATTGTGCAACCGCACATCATGGGAAAGGCAAGATATTACTATAATAGTTATTTAAAAATCAACCCTATATTTTTAAAGTTCAACAAAATATATGTTTTACGCCTCATTTAAAACTGTTATAATTAACATAATTAGCAATAATAACAAGGTGTACACCATGTCCGACCTAAACAATATGCAAGATTCAGCCACAGATGGCTGCGTTGAACTAGACATTGAGCTATCAAATGCACAATTGGCTAGAGAAGTTGAAGCTGAAGTTGCCTCCCAGACCGAGAACACAAGCTCACGTACACTCAGGGAAATGGGTAAAGAGGTTCAGACTGATTGGCTTAATGAGCCGGAAGCGCTTCACAAAGAAGTGTCCGATCTCTTAGGTCATTGCGAACACATGCTAAATAAAATCCTCACCCCAACGCGCATGGATGACCTCTCGGGATTTGAACCACGCTTTAAAGCCTTTTTGGTAGGTGCCGAAGTCGAACGACAGAAAAGGAAATGCGATGTCCGCAAACTAAATGATCTAATGCTGCAATCGATGCAGCACATGGCCGCAGACTATAATTTCCGTTACGAGGCTGATGTTCATATGACGGGCCTATGCCCTCGTGATCAGAAGGCTGATTACCTAGAAGATGCGCTGGAAACGTTCGGTTCCGACACGCTACTTCATGTCGCAGAAGTTCTGACCCAAAAACATCCTGAAAAAATTATCGAGCTGGTAGATAAGTCTTTAGAAAAAACTCGCAATCAGGAATCCTCTCTGGCTGCATCGATGTAGGCTGGTCAGCTCCACCACAATAGGCAGATCAAGCTGTTGCAGTTTGATCTGCCTCTCTAATTTTTTCCTGACTCAATAAATCCAACCAATCCTCTATATAGGCTGAATGCTCATTTTCTTTGCGAATTTCATCTACGATTGCGGTGCAAATTTCGTTTCGATTATTGTCCGGAATGCACTTCCAATGTTGTCGCAACATCGTCAAAGCCAAGTTGATATCCACTTCTTCCTTGTCGAGCGAGTTCATGAAAATATTCGTCAGTATAGATGCCACCTGATCCTCATTTGCAGGCATGCTAGAAGACGCAATAGGGGGCTCATGATTTGATTTTGCCAGCTCTTGCAGTGCATCTAGACACTGCTGCTGATCCTCCATGCAGTCCAACATGTCTAAAACCACATTGATTGGCAGGGTAACATGTCCATTTACCTCTGGGTTTTGCAAGCAAATGAGGTCCATGATTCGACGCTTAGTTCTCACCAACTTTGCGCCAATCTTGCTCCAGCGGCCAGCAGTCTTAAAATAACAAACCGCGCCCTTCTTTTCGGGAGGCAGGGTCTCGCTCGTGGGCGCTTTTTGATTTACACTTTTGGCTGGCGCATCCTTAGTGGCAGCCGACTTACGCACTGGCTGCAGAACCCCACCAACAATATCCTCTTGTGATACAAAGCGCTTCAGCTGCTTATCCATCCGCAGCAAGGGTTTTTCGCCTTCCACCGTTGAAAGAGGGGTATCTTCTACCGCCTGTTTTGCAGCACTGGTCTGCAACATTCTCCTCAATGCACCTTTAACCATACATCACCTCAATAATATTCCTATTATTATAATAGTAATAATTAAAGAGTCAATATTTAATAAGGTTTAGGTCTCGGGTTTTTCAAGCAACCAATGCTGGTACCGGAAGGCTGCACGAAGAGAATGCCGATCGGTTAACTCCCATCTGAACCGCGACAGCTTAAACATGGCTGCCATTAACTGAAGCCACAGATCTTTGTTTGCAACCTCACTGCCACTCTGGGTTTTCCAGTTATTTTCAACCCATTTTTTTCGGCTTCTAATAAAGTTCTTATACAAATATTCAGAATCTGTGTAGATTCTCACCTCAACCCCTGAGGGAAGCGCTTCTATCGCATTAATGGCAGCCATGAGATCGATACGGTTTCGCGTAGTCCGTTGCACTGAACCATGAATACTCAAGCGGGGCAGGGTGGTCAATATATCCGCATTTGCATTGAAGATACTATATGCCCAAACTCCGTAGTCTCGGTGCTCTCGCCAGCTAATCCCCTCAATAAAAACATGAAATTTTGGTGTGCGCGTATGCCTCTCAACCTGCGCCTCCAATTCTTCTATAGCGGGTTTACTGTCGGGGTAATTCGTGCGCGCTTTTTCAAAAGAGTTACGGAGGGCGGTTTTCATGAAAGGGCCTCTGTTCGAGTGATGTAGCCCATAAAATGGAGAATCTCTATGCGCTCAGATAATGCCTTCGCAGAATTCAACACTTCACTTTTGAATTTTCGGTTGTACGGGTCAGATATGTGAAGACGGAACCGCTTTACAGTTCTATGCCTCTTTTTTTGCTGTTGCATAATACACCTAGTTTATGGATGCGTAGTTAATTATAACACATATAATAATTACGCATCCATAGTTGGGTACCTACCCCTTATTCTGGAGTTGCATCCGGTGTGCTTTCTTTATCGGCTAAAGCGATGACTTTATTTTCATACAGTACGTTGAAAAACTCTTCATCACTCATAATGCCTTTCAAAATTACCCGCTGTACATACTGCTCATAAGTCCAGCAGCAAGCACAGTACAGAAGGGCACCGACAATCATCAGTTTAAATGGCGTGAAAAGCAGAGCGACACCGCCAACCCCTACCAACCATTTACTTGCCTTCACTTTTTGAACAGAAGACATTGAACGCTTCACATCATCAGGTAATACCTTATCCAGCACCACGCCATACTGTTTTGGATTAAACAATACATCGATCTTACCCAACTTAATACCTTCAACTGTAGCTTTGTAATCAATATTTTTCATTATTACTTCTCCCGTTAACCCTTATTTAGCAGCTGCTCTAACTCGATAACTGCCGCATTCGCTCGGCTAATAAAGTTAGCCATGGTGTACGAATGGTTAGCAAAGATACCGAACCCATCACCATTCAATACCACTGGCGACCACAAACTGCGCTGCGTAGCCTCTAACTCCTCAATGATATTGCGAACCACTGGGCCTGCATTCTTATCTTCCAGAACCGGTTTAAAATCATACTCAACGGCTTTAAACATATGAATCAATGCCCATGTTTGACCGCGCGCCTCCCAGTAAACATCATCAATTTTCAACCAAGGCGTACCCACATCCTGTGTCTGAGCACGGGCTTTAGCAGCCTCAGCATTTTTATCACCCGCCAAATCAATATTGGTGCGGTAACGCTCACCACTAGCAGACAATCGCTTACTCATACTCCCTAGGGAGCTGCGTACGTGGTCGAGCCATGCAGCCAAATTATCAGCTCGCGTAAAGAATGAAGAATCTGAACCATCATTATCATCAGCGATGTCATGCAGGTAGATTTTAAGAAGATCTATACCATCCTTATACTTACCCTCTGCCGCAGGCATCATCCAGCTGGTATTATCAATCGTAAAGCGCGTCTGCGCATCGACTACCTCTTTCACCTCTACGGACTGAGACTGGGAACGGCTAAGCTCTTTACGCAGAGACAATGTTGCCATTCTTACTTCATTAAGGACACCGTATTCCCAGTTGGCCATATTGTCATAGACTGGCACCATATTGACCAGAATATCATTACTGACATGCCCCCCATTTTTATTCAATAGGGTTTCTGCCGTGTAGATAACAGATGATACAAAAGCGAAGCCCGGCACTACCGTCTCTTTCTTTTCTTTGAGACGATACATTTCAACAATTTCCTTAACGTTCTTCTGTTCCGGCTCCACTGATATATACTGACCCCAAGCTACAGAGCCAATCAAAACCGCACCAGCAATAGCCTTAAACCCCAATGCCTTAAGTGAAAATGCTTTTTCCATAGTAGTATCCGTTTTTTTATTCGTTGATTAATTTCCACTATAATATAAGAACAAATGAAGCAATGTCAATAAATTTGACAGATAAGCAGATTATGATTAATATAACGAAAAATTAATAAGGTTATTCACATGCCCAATGCACTTTATGTTGCTGCCATGCCGAATGGAAAACGATTCGGCATTCCCATCACGACCTTGATCGATCACATTGAGGGGACTAATCCCCCCTTATTCTTAGTGTTTGAGAAAACACTCGCCAATAAGCATGGCAAAGGCACTAAAGAGGAATACTTGGCAGCTATCAATAAAGATCCTGCAGAATATACGCATATTTTGCATACCATGGTAACGTCTCTGAGCTACGAGACGGCTCAAACTATCTGGCAGGAACTGCCATCAATTGAAGTTGATTACCGGACCATATGGGACGAAAGGAAATACGCTCCCGAGTTTCAATTCGCAGCCGATCAATAAACATCTAGTGTTACATAATCACGATTCTTTAGAGCTCTCCTCACGCGACTATCTAAGTGACCGGGCTCTGAAGGTATGGTCGTCTCAAGTGACAAGAATTTCTTCCCATGTATCGTCAACGTTGGCCATGGGCTTTTCCGATATGGCCACTCAAACAGCGTTACAGCATGACCTGTAGCCTCTGCTTTATTCCAAACACCCAAAACTTTCACCTGATGCTTCGGAAAAATATCCTTCAATACCATACCTAATAGAAGGCTCTTTTCATCACAGTCGCCTTTATTGTCGATGAGTACCTTGGCAGGGGAGCGGAAATTCGACTCACGCCAGTTTCCGCTGTCATAAGGGATGCCTTGCGACACCGCCAGTGCAGTCATCATATAGTCCACCGGCGTCGCTCTCCGTCCCTGCTTAAGCACTTTTTGCCCAACCATTAACCTGAGTTTCTCAGAGTATCCACGGATAAGGGGATTCTGCCTCGCAGACATTCTTGAATAATCGAAAAACACCTCTTTATTGCCTTTCACTGTGGCCTTGGCAAGATAGTAGTCCTCCTTCAAGGTCTTCTCGACGATCCCATCGTAAATCACCTGCATTCTTTCAAGACTTTCAGGACTATCTACTTTATGGTTTATGCGGGTATCAACCGGTCCAATCACGACCTCAACCGGTGTTTTCTTGTGCCGCCTATTGAAGCTTTTTACAGCCTGCTGCACCCTGCTATTAAATTCTTCATTTTGGGATAAATCACGCTGACTCACAGTACGGCCTAAGCTTAATGGGCCATAGTTATTGAGGTCACGTTCGGACATGGCGTGGCTGAATTTACCAATCAGAGACCTTTTCTTGATGAGTATATAATCTCGTGCGACATGACCCGGATAATCCTTGTTCTGAACTTTAAGGTAAGTGGAGGCCTGCACGTCGACCGGATGCATTAGAATGAGACTGGCGGTTATAGCCACCGTTATATGGGCTATCTTACTTTTGAGACTATTGCTTCGCGCGCTTAACATGCGATTTACTCTTTTATTATTATAATTATTCAGCTCTATAACATCCTATACTGACATAAATATTATAGATTTGAAATACCTCTGACTTTCAATTAATATAATAGAAATTTTTTTATTGGCTACATGATATGAATAAAAACATCCTTAGCACTCTTCTTGCATCCGCCGTTTTGGCTGGCCTGCCCAGTCAAGCTTCAGCATCGCTATCAAAGGACGAAGTCTCTACGTGGTGTCAGGCTGTATCTAGTTACTCAGACTTCGCCTTCAATTCTCGTGAAAAAAATGTAGGCATTGAGGATGCACTGGCGGCTACACGCGAAATGGTGCGTATATCAAAAGTCACTGAGGACATTGATTCCAGCACTTCAGTCCTGCTGGATGGATTTCAGCGCCAAATCTTTCTCGGCGTCTATGGTCACCCTAATTGGGATCAAGAAGATGCATACAATAAGAGTTATGCATGGTGCACTGATGCACTATCCTCTCTTCAGCACCTTATTGCAGACCACTCTGAATCCTGCAAGAAGGAGTCCAACTTTCTTGTATACATTAATCGACTTAAAGCGAAAGGGTACAGCCACACAGAAAGTAGAACACATATGACGTACCAATTGTCGCAATACATTGACCCGCACACATCTGAGTTTAGCAACAAACAAGCGCAGGCCTTTGACTCTATCGACCTTATTTACTCTACGAATGTGGGGGACAATAGGCTCTACAAAGACTCTTATGACATTTGCATGGAATCATTGGTAGAAGGGTTCTCACATGAATAGCCCCTATATTCCCATTGCAGTCCAACTAGCCAAAGAGCTTGCTCAGCATTGTGAAGTAACTGGAGTTGATGCTAATGATGCTTCAGCACTTACCTCTGCACTAAGCCAATTCAAGGCTGATAAGATTGACTACCCCTCCATTATTTCAGCAGTACTGGAGGAGGGAAATCGCGCGCCTTGTGCTGAGGATTTTGCTTTTGTAGCACCATCATTTCGCGTAAATGTAACCCTAAGCCTTTCGATGCCAATTGAACCGCAACTTGCGGTTGACCCGATGGCTGTATTTTTGCAACTAAAAAAATCACCCATTGTCCCAGCTTTTCCAGCGGAATGGGCCCTCGTGAGCATGCCATCACTTAAACTCAGCGACATACATATTGAGCATGATCAGATGGTCCACTTGAAGCAGAAAGTACTCATACAATTCAACCAACCATTGGCAGCGGAGACCCAATCGGAATTACTTGCTGCATTTAATAAATTGTCTCTTCAGGCCAAACCTGTTGGTGACTGGATTGTAGAGGACATATCCATCGCTACCCATCTAAACGAAGTCCAGATGATTGAAAAAGACCTCTGTGATTCCCATTTCCAATACGAAGGAAATAGTTATGAAAAATCCTAACAACAAACAATCCGGCTTTACGATGATAGAGCTTATTGTCGTAATGGTCATTATGGCCATCATGTACGCCATGACAATGCCTCACACTAAAATGATGATTAGACAGTCACACCTAACCACATTGATGTCCATTCAAGGAGTTGTGCATAACATTGCCAGCCTCAGCCACACTATTGCAATTGTTGAAGCACAAGTAACATTGCCTAAAGTTGAGATTATCAATCAGGATGCTCTCCAAAACATCCAGCAAACAGGCGGAGCAACAACACGCAGTGGCTTCATTCGCACAGCTGGAGAACCACTAGCCACTTCAGGCATATATACCGACACACCCATTTCCTACTTGAGCCAGTCTGGTGGGATGATGCGCGTCAAACGCTATGACGATGATGACTATTGGGATGATTACTTTTCTAAAGGCAAAGGGAAAGGAAAGGGGCATAAGGATCATGGTGAAGGAAACGGCCATGGCCATGATAAGCATGATGGCTGCGGTTCAGGTAAAGGTCATCGCTATGATGACAATGATGACTGTAATGATGACGATAAATGCCACGGCAAAAAAGGCCATGCCTATGGTAAAGATTGCGATGATGACGATGACGATAAATGCCACGGCAAAAAAGGCCATGCCTATGGTAAAGATTGCGATGATGACGGAAATGGCGGAAATGGCGGAAATGGCAACGGTAATGGTGGCTGGAATGGGGATGTGCCTGAATGGAAATTCACACCCGGCGAACTTATTATTCCGGATGAAATTCGCTACCCAACAGGCCTTCAGGTTGGCCTAGTTGGCGGATTCCCGCAATCTCAGAAAAAGAACGGGCGTAATGGCATGGCAGATGTTGTGTTAGCACTTGGAATGGCTGAATCATTAAAAGTTCAATATCCAAACACTAAGACAATGCGCGTTGGCTACAACACCAACGAAAATGGCTGCTATGTGGAATACATTGAGCCGGATAGCGCGATCGAAAACGGACTATACACAGTCAATGTAGAAATCGATGGTTGCTGACTGCACATCCAATCCGCTCTCATACCCTTTGAGGCGTTGAAATTACGGAGTAGAACATACAAATAACAAAGCGGCCTATGGCCGCTTTGTTTGCGCGAGAGGGGACTTATTTAGCCCCTAAAATGGACAATAGTAGAAATTAGTAACAACCACCTCAGGATGCAAAGTTAACCGATCCTTTTGCTCGCTGAGTGCTTGAATAGAGAACCCATTCGTTATTGGATTTTTATTCAACACTCGAATTTCACTGTAATCATCATTAATTTTAGAAAAACGTACCCTGTTTGTAATATGTCTGATTCGATCAGATGATACACCCAACTGTTCGGCGTACTCACACACAACATCAGACATCCTGAATTCCGGAAGGTTATGATGACTACCAATAAACTTTAATTTTTCTCGGCTTAATAATGCCCGACTGGAAGTACTTACATTACGATGCTTGCGGGCAAATCCTCTGAACTTTTCTAGAAAATACGTATCTGTAAAGTCTTGAAAACCCTCCATGTCTGTCAACATATACCGAACCTCTGCGGCTATCTCCGGCTCCGACATGCACTCATCAATTGCAGATCGCAATATCAAATCAAAGGCTGTGGCCGTCTTATGGCTATAAATATTCTTATATAGCTGATAGCGACTATACAAAAAAGCCTCAAATGCCATTAGGCCTTTATCTCGGATAACAAGCCCTAACCACTCATCTCCCTCATGCCATGCACAAGATAAGTTGTTGATTAGTGTATCCAATGTTCCTTCGGCAGCAGAAAGACTGGAATGATACGAATCACGGAGAATATAGTCACTTTTATCACTATCATACTCTCCAGAAAGAATTGTGCGCAGCATGCGTATCATCAAGGTACCAGCTGTATTCCGCTTCACGGGGCACTCAGCCTGAGAGTTGCAAACAATCAATGACCAAGCTGATGCCGCTGCCTTATCAAAATGTTTAGAGGGTGTAATGTTCGTCGTCTCCATAATGGATAGCACATCAAACAAATCCACCTTTAGAACATCCTTTGGTAAACCACGAAGTATTTCATAGGCCACTCGGACACTGTAATGCTCATGCTTGAGATACTTTGGCACCTTACCGTAAAGCCGACTAGCAACCTCTTCATGCCCCGCCCAGAGCTCCTCAAACAGGTCCTTTTCAGCCATAATAGCCTGAATGCTTGGAGTCAGCTCAAACTGATGACTAAATGCGCCATGACCCGTATCATGCAGTAATGCTGCCAAACGTACACAGCTACGTAGGTACTGCGCCGATTCAATAGCTTTTCTTGAGTAACCACCTGTAGCTTGCTCACGGGTAATGCTGTCAAAAATTCGACCCGTCATATGCATCACACCCAGCGAGTGGGCAAAGCGGGAATGATTGGCACTCCTAAAGACAAGATACAGAACATCATTCTGATAAATATACTGCAACCGCTGAAACAGTGGGTGATCAGTGACCTGAAGCTCCGCCTCATTTACATCTATGCCGCGATGCACACTATCCATCAGGGTGTAGGTTTTTTCCATCTCTCTTTCTCACTTGCAATCTATTGTTTATTTATTATAATAATAATATACACAGTTGCAATAGGCGGAGCACCCCTTATGAAGAAAATATTTGCCACCCTTATCACCTGCATAGCACTGATTACTACAAATGCCAATGCTTTTCCTATTATTGGCAAGGGCACAGTATACAAAGTCAGTGATGGAGACACCTACATTATAAATATAGGCGCAAAGGAATTTCGACAATTCCAAGAGCAGGCCTCAAACAACTCTCATCAATATCTCTATAGTAAGTACAAATCCGTTAAAATGAGACTGGCTGGAGCAAATACACCGGAGTCAAATCATGTTGACCCAAGCAAAAACACTGAATCCGGAAAGAGGGTGAGCGCCATTGTCAAGCAGGCTCTGACTGGTGCAGATGTTGAGTACCGGTGCACGAAATGGGGTTATTATGGCCGTCCGATCTGCAGCGTGTCCGCCAATGGTGTTGATGTAGCAAAGTGGCTAATTGACAATAATTATGCACAGCCCTATTAATTTATTATTGCTATAATAATAGAGCACTGTTAAACTAATGCGGTGTTTCTATCTAATAGAAAATAATAACAAAACAGGAATATAATCATGAAACCAATGAAAGCTAATGCCGCTAAACAGGGCGGTTTTACGATCATCGAACTTATCGTAGTGATTGCCATTCTCGGCATTATTGCTGCAGTAGCTTTACCACGCTACATGGATCTAGCACGTGATGCTCGAATTGCAACTCTGGAAGGTGTAAAAGGCTCTGTTGCAGCTGCCGCTACAATGGTTCACGGCAAATCAATCGTTGTTAACGCTAATAACCAGAGCAGCAACAGCGCTGATGTCATTATCCAGAATCAGGTTGTCGATACAAACTACGGCTACCCAGTAGCTAATTCTATTAATGCAGGCCATGGCGACATTGAAGATGTGCTAAACCTGAAAGCTGACTCTAAACTGAGCAAAACTAACCCGACTCCTAACGTGCTACGCATTGGTTTTGATAACAACGCTAACGGTTGCTACATTGAGTACATCGAAGCGGACGCTACAAACCCGAATCCAAACGAGTTTGAGCTAAATCAGGTAACTACTGGCTGCTAATTGCTGCTAATTGCTGCTAATTGCTGCTAATTGCTGCTAATCAGTGTTTTCTTAAAAAACCCGGTCCTGCCGGGTTTTTTGTTATCTACAAGTTGTCATGGTAATTAATTTCTATTATAGTAATAGAATAATTAACCAAAATAAAAACTGGAGCAATACTATGAAGAAGGCACCTGCCGGTCAGGGCGGTTTTACTATTATTGAACTGATTGTGGTTATTGCACTGCTAGGCATTCTGTCTGCTGTCGCATTACCACGTTTTATGAATCTAACAACGGACGCTCGAATTTCCGTTCTTGAAGGCGTAAGCGGCTCCGTAAATGAAGCTGCTTCCCTTGTTTATTCAAAAGCCCTAATTAAGGGCGTTCAGTCTAGCTCAACCAACACTACCGACGTGGTTGTTGAAGGCACTGTCATTGATCTCCACTGGGGCTATCCACGCGCCAATGTTACCGCTGCCGGTCATGGTGACATTACTGCCGCAATCAAGCTTAGTGACGGCCAGCTTTCCACAACAAGCCCTGCTGCGGACAAAGTTCGCATCGGCTTTGATAATGCAGATGGCGGTTGTTACCTAGAATATACTGAACCTGATGCAACTTCTGCAACTGCGGATCAGTACGAAACCACTCTTGTGAAGGATAATTGCTAATCACCCAATTAGCTCTCCAATGCAGCGCACTTTATGTTCCATAAAGTGCGCTTTTATATAGGAAATAGTATGAAAAACATCATCCCCTCTACACTCATAGCTATCACCCTTGCCGGGTGTGGCACCTTTGAAAGCACTCATCCAATTTCGGGTGAATCCCAAACTGACCCTTCTGTGACATATGCCATTGCTGGCGGCGCTGCTGGCGCTGCAGTAGGCGCGGTTGCTTCGGGCGACTCAGCCAAAGGTGCAGTGATTGGTGGAATTATTGGTGCCAGTGCAGGCTATTCCATTAGCCAAAACCAATTAGACAATATGAGGAATGATGTTTTAGCGCTTTCCCGGCAGGGAATTGCTCATAACTTAGGCTCGAGTTGGCCGTATATGATTATTTCCTATACCCCTAATGAAGACTACTTCAGCGACACAACGCCATTATCTATGGCACAGGTCACTGCAGTTGCTGCTGTACTATCCCATGTGGACAATAGTCACGACATCAAAATTACAAGCTTTTCAGGCAATCTCAAGTCAGCATCACGCAACAGCGTTGAATCCAAGGTGGTAAGCCAATCCCTTGCAGACGCACTTATTGAAAAGGGCGTTAAATCGAGCTCAATAAGCATTCTGAAAGGTGGTGAAAAATCACCTCTTTGCCACAATTCAACCCCACAAGGCAGATCATGTAATTATCGTATTGTTATCCAAATAACAGCACCAAAACCACAACCCTTCAAAGATCCGGCTATTTGGAATACGGAAAATTCTTGATTTTTGTCTAGTTTTTTCCTATTATAATATTCCAATTAACTGCCTTTGAGCATAAATGGATACGGACCAACAATCTCAGAATTTTCAGCGATCACTTGGGCTTTTACTATATATGGGGTTTAAATACGAACCTCATGTTACCAAAAACTGCCTAAGTGACATTCATGTTTTCCCTAAACGTCTCGCTTGTGCATTTGAGCTAAAAGGTGATATTGTTTGGCTAGACTCGAATGGCCTAGTATTTGATGAGGGCGGTGTTTCTGAGCATTACTGCCAACCAGAACAGTCTACCACTCTTATTCGTGCCGCCTCACAGCAAAGGATATTGGCGCAAGACTCAACTGACATTAAATTTAACTGGGATTCCATCCCTATAGCGGGTGATAACTTATCCTTCTCTACCATACCAAGGCTACTTAGCCGGAAACTTAAATTTAAATCGATTGATACTGTAAGTATTGTGTCGATTTGAGGTTACTATGGACTCTATTGGCCTTTCTACACTACTTAAAGATGTTGAAGCACAGCTTAAACGTCAATTTTCATCCACGTGCTGGGTTACAGCGGAAGTTCTTCGAATATCAGGTTCTGGCCATAAATACCTTGAACTAGCTGAGTATGACCCGTCAGGCAAACAAATCGCTAAAACGCAGGCCACCATATGGAAATCGGCCGCCTCAAAGATTTTTGATAAATTTAACACCGCAACAGGCATGCAACTCAAAAGCGGCATGAAGATCCTTTGCAATGTTAAAGTCCAGTTTAGCCCACAATATGGCTTTTCATTGCAGATGCTGGATATCGACCCAAACTACACCTTAGGAGATATGGAGGCCAAGCTCAAAGAGATCCGTGATCGACTTGCCAATAAAGGACTTACTAGCCTCAATAAACAAAAGCCCCTCAAGCGTGATTTTTTTAAAATTGCTGTCTTAAGTCCGGTTGCAGCAGCAGGGCTGGGTGATTTCAAAACACAGGCCGAAATTCTTAACAGTAGGGGGCTTTGTAAATTTGATTACTATGAGGCCACCTTCCAAGGAGTTAATGCTAAGCAAGAAATTTTATCAAGCCTACGCGGCATTTACTCCAAACTTCAGTCCGATCCAGAGTGCTATGACTGCCTCGTGATTATTCGCGGAGGAGGGGATAAAGGTGGCCTTTACGCCCTCAATGAATTCGAATTTGCTTTGGCGGTTTGCCATATGCAAATACCCGTTATTACCGGTATAGGACACCAACAAGACAATACGATCATTGATGAAGTTGCCCATACCAGAACCCCAACACCGAGTCTGGCAATTGCCTTTATCAAGGAACATATTGTAAAAAACATACAAGCTGTCTGTAATTCCATTTACAATATTGACCAATCCTGTCAACAGTTAGTGACCTTGGCTTGCGTGCAAACAACCAGCCTCAATGACGGCATTAGCAGCAAAATGCACCAGTTAATTGAGCGCAGTGCGACTTCCGTGGCTGCACTCTCCGAATCCTGCAAGCAAAACCTTGGGAGGCAGACTCTGGAAGCGGCGATGCAAGTTAATTTGCTGGATAGTAAAATCAACGCATGCGATCCACGCCGAATTTTAGATAGAGGCTTTAGCTATATACGTGACTCTGATGATTCTGTTATAACGTCAGTGACGGACGCGATCGGAGAACCAAACCTCACAATTGAATTTAAAGACGGTAAATTAAAGGTTAAACCATGAGCAAAAAAGATGAATTATCATTTGAGCAAGCCTATGTTCGCCTGCAAGAGATAGCAAACCTGCTTGAAAGTAAGCTGGATGTCAAAGATCTAGATCGTTCTGTTGAACTACTTAAAGAAAAAAATCAGTTAGTTGAGTTTCTGCGTGAGCGGATTGTGCAGGTAGCTGATTTAACCGGTATGGATTTACCCGCTAGCTTCAATGAAGCCAACTGATAGTAGCTTAGGTCAGGGGTTTAGTCCCCTGACTCTTCTTCTGGCAGTCTTATCTCAAAATCAAACTCTTCCTCTAAAAATTCACCACCTTCCTCGATAAAGAGGTTAAACCACTGAGTCTCCTTGCTTCTCTTTTCCTTAATGCGCTGCAGCATGGCTTTACGATCATCACCCTCCAACTCACCAAGCTGAGATTCCATTGCCTCCATCCGCTCTGCAACTTCATCACTGTACAATGCCATAGAAAAAAATGTTTGCTTGGTTGGATTACCGGATTTTGTCGTGTTTTTACAACGAAGCACTGCCTTCGTGCCGGTTAGCGTATAAGCATTCCCGTCTTCCTCTATTTTCACATACTCATATACTTGAGCCGCATCTTCAGGCTTATCAACCTGCTTACCTTTACGATCCAAATAATTCTTGTTCTTGTCTTGCTTTGGTCGGGTTATGAAGCGACCGTCAGTGTCTTGCTTACGTATGGGCATGCGAATAATTAAATACACATCCTTATTGCCAGCGGAAAACATTTTACCCCAATAAGGGGGGTGGTATGTGTCTGTTTGATCCCGCTCCTGAATTAAGACCGCGTAGGTATCGTCATCATCCTTGGAATCAAAACACTTAAGGAAAAGCTGCTTAGGAAAGCCCTTATCAGCCTTGTTGGAGTTCATCTTGAACAGTAATGGCATGCTAACCTCATTATTATAATTATAGCCACAAATATTATAATGCTTTTATATGCCAACTTCAATTACAGTATCCTATTTGCAACAATCTTGCTAAATGCAATTAATTCACAATTACGCTAATCCGACGTGACCCTTATCCTTAAGTCTAACCACCGTGATTGTAGGACTTTAGCACTATTTCATATGCTTATTTGGGTGCAAGTGAGCCCGGAAATAGTGCGGCACACCTCCCTCAAAAATTGATTTAGATCAAAAGAGATATGGCAATAAATTGCAGCTAGCCAAGCAAATAATTTTTTAATATTTCTTTCAATGCCATTTCAATCACTCCACATAATCACCTATAGCTTCATGTTATTGCCATAACCTGTTGTTCTTAAAGGACTCTATCCATTAGTAGCAGACCCTTCAATAAAGAATTTTTGTTTAAATTAGGGCGGCAATTTTTTGCCCTTTTCGCTTGCAAGGCATTTTTTCATGTGCCATTATTCACCTCCGCTAGCGACCACTCGATCGTTAGCCTAAAAATAACTAAGCAAGCGTTAATACAGTTTGGAGCCATAACATGAGTGATGTAGTACCAGACAGCAATGTAGACCTAACAGAGATCCGAGCTCTGCTTGAGGCGGCTGGGCTAGATATCCAGATTGAAGAGCTGAACCAGCCCGCGCTTATTGCCCTACATAAGACGCTTAAGCTCCAACAGCACTTCGAGTCCATGCTGCAAGAAGCACAGCATGCCCTGTCCGCACTACCGGAAAAATACCGATCACCTGATCGACTTGAGGTGGAAGGTAAGATTTTAGCGCTGCTTACTCATTTAGAATATACTCGTGCCAAGAGTCAAAGCCTAGGGCAAACCCTGCATTGAGACCAAAGTACTAAATTATTCGCACTGAGCAAAATACGCCAAGGTAACCCCTTGGCGTTTTTCTTTGCCCTGCACTATGTTATAATTTATAACAATAATAATAAAAAAGGTGTGCAGGGCATGAGTTTATTTTTCCCGAAGTTTATTGGCGTCCGAAAAGTAAATAGATTGCTGGATAAGCTCAACGATGACATTAATGAGTACAATAAATATGAGCAGACCCATAACGTCACAAAGGAACTTGCGGGAATTCTAGCATTCTCGCTTGACCTCCAGATCAACGTTTTTGCACCTAGCCCAGCCACGAAGCAGCTAATGAGTGCAGGAAATCGTTTTAGAAACCCCTATAAGCCCACTGTACACCTCAATGATGCCCAGTTTAACCTAAACCCAATCGATCCAATTGTGGCTCAGGCAATTGCGGATGATGATGTTAGGTTGTCAGAGGCAGACAAATCTCGATTTGTAGAATTAATGTCTGAGCTCCACTTAATGTGTACTGAACACCCCCTGCCAGATAATGGAGAGCCTGTATTTAATGAAAGTCGTTACCGGGATGCTTTGCGATTAATTAGCTTCCAATTATCTCAGCAGTCTAAGAATTATAAGAAAATTAAAAACCTTTGCCTTTCAGGTGGAGGGGCTAAAGGCATGGCTTACCCGGGCGTACTTGAAGCACTTGAGGATGCCGACATACTTGAAGGCATTGAGCGTGTAGCAGGCACTTCAGCCGGTGGCATCTCAGCACTGCCCCTCGCATTGGGATACCCGCCTAGGGTGATTCGAGACATAGTTCTCAATAAAGCTTTTGCCCAGTTCCTAACGCAGGCGACCCCAATACTGCGCTTCGGAGCACACTTCTCCTCGAGAGGGAGAAGGCTAGTCGGCGACCAAAAATTCCTCAATGAATTTAAAAAAGTTACCCTCAAGACGTTTTCCAAAATTGCGCCAGACCTATCGGCTCTACCCAGCCAACTGCGTACAGATATTAAGTTTGAACTCGATCTGGGAAATGAAAAAAAAGCCCAAAGAGTTCTTGAGCAGCACGTTCAATCATTATCTGCTGATGGCGTTATACAGTTGATTGATTATTTTGATAAACATGTAAATATTGACTTCATAGTTCAGGAGTTGATTCGGGCAGCGGAACTTGAGGTAGACCCTTCGGGCCAATTCCCTCATATGGGATTCTCCAATGCAGGTGGTCAGCGAAACCTTGATGCAATACGCAATGTATGCAGGCTTATCCGCAACGAAGATATTATCGAAGAGTTCTTTGGAGACCTTATTGAAGAACGTCTTCAGCAAATCCACCCCGAATCACTCTATGATCTCTTTGTAAAGAATCAGTTTATTAATCAAGGTGAACCGATCACTCCTACCATGTTGAGAAACCTAACATTCCCGCAGTTGAAAGCACTTGCAGATCAACTCCCAGAATTTGGCTTCAAAGAACTTTACATCTGTATCGCAAAAGAGAAAGATATTATTTCATACGAACAGATTGATGTATGGCATGGAAATAAAGAATATCAAGACATGCCTATCAAAACGGCTGTCCGTATCTCCATGAACCTGCCTATTGTATTTAAGCCTTATAAATATAAGGATAATAAATATGTTGATGGAGGTGTTCGCGCAAATTATCCAATGCATATTTTTGACCGAGTCTTAGGTCACGATCTAGATGAAAGTATTGGTTTTATATTCTCACCTGAAGGCAATTTCTCCAAATCACCTAAAGTTGAACAAATCCTCCATCACGACAGTGCAGCGCCTGAGTTTGACTCATCAAATATGCTTGAATTCATTAAAGACAAAGCCGCACATAAAGCCCAATCCATCACTTCGTTCTTTCACATGAAAAAACAACAGGCCAGTGCGGAGATTTCTATCAAGGACTACAATCGCCTTGGCATAATTAATGCCCAAACTGTTGGTACTGCAGATTTTGATCTGAGCACTGAAAGGCGAAAAGACCTAATGAAACAGGGGGGTCATGCGGCTGAAATCATTTTCTCTCAGGACTATGATCTACGCCTCCACTTCTTAAGGGAGAAATGTCTAAAAGATGTCAAACAACTCCATAAGGCGGTCGAAAAGTTTGGCATTAACTGCGATATGACCTTGAATAAAGTTGAGGCTGCCCGTGGAGAGGCTGAAACCCACCTTAAAGCAGATCTATCTAAATACTCAGTCAAAAAGGACGATGGTGGCAATTCTGGATTGCGCTACGGCTCGATTTGAGATACTATTTATTTCCGTTATATTATATGAGTGAGAGATGATTAATAGCATTGCCTACAAAAGTCATCAAGAGGGTGTAACGAGCGAAGGTTTACCTATTTTTTGGGTATCTCCTGCTTGGTACGGTATCTATGCGAATTGGGATTCACAGCATTCTGACCCGCAAAAGAAGCTATATATCTGCTTGATTTCCGATCACCTCTTTACTGACTGTCACTGGTCAGTTGAAGCATTGGAGAATGATGGGCAGGCATATCTATCCTTAGAAAGCGCACATGAAACGTTAAGGTTACTGACTGAGGTCCTCAGTACCACCGATATTAGCGAGCTATTGCATCAGGCTGAGCTTGTCTTTTTAGTTCAAATCCACTCAAATGTGGATTCGGAGTGGATTGACTTAACGACTAAGCAGGTCTCAATACACCAAGAAAGTATGGAAAATCCATGCGATCTGGAAACCCTCACCCATTTGGCGCTTGAGAGCGGGGCGATTAATTTCCTAACGCCTCTGTTTTGTTCTGATTTTATGTGTAACGCATTATTGTCAGGAACGTTACACGAACTATTACCTTTTGTATCGGAAAGCTGTATTAATGAAGTTACTACAAAATAAAAACACCAAGATGGTCATTGTAGAGCCCGAAGTAGATTACAAACAATACCCAAACCTTAAAAGCGCAACTGAAATTAGAGCCTGCATCAACCTTAATACCCTATATAAGCAATTAAAAGTCTCTTCTCAGCACATGGATCAAGAAATCTTTGCGGGCTGCTGCGGCATGTCACAAGGCTACATGAGTAAGCTTCTTAAGGGGCAAAACCCTATATCTCCGAAGACAGCCCTTAAGCTGTCCGAAGGACTCGGATGTGAGTCTTATCATATTCGGCCTGATACCATTACAGAATCAGGGATCAGTGATTTGCTTAAGGCGCAAGATCTCTTAAATGATGTTGCTGAGATACTAGCTGCTAAAGACCTCTCCTCTGAAGAAATGGAGATGCTTGAGCGCTGCGATGAATTGCTATTAAGCAGACGATTTAAAGTTGCTTAGGGCATTATTTTTATAATAATGGTGAAAATTCTAAAAGTTGCTATTTGGCTTTTTTTGCCTTATGCTTTCCTCACACTGCCTGAGGATATGCAATGCTAAACTATTTCACGTTCGTTGATAAATTTAACAAGTGTGAATTCCCCGATCCCGGTGCTTCCGACCCCCTGATATACAAGCCTGAAGGTATTGTGCTTACCGTCAATTACCCTCTAAACAGAAAGGATGGTTGTGACCTGCTAGTAATGTATCAAACCCCTTTAGGAATTATAATGCGAGAATATCGCGCCATCTCTGATGTTAATCTTTCTGAAACCTCAGAAGAAAACTGGAAGGCGCGAATGGAATTTATTGAAAGCAGCCACAACCAAGTTGCCAGCCTAATACAAAATAATCAAGTTAAGGCCATTAGCCACTGAGAAGGGAAGGAACCTTACTTCTGCAAATAAACATCCTTATCTGACACGCAACGTAGCGATACTGATTCACCTGAGCATTGACTTACCCAGACACAATCTTGTTCAGTTAATTGGATAATTTCATTAGGAGGGAGTCTGTGCACTCCGCGATGAGCAGTATTACAGGCAAGTGCCAATCTTGAGCGCTGATTTAATTTATCAGCAAAAACGCCATCACCGACCGCCATCTTAAATTCTGGGGTGGGCCCAGCTTTAAGGAGTTCTATATTGATTGCATCACCGATCAATAAACAATCTCCAGCCCGCAAAGGTGCAAAAACAGAATCTGTTGTACTCAATTGACACTCCAGCGCATATATTTATTATAAATATAATTAAAAACGCAAAAAAGTCAAGTCACTTAAACGGCTTTAAAATTCTTTAATACTCGGTGGCGCTTAATAAAACGCAATGCATCTTCAATCTCATGCATAGGCACACCCAGTGGACAAAAGATTTTAGCTAACTTTTCTGGTGTCACAGCCAACATGTCCAGCTCAAGGCCTTTATGCTCCTGTAAAGGAGGTGCGTACTGGAGCAGGGTATGCGGCCCAGAGACATCAAGGTATTCATCATCAACCTCATTCTCAATGACTGCTGCATGAGGTACTGATGATTCATCCAAAACGCGAATAATTGCAGTTTCTTTGCCCAACAATTGATGAAGTGCAAGCGCCATAGGGTCAGAAAGAAACTCTTGATAAGCCTCAAATTTCTTAAATTCTAAGCGCATCTGCAATATATCAAGAACGTCAAGCTCTTCAATAGTGCACTTACCTCGCTTCACACTATCCTCAAGTGCAAATAGAGAAGTTTCTTTTAAGTAAATTGACTGAGAGCCTTCAACCTCAATGCAGATTTTTGCCTTCACCGTGTCCAAATACCAATTTAGCGAAGTTTTACGTTCTGCCATTTTAATACCTCCTAACATGCTCATAATGACGACGTACTTGCCCATCAAAAACAGTAAAGCGGTAAGGATTTAGCCCACCTTGAAGCCAGCTTTTATCACGCTCCGTATACTCACCCGCAATACAGCCCGATAAAGGAAAATATCCCGGTCGGGTACCACAATCGACTATCAATCCCGCAGAGCCAATGAGAGCCTTCATGACTGCATCAAAGTTATCACTCTCATAGGGTTGCGTAAAATCTTGATGCGCAATAATTATAACTGTTTTATTGTTTATACAGTATTTCACTAAGTCATCCACTTTACTAGAGAGGAAGACATCATCAATAAATATTATACCATTTTTAATTTGAGGTAGGATATTGAAATCAAATTTCCCATTTTCTTCCCTGCAGGGCTCAATATAACTTACCTGTTTTGAGTACTGGAGATTTAGCCGTTTTTTTAGCTTTTCATCAGCCTCACCCCTGTAACTAACCACAATGGCATTTAGGTTTTTTTTCAATGCCTGCTCGACAAACTCCATTCCCAGAACACTCTTCCCGGTTTCAGAAGCACCTTGCATAAGAATTAATGGAGACTGCTTTGTAAATAAATATCGAATATCCCCCTCAGGATGCGTAAGGAAAGCCTCCGCCTTCATAGACTTTACTTTCCCACATAAACCACTAAGCGCTCGGAGCATCGTCAATCAACCTTTCGGAACTACCGCTTGGTACATTGAATAATCGCCTGAAAACTTCTCTACGAGCGCCTCAGCCCCTTTTGGAGACATAGATTGTTGCTGAATCAAAAAGTCCACCTCACAATAGAGGTTGGCCTCATGCAATACTTTCTCTTGTGGCTTGAGACTATCAAAGCGTTTAGCGTATGCGAGCTTAGACAATACCTGCGTGTAAGTAATTGGAATATCCCAATGATCCATTGCTTTCAATGTGAGCATATGAGAATACTTCTGAAGTATCTTAACGAAGACAATCGGGCGAGGATCTTCAATCACATCATGCTCAGAGAAGGCCTCAACCAGCACTTTAAACGCAATAATCTTGCCGACATCATGCACAAGGCCTAAAAAATAGCTCGCAAATCCATCAGCACCATAATGCTCAGCTAATTGAGATGCTGCGAGCGCCGTCTTTTGTGAATGCTCCCAAATATGCTTGCCATACATATGGAAATAGATCGGTTTAATATCCATCATTGGCTTCATGAGGACCGTCATGAGAATCTTCTCGAGACGCTCATTACCAAGAAGTACGCTAGCCCGCTCAATACTGGTTATCTCAGACTTAGAAACTCGGTACATGGGTGAGTTCACCATCTTAATCACATTGCCTGCAATCGCAGGATCAGATTGAATTAGCTCTACAACCTTGCGATGATCAGGCTCATCGGAATTCAACTCATTCAGCAATTCTGTAGCGGTCTTAGGGAAGTTTGGAATGACATCCTCATCAAGACTATCAGCCTCGCAAATTTGAGCCAGCTTCTTATTTATCCGCTTTTCTATTTCATTCAAGCCTGTCACACGCTCAGCCGTCTCTGCGTTCAAGGCCGTGCCAATGAAAGCCCCTTGCAGACTATCAAGCGTAACCCTTTCAATATCTTCCTTCTCTGGCGGGGCAGGGCAGTAATCCGGCTCTTTAGATTTAAACAATGAGAACAT
>NZ_CP180553.1:0-2357 GCF_047778105.1 Neptuniibacter sp. QD37_11 | reverse complement strand
CATCATCGGATACAGCAACATTCACCGTTCCTGTCGCCGTATCACCATCGGTATCGGTTGCGACAACACCTACTGAACCCAGCGCCTGCAGATCATCCGCGGTAAACGTAGGATGGGCCGCAAAGTTATCATTCAACGTCGCGGTCACTGTCGCTGTCGTATCTGTGACTGAAAGATCCAACGTGACGATTGTATTATCTGAGCCATCTTTACCCACTATCTGGGTATCCGATACGCGCTCCCAAGTCAGCACATTCGATAGGGAAGTTAAATCTGAGCTGAAGACTATGGTGTCTATATCATCCGTTCCGGCTGTAAACACAATACTGTCTTCATCGAAGTCATCACCTGCCGGCGTTGAACCGTCTGCCAAATTCTGATCATCCAAGGTCAACGTGATGGCATCCCCTGCACTTGGATCAGTGCCATCACCAACACTGATGGTTTTACCCGCTTCTGAGATATCACCATCCGCATCAGTAATCCGATAGCTAAAGGAGCCATCCACATCCACATCACCGGTATTATCAACACTGTCTGCTGGCGTGAAGCTCCAGCTACCATCGGCGTGGAAGCTATAATCACCTACGCCTGTCACACTAAATCCGTAGGTGCCTCCACCAAGATCACTACCGCTGGTGATCGCTACAAAACCACTGCCCAAATCAACATGGGTCAAGCTCGCACCATCAGCACCTTGGGTATCGTTATCCAGAAGGTTACCGCTATCTCCTGCTCCACCTTCTGTAAGATTAGATGCGGCTACTTCATCTACGGCTGTTGGGACATCATCGGATACAGCAACATTCACCGTTCCTGTCGCCGTATCACCATCGGTATCGGTTGCGACAACACCTACTGAACCCAGCGCCTGCAGATCATCCGCGGTAAACGTAGGATGGGCCGCAAAGTTATCATTCAACGTCGCGGTCACTGTCGCTGTCGTATCTGTGACTGAAAGATCCAACGTGACGATTGTATTATCTGAGCCATCTTTACCCACTATCTGGGTATCCGATACGCGCTCCCAAGTCAGCACATTCGATAGGGAAGTTAAATCTGAGCTGAAGACTATGGTGTCTATATCATCCGTTCCGGCTGTAAACACAATACTGTCTTCATCGAAGTCATCACCTGCCGGCGTTGAACCGTCTGCCAAATTCTGATCATCCAAGGTCAACGTGATGGCATCCCCTGCACTTGGATCAGTGCCATCACCAACACTGATGGTTTTACCCGCTTCTGAGATATCACCATCCGCATCAGTAATCCGATAGCTAAAGGAGCCATCCACATCCACATCACCGGTATTATCAACACTGTCTGCTGGCGTGAAGCTCCAGCTACCATCGGCGTGGAAGCTATAATCACCTACGCCTGTCACACTAAATCCGTAGGTGCCTCCACCAAGATCACTACCGCTGGTGATCGCTACAAAACCACTGCCCAAATCAACATGGGTCAAGCTCGCACCATCAGCACCTTGGGTATCGTTATCCAGAAGGTTACCGCTATCTCCTGCTCCACCTTCTGTAAGATTAGATGCGGCTACTTCATCTACGGCTGTTGGGACATCATCGGATACAGCAACATTCACCGTTCCTGTCGCCGTATCACCATCGGTATCGGTTGCGACAACACCTACTGAACCCAGCGCCTGCAGATCATCCGCGGTAAACGTAGGATGGGCCGCAAAGTTATCATTCAACGTCGCGGTCACTGTCGCTGTCGTATCTGTGACTGAAAGATCCAACGTGACGATTGTATTATCTGAGCCATCTTTACCCACTATCTGGGTATCCGATACGCGCTCCCAAGTCAGCACATTCGATAGGGAAGTTAAATCTGAGCTGAAGACTATGGTGTCTATATCATCCGTTCCGGCTGTAAACACAATACTGTCTTCATCGAAGTCATCACCTGCCGGCGTTGAACCGTCTGCCAAATTCTGATCATCCAAGGTCAACGTGATGGCATCCCCTGCACTTGGATCAGTGCCATCACCAACACTGATGGTTTTACCCGCTTCTGAGATATCACCATCCGCATCAGTAATCCGATAGCTAAAGGAGCCATCCACATCCACATCACCGGTATTATCAACACTGTCTGCTGGCGTGAAGCTCCAGCTACCATCGGCGTGGAAGCTATAATCACCTACGCCTGTCACACTAAATCCGTAGGTGCCTCCACCAAGATCACTACCGCTGGTGATCGCTACAAAACCACTGCCCAAATCAACATGGGTCAAGCTCGCACCATCAGCACCTTGGGTATCGTTATCCAGAAGGTTACCGCTATCTCCTGCTCCACCTTCTGTAAGATTAGATGCGGCTACTTCATCTACGGCTGTTGGG